>DAHXKG010000004.1 GCA_027366525.1 candidate division FCPU426 bacterium
CTTGGTTTTTTCGACCCTGCATACCAATGATGCTCCAGGAGCCGTAACGCGCATGACCAACATGGGGGTGGAGCCATTTTTGATTACCTCTACGGTGCATTGCGTGGTCGCGCAACGCTTGATTCGAAAAATTTGTTCGGAATGTAAAAAGCCGTATGAAGCCTCGCATGAATTAATTCAAGATTTAGGCTTAGCCTCAGGCAGTCAACCCCAAATTTTATACAAAGGCGAGGGATGTTCGAATTGTTCCAGCACCGGGTATCGTGGTCGACTTGCTATTCATGAATTATTGCCTTTAAATGAGGAATTCAAAAAGGGGGTTATCCAAAAAAAATCTACTGCGGATTTGAAAATGATTGCTCGAAAAGCAGGCATGCAAACCTTGCGTGAATGTGGTATTCAAAAAGTTTTAAAAGGGATGACTACAGTTGAAGAGCTTTTAAGGGTTGCTCATGAAGATGAATCAGAATAAAAGAAATAGGGGAGAAAAGATATATTATGGTTAATATTGATACATTATTACGATTAATGTTTGAGAAGGGTGCTTCGGATTTGCATATCACTGCGGGCGCTCCGCCGATGCTTCGAATTGATGGCGTGATGACGCCGACGGAATATGAAAAATTGCGTCCGGAAACAACACAACAACTTATTTATAGTATTCTTACCGACGAACAAAAAGAAAAATTTGAAAAAGACAACGAATTGGATATGTCATTTGGCGTAGAAGGTGTTGGTCGAGTTCGAATGAATGTTTTTCAACAACGTGGAGCGGTTGCAGCAGTACTTCGTAACATTCCCGCTTCGATTCGAACGTTTGACGACCTTAAGCTTCCAGCCATTGTTCAAGAAATTGTCAAACTTCCAAAGGGATTGGTATTAGTGACGGGACCGACGGGTTCTGGCAAATCGACGACGTTAGCAGCGATGTTGGATTGGATTAATGCAAACCGGCAGAATCATATTATTACGATTGAGGATCCGATCGAATATGTACATACGCATAAGTCTTGTATTGTAAATCAGCGAGAAGTGGGGACCGATACGAAAACATTTGCCGCGGCGTTGAAGTATGCGCTTCGACAAGATCCTGATGTTATTCTGATTGGTGAAATGCGTGATTTGGAAACCGTGGGAGCGGCGTTAACCATTGCTGAAACCGGCCACTTGGTTTTTGCAACCTTACACACGGTGGATTCAATTCAGACGATCAATCGAATTATTGACGTTTTTCCTGCAAGTCAGCAACAACAAGTGCGAGCTCAAATTTCATTTGTATTACAAGCTGTATTATCGCAACAACTTTTGCCCAAAGCGTATGGATCGGGACGTTGTATGGCGATGGAAATTCTAATTCCAACTGCGGCAGTTCGAAATTTGGTTCGCGAAGAAAAAGTGCATCAAATTTATTCAGCCATGCAAACGGGTTCTGAGTATGGCATGCAAACCATGAATCAATCCCTGTTTGATCTCTATCAAAAGCAGTTGGTTACCTATAATGAAATTTTTTCAAGAACCTTGGATCCCAAGGAATTACAGCGAATGGTCAAAGGCGTGGTATAACGCACTTGAAAAGGAGGTAAGGAATTATGGCTTATTTTACTTATCGAGCAAAAAACAATGCAGGAAAAGTATCATCCGGGAGTGTAGAAGCTGAAAATGTTTCTGCTGCAACGGCGATTCTTCGACAAAAGCGGCTAGAAGTGATTTCTATCTCAGAATCTCGACTGGCTGGGATTTTAAAGTATTTACCACAAGCGAATCCGGTGACTTTAAAAGATGTAGTCATTTTCAGCCGGCAATTTTCAACGATGATCAATGCCGGACTTCCCATTATGCAGGGATTATCAATTTTAACGGAACAGGCTCCCAATAAGAGTTTTGGAAAAGTTTTGGGACGCGTTCGAGATGACCTTTCGAATGGCATGTCGCTTTCCGATGCGATAGCAAAATTCCCAAGAGTTTTTAATAATCTTTATGTCAATATGGTTAAAGCAGGCGAACAAGGGGGTATCTTAGATGCGGTGTTAGAGCGATTGTCTGAATATATGGAAAAAGCCGAGGCGATTTCGCGAAAAGTTAAATCGGCGCTGATGTATCCCGTTGTAGTTTCATCCGTAGCGGTAGCAGTCATTTTTTTTCTGATGTGGAAAGTGATCCCTGTTTTTGAAAATGTTTTTACTTCATTTGGAAGCCATCTTCCCGGTATCACCATGGTGGTGGTGAACATCAGTCATTTCGTTTGCAGCTATCGCTTTATTTATTTAATTATTGGTGCGGTGGTAGTGTTTACAGGCGTTTCAGCTTATCGCAAAACAAAGCGAGGGGCGTATCAATGGGATAGCATGATGTTAAAAATTCCTGTTTTTGGTGTGTTGCTTCAAAAAGCTGCGGTGGCAAAATTTGCCAGAACTTTTTCTACATTGATTAAATCCGGTGTTCCTATTGTCGATGCACTGGAGACCGTGGCTAAAACTGCCGGAAATTTAGTGGTGGAAAAAGCGGTGTTAGGATGTCGGGATTCGATTCGTGAAGGTAAGACGTTGACGGAACCGCTCAAGAAATTTCCTATCTTTCCACCCATGGTTGTTCAGATGATTAATGTAGGCGAAGAAACTGGCGCGATGGACACGATGTTATCGAAAGTTGCTGATTTTTATGAGGATGAAGTGGATACGGCCGTGGAAGGATTAACCTCAATTATTGAACCAATCATGATTGTTTTTTTAGGCTTGGTGGTTGGTTTTATTGTTGTAGCCATGTATATGCCTCTGTTTGATTTGCCGGGAATTATTCATTGAAACTTGATTTTAGAAATGATTATTTATTTCAATTTTGAAATTTTTCTATAGTCGAGCAATTTTCTGAAATCAGTATTTTGGGGGAGTTCACGTGCAAATAACTCCCTAATAAATTTTTTAAAGGCAAAAATTTTATTAGTAGAAACTTATTTTTTACAATGGGACTGAAAACGTTTAAAATTGTTATTGACAGCTTGGTTTAACGTGATACAATTTAGGGTAAGTAAGGACAAACGTATGGGTGTAAAGTTCGTTACTATATTTGAAGTGTGGGGAGGTAGTTTATGAAGAAATTAAGTAAAAAGGGTTTTACTTTAATTGAGTTAATGATAGTAGTGGCTATTATTGGAATTTTAGCTGCTATTGCAATCCCTAAGTTTGCGGATCTGATTGAAAAATCAAAAGAAGGCGCAACCAAGGGGAATATTGGCTCACTTAAATCTGCCATTTCTATTTATTATGGAAATGAATCAGGAATTTGGCCAGCAGTATTAGCGAATAATACATCTGTTACTATCGGGGATGATAGTACCTTAGCATTTAGTAGCTATATGGATCCAATTCCATTTGTTGAAGTAACTGCTAAGTTTGATCCATCGCCAATAAGTCCGTATGGATCAGATGTCAATCCAGAGGCCGGTGGTGTAGGAGTCCCTCCATCGACCAATGCAACAGGGTGGCTTTATGACTCATCAACAGGGGATATCTGGGTAGATTCCATCGAATTGGATTCTATGGGAATTCCTTATTCGGATTATGGAGTTGGTGGCAGTTAAGTCAGTTAGGTAAAAAGCGACATACCTTAAAGGTATGTCGCTTTTTTTTTATCATCATCAAAGGAAAACGATTGTTGCGATTGTGATATAATTAATTTGGGTCGATTTTAATTGAAGGTTCAGGGGAGGTAGTAATGATCTCTTTAAATAAAAAAGGATTCACGCTTATCGAATTGATGATTGTAGTTGCGATTATTGGTATCTTGGCTGCCATTGCAATTCCAAAATTTGCATCGATTATTGAACGGTCTAAAGAAGGTGCAACCAAGGGGAACATAGCAGCGTTGAAATCAGCCATTTCAATCTATTATGGAAATCAATCGGGTATATGGCCAACCCAGTTAGCTCTACTCGGGGCATCCGCTAATATTGGCTCAGATGCAATGCTTGGCTTTAGTAGCTATTTAAATCCAATCCCTTTTGTGGAAGTAACTGCCCAATTTGATGTTGGAGCCGTAGATCCTCGTGGATCAAACGTTGCGATCGATCCAGTATCGGATCAAGCTCCCAATGGCCAATCGACGGGGTGGCTTTATGATTCGACAACTGGAAATATTTGGGTTAATTCCATAGCTCATGACGTGGAAGGTATTCCTTACTCCGATTATGGAATGGAAGGCAATGGATCGCTTTAAGAGTCTTTAATTCTCATTGAAAATGAACTCAAATTATAATATCATGGTTTTGTAATAAAAGTTGATAGGATTAAAATATCAAGTTTTACTTTAATAAATTATGACGGTAAAATTAAAACTAAAGCAGTTTTGAGGAGGGTACCATCCAATTTATTTTTTTGATTTTATCGATCATATTCGGGCTTTGTATTGGAAGTTTTTTAAATGTATGTGCACTTCGATGGAAATCGAAAGAAAGTCTTTTTTTTCCATCATCACATTGTCCCCAATGTGGTCATTCTTTACAATGGTTTGAAAACATACCAGTCTTAAGTTTTATTTTTTTAAAAGGTCAGTGTCGTTTATGTCATAATCACATCTCGTTGCAGTATCCGCTGGTGGAGTTGATAACAGGCTTTTTTTTCGGATTAGCAACTTTTTTTTATCCCTTTAAAATGATCACACTGAGTGAAAGCTTTATTTTTAGCGCATTCTTGATTTTATTAACTGTGACGGATTTAAAATGGAAATTGTTGCCCCATTCATTTACACACCTATTTTTAATGATAGGATTGGTATTATCCTGTATTCCCAAAATACATTTGTTGTTATCCCCCGCTCAATCACTTTTAGGGATGTTGGTGGGCGGAGGCTTATTGTTAATCATAAGTGAACTCGTTCCCGGTGGTATGGGCGGTGGAGATGTTAAATTTGCATCTGGATTAGGAAGCTGGTTGGGACTTTATGGGTTGCTTCGCGTTTTCATCATAGCATTTTTATTAGGTGGATTAACGGCAGGAAGTTTGCTTTTTTTAAAAAAAGCAAATCGTAAAACTGCAATTGCTCTGGGGCCCTTTCTTTCTGTGGGGGCTCTTCTAGTATGGTTTTTTCCTAACGTTGTTGGATTTTGGATGAAAGGAATTGCTTTGTGATTTCAATTTTTTCCAAATCAACGATTGGATTGGACTTGGGTTCTTCGGCCATCAAAATTATTCAATTAGAACAGCTGAAAGGACGCTTTAAATTAATTGCTTTAGGCATGGCTGATTTTCCCAAAGATATTTTGGAAATCAATCCTGAACTTCGAAAAAGTTTAATTGTGGAGACGATCAAAAAAGTTTTAAAAGAATCCGGCATTAAGGCTCAAAATGTCGTAACGTCGCTCTCAGGGGATGCCGTGATCCCAAGGTATATTAAAACACTTTCAATCCCCCAGATGGATCTTCGGAGTGCTATTCTAAAAGAAGTGGATCAGCATATTCCTTTGAGCATGGATCAAGTGGTTTTGGATGTTCATCAGTTAAGCGACACCGTGGATGCCGAGAAAAAAATCGATGTGCTTTTAGTTGCAGCCAAAAACGATGCCATTCAACAACGTTTGGAAATTTTAAAACAAGCGGGATTAACCCCTGTTATTATTGATGTGGATGCGTTTGCATTACAAAATGCATATGAAATCAACCAAGCGACTGGGAATAAAGATGAAACACTGGTTTTGCTGAATATCGGAGCGGCGCTAACCAATATTAATATCATTGAAGCAGGAACAACTCGCTTTACACGGGATATTACGATTGCCGGCAATGATTTTACTCGAGAGATTGTCAAGGAGTTCAATTTAAAATTTTCAGAAGCCGAAGAACTGAAAAAAGCGAGCGGATCTATTTTGATGGAAGATGAAGAATTTAGTTTGAGCTCTGTCAAAAATCAAGATGATCGGGTCTTGCGCATTTCCGATGCGATGATTCCGGTTTTAAATAAATTATTAGCAGAAGTTCGACGTTCATTTGATTATTATGAAACGCAATCCAGAAAGAAATCCATCGATCGGATTTTTCTTTCAGGCGGAACAGCAAGTTTAAAAAATTTGAGTCGATATCTGGCCAATAAAATAGGGATTCCCGTGGAAACTGCGGGCTTGTTTAAAAATATTGAAATTTCTTCTAAAATTGATTCGGAACAATTGGATGGAAAAGAGCTGCAATTAGGGGTCGCTTTGGGATTAGCTTTAAGGCGTTTGGAATAAACCATGATTCAAATCAACCTGATACCCCCACTTGAAAAAAAGAAACGCAATCAAACGATAATTTTATTTTATGCAATATTAGCATTTAGTTCATTGATCATGATATTGGCGTGGATTTTTGCCAATGCAGTGTCTGCAAACATGAAGATTAAAAAGCAAATTCATCAAGTTGAACAAGAATCCATGAAGTATCAAAGTAAAATCAATGAAATTAAACAGCTTCAGGCAGATACTGGACAATTAAAATCCTATTATACGGCCGTTAAACAGATTCGAACGACTCAAAATAATGTCCTAGAAGCGATCAATGATCTTGCAATCTATATGCCTAAGGATATTTGGCTAACTTCAATTGAGCAAGGAGTTGGCACAGGATCAAATCAACTATCCATCCAAGGATATGCATATTCGACATTGAGTGTAAAACGCTATTTTAATCGACTAAGACGTCCAGGTTTGCCTTTGCAAAGTAAAAATTTAAATATTTTACAGGTTGCCATTTCTCCACCGGGTTCCATGGGGACGACGAATAAAGCGTATCAATTTGAGATAAATTTTTCTCTTGGAAATGGGCTAGGAGCCGCTAAATGAAGTTAACTAAATTACAACAGTATATTTTGTTAGCGAGTGGCGGATTGATAGCATTTTTGTTTTGTTATTACCAGTTTTTATGGTCGCCAATGCATGCCTCCATTCTTCAAAATCAAAAAATTTTAGCTCGGAAACAAGCACAACTGTCTCAAGCTAAACTTTTGATGACTCAGTTTGCAAGTTTTAAAGCTAAGCAGCGTTTGATTGAGCGAAGGCTGGAATGGTTTAAGCAACATTTACCTACGTCAGTAACCCGGCAACAATTATTTGATACCGTAAATAATTTATGTGGTCAATCCGGAGTGGTTTTGAACAATTTGAATTTTTCGGTTAATATTCCAGAAATTACTTCACCGTCGTATCAATGGAAATCGGTTCAACTACAATTTAATGGTGATTTCAATCAATTGCTTTCTTTCATTTATAGCACTATACGAAGTCAGTTGTTTTTGACGCTGAGTGGTTTACAAATTTCTACGCAAACCGATCCCAACAACGCGACGATTACATTAACCGCTCAAATTTATTTGAATGCCGCGGAGTTTAAATAATGCGACCATCATCCAATTTCTTTAAAAAAATTAAATTCAAATTATTGATTTTATTAATCATAACAGCGGAAATCGGGGGCATGGTAGCGATGTCGCAAGCTGGTTCATTGAGCAATCAAGTTCCCTCGCCCTTTGTTCCCACATATAATGGTCGAGACCCGTTTAAAGCATTAAGCGTTTTTGATCTTTCATCCGAATTAACGATTTCTGATCTGAATTTTAATGGCATTATTAAAATGGGGCAACAAACCATTGCGATGTTCTCGTTAAAGAATGATCCTATGGTGCGCTATTTATTGAAGGGGAACAGTTTATATGATGGAAATGATCAAGTAGTACAAGGAGTGGCAGGCTCTATTTATGCCTCCACAGTTGTATTAACGCAGGGCACTCGAAAAATTTCTTATCCTCGATTTTAATTTAAGGAGATTTAAACATGAAAACGGATACTTCTTGGAAGATTATCCAACGATTATTGATGACATTAAGTTTGATGAGTGTGATGTATAGTTATGGACTGGCCGCAAATATTCCGATTGATCTTGGGGCGTCAACAACTCCAACCAAGGTTCCAACGGTTATTTCCAAAAAAACGATGCCATTAAAAACGACTAATTCCGTCATTCAATATGTTCATGAAATGAATCTTTCTAATCAAAAATGGCAGGTTCAGTTGTATGGTCAAAACTTAAAGAAGCCGATGATTTCCATTCTTCCGGATGAACGGTTTTTATTTCGATTCCCCAATACCACTCTCCAAGTTCCATTTCTTTATAAACCCAATCAACCAACTGGGGTTGTGAAAATTCGAGCCGCGATGCATCCTCCCAAAGTGGCATGGGTAGTTATCAATGCAAAGGAGGGCACGCGGTTTGTTAATCTTCAACCAGTAGCACGAGGGTTTATTCTTACGCTTGAAAAACGCCAATCAGTGACATCAAATAATATGGCTTTGAAAATTTCAAATTTACAAAAGCCCAAATCCGTTGTTGCAATTTCCAAACCGGTAGCACCCGCGAAACCACATACTGTGGTTGAAAAAATGCTTAGTCATTTGATCAACATTTCAGTCAATAGCACCTCGAAAAGTATGAAGATTGTTCTCACAACCGATTCACCCATCCGATATTTGGTTCGAACCTTGGTGCAACCGGATCGTTTATTGGTCCATTTTCCTAATACCAGCTTAAAAATAAAAAAACAAGTACGGCACTATGCGAATGGAAGTTCAGAAGTCAAAAAAGGCGGCTTGCTGGCAATGCAAATTAATCAATTGGGCTCATCTTTATCGCCAATTTCGGAAGTTATTTTAACAATGATTCCTGGAACGATTCATGAGGTTAATCGAACTTTAAACCAAGTGGTTATTACATTAACCGCGCCGAAACCATTAATAAGCCAAAAGCATGTTTATGGAAATATTGATCAACGAGTTTCGGCCGACTTAAATGGTGCAGATTTAAGTGCGGTTTTGAAAACATTAGGAACTGAAGCGGGATTTAATGTGAATATTTTTCCAGGCGTATCGGGAACAGTTAATGAAAGTTTTAAAAATATTCCTCTGAAAACGGCACTGGGCATTCTTTTATCACCTAATAATGATGGGTATGAAATACAAGGGAATGTATTAGAAATCGGCCCAATTGCAACTTTAAAAGCTGATAAAGCGGCACTACCACACATCACTCGAGTCATTAATCCCGGCAATATGACTGCCACTTATTTAGAAGGACTAATTGCTGCAGTACTCCCGCCGACGAACCAAGTTACGACTGTTGCCGATACGCAGCGAAATCTTTTAATTGTAAGTGGTACGCCATCGGATGTTTACCAATATGAACGTATTATGCAAAGCTTGAATTTAGGTGCAGGAAAAACCAATGATCTCATAACGCGTGTCGTGCGATTGAACTATGCCGATCCCGTCAGTATGGCCACTCTTCTCACGCCGTACCTAACACCGGAGGGCAAAGTTCAAGCGGATGAGCAAAACGAGAGTATTATTATTTATGATACGGCCAGCAATATTCCAACTCTTTTGGATTTAGTTAAAGAACTAGATGTTCAACTCCCACAGGTTTTAATCGAAGCCAATATTGTTGAAGTCTCAAATCAAAATAACCTTTATACCGGGGTTAATTGGAATATGGCGGGATCCATTTCGAATAGTTCTGCGGTAACGGGTATTTTAGATCAACCGGTTGCCACTTCGGAAATCCAGAATCCCGGCTCTATTGCTTTTGGAACTTTAAAAAGCGGATTTAATGTTTCGGCAGAAATTCAGGAACTAGAGCAACACCAAAATGGAAAAATCATTTCGCAGCCTCGGGTTGCAACAGTTAGTGGAACACCCGCGATGATTCAGGAAATTGATAATGTTTTGTATGTGGAGCAAAATACGACCGTAGGATTAGGGGGTGCAACGACTTCATCCTATACGGTGGTAACGTTACCTTTGCCAATTCAACTTAATGTCACTCCTCGTATTACCACGAATGGTTTGATTACGACGGCCATGGCGGTTAGTATCACAACGGTTTCTGGACAGCCACCTCAAGTTCCAGGAGCTACGGCACCTCCTCCGACCACAGTTCAAACAGCCACAACGACGTTAACAGTCAAAAACGGGGAAACCATTGTTATTGGTGGATTAGTGAGAGATACTTTAACCAAAACAGTTAATAAAATTCCGCTACTGGGTGATTTACCGATTATTGGCGCTCTATTTCAGAATGAAGACTATCAAAAAGAACGCGAAGAACTCATCATCTTTGTTACGCCAACCTTGATCACGGATAATTAGAGGGGAAGCCGTTTTTTTAAAATCCCAATTTTATTAGAAGCCTTTAGGAGGGTTTGTGTCCATCCGTTTTTTAACTGCCGGGGAATCGCATGGAAAAGGCTTAGTTGTTATTGTTGAAGGCTTTCCCGCACAATTAACCATTTCGGAAGACGAAGTTAACCAAGAGTTGTATCGACGCCAGCAGGGTTATGGACGTGGTGGCCGCATGCTGATTGAGAAGGATAGGGCTGAATTTATATCTGGCCTTCGACATGGCAAAACTCTTGGCTCTCCCATTGCTGTTTTAGTTCATAATCAGGATTATAAAAATTGGGAAAAGGTGATGAATCCGTTCCCGGTTGAAACCTTCAAAGGAAATCCACTTTTACGGCCACGACCTGGTCATGCTGATTTAGCAGGAGGGATCAAATACAATCATCGGGATTTACGAAATGTTTTGGAACGTGCTAGTGCACGGGAAACTACGATGCGAGTAGTGGCTGGCGCGTTAGCCAAAATTTTTCTTAAAGAGTTTAACGTTGCTATTCAAAGTCATGTGGTTCAATTGGGGAAAGCGCTTTCGAAAATCAATAGTTTGAAGTTGGACCAGATTAATGCCAAAGCAGATCGATCTCCGGTGCGTATGTTGGATTCAAGCGCCGAAAAAAAAGCCATTCAATTGATTGATCAAGCTAAAAAAAAAGGCGATACATTAGGTGGAATTTTTGAGGTCATAATTTCGGGTGTCCCAATGGGTTTGGGGAGTTATGTTCAATGGGACCGTAAATTGGATGGTCGGTTGGCCCAAGCCTTTTTAAGCATGCAAGCGGTAAAGGGTGTGGAATTTGGCAATGCTTTTGAAAATGCAACTCAATGGGGTTCAAAAGTTCATGATGAAATTGGTTATATGAAAAACAAGGGTTTTTTTCACTATTCGAATCATGCGGGTGGCATTGAAGGCGGGATGAGCAATGGGGAGAAAATATGGATTCGCGTAGCCAAAAAGCCGATTTCAACGCTTCGAACCCCGCTCAAGTCGATTGATATTGCAACGAAAAGAGAACTCAAGGCCGCTTATGAACGATCCGATGTATGTGCATTGCCAGCGGCTTCCGTTATTGGTGAAGCCATTAGTGCTTGGGTCATGATGGATTTTTTTGTCGAGAAATTTTCGGGTGATTTTCTTGATGAAATCAAAAAACGGTATCAGTTGTATTTAAAACATCTTCAAACTTATTGATCAAAAACTGTGGACATCTATCAGCCTAATCTTATTTTAGTTGGATTAATGGGATCTGGGAAAACAGCTACAGGTCGCGAGTTGGCCAATTTAATTCATTTTAATTTCTTGGATATGGATTATGAAATTGAACAAACCATGGGTAAGAAAATTCATGAAATTTTTGAACTCCATGGTGAAGATTTTTTCCGGGAGCAAGAGCATCTTTTTTTATCGACCGTGGTATTTCAGCAGCGCATGGTGTTATCTTGTGGTGGAGGATGCTGGGTAAACGATATATCAAGGAAAATGTTGCTAAAATCGGGTTGGTGTGTATGGCTTCAGGTCTCAGCAGAAGAAGCTTTTTATAGAATTTCTCGACATTTAGTCCAGCGCCCGCTCTTATCTAAAACCGAAAATCCACTTGAAACATTACAAAAACTTAAAACTATTCGGGATCCACTGTATGAGCTTGCACATGCTTCGGTTGATACGGATGGATATTCACCTAAACAAGTTGCACAAGAAATTTATGAAATGATTTTAAAGAAAAAACCATTTGAATTATAAACAAAACTTTCAAAATTTCAAAATCAAGTAGAACCATAAATTAAAATGGAAAATCAAGCTTTTAACATGGATTAAGTTTGACAAAATTTGTATACTAATTTTCCTACGGATAGAACGAAATGCATAACTGGGTACAACTAAAAACGATAAAATAATTTTTTAATTTTGAGAGGCCTATTACGTCTGAGATTGAAGAATTAGAAAAAAAACTTAAAGAAAATCCGGATTCCCTAGTATTTGCTCGTCTGGCGGACGCCTACCGAAAAGAAAACAAGCTTGAAGAGGCTTTCCGGGTTTGTAAAGACGGCCTTGAAAAGCGCCCCAATAATACGACGGCTCGTGTTATCTTAGGGAAAATTTATAAGGATCAGGGAAAAAGCACGGAAGCCATTGCTGAGTTCAAAAAGGCAATTGAACAAGATCCCGAGAACCTGATGGCTCATTCCTTTTTAGGCGAACTTTATGTGATGGGAAAAAATTTTACTTTAGCGATTGAGGCCTATCAAAAGGTGTTAGCCCTTAATCCGGACGACGAGATCGCTCAAACACGCTTGAAGCAAACGATTGAAAAAGTGACCGAAGTTTCCCCCAAAGAAGCGCAAAAGAAAGCTAACGCGGAAGTGAAAAAAGATGAAAAAAAGGCCGCGGCCAAAATTTCCACTGCGACAGTGACCATTGCGGAACTCTACATGCAACAAGGCCATTTTGAAAAGGCGGTTGAAGTCTTTCAAGAGCTGCTTGCAGAAGATCCTCAAAATTTATTATTGCGTCAAAAACTTTCTGAAGCCATGGAAACACATCAAAAACAGCGTTCCTTAGAAAACAGTGTCGTGGATAAATTGAAAAAAGATGAGTTTGTTCGACCGCCAGACCTCAAGGAAGATAAAATCGAAGAAATTCTAGGTGTATCCAATGAGTCTAGTATCAAAGCCACTGCGCTGGATGACTCGAAATTTACAAGTGAAGACATTCTTCAAGTCATGCAATTTAGCCAGTCCGAAGTCCCGCTGGAAGAAGAAACCAAAACCGAGCCTGCCGAAATAAAAAAACAATTAGTTGAAAAAAAGCATTTAGAACCACTCACAAATGTGGTACAACAAGTAGGAAGCTCCGGAATTACGTTGGCAGCCGAGCCCGATTCCAAGAAACAAAGAAGTATGCAGGAATCACTTGCAAAACTTCAGTCCGTGGAAGGTATTGTGAGTTGTGTTTTTTTTAATCCGAATGGAGATTTTTTAATGACAACCGGAATGACTATCGAACGAAATTTTTTCCAGAGTATTTTTCATATTTTAACAAATTCACAGCATGCAGAAGAGCAGCTTAATCATGGTTTGATTCGTCAAGTTATTCTTAAATCGGAGCAGGGGCAAATTTTTTTAATGAAAGTTGCTCAATATAATTTGATGGTTTTAGCCAATGAAAAAATTAATATCGGGCGACTCCGAGTCGTTTTAGAAACGACATTAAACCGCTTGGCCTCAGCGGAGTAATGTGAGCGAAATATGGATTTTAAAAAAATACTTCATGAGATTTTAGAACCGTTAGACGGCGCCTTGGGCGCTGGATTAATTGGCATGGATGGCATTGTGATTGATCAAATTTCAAATCAAGCTTCGCTGGATATGAATGTAGTTGGAGCGGAGTATTCAAGCATTATTAAAAATGCTCAGAAGGCTTCATCAGATTTTGGATTAGGAATGACGTCTGAGATTTTGATTGCCACCGATAAAACGGTTATTATCATGATGTTGGTCGCCAAAAACTATTTTGTAACCCTAGCGTTGCAAAATGAAAGTAATTTAGGGCGAGGCCGGTTGGAATTAAAAAGAGCTATTCCAAAATTTGAAAAGGACTTGTCCTAGCGGCAGTGAATCAGAATGATCAATTGGTGAATGCATCTTCTCCCCCCAAGACCTATTTGGGCATACGAGCGATTTTTCAGTCGTGGTTTTGGCGCTATTATGATTTTTTATGGACAATTATGTTCATTAATTTGGTATGGATCGCCAGTATAGTTGGTCTGGGTTTCTGGGGCTGGAAAGTAATGGAGCGGTTCTCGTTAGAGTATCAAAAATTTATAATTGTTGGTATTGATTTAACGGTCATGGGTTGGCTCAGTCTAATATGCGCATACAGTGTTTTTAAGATTGTTATTGAGCGCACATTTGATATTCAAGACATTTGGCGCAACATGCGAAAATTTTGGATGAAAGGGCTAATCCTGTTTTTTTTATGGATCGGCATGATAGGGCTAACGATATTCAATATATATTTTTATTTTCATTGGGCCCATGTTTCTAAATTCGTTGGGGATGCCTTGGCGGTGCTGGTGGGATGGATTTTTCTTGTAGGACTAGGGACAATCACATACCAATGGCCGCTTCTTTTTTTCCAGAATTTATCGATTGGAAAAATATGGTATCGATCGTTTTTGCTGTTTTTGGAGAATAATATCCTGATTATGGTAGTGCTAATCAGCGAAGTGGTTTTAAGTTTGATTTTTTCGATAGCCCTTCCAATATGGTTAATTGCGGGTTTGGCATTTTTCTTTTCATTTCACTGCGTGCTACTTGAAAAACATTTGTTAAAGCATAAAATAACGTATAACGATCAGGAACTCGCAGAGGTTCTTCAAATATTGGAGATTGAAAAAAAAAGAACTTTTCGGGATATTTTGAAGCCATGGGAAAGCAAATGAAAAAAAAATACCATTGGGAAGTTTTAGCCGCCATTATTTTGATGGCGTATTTAATTATTAGTGGGAATCAGGGACTTTGGGAATTATATCATCTCCATCAGCAAAAAAATTATCTTCAAATTCAAAATGTTAAACTCAAGCAAGATATTCATCGCGATCAGGAGGAGTACAAGCATGGTGAAGATTTATTCATGATCGAAAAACAAGCACGAGAAGAATTAGACTTAGCTAAACCGGGTGAAATTATTTATCGGTTTATTCCCTCATCCAAAAATAACGAATAAATGATTTGAAAATTTTAAATGCTTAAGAAGAGGAACGCTTGCTCTTCCATGAATGATGCTTATAGTTGACATCTTTTATAAGAGCAGGTATTCTAGCACCTCATGATACATGTAGGTGAGTCATGTTTGCCGAGATGGCGGAACTGGCAGACGCAAGGGACTTAAAATCCCTCGGGCCTAAAGCCCGTCCCGGTTCGATTCCGGGTCTCGGCACCATTAGGCATGAGTTGGATTAAACGTCTGAACTTACAATAATATTCATCGCGGGGTGGAGCAGCCTGGTAGCTCGTTGGGCTCATAACCCAAAGGTCGCTGGTTCAAATCCAGCCCCCGCAACCAAATTTCATTTCATATCCGAATTTCCATTTGAATAATACGGATATACGTTTGATTGAACCGATAAAACTGAGAGAATGGAATGGCAGAAACGATTCATGTTTTTCTTGAAACCAAAGGTCGATGTGGGAAAATAGTTACTATCGTGAAGGGTTTTACACGCTCAAAAGATTTTTTGGAGACGCTGGCAAGCGCTTTAAAAAAAAGTTGTGGAGTTGGGGGCACCTTAAAAGGATCAACGATTGAACTTCAAGGTGATGTTCGCCAACTGAGCAAGAGCATATTAGAAAAACAAGGATTTTTAGTTAAACTTTAGTTTTATTTTCGTGGTCGTATTTGTTTATTTATGAAAAAAATTCAACAAACACCTTCTGCAATTGCTTCATGGCTTCCTGTTTTCCATGAGTTCCTGCCTAAATTAGTTTTACTCGGCGGAAAAACAATTGGATTATATCCCCGCGCGCTGATGGAAAAACCGACACAGGATTTTTTTCTTAGTGAGACCATCTGGGGTATTCCCCATCCGGATACAACGGCGCATTTATTAGAATCGCACTTAATTCGTTCAGGATTTCAAAAACGAAAATTACAATCCAGAGGCTTCTTCCCCTTTGAAATCGCATCAGGCTATTTTAGAGAAGATCTGGGCGAAGTTGGATTTTTAGTTCCGATTTCCACGCCCCAAAGTCGCTTTGCTCCATTAAAAGCCGTGAAAAGTAAACGGTATGAATTTTTATGGAAAGAAACTAACTGTGTGGATGTGTCATATTTAAATCAAAATTATGAGGTCAATATTCCGGTAGTAGGACGACTTGTTTTGGCTTTAGGGCTGCAAATGCAAACGGGGAGAACCCTGCGATTTAAAATCGATAATGCCTCAGAGGCGATTTTTTTGACGCTGTGTTTGTTAATTCATCATGATGAATTATTAGAAGAGGCACTAATCGATTTATCGGAAATTCGTCCACTAAGCTTATTGCGGGAACTAAAAATGACATGGAAACAGCATGCGCCCGGAGACATTGCTTGGACTTTGGCGCTTAAAAAATATTTATCAATTTTTAAAGAAATTAAACCCGTGGAAATTCATACATGGTACTGGAAATTTTTATCTCAGTTGAATCGAAATTTAGTAGAGTAAGAGTATGACCACTAAATTGCCATCGAATCGCAGGGTCGCGCTCATTACCGGTGCGGGAAGCTTAATTGGAACCGCCATTAGTGAAAAATTAGCGAGTGAAGGTTATCATCTGATATTGCATTATCAACACGCAAAAGCAAACGTTAGCCATTTAGCGAAACGATTGCGCTCGCAGGGAATTTCAACGGCAGTATTTCACGCCGATTTCCAGTCAGTTCCATTTGATTGTACTTCACTCATTCAGATTCTAAAACAATGGGGTCAATTAAATGTATTGATTAACAACGCATCAGTATTTTTAAAGACACCATGTTCCTCATTTGAGGCACAAACTTGGGAAACTATTTTTAAAATAAACGTTTGGGCTCCTTATTTTTTAATTCATAAGACATTAAAATTTTTGAAGCGGGGTTCAGGATGTATTATTAACCTGACCGATATCTATGCAGACCATCCTTTGTTGAAGGATCATGTGGCGTATTGTGCATCAAAGGCCGCTTTGAAAAATATCACACAATCGCTGGCGGTGACGTTAGGCCCTCACATTCGGGTTAATGCAGTTGCCCCTGGAGGGATTTCATTTCCATCCACATATACGAAAACCCAGAAAAAAGCACTGATGGAGAAATCTGCTTTGAAACGAGCAGGTACGGCCAATGAAATCGCACAGGCCGTTTTTTCATTACTCTCCAATTCATTTATTACAGGCCAAACACTTCGGGTGGATGGGGGAAGATTGATTTAATCAGCCGTGGGAATAAAAGGATCCATCGTTGAGGAGGGTAATCTTCGAATGGATTGATGTGGTTGGTGGAATTGGCTGGCAAGCTCAATTAATGTTTTTTGCTCCGAGGCGTGAAAAAAATTAGGGGAAATTTCTAGCAAGGGAAAAAAAACAAAGGCTTTACTTAAAATATCCGGATGAGGGTCGAGGGGGTATTCAAGTGAAGAACTCGCAAGTATATCAATATCGAGGGTTCGAGGAGCATTTTTATTGACATGACGAACGCGTCCGGCTTTTTTTTCAATTTGAGCAATCCATCGTTGAATTTTGAACCGTGGAAAAACGAATCCGGTTTCAACGACTAAGTTCCAAAAATATGGTTGGGAACGGAATCCCACTGGGGAAGTTTCATAAACATGAGAAATTTTTTTTAAAAAAAATATTTTATGAAGTTGTTGGAGAGCTCTATGTAAATGAAATTGCGGTTGAAGATTGGAACCGATGCCGAGATAAAGGCTGCTGGATTTGTTTTTTTGGGTAATTTCGATGCCCACGTCTTGAGATCCTCGGATGGCTTGGAGCTTGGAAATTCGTAGGGTGAGTTGGGGAAGATGAAAGTTTATGAGCAGATGCTGGGCAAGCGATTCCGCTAGTGTTTCAACCAAGTAGTAGCGGCTTTTAGAAACAAAAGCAAGAATGGATTTGGCTATTTTTTTATAATTTAAAGCATATTGAATTTCATCATGAGAAGCGGCGAGATGAATATTCCAAGGAATTTTCAGATCGATAGCAACCGTTTGTTTTTGAGTTCTCTCCCACTTAAAAATTCCAATGATACACTGAACCCGTAGTTGCTTAAGAAAAATATATTCAGAGGATGAGTCGACTTGAATCATAAGTGCAGTTTGAGTTTAGTGAAAGAGGAAAGGATTTTCAAGAGATATTCATTGAATCTTCTTGGAGCTCCGAGTAGAGTAACTCTGCTAATTTCATCATGAAAAAATTTACTATTGCGTTTACCATTCAATCGATTTTACTTTTAGCTTGTATTCTTGGGATATTTCATGCTGTTTTTTTCCCATTTTCAACACGCCTTGTTCTTTCTCGAGGGTTAGATCTACGAAGCCAGTTTATTCCATGGCGACAGTATGGTTTTAATCAGCTGAAACAGGGGCGCTTGGTGCTTTGGAACCCTTATGTGTTTTTGGGCACTCCATTTTTAGGATTAATTCAAACTGCACTCCTATATCCTTTGAATTGGATATATATGGTATTGCCTTTGGCACAAGCAACCAACTTGGGAATTCTTTTGAATTTGTGGATTAGTGGTTTAGGAATGATAGCATGGATGCATTCCAAGCATCTTCATCCTAGTGCACAATTTTTGAGTGCTCTCATTTACGTGTTTGGGGGTGCTCAATTCATGCATCTGTATCCAGGCCACTTAAGTGTTCTCTGTACGGTCGCATGGATTCCCTTCGTGTTTTTGTTTGTTGAAAAATGGATGGAAACGTTAAAAATTCGATGGATGCTGTTGGGGACTGTTATTCTTGCGTTGCAAATTTTAGCGGGTCAGATTCAATATGCCTATTATACGGGAATCATGGTTTTCATTTATATTGCGATGAATGTGAAGTTTAGCGAAGATGGAATTAAGAAAATTGGCGGTATTCTGATAGCCTATTTAGGGGCGGTGGCTTTAACGGCCATTCAGTTTTTAACCAGTTGGGTCACTGCCTTAGAGTGCTGGAGAAATCATGGACTGCCATTAAAAGTTGCAGGAAGTTTTTCATTCCCTCCGGAAAATATGCTGACTTTAATTTTTCCTGATTTTTTTGGGAACTTAAGGCAAGTTCCATATTGGGGAAGATGGTATCTTTGGGAAACCTCCATTTTTATTGGCATTACAGCGAGTTTGCTTGCTCTTTATGGAACCCGATATGGGAGCGTTCAACAGAAAAAGCACGCAGGATGGTTGGCAGGAATATCCTTTTTCCTTTCGTTAGGACTTTATTCGCCGGCTTTCCCATTATGGTGCCGATGGATTCCGTATTTTAATCACTTCCGTGGAGATGCTAAATTCAATATTTTTGTTTGTCTTTTTTTGGCAGTTTTAGCCGGTATTGGATTAGATCAGTTGATGACTCAAGAAATACATTTTTCAATCGGATATATCGCATTTATTATTGGAATGTTTTGTGGTGTTGTGGATTTTTGGGGATATTGGGAATTTAAAAAAAACAGTAACCTGCTCTGGTATTCCATGCTTAAAGCAATTCCTTGGTTTGAATATAAGTTTGGAAAAGTTGCTCATTTTCTTCATTCATCAGTGTGGAATCAAGTGCAAATGCTTCAAATCAAGGATCTTGGCATGTGCTCATTGGTTTGTTTTTTATTTTTCCTAATTCTATATTTTTCAAAATCCAAACCCTTTTTTCGATATGGATTAGTTATTTTGGCAGGGTTCGAATTGTTGGGGTTTGCAAAAAATTATTGTCCCACATTTTCTTTGAGCCATTTAAAAAATATGGATCAAAAAATTGAAGCATTTTTAAAACAGCATCCAACATCCGACCGAACATTTGGACTCAATAATCAAGCAATCTTGATTCATGCGTTTGACATTGCAGGATATGATTCATTGATTTTGAGTCATTATGTCCAATTAATGCTTCAAACTCAGAAACATTTAACTTCGGATGTTTTTGGAAGTTCAGAACTTAAACATTTTTCGCGTTGGTTTCGTTTTTTGAGACTCAAGTATTTTTTTGAATTGAACTATCACACGGGTGAGGTGAGAGTTTTAAAAGCGCCTTGGAAACCCTTGCCCGAGTTTTTGATACTGCATCATTGGCAAGTCATCCATCATCGAAAAAAGCTGATTGATCAGTTGCTCAATCCGGCCTTTCATCCGCGTCAAATGGTTTATCTCAATCATCCGCCGGATCCATTACCCAATGCAGATGCAACTGAAAAAAAATTTCGTGTCGTGAACTTGAATCCAGATCGGCTGGACATTAGCGTATATTTGTCCCATGCGGCTCTGTTACTCATGACCAATGCCTATGATCCTGGATGGCGAGCGGTTGCTTTACCCAACAGCGTTCAGTCCAAGTATGATGTCTTACAGGCAGATGACTTGTTTCAAGTAATTCCTTTGAAATCAGGATGGAATCACTTTAAAATGATTTATAGACCGTGGGCTTATGTATGGGGCAAGTGGATTTCCATCATAACATTGGGATTACTAGGACTAAGTACATTGGTCGGTTGGTGGATGATTAAGAAGCGAGAAGGGTGAGGGCCCAAGGATGAAAATTGATAAAATTTTTAGTAGTAAAAAACCAGTGATTTCATTTGAGTTTTTTCCGCCGAAACGCGATGGGAATTTGGAAAAATTATTTGAAGCCATTGAGGACATTCAATCGATTCATCCGGATTTTGTTTCGATTACCTATGGTGCTGGAGGCGGGACTCGAGAAATGACATTTGAAATAGCAATTCGCATGAAACGCATAGGCGTATGTCCGTTGGTTCATCTGACTTGTATCGGACACACCCGTGAAGAAATTCGAATTTTATTGAAACAACTACAGCAAGAAGGCATCGAAAATATTTTGGCGTTGAGAGGCGATCCTCCTAAATCCTTATCCGGTTCAATGCCTCCGTCCCAAGAAATAAAGTACGCGAGCGAATTAGTTCATTTGATTCGACAAGAAAATTTTCCATTTTCTGTTGGAGTCGCGGCCTATCCCGAAGGACATCCAGAAGCTCGGGATCGTCAGACGGATTTTGGGTATTTGAAATCGAAAATCAATCAAGGAGCCCATTTCGCGATTACGCAGCTTTTTTTTGATAATCAAGACTATTTTCAATTAGTCCAATGGCTTCAACAGCAGGCAATATCGATTCCGATTCAACCGGGTATTTGGATTTTGACGGATTATCAACAAATTCAAAAAATTGTTTCCTTGTCGCATTCCAAATTTCCAGAAGTGCTGAATGAAAAAATCAAAAGAGTTCAGGAGGATTCGGTAGCCGTAACCGAAGCTGGGATTGAATACGCGACCCGTCAGTGTCAGGAATTGCTTCAGTTGGGAGCTCCAGGCATTCATTTTTATACAATGAATAAGAGTTATGCCGCCTTGCGGGTCTATCGGAACCTGAAACAGGCCGGATGTATCTAATTTACAGAGAATTTAAAAGAATTACCTAAAAATTAATGGTTTTCGAAACGTTAAACTTTGTTATACTCTCTTTGATATTATTATGAAAAATGTTATAATACATTCAAATAGAATTTATGTAGTTCCCTTCAAACTGCAGGTGCCCTTGCAGCCATATCAAAGTATCTCAGTGATTTAGAAATATGATTCATCCAAGTCCAAGGTATTGAGGAGATCGCATGGGGCCATCTGATATTTATCAGGATAAAAAAACAACGCGACGGCAATGTCGACATTCACAAGCAGGATCGGCCTTAATCGTTTCGATTATGATGGTGATGGTGGCCTTTATGCTTTCTTATGTAGGGCTTCAATTGATTACGAATTCCAATCAAGCGAGTACCCAACAGGAGCTTTATACGGCGGAGGCGCAAAATGTGGCTCGATCGGGTATCCGCGATGCACTGCAGTGGTTTCAAGCCAAAAATGTAGTTGCAGAAGGGGATGCGACTCCCGCTGTTGCCTATCCAGATGGTGCTTTTGAACCTCAAAGCAGTACGAATCCCGCTTACTCGGATACGATGGATGCGACGATTGGGATGGTTCAAGAATATCCCATTGCGCCCAATGGAGTTCTTTGGGGACGATATGAAGTTCCGCGGCAGGGACCTTCCCCAACTCCTTATGTGTCACTCGCGGCTCATGATATTTCTGCTCAAATGATTCCGGGAGACACAGATGGTCAGGGCAATGTTTGGTCAGTGTCAAGCATTGGATATGTTTTTGCAAATCGGAATCCTTCAATACCATTTGATCAATATCCGAATAAAGTTTTAGCCAAAACGGAGGTCACCACACATTTTTATAAACTTAGTTTAGTTTTACCAGCCGATGGTCCTGCTTTTTCAAGTAATGGCGCTTCCGTTTCACTGAACTATAATGGAGAGGCAGAAGAGGGAAGTACGGGGACATGCTCGATTGGGGTTACGGAAAATGTATCCAATATTTATGTTGCAAGTGGCGGGGTAACACAAGGGCCAGCGACTTTAATTCCAGCTGCTTCGTTAGCTGTGAGCGAAGTATTTCCAGGGATGAGTTTGAATCAATTAGCAGGAATAGCAGATAATTATACACCGACCTCACTGGTTCCAACCGATATGGGAAAAAATTTATATACACTGCCCAGCGGAGCGCTGATTTTTATCAATGCCAATTCTGGTTCGGGAACGGTCACATTTAATGCGACCTATACTTTCAATGCAACGAATTCGGTGTTGATTGTCGATGGCAATTTGGATGTTGAACCGTATGCGGATGCCTACTTTAGTGGATTTATTTATGTGACAGGAACGGCCATAATTAAAGAACCGGCAAATATTACTGGAGCAATTATTGCGGTAAATGGGCTTGAATTAAGTGAACCATCCGCGGGAGATATTGCACAGATTATTTATAGTACCAGTGAAATTCAAGCGGCGGAACAAGTATTGGAAACGTATCGAAAAAACAGTGCGGAGACCTTGCAAGAGACAGGGCTTCCACCTCCAGGGTATTAGAAAGGGAGGGTTAAATGAAAAAGTTTAATCAACAAGGACTGACCATTGTTGAAGTCTTGATTTCGGTTGTAATTCTAGGAATTGCCGCGGCATCCTTGGTTGCCATCCAGACATTTATGAGTAATCAGACACAAGCGATTCGAGACAAAACGTTTGCTTCTCAAAAGGCGATGCAGATGATGGAGGAATTACGAGCCTATGCTTCTGCACAAGGCGTTAGTGTTTTGGATCAATTTAGTGATCCAGTCAGCACCTATCCAACGATTTTAACCACCGATGCCAATGTTACAGTTCCAGGGAACCCGTTGAGTGGTAATATTCAGGAACCGTATGGATGGCGATATCTTCGACATATTTTGATTGCTCCGGTTATTCATAATATTTTTGAACGGCAATGCACGGTGGATGTTTATTTAGCATCTCCAACCGATCCAACGCAACCTTCGCAAACATTAGCACAAGTGTCGGCCATTTTGTCGACCACTGGGACCTCATTTTATCCCACCCAAGTTATGGATATGTATGTCTTAGGGATTCCGAATGTTCCAGGATGGTGGGTTTTACAATCCGAACTTCCTCCAACATTAGATGCGATGGTCAATCAAATTGAAGCCAATAATCCAGGTCTCCAAATAAGAGTGCATTGGATTCATCGACTGTCTTATGGTCGAGATCAATTGTATCGTCCCTATATTAATTCGAGTTATACCACCAGCAGTGCTCCGATGTCCTATGCTTATTTTTATCCAGGGGCGGTAACTACCGATAGTGGAGCCACCGTTGATTTTTATCAACCGGATCAATTGGATGGTCAGGATTGGTCGGATCAATATGGCGGAGTTTTAAATGAAGATGGGACCATTACGTCTAATGCTTTGGAATTGGAAAATAACCACGCTTATGCATTTGCGGATATGTTTAATAATGCTGATCGGTATCCGGAAGAAGTCAAGCGATATGATGAAGCTGTTTCGAATGCCAAAGCCGCAGGACAACCCACACCCGATATTTCTTTACAAATGCTGTTAGAAGAAATGCAGGAAACACCCGTTGCCGGACAGCCCTCTTCCTTTGCAAATGCGATGCTTCTTAATATGCATGGAGAATTGTTGGCGTATCCTCCGCTTCGAGATTATTCCGATGCAGCCAAGGATCCTTGGGAATTTCCAGATGAACGGGTGGTGACTCAACCCGATGATTTGGAATTTGCGAGTGGATCAACGATTACGTTGCGAACCTATGCCTATGAGTATCCCGATGATTACGGAACCACGGCTGCGGTTTCGATGACCTCTATTTTTTTCCCAAACTTGACGATTAATTCAGGCGATATTGCGGTTAGTGCGATCGTGGGCAATGCTTCAGTCACTTATGTAATGCAGACAGCAGTGCCCTATCCAGGCTCAGGTCCGGTATCCTTCCCAGAATATTCAATTTCCATGGGTACGAATGCTAGTGGAGAAACCGGAACATTGATCACGCTCTATGATACGCCCTTATCATGTCCGAGTGGACCCGGCGATGGGGGATTACCTCAAGCATGGATTTTAGATGGAATGGAATACATTCCCTGTCAAGTGGAACCTCCCAACGATGGTGTTTCCTATAATTTGACCAATACCAGTGTTGGTCCTAAAAATACCGCACGGTGGTTTATTACCATTTTACCAGGTGCTTTTAGCACGATGAGCAATGGAAGTCCGGCGACGCAGATTACAGTCGATACGCGTATGGGTGTAACAACGACGCTGTCCGATGGAGCCATAACAACGGATTTAAATACGGGTGAGTATGATGATCCTGATGCTAATCCAGTTGTGAATTTGCCAGATTTATCAAGAACTTATTTTTGGGTTGGAGTTGCTCCTCCCGTGGTCGAACAATATCAAATGATGGGTGATCCCCGGGATTGCCCCTATCGTGATGTTGAACAATCAGGCCGCTACAATCCTTATTTTACAGCGGTTCCTGCTCAATATACGGAATTTCCAATGGCAACCAATGGGTGGGCGGGTAATACATGGAAAGGTATAACCGGTAATGACATTGATATTCCTCGAGTTTTAGAAATGTATCGCAATGCGTTGTTAACGAGTCAAGGGATTTGGAGCAATATTAGTGGATGGAGTGATTATTATGCTTCATGTGGGGGAGATTTTGGAAGCGATCAGTCTCCTTTCACCAATAGTTTGGATTTTTTTAACGGTATGCCCTGGGAGGATAATGCAAGTCATGTTGCTGTTGACACGATTATGAATGGAAATCTTTCTCCAATTATGCAGAATAAAATTGTCGCCTCGTCGAATAATCAATGGTGCTCTGTTCCATGGGATGGCGAACTTTATCCAGACTATGACTATAGCGAGTGGGTTTCTGAAGGAAATTTACCAACGATTCAAGCTGGGCAATCGGCAGGAATGACGACCTTTTATTTGGCAGATTATAGCAACCAAACCCTTCAAGCGACATCGGGTGTGACGTTTTTTGTCAACGCAAGTAACGGGATGGAGAATCGTAGTGTTTGTTCTGCATTAGGGGAAACGGCCTGTACTTCATTTTTTGAGGGAGGACCGTTCGGTATTCAGGCTATTTCCTCTGGATCGACGAATATGAGTAATGCAACAACTTTGGCACTACAGACGGGGACCTTATTTAATGTGAATATTACCAATCCCTTAAATGCCACGCGTCCGTTTAGCTATGATAATACCTTGGGTAATGGAAATCCTCCTGAATGGTCACAAACAACAGTTTATCCACACACTACGGTGACGATTCCATCCCCACCTGCATCACTCGGTCCACGTATTTTTTATCCGAGTGAGAATATGAATGGGCAAACTGCTTATGGGAGCGGGGTATTGGAAATGCAGTATGTTCCCACGACGGCGTCCACTCCTGAAACTCAAACCGCTTATGTGGTTGATAATGGTATTAATTTTGCCGCATCCAGTGGATCGGAACCGATTGTTGAATTTGCACTCATCGGGACATTAAGAACCTTTTTAGATGGCGGACTTTATTCGGGTGCTTCGCATATTGTTCAGGTTCCTTTGGTTAGTATTTTAACTCCAGAACCCTCTTCTGAATATGGATCATCGACTCCCATTGTTCCTATTACATGGAGTGCAGTTTACAATGGATGGATTTCGGGAACCATGTATACACCAGAATATCCTAATCCGTATACAGCAGATAATGGCGTTTCTTTGGTATATGATGTCACGTATTCGCCAGATGAAAGCCATTGGTATTATTGCCAAGATGGATCACCAGTAACTCAAGAAGGTGATTATAAAACAACACCGGCATCGGAACTTTTATCGACGTCATCCTATAATTGGAATGTTACAGGATTGCCGACAGGGGTTTATGATCTTCGGGTTGATTGCTATCGAGAGGACTATTATTTAGATTATGCCTATGATACGATCCAAATTTATATCAGCCAGTAATAATGGCGGCATGACGCTCATGGAGTTGATGATTGCGTTAGCCGTGTTTGCTTTAATTGTTCCTGTAATGGTGGTGTTTTTGTCTAAAAGTCGAGAGCTGATGGCCAGTGATGAGGCTTTAAATCAATTGAAAACCAATGCTCAAACCACCTTGACCGATATTCATAATGCGATTGAAGGCAATGTGCGTATTATTGATGCAACGCAAACGTCATTTTTTTCAAATTTAAATTTATCAGGTGCTCCAGTATCCATGACGGGAACAACGTTGCCGACGATTGATGCTGCCGTGACTGCATTTTCGCCTACCGATCCTGATGCGGTATCTGCCGATTGGGGAAATAGTTTAATGTTTTTAACGAACACCTCAACGGACACCTTTCAAGTGGTTAGCTCTTCAGGCGTGACGGATAATGTGGCTTTTAATGTAGATCAAATTAATTATTATTATTTAACACCCAATACGACCAATAGTTTATCAGCCGCGCCAAGTTATAAACTGATTTATTGGACCAGCGTTCCGATGGTAGATTACGGAGAATTATCGTCTTCTTTTGTTCAAAATGATCCAGCTATTGAGCACCAAGCGGTTTCCATTCTTTATAACGTATATGGAGTGACGCATTCTTTGGATTTTTCCAATGGTAATTATTATGCATTAACGAGTTCGGAAGAAGTCACCAATGATCCTCATACCATTAAACCCAATACCGCTCAACCGATTACCCTAACCACCATTACCAACGGTATTTTAAGTGGAGGTTTCGAGTATGGAATTGCTTGTAATAGTAATCAGTATAATGCAGGTTGGAGTTCTCCAGTGCCGGTCCCGGAATATGCGACGGTTACAGGTAACTTTCCGGGAGGGTTTGAGGTCGGTATTTTTGGTAATCCAGATGCGCGAGAAGTTTTTATTCGCATTGCGTTAGTTGCTCAAGGAGCTTTCCCAGGTTTAGTTTACAACGATTTATCGAGTCTCAGCACGGTTTGGGATGCTTGGTCTAGTTCTCCATAAAAATAAAAATGTGGTAACATTATAATGTTTAGAGCGATTAGGGTGAAATAAATCGAAGGAGGGGCTATGGTCGAAACGAACTCTGTCTTTACCCAACTACGATCCGTGCTTCAGGAAGCATATTTTTTACAGTTTTTAAAAATGAGCGAATTAGATGAACTCATTGCGCATCTTCGAATGATTCGAGTCCAAAAGGGATATGAAATTATTTGTCAAGGCAATCCTGGGGATGCCTTTTATTTAATTGCTTCCGGTCGAGTTTCAGTTTGGACAAGAGAGGGAGGCAAACAAAAAAAAATAGCCGAACTTCAGACCAATGATTTTTTTGGAGAAATGGCTTTAATGAGTAACGAGCCGAGAAATGCAACAGTGATTGCCGAGATGGTAACCGAACTGTTTGTTTTGCAAAAAAATGATTTTGATAAAATACTGCTAAAAAATCCTAACATTGCGTTGGAGCTGAAGCGAGTTTTTCAGGAAAGAACCCAATCCCGGTAAGTATCGCTCGTTTAAAATTTATTGACAACTGAAAGAAAGCTTGGCATAGTTTGAGCCTTATCGCTTGTTCCCGTAAGGTTATGAGACGAGTGAAGGGAATTCAAACGGCGGGGTAGCTCAGTTGGTTAGAGCATTCGGCTCATACCCGAAGTGTCGGCGGTTCGAGTCCGCCCCCCGCTACCAAAAATCAATTGAGCATTTCAAATTCATGAAGCCTGAGAAAAACCAAATTCAATTACCATCACTGTCGTTTTTGCGGGGAAAAAAACTTGTGGTTGCAGTTTCCGGAGGGATGGATTCGATGGCATTGCTGGTGCTTCTGGTCAATCAAATGCCACAGGCCCAGCGTCGGTTAATGGTGGGCCATGTGAATTACGGATTGCGGGGGAAAGCTTCGGATCAAGACGAACAATTCGTGCGAACCTATTGCCGCACTTACAAAATTCAATTTCGAACGTTGCGATTAAAGCAAAAAAAGGAAGCGATCGAAAAAAAATCATTTCAAGATTGGGCAAGGCAGTATCGGTATCAGTGGTTCCAAAAAATAGTCCAGCAAGAACAAGCGTGGGGGGTTGCCGTAGCGCATCATCAAAATGATCAAATCGAAACTATTTTGGATCATTTGTTGCGGGGGGCGGGGCCCAAAGGATTGTCGGGGATTCGAAACGTACTGACGTTACGATTAAAGCAAAACGGAGCTCGATTGAAAATTTGGAGACCGTTACTTCAAATTAAGAAAAAAGAGCTTGAACATTTTTTGCAGAACTGCGGGATTTTATGGAGAGAAGATCATAGCAATGCAACCAATGTATATCGGCGCAATCGGATTCGCAATCAACTTCTTCCGTTTTTAAAAAAATGGAATCCCAATATTGAAACGGTTTTGCTTCGAATGGCAGATGTGGTGTCAGTTGAAGATGAGTGGATGACCCAACAAACCGAGCAATGTTCCAAAAATTTGAAAGGCCACTGGACTTCTCATGCATATCAGTGTTTAGCACCTAACTGGTTAGGTATGCACCGGGCACTTCAGCGGCGATGGATACGACGGGTGATTGAGCGATTAACACAGCAGCCCTGTGGACTTTCGCTGGATCGAATTGATGAAGCGTGTCAAGTTTGGAATGGGCAATTGAATGGACCGCGCGATCTCGGGCATCAATTAACCGTGGCACGACACGTTAATAAATGTATCCTGACCTGGAATGAAAATTATAAAAAGAATTGTTAATTTAAATGAAGCGGCTCTTGAAAAAGGAGAGGGCAATCGCTTATGATAAGAGAAGCGATAGTTTAAAAGTATTGAGGGTTTGACTACTATTTGTGTAAGGATCTTTCTGAACCAGCCACAGCCTACAGCAGGCATGACGATGATGGACCCTAGAGGAGAATACGTTGAATCAAACATTTAAATTTTTGGCGGGGTGGTTGTTGTTCTTTGTAGTTTTGATGTTTATTTTGCAGCAGGTTGAAAAACCACATAAACATGCGATTACATGGAATTATTCTCAATTTATTCAATCCGTAAAGTCGGACGGGGTCAAAGAAGTTCATATTCAACCAGAAGAACGTTCGGTAACTGGAATGACTGCGGCGGGCAAACATTTTAAAGTAACCATTCCCAATGATCCCAACTTGACGGCACTACTTTTAAAAAAGAAAGTACAAATTACGGCAGAGCCTCCTCAATCGGATGGATTTTGGCAGTTGCTATTAAATTTTGGTCCGATCTTACTTTTGCTGCTGTGGTTTTTCTTGATGATGCGTCAAAACCAAAGTGGGGCAGGCGGGGCTTTGTCCTTTGGTCGCAGTCGAGCCAAATTAATTACTGGGGGTCAACAAAAAGTTACGTTTAAGGATGTGGCGGGTGTTGAAGAAGCCAAATTAGAATTAATGGAAGTCGTGGATTTTTTAAAAGATCCTAAAAAATACCAAGCCTTGGGTGGGAAAATTCCAAAGGGTGTCATTTTGATTGGTCCACCAGGTACGGGTAAAACCCTATTGGCGAAATCAGTGGCAGGTGAAGCAGGTGTTCCATTTTTTGCGATTTCAGGTTCGGATTTTGTGGAAATGTTTGTCGGAGTCGGTGCCGCTCGCGTTCGAGATTTATTCAATCAGGGAAAAAGTCATGCGCCGTGTATTATTTTTATTGATGAAATTGATGCGGTCGGACGTCACCGCGGAGCAGGTCTGGGTGGCGGTCATGATGAACGCGAACAAACCCTCAATGCATTACTTGTTGAAATGGATGGATTTAACACAAATTCAGGAGTGATTTTAATTGCGGCAACGAATCGCATGGATGTACTGGATCCAGCCTTACTAAGGCCTGGTCGATTTGATCGACAGGTGGTAGTGGATCGACCGGACCTAGGAGGCAGAGAAGCCATATTAAAAGTTCACTCAAAAGATGTTAAACTTTCTCCTCAAGTGGATTTGAATACAATTGCCAAACGAACCCCTGGATTTTCAGGAGCGGATCTAGCCAATTTAATTAACGAGGCGGCGTTAATTGCTGCACGACGAAACAAAAAAGTAGTAGAGATGCCGGAATTGGAAGAAGCCATTGATCGAGTAATGGCAGGTCCAGAACGAAGAACCCGAGTGATTTCAGACAAAGAAAAGCGAATCGTGGCATTCCATGAATCAGGACACACGATTGTTGCCAAGAAAACCGATGGATCTAACCCAGTGCATAAAGTTTCAATTATTCCTCGCGGTCATGCTGCATTAGGGTATACGCTCCAATTACCGGTGGAAGATCGATTTATGGCCTCAAAGTCAGAATTATTGAGTCAAATTACGACGTTATTAGGAGGTCGCTCGGCGGAAGAACTGATTTTTGGCGATATTACGACAGGCGCGGGCAATGATTTAGAGCGTGCAACGGCCATGGCTCGGGCAATGGTTTGTGAATACGGAATGAGTGAGAAATTAGGCACGCTTACCCTTGGCGGGCGAAAAGATGAATTGGTATTTATTGGTCGTGATTTTATGAAAGAAAAGAATTATTCAGAACGGACGGCTCAAGCAGTGGATGAGGAAGTCAAACGAATTATTGAAACCTGCCATCAACGTGCGTTGAGTATACTCAAGAAAAATCAAAAATATTTAAAAATTATGGCGGAGGCACTCCTAGAACGAGAAATTTTAGATGGACCGGAAGTTGAATTGATTCTTTCAGGCAAAGAAATTCCACCCGTGAGTAAACCCCCCGAGTTGAATCCACCTTCGCCTCCTGAAGCGCAAACGCCAGAACCACCGCCATCACCGGTAGTGTTAAAGCCACAACCAGCGACATTTCAACCAAATGAAATGGAATCACCTCATGATGGAGGTAAGGTTGGATAAAGAACGCATTGAGAGAGCCATTCGTGATATCCTAATTGCGGTGGGCGAAAATCCCGATCGTGAAGGGCTCAAGGAAACTCCACGGCGTGTTGCAAAATTATATGAAGAAATTTTTTCAGGGTTGCAAATGGATTTGAATTCCATCATGACCGTTTTTGAAACGGAAAATCATGATGAAATGGTTATTTTAAAGGATATTTCTTTTTATTCTTTATGTGAGCATCATTTGCTTCCGTTTTTTGGAAAAGTTCATATTGCGTATCTTCCAAACAAAAATTGTTTAGCTGGACTTTCTAAATTAGCTCGCGTGGTTGATGTGATGGTGAGACGTCCACAACTGCAAGAACGAATTACAACGCAAATTGCAGACAAACTGATGGAAATGCTCAATCCTTTGGGTGTTTTAGTGATGATCGAAGCAGAACATTTGTGCATGACGATGCGTGGAATTAAAAAACCAGGATCTCAGATGATGACTTCTGCTGTTCGTGGTATTTTTTTAACCTCAATTGCTACTCGAATGGAAGCGCTGCATCTCATCGGAAAGTGAGTATTCAGTGGGGCGAGTTCCTCAATTCAGAATTACTAATTCTTTCCCAGCCAATACACAATCGGTGTTTTCTTGGTATCAATTTTCCATTGATGGATGGGATCCATTATCAGCCAAACGATTTGAAAAAGCGCTTCAAAACATTCCTGAAAAAATTGGGGTGCGGGTTATTCAAAAAAAAAGGATCTATTCCGTAGTATGGACTTTGGAAAAAAACACTTTTCCCAAGATGATAAGTCATCTTAGAAAAAATGTGAGGATCGATTCACACCTTATTGGGGAAATGCAAAATGGATTTCAGTGTTACCAACGTTCCATCACCAACAAAAAAAGATCCACCCATCCCATAGTTTCATTGTTTCAACATCGAACTTGTGTGATGGGGATTTTGAATGTGACGACGGACTCGTTTTCCGATGGAGGACTTTATCGCGATAAAGCGAAGGCATTAGAGCATGCGCTTCAAATGCAATGCGAGGGTGCCCATATTATTGATGTGGGAGCAGAATCCAGTCGACCGGGAGCGCGTCCCATTTCTGCCGATGAAGAAAAGAAGAGGCTTTTTCCGATAATCCGAATTTTGGTTCGAAAATTGCGCATCCCTGTTTCCATTGATACATATAAGGCTTCGGTGGCTGAAGCCATGATTCAGGAAGGGGCCAGCATGATTAATGATATTAGTGCATTTGGCTTAGATCCCGCTATGCCATTAGTTTTGGCCAGGCTAAAAACTCCAGTATTATTGATGCATATGAAGGGGAATCCACGAACAATGCAGCAAAAGCCTCGATATGAAAATTTAATTGCAGAAATCACTCGTTTTTTTAAAATGAGAATTCAAAAGGCGAAAGAAGCTGGAATTTCAGAAGATAAAATTTTTTTAGATCCAGGGTTTGGATTTGGAAAGACGCATGTGCATAATATTCAAATAATACAACGACTTCAAGAATTGAGCATCTTCGGGCGACCCATTATTTTAGGTCCATCCCGCAAATCAACCTTGGGTGCGATTCTCGGCGGCGCCCCTGTTTCAGAACGACAAGAAGCGACCTTAGCGGCAATTGTTGCCGCCGTTTTGTCGGGGGCGCATGGTGTAAGAGTACATGATGTTCGCAGTGCGGTTCGAGCCGTGAAAATGGCTGATGCCATTCGATACACACGCTTTGCAAAGGAACTTGCGCATGATTGAGGATTTTTTATATTTATTCAAAGATTTTCGAGTTTCCGATGCCATAGATATTTTAGTGGTGGCCTTTATTTTTTATCATACGATGAAATTCATTCGTGAAGCGCATGCCACACGTATTGTCTTGGGGTTTGTTGGACTGTTTTTGGCGGGGGCTCTAGCGGGTCAATTCCATTTAATCACGTTTCATTGGCTATTAAGTAATTTGTGGCCGATTTTGATTTTGAGCTTTGTGGTCATTTTTCAACCCGATTTGCGACGTGTTTTAAATCGCATTACATTTGGGAATTTTTTAAGAAATGTTTTTGATGGGGACGCGGTTTTAATTAAGGAAATTAGTCAAGCAGCCAAGGACTTAGCTAAAAATCGGTTAGGGGCATTGATTGTGATTGAACGGAGTGATTCATTACAAATGGTAATTGAAACGGGCACAAAAATTGATTCAGAAGTTTCCAGTGAAATGCTGGTAACGCTTTTTTTACATCACGCACCGATGCATGATGGCGCTGCAATTATTCGTAATGGACGTATTACGGCTGCGGGATGTATTTTACCATTGAGTCAAAATCCTAATCTTGAGAAAAAATATGGAACCCGCCATCGAGCGGCCATTGGAATAACGGAAGATACGGATGCATTAGCCATTGTGGTTTCGGAAGAATCTCGAACGATTTCATTTTCCATGTCTGGAAAAATTACTCAGCATATTAATGCCGATGTATTAGAAGAAATGTTAACCTTGTATGGAACTCGTGTAGGATAATCAAGGACGGTTTATTATGAAACGTTGGTTTGAAAATTGGGAGTTAAAATTAATGGCCTTGGTTTTGGCTTTTATCCTATGGGGCTATGTTGGATCCAAGCAAGTGCTTCAACAGCGTATGAATATAAAAATCGAATTGAGAAATATTCCAGCAGGCTTTATGGTCGATCCTCACTTGCAGTCAAGAATTCCAGTGATTTTTAGTGGCCGAAAACGCGATATTTTAAAATTGAATCCATCCCAGTTGAATGCGGTGATTGATCTTAGTCGTATGTCTCGCACGCGACAATCGATGAAAATCATTCCTAAAATTTTGCAAATGCCCCAAGGTATTTCAGCCGAAATTCCAGATATTGATATCCATCTTTTGCTCATGCCAACCCCGACCACTAGTGCGACTATTGCAAGGAAGATGAAATGAATCTTGGGGTTAATATTGATCATGTGGCAACACTACGGGAAGCACGTAAAGAGCAGGTTCCTAATATTCTCCAGGCAGCAGATTTAGCCTATGCTGGCGGTGCAACGAGTATCACGGTTCATCTGCGGGAAGATCGCCGACACATTCAGGATGAAGATGTGATTCAACTGCGAAAATCTAAAAAATTTAAATTAAATTTAGAAATGGCCGCCACAGCATTCATGATTAAGTTTGCAACTCGGATTGGTCCGGATCAAGTGACACTAGTTCCTGAAAAAAGGCAGGAACTGACTACGGAAGGTGGATTGCATTTACGTAAACTGTGGAAACGACTTCGTCAATCGGTTCAAACGCTTCACCGTGCTAAATTAAAAGTATCCCTTTTTATTAACCCGGAATTGGAAATTCTTCCAATTGCAAAACAGATACAAGCCGATGCAGTAGAACTGCATACGGGTCTTTATAGTCTTTCATTCAAACAAGAGCATAAGCAGGGATCAACTCCCCATGCATTAAACCAAATTAAAATTTGTGCGTTGCTGGCGTATCAAATGGGATTTCAGGTTAATGCAGGTCATGGATTAACGTATCAAAATGTTGGGCAAGTTGCCCGAATTGCTGAAATTCAAGAATTAAATATTGGACATGATATTGTTGCTCGGGCTGTATTGGTGGGAATGAAACAAGCAGTTCATGAAATGGTTCAGGAAATTCGAAGGAAATAATCTAGGAGGCACGATGATAAAAATTTTATTTATTCTTATACTGGCTGTTGTTGCTTATTGGGGGTATCACTTTTTTAAAAAATATTCAACTGAAAGTCAAAAGACCATTTTAAATTATGCTGGAGCTCTTAAACAAGCGGAGACCAAAGCCAAATCAGTCGCCCGCGCGATTGATTTAAAGTCGGTGCAACGTGCCATTCAACAATTTTATGTGAATTATAATAAAAACCCGATGGATCTTAAAGAATTAGTGTCTAAGGGATATCTCCCCTATGTGCCGGGAAATATTTCGTATAATCCCAATACGGGAAAAGCCCAACAACAATAAATTTTCTTACAATGGTTGTTGTTCGCGCAAGATGAGTCAATCTTTTGCAATCCCGTCAAGAATGGATAGCGGTAAGTACCATTCTTTTATGACGGGTGTTTGATAAAATACGATACGGAGCTTGACGATCTTTAGGCTGTTATTTTTCAATAACCGCTAGGAGGACAACAAGTAAGCAGTTTTTCCATTTTTATGGTTGGTTTAACTTCACAAGATCGATTTATTTTTAGGCATGGATCCACCCCCGTTTCTTGAGTTGATGACAAAATTAAAAATCGGATACATGATCCGATGAGCATAGCAGGTAATGCGGAATCCTGTATTTCAGGCTGTTAAAACAGCAACCAGCTCAACGAAATTTACGGGTGCGATACTAATAGCATACGAATATATACTTGTTTGGTGGTACCCATGACCTACGCAGGTTATCTTGAAATCTTTGCATTCCTACATGAAACGTATTTATCATCGTCTTTTTTCCAAGAACTGAATGGACTAGGAATGGTTCGAGTAAAGCTGGCAGAGATAAAAAGATCGGGTGGGATAGTGTCGAATTATTTTCTGATCCAGTTTTCGTCCTCCGTCTAATACCAACACGACTGAACGATGGAAATGGGTTCCGTTTCGGATCGAGTAGAGATCGGCCAGTGGGTTGGACCCCAAACGAAAACAATGGCGTATGAGAGTTGATGGATCCTTTGAAAGAATTGGATGTTTTTTTGAACCAAAGCTTGAACGTGCAAGGTTTCTTTCAAAAACCATCCTAAGTTGAAACAAAGAACGAAAGCCAGTATCCAAGGTGTCCATCGTTTCCACTGGAGTAGTTGCTTGCAGCTGGAATTAGAAGCAAACCAAAGAATTCATACAGATACCGTGGATCATATTGAAGTGTTCCGGAACCCGGGAAGAAAAAATAGCCTACCAAAAGAATCAAGGCTGGAGCAGTGAACAGCCAGGTTTTTTGAGTGAACGAGTGTGAACGGGGCTTGGAAAGCAAAGCGAGGAGTACCCCAAGAGGAATTCCACCCGTCCACTCCATCCAGAGAAGACTGCGCTGAAGAATATTTTGTTTGAATTGGTTCCAGAAGGACACCCAGGGATGAATGAGGAACCTAAACCAATTGTGCGGATCATAAACTCGAAAAACACGGGAATCAAAATGGAAAGTTTGAGAGGTGAAGCTGTCATCCAGGGGCCAAAGTTCCTTTCAAGCGAGTGTAGCGAGCCTTTGAACGAGTTGGAAAAGTATGAAACACTCAAATATTTTTAATAAAAACTCATATTTGTAAATGTCCACAGAGTACTATTCTTTTAAAAAAAAATTGACAAAATAATCTAATGAATTATAATTTTTATATATAATGTTATTAGCAAATATTCTTTAAAGATAGATCCTTGAGGTCATAATGAAAAAATGATGAGAATGATTGTTAGTATTTATGGAATACTTGTTGCGGCGGTGATGGCTTTTTTGGGAACGCTGATTCTGAGCAGTTGTTCCAAAAAAAATTCACTTCTGGCACCCAATTCTTCCATGGTAATCAAGGGTGCAGGGATTGCTGCCATTACGGCAACACCCACAACAACTCCTGCCAAAACACCTACGGTTATTCCAACTTTAGTAAATAATTGTTTAGCTAGTGGAGATGCAACCGACAATTCTGGAGCTGTAATAGTTACGTCATGGGTGGGTTGTCCTCTTTCAGCAATGCCAAATTTACAAAATTTATCATGTGGATCATGGGTTTCTGCTACTTCATATGCAATGCTAAGCGATGTGCCGGTGCCACTACCAGTGAATTGGGTAGGAACTATGCCTCCACAAATACTCAAATATACGAGGTATTTTCAAATTCTAACACCGACTGCTTTAAAAGATGGTGTTTTTAGATTAAGTGTCGACTCTGCAACTGGCTATTCAACTGTTTGGATCAATGGTCAAGAATTTTCGTCAAGTATGATTGGATGTACTTCAACTCAAATACCAAATAGTTTTTTTCAATTAGGACTAAATGATTTTACAATTGAATCACAAAATCTCAATAGTTATCCATATGTAGATGTATCATCTGGATGTGGAGGATTTCCGGCTAATGAATATCCTATAGTTGCACAGGAATACGAATTTTGAGGACCTATGACTCCTATCCTGAATCCAAATGGAGTACCCACTCCGACCGCTACGGTGACTCCTGCAGGAATGCAATTCACGGCTACGCCGACAACCACTCCAACAACTACTCCAACAACTACTCCAACCCCTACCCCCACGGCTTGTTCTGCTTATGCGATTCAACCACCAATTACGCCCTATAGCCAATGTGACCCCCAGTGGGCTTCCTGGCCCTATGATGATCATCCGGGGACCGATATTTGTTTAAATGGATGTTTGGAAACATGTATAGCCATGCTATCTTCCGATAGTACGTTTGGAGCCATCGCGGGAGGATCTCAAAATCCGGAGGAGATGAACAACTTTTTTGTGAAAAATTCTGATTTCACTCCGGCTACGATAATTAATGGTCAGACAAAAGGTTATAATTTAAAAACGCCTTTGGCCTGTCAACAATTAGGTTGGGAATTTGATTGGCAATTATATAGCAGTGGAACGTTGCAGAAAGATTTATCAAATCCCAGGGCAGTCGTGATTGCAGAAGTAAAATATTATAATGGTACTATGCTTCATCATCATTTTGTAGTAGTGACCGGGGAGGCGTGGAATCCTTATACCCATCAATGTGAATTTACCATTGTCGATCCGGCTTATTCCAGTTCGGTTTCCTTTTTGAATCAATATGCGAATGCGGTGACGCTCAATCCCAATACGGATGCGGCAGCTATCTTGAGTTTAAGGGAGATTGTTCGACCATGAAAAAATATATCAAATTAATCCCAATGGTTTTGATCGCTGGAGGATGGATTCTCGCACATTATGGGCTGGCTTGGGGGAATCCATTTGGATGGACTTATGAATTAAGACTCGATACATTTACTCCTTCAGCCTTGATGTATGTGGAGGACCCGGAAGGAAGAAAGGCGGGTGCCGATTTTTCAAAACCTGTTAATTCAGCAGGGGAACCCACTAAATTAGGTATTCAATGGCTGCAGGAAATTCCACATTCGTTTGCAGAACCTGATAATTTTTCAGGCACGCCTCCGACGGACTGGATTATTAATCTCTATGATGCCTCCCCGGCAACTTATACCGTTTATTTGAAAGGTCTTCAATATGGAACGGATGATTTGCAAGTCCTGTTGTACTATTCAAATTCCGCTTCTAACGCATTTTCAACACAAGTTCCATATTTAACGGCACCCAATGTTATTCGTAAGATACTGCTGGATTTTAAGCCTTCTATTGATCAAATTAATATTACTCGGGTCGTTTCGTCGAGTGACTTGCTGAATGATGTCCAAGCTGCTTGTGCACAAAGTTTTTTTGTCCGTTCAGATCGAGCCTGCCGCCATTTGAAACTGGAAGCTAAGCTCATTGAGATAGCCTTGAATCACCATCGGGAAGAAGAAGCAGAACACTTGGTGAGGAACTTCTTGTGGAGCTTGGGAATTCGGAAAGAAAGTCATTTTTTTGATATCGACCGTGATCACGAGGAGAGGGATTATACCTCTATCAAACAACCAGTCTTAAGTGTCCTGCAACAAGATGCACAAGCACTTTTGGCCCAGATTGAACAAGGAGAAACCTCTGAATCGAAACACAATCATTCACAGGGTGATAACGGTAATCATTGAAGAACTGCGATGAGGCTATGCGTTAAGCCAATATTTTGTTTTAACATCCAATACCAACCCGCCCTTTACAAAAACTTTTACCATTGCGTAGAAATTATTGAGAAACTACGATGAAAATATGTATCAAGATTGATTTTTAACGCGCTATCGTTTTTGCACATCTTGCGGTGATTGATACGCTAGATGCAAGATGAAATCGGAAAACATGTAAGTGTAAAGTTCAACTAAATGCGCTTCATAGGATCAATTTTTTCTGTAATGATCTTCTCAGACTCAAATTTCAATGAGGGTGAAACGAGGGACATTGAAAGTAAAAAATGTTGGGAAACGTATTTATCTGATTTTAAAAGGCAATATGATCGAGGAACGATTAATGCATTTTTTAAGAGAATGAAATTCAAAAAGCGTGAGAGGATTAGCTTAATGCCGAGGTAGGGGTTGTTTTAGGCTCTCTTGATGTAAATAAATACTTGAATTGAATATTTCACCATTCCATTTGAAGTCTGAGTTGTCAATGAAGCGTGTTCCATAGCTAACGACAAGAGATCAGTGCTTATAATCATGATGAAAAAGGTAACAATTCAAGAAAATCTTTTAGAAGTAATCTTGGAGAATTCGAACGGTTTTGATTATAATCTAGGTTTAACGTAAATATGAATAGAGGTTATTCAATAATATGGTTCCTATTTTAGGAAAAGATATTCGTGAAGCATATTTGGACTTTTTTAGATCTAAGAATCATAAAATTATTCCATCGTCTTCATTAATTCCGGAAGCGGATCCCACGTTATTATTAACCAATGCAGGAATGAATCAATTCAAACCTTATTTTTTGGGCACCATTCCCTTTCCTAATGAAGTGCCTTATGCGGTATCTTGTCAAAAATGCTTTCGAACCGGAGATTTAGAAAAAGTTGGGTTTACCGCTCGTCATCACACTTTTTTTGAGATGCTAGGAAATTTTTCGTTTGGGGGATATTTTAAGCGGGAAGCCATTCAGTGGGCTTGGGAGTTTGTGACACAAATTCTTCAATTGGATCAAAGCCGAATTTGGGTGAGTGTTTTTCAAACGGATGAAGAATCCATTCAATTATGGAAGCAAATTAGCGGTTTATCCGAAAATAAAATAAAACGGTTAGGGGCCGAGTCGAATTTTTGGACCATGGGAACAACTGGACCGTGTGGGCCTTGCTCGGAAATTTATGTGGATTTAGGGAATAAAGTCGGATGCCAAAAACCAACATGTGATATTAATTGTGATTGTGGCCGTTTTTTGGAAATTTGGAATTTAGTGTTTACGCAATATGATCGACAGCCCGATGGAAACCTTCAGCCCCTTCCCAAGCCTAATATTGATACTGGTATGGGTTTGGAAAGAGTTGCCAGTGTTATGCAAAAAGTCGAATCTAATTTCGAAACCGATTTGATACTGCCGCTTAAAAAATCAGTACATAATCTGTTGGTGAATGGATCCAGGGAAAAGAAAAATACGCATGCACAATCGATGGATCCTGGAAACAATGTCGATACAGCAACCACGATTTCGTTAAATGTGATCAGCGATCATTTGAGAGCGATGACCTTTTTGATTGCCGATGGAGTACTTCCCTCCAATGAAGGGCGTGGTTATGTGCTTCGAAGGGTTTTGCGCCGAGCAGTTCGACATGGGAAACGTCTGGGATTTCAAAAGCCATTTTTGAATCAACTGGTGCCTGAGGTGAGCCAGCTACTCGGATCGATTTATCCTGAAATTTTGCAGCGTCAGTCACATATTGTTCATGTTGTTTTATCAGAGGAAGATCGGTTTTTGCAAACCTTAGATTCGGGCATGGATCGATTAACTCAAAAAATCCAAGAATTGCATGGCTCCGCGAATAAAATTTTTCCTGGAGAATATGCCTTTATGCTCTATGACACCTATGGGTTTCCGTTAGAGCTTACACGAGAAGTTTTGAAAGAAGAAGGCGTGACTTTGGAAGAATCTGGGTTTCAACAAGCAATGGAATTGCAACGAGAAAAAGCTAGATCCGCTTGGAGAGGCAGTGGTGATTTTTCATTGCCGTTACTTTATCAAGAATTGGCCGTTCAACATGGCGCGAGTCGATTTGTTGGCTATGAGAAAACGAGTGAGGAGGCTAAGGTAATCGGCTTGATTCGTGTTAACAATCATCACCATGAGAGCGTGGATCAGTTAATCGAAGGCGAGTATGGATTTATTTTAATGGATCAAACTCCTTTTTATGCTGAAAAAGGTGGACAGATTGGTGATCGCGGTTCTTTACAATCTTCAAATGGATTAGCAATGGTTTTAGATACACAGATGGTCACGGAAAGTTTGATTGGCCATTGGTGTCAAATTCAACAAGGACAAATCATCAAGGGACAGTTTGTTCGCGCGATGGTACACGAAAGCGATCGCCGCGCAACGATGCGAAACCATACGGCGACTCATTTACTGCATGCTGCTTTGCGCCAAATTCTTGGAGTGCATGTTGAACAAGCTGGAAGTTATGTTGGACCCGATCGACTTCGATTTGATTTTACTCATTTCAAATCGCTGGAACCCGATGAAATTAAAAAAATTGAACAAGTGGTTAATGAAAAAATCATTGATAATTTAGAGGTTTCTAAAGAAGAAATGTCGTTGGAACAAGCCAAGAAAAAAGGCGCGTTGGCATTTTTTAGTGAGAAATATGGAACTCGAGTGCGCGTGATTCAAGTTTCGGAATTTTCGATGGAACTTTGCGGGGGGACTCATGTTCAGCGAACGGGCGACATTGGTGTATTTAAAATTTTAAGCGAGAGTTCAGTGGCGGCAGGAGTTAGGCGCGTTGAAGCCATCACGGGTCCATGGGCTATTGAAAAAATTTATCAAATCGAGCATACCTTAAAAGAAATTTACAAATTATTAAAAACCTCGGAAGAGGAGGTGATGCCTAAACTAGAGACTACGTTAAACCAAATGAAAGCTCACGAACGTGAAATCCAATCGCTTAAGTCTAAACTGGCATTGAGTGCCTCCGATACATTTTTAAATCGTGCAAAAACCATCCAAAAAATTCCATTGATTGTCGAGCGATTGGAGGGGTGGGATATCGAAGGAATGCGACAATTGATCGATGTTTTGAAAAGCAAATTGAAAACGGGTGTCATTGTTTTGGGAATGCCACAACACGAGGCGGCATTATTTATGGTGGGTGTTACTTCGGATTTGACATCGCGGATTAAAGCCGGTTTTTTGGTTCAAGAGGTGGTTAAAATTACAGGGGGCAAAGGTGGAGGACGGCCAGATTGGGCTCAAGCCGGTGGGAAGGATGGATCCAAGCTGTCAGAAGCATTGCAACAAGTTCCCCGAATTTTAGAAAAATTTTTATGATGAAACGCTGGATGGGCATCGATTTGGGGCGAGCAAGAATTGGTTTAGCCATTTCAGATCCTTTGCGGTTAATTGCTCAAGGTGTTGAAACCCTTCCATCCTTGGGGTTTCAAAGCGACATTGTTCAAATCGGTCAACGCATTAATCACTATCACGTGGAACGTGTAATTATCGGGTGGCCGATCCATTTGAACGGAGCGCCAACGCAACAATCGCAGTATGCCGAGAAATTTGCTGAAAAATTGGGCTTGCATATAACCATCCCTGTTTTTTTAGTGGATGAACGGTTGACCAGTATGCAAGCAGAACAAATTTTACGCGAGGGTAATTTTTCTCGATCTAGCCGTCAAAAAAAAATCGATCAAGTTGCAGCGGCACTTATTTTGGAATCGGCGTTGAAAGGCTCGCCGTTGATTTCAGTTCCTCATGCGGACCACTAATATGATGAAAATCGTTTTAGATTTTTTGAAAATAAACTTTAAAAAACTAAGGTACAAGTTGGATCAATGGAAAGCATGGTTGCAGCAATGGGCCCATTCGCTTCCTCGACGAATGAAAATTTTCATGATTGGATTTGGGCTGTTGACCTTGATGAGTTTTATGCCTCCATTTTTTTGGATGGGGACCACACAAGAAATATCCATTTATTCCAATACAACTGCGCGTGAAATCGCCAAACGCTTACAAAAACATGGGGTGATTGATTTTCAAGATTTGTTTCTCGGCTTGCTCAAACTGACACACTTTGGTCGGAAATTAAGATCAGGTTTATATCATCTTTCGCCCCGAATGAGCTTGTGGAGAATTTTGGATATTTTAGTGGATGGCCGAAGTCAATTATTAAGTTTAAAAATTCCGGAAGGGTATGATGCGCATCAGATTGCTCAAGAACTACAACAGTTAAAAATTATGCCCGCTAAAAAATTTTTAAAAGTCGTCCATGATTCAAAATTTATTCACCAATTAGGTATTCACGGGCCGAGTTTAGAAGGCTTTCTTTTTCCACAAACGTATCGCGTTTCATTGACCGCGACCGCGCCTGAGATTGCTCGGTTATTGGTGCATGAATTTTTTAGACAAGTTGGACCACGATTTAAACTAGAATGTCACCAACAAGGATTGTCGACTTATCAAGGTGTGATTTTAGCATCCATTGTTGAGAAAGAAACCCGATTGACCATTGATAAACCCATCATTGCAGGAATTTTATATAATCGGTTGCATCGCCATATGCCGCTGCAAGTGAATAGCACTTTAAACTATGCGTTGAGAATTAAAGGTGTGTGGCTTACGGATCAACAATTGAAGATACCGTCGCCGTATAACACATATTTACATTATGGGTTGCCGCCCACTCCCATCTGCAATCCAGGGATTCATTCTCTTCGGGCTGTTTTGCATCCAGCGCACACGTCGTATCTGTACTATGTTTCAGGAGGTCCTCATGACGATGAAAATTTATTTGCGACAACGTTCAAGCAACACGAGGAAAATATTTTCAAGCTTCGGGAGAGTATGAGGCGGAAAGGGAATTAAGGTGATCGTGGCAAGGCAGATAACCAATGAAAAACAATGGGAGAGGCAAGTATGACGATTCAATTTTTCCATGTTAGTCGGCAGGCTTCCAATGGAGTGAAAATTTTAGATAATATCTGTCTATCCATTAAAACCGGTAGTTGGATTGAAATCAAAGGCGTCAATCAAGTTGGCAAGACCAGTTTGCTTAAAATGATTGCGTGCGAGGATACCGCAGATTCAGGAACGCTGAAAATGGACCAACAACTTTTTGAAAATATGGATCGAAAGCAACTTCGAATTTGGAAATCCCAAATTGGTTTGGTTTTCCAAGATATTGGTTTTTTCCCGGATAAAAGTGTGCTGGATAATTTAATGACGCCCTTTCTTATTCAAAAGAATGGGGGAGGAATTTTCCGAGAACAGTTGAATCGTGCTTTGGAACGGGTGCATCTTCGAGAAAAAATGTATATGCCCATGAGGGACTTGTCATTTAGCGAGCAACGCTTGGTGGTTTTTTTGAGAGCGCTGTTTCCCAAACGTCAAATTTTATTGCTGGATGATCCTTTTCAAGGGATCGAAATGCATACCATTGAAGTACTTCAAAGTATTTTGGCTGAACAGCATCACCAGGGGGTCACCATTGTGGGAACGGTACTCGATGATACGGTTTTTCAAAATCCTCACGTAACTTCTGAAACAATCGAATGGTTTGAATTAACATCGTCCCAAATCCAAATGATTGGAGGTAACCCAACATGAGTATATTGGGTTCGGTTCAATTTATTTTTAAAGAAGGATTTTATCGATTCCGACATTCTCGAGGATTATCGTGGGCCGTGATTGGGATCATTACGGCATCCTTGATCCAGATGGCCATTGTTTTGGGATTAATGCTTTTTTTAAATCAAGTCATTCAATCGGCACAAGCTAAATTCAACTGGACGATTTTTTTGAAGCCGCATACCACGACGCAGGACATGACCCAGTTAAAAAAAATTTTGGAATACTATCCGTTTATTGCTCGTGTCAAGTTGTTAACGAAACAACAGGCTTTAAAAGATATGGAACGCGATCAGGCAATTCAACAAATGGTTCAAGCCCTGGGACAGAATCCATTATTGAATTCTTTTAGTGTTCTTTTTACCCCTGCAGCGACTTCACAAAACTTAAAGCATTTATCCGGCCAACTTCAGACTATCGCCTGTATTTCAACAATTAATTATGGCCCCAAGCAATTCAATCTTTTTTCAAAAATCATTCGATGGGTTTATGGAATTGGGATTGTTTTAGAAATCATTGTTTTTTTTGCCGCTTTAACCGTGATGTCCAATGCATTTAATTTAGTCTTACAGGTCCGCAAACCGGAGCTTCAACTTTTACACCGATTGGGTGCTCCGGCTTGGATGAAATGGGGGCCTTATTTTTGGGAAGGCATCATTCAAGGTATTCTCGGATCTGCGTTGGTCTTAATTTTGCTCAATTTGATTCAAAATGGAGTTTTTTGGTTTTCCTCTTCTGTGATTTTCCCGACGAATTTCGATATTCCAACATTTCCTTGGCGACTTTTAGATATGATGATTGTGGGTATTGGATGTCTTTTGGGCGTTTTGGGAATTGTTTTGGCTCTGCGGCAAAAATGGATTAAGGAATTTTTGTGATCATTCGTCTTTGCATTATTTTCCAAATTTTAGGAATGCTGTATTTGAAAAATTCAAATGCAGGTGGGATCTCGACACCGCCTAACCATCAAATCATTGTTCAAAATCAACAGGGGCTTAAACAAATTGAGAATCGGTTAATACGAGAGCGGCGTATTCAAAAACAATCTAAAATTGTTGAGCAAAATGTTTTATACCGCCTAAGAATGATGGATCATCGAATGGTTCAAACCTTTAGGGACGAGCAGCAAAATCAAAGCAAGCTTTATTGGCTTCGGATGAATGAAAAAAAATTAGAACATCAAGTTCAACAATGTCAGACAAAACTGGAACAGGATCGGCGGATTCTCAAGGATCGCATTCGTGGACTTCAGAAACTCTCAGATGATAATAACCTGATTGTCGCTTTATTAAGTGCTAAAAATTTTAGTGATTTAGCGCGAACCTTTAAATTTAACATGCTTTTAGCTCAAAGTGATGCCAAAGTGATTCGGCAAACCTTAACGCAACGCACGCGTCTTCAGGAATCATTAGCCGATTTAACAAGTGAAAAATCTCAGGAAATTCAGGTCGTTCAAGCACTTTCATGGCAAAAAAAACAGTTTGAGGATCAACGAAATCAAAAGATAAGTTTATTGGAAGAAATTCGACGTCGACAGGATATCCGACGACAACTGATAGTGGATTTAAGCAAAGATGCTGAAAATTTAAAGAAAAAAATCGATTATTTTTTAAATCAATCACCCCGAAACGTGCCCTGGCTGAATCAATCGCTTAAAAAACAGTTTCAGGCTGGACTTCTGGGTCAAAAAGGTCGGCTGCCTTGGCCCACCATTGGAAAAATAATTTCTCCATTTGGGATCTATGAAAATCATGAATTTAATGCTATTGTGAAAAATGATGGTATTCAAATTGCAGCGCCGTGGGGAACTCCTTTTCGTGCTATTGCGGCCGGGAAAGTACTGTATGCCAATTGGTTCAAAGGATATGGTGAGTTAGTCATTATCGACCATGGCCAAGGTTACTATTCGATTTATGGTCAAGCCGCAGGCTTGTCAGTTTCTAAAGGAATGTGGGTTCAACAAGGGCAGGTTTTGGGTGTCGTAGGAAATTCCGGATCCTTGGTAGGCAATAGCCTTTATTTTGAAATTAGAAAAGATGGTATACCATTGGATCCCCTTCATTGGTTGAAGTGATGTTGTGAAATTTGATTTACATTTTTAAAGGAGCAAATATGGATCGTCGTCCTTCGTATTTATTTATGGCGGTATTGTTGATTGCTTTATCATTACTAAGTTTTACAGCGGGGGCTGCTGTTCAGGCTTCAAGTCATTTTGAATCCAATGAAAAAGTCTACCAATATTTAAGGCCTTTTATTGAAGCCTTGACTATCATCAAACAAAATTATGTGAATGTAAAGAAAACCAAAACCCGGCGCTTAATTTATGGAGCCATCGCCGGCATGGTTTCGACCCTCGATCGATTTAGCCAGTTTATGACGCCGCAGGAATATCAAGCCATGCAAACAGAGACCTCGGGAAAATTTGGGGGATTGGGAATTGAAATTTCATTAAAAAACAATCGATTGACTGTGATTGCACCGATTTCGGGAACTCCTGCAGCTAAGGCGGGCATTCAAGCCGGGGATGTTATTGCTAAAATTGGAAATCAATTTACCGATCACATGAGTATTGATCAGGCAGTTAAACTTTTAAGAGGCAAAGTGGGAACTAAAATTACAATTGAAGTTGAACGGCATGGAATTCATCATTTGATTCCTTTTACCATCACCCGTGCGTATATTAAAATTCAAAGCGTTAAAGCCTATTTACTCCCACATGATATTGGGTATGTCCACATATCGGAATTCATTGCACGAACCACACATGATTTTAAGCAGGCATTAAAAAAACTAGAAAAAGGAAGAAAATTAAAGGGATTAATTTTAGATCTCCGAAATGATCCCGGAGGGCTTTTAACCGAAGCCGTCGGTGTGGGGAATGTGTTTGTGCCGGCAGGCAAAATGATTGTTTCAACACGTGGACGATCCCAAGAGGATGATGAACAGTTTAAAGCGATTCAAGGATTCAAGTTTGCGGGAGCTCCGGTTGTTTGTTTGGTCAATGGGGGGAGTGCCTCAGGCGCTGAAATTGTTTCAGGCGCACTTAAAGATTGGAAGTTGGCGACACTGCTGGGAGAAAGAACGTTTGGGAAAGGAACTGTTCAAACCATTCTTCCATTGGATAGCAGCGGGGGAGCCGCTTTACGATTGACGATGGCTAAATATTACACCCCATCGGGTGTATGTATTAATCGAATTGGGATTGAACCCAATGTTCCGTTAAAAGAGCCAGATTTGACTGATTCCACCATGACGGCATTTCAAAACAATGATGTTGAAAAATTTGCAAGAATGCTGGAAAAAGAAAAACTTCCAGTAACCTTGTCGATGAAAATTTCAAATCGATTATTGCAACAACTTTATACATTCTGCATGAAACATGGGAAGGATATGCATCGATCGGATCTTGAAAAAAATTCTGAGTATTTTAAAGAATCCTTATTTTTGGATCTAGTGGAAAATAAAATGGGTGAAAAAGTTGCGGCTCGAGAAACCGTTTTAATTGATCCTCAAGTCAAGGATGCAGAAAAAATTATTTTGAACCATGGCAAAGTTCCAAAATCCATTGTGGCTTTGGAAGTGCGTTCAACGCCATCCCCAGTAACGCCATAGGATATGAATTTTTGGGTTTGAAAATCCGGTTGTTGAAGGAACAGGTTTCTTGGAAGTGGTGGATGATTTTGCTTATGGGAATCATCGGTGGAGTCGGGATCTACGCATTACTATTTCCGAAACTTGTTCCTCGAGTTGTTCCACAACCCTATTTTGCAATTCATCCCACACGCGCATCGATTCAACTATTGAATCGCTTGAATCAGAGGTTGGCCAAAATTCAAATGCTGGATTTGTTGGTGCGTTCAGTCAAGATTCAAACGCGCAAGTTCCATGAAAAATCTTTTCCACATTATCAGGAAGAATTTCGATTGCCGCGTTCGTGGACAGTAGTTCGCTTGGTACGTCAATTAAATCAAGTCGCACAGGCCTTGGGGGCACATGCCTCTTCCATTCGCCGGGAAGTTATTTCTGCTCGACGGACGACCCGGTATTGGGTATCCTTTGAATATGCGTCGAATATGATTCCCATTCAATTGATTTTTAGAAAAAATCATCAACCCGAGATTTGCTTGATCATTGATGATGCGGGTTATCAAGCCGGATCGAACCTAGCCATGATTGAACGGTTTCATGTGCCGGTTACGGTGGCGATTATTCCTGGGACACCGTTTTCAACCTATCTGGCTCAAGTATTGCCGTTGCAGGGTATTCAAGTCATTTGTCATATGCCGATGCAGGGTATTGATCCAGTCCCGACTGGGGCCTATGCGTACTATATTCATCGTGGAATGACGGCGCACCAAATTCGGTATGAATTGATTCAGGGGATTCAGGCCGTCCCAAACTGTGTCGGCCTTAATAATCATATGGGCAGTGTCATTACTTCCGATGCCAACGCTATGAGGATCATTTGTCAGGTATTAAAATCACGGCATCTTTTTTATATTGATTCGTTGACTTCGCCTAATTCGGTTGGTAAAAAAATAGCACGCCAGATGCACGTACTGTGTGCTCGACGCGATGTTTTTTTGGACGATGTTCGAAAACCCGCGTATATTCAACATCAATTTCAATTACTAGTTCAGGAATCCGAGAGTCAAGGTCGAGCGGTGGGTATTGCTCATTTTCATTGGATCGTATTAAATGAACTTCGGAAGCTCATTCATCAAACAGTAAGAAAATCGAATATTCAGTTTGTTTATGCATCAGAAATAGTAAAATAAATTTGAGGATCATTAATTGGGAAGGGAAAGCATGGAGCGAAGATTGATCTTGGGCGTTGAATCTTCATGTGATGAAACCGCGCTAGCTATAGTGGACCAGGGACGATATGTTTTATCCAATTGTGTTGCCTCCCAGGCTCACTTGCACCGAAAATATGGAGGGGTGGTTCCAGAAGTTGCTGCCAGAAATCATTTGCAATGGTTTCCGATTCTTTTAAAAGAGACTTTGGCAAAGGCTCAGGTAGGGTTTGAAGATCTCGCCGGTATTGCGGTGACTTCGGAACCAGGATTAATTGGGGCCTTGTTGATTGGACTTTCTCTGGCGAAAGGATTAGCTTTTAGATTGCAGATCCCATTTTTGACGGTTAATCACTTGGAAGCCCATTTATATGCAGCGGAATTAAATGAAGCACCGATTGAATTTCCAGCACTAGGTATGGTGATCTCAGGCGGGCATACGGAGGTGTATTGGATTGAACATTGGGGTAAATGCCAACTTCTAATTGAAACGCGCGATGATGCAGCGGGAGAAGCCTTTGATAAAGTTGCTAAATTATTAGGGCTTCCTTATCCAGGAGGGCCTGAAATTGATCGTCTTGCTTTACAGGCAGAACCGCGGCAAGACTTGTTTCCAGTGTCCAAAATGAAGGATGGCAGTTTGGATTTCTCCTTTAGCGGACTCAAAACGGCCGCTTTGCTAGAAATACAGAAATATCAACCCTTATTAGAAACCCACAAACATCGCATTGCCTTGAAATTTCAATTGACCGTGATTGAACAAATCAAGCACCGTCTTTTAGAAATGATGCGGACATATCATCCCACGACAGTAATTGTCGGTGGCGGTGTTGCTGGAAATTTGGCGCTTCGGTCGATGTTACAGATGGAAGTCGAACAAAAAATGAATATTCGATTGAGAATTCCCGTGCGTGAATATTGTTCAGATAATGCCGCGATGATTGCAGGTTTAGGAACGTATTATTTTACCCGCGGAAAACATTCTTCTTGGAACGCATCAGCGTTCCCAGTTGATCGAATTAGACGCGAAGTTATTAAGAAATAATTTGGGGAGTTTGGGTATGGACGAAGCAGTAGACGAGAGTAGGGCGAATGCGTGTCAAAGTACTATAAGCGTCTCAAACGTTCCTCATTTTGAGGCTCCTTTGGAAATTGGAAACCTTAAACTATCCGGGCGGTTACTTTTAGCGCCCATGGCAGGGTATACCGACACTGCCTTTAGACAGATTGCTAAACAGTTTGGCGCCGCTATGGTTGTAACGGAAATGGTTAGTGCTCGAGCCCTTTTGGAAGCCAACCCTAAAACCTATCAACTCCTATCATTTACTGAGCTTGAACGTCCCATCGGGGTTCAGCTTTTTGGAGGCGATCCGGAAGTTATGGGCGAGGCTTCTAAAAAAGTGATGGATCAGATTCATCCCGATGTGCTGGATGTTAATTTTGGATGTCCTGTGGGTAAGATTTTAAAATGTGATGCCGGAGCTTCAGTTTTAAAAGAACCTCAACGTGCAGGGAAAATTGTTAAAGCAATGATTCAGGCCACTCAAAATCAAGTTCCGGTGACCGTTAAAACCCGCGCTGGATTTGATAAGTTTGATAATGCGGTTTTTGAAGTCTTGCAGTCGGTTCAAGAAGCTGGCGCTTCAGCGCTAACCATCCATGCGCGAACCCGCAATCAGATGTTTGAGGGACAAGCCAATTGGGACATCATTGCCAAGCTAAAGCAACAATCCCGGATTCCTATTATTGGTAATGGGGATGTTCAATCAGCTCAAAATGCCTATCGATTGTTTCAGGAAACTCATTGTGATGGAATTATGATCGGACGCGGCAGTATGGGGAATCCATGGATTTTTAAAGAAATCAACGAATATTTAGAAAAGGGAGTTTGTCAATTTGAAATTTCAAAGAAGTTTCAATTGAACGTGGCACTGTCACATTTGAAAAGTGCCGTTCAAATCAAAGGCATGCCGATGGGATTAATGGAAATGCGCAAGCATTTGACTCATTATTTGCGTGGATTTCAAGGAGCTCGAGAATTGCGTCAGTCAATTTTGACCTCCATGGATTTACACTGGATTATTCAAACATTAGAGCAGTTTATTGAAAAAATGCCGGATCATCAATTTGAGGAGACATTATGTTAAAATGGATTGAACTTTTTCAGCATTGGGATATTACCGTTTTTTTCTGGATTAATCATGGGTGGTCCCATCCGTGGTTAAATCCCTTTTTTAATTTTTTATCAGATTTAAAAGATTGGTATATTCCAATAGCGGCAACTATAATTTTACTTTTATGGAAAGGGGGACCTCGAGGCCGTTTTTTGGTTTTAGCCTTGATTTTAGCGGTGACTTTGGCAGACCAATCGGAAAATCATATTAAACATTGGGTTAATCGGAAGCGGCCATGTGTGGCACTTGCACAAGTCAATACGCCGGAAGGAGTGGATACTTCTCCATCATTCCCTTCCGGACATGCGTCCAATATTTCAGCGGTCATGCTTGTATTAGGGTTGACGGATCGGAAACGCTGGTGGGTTTACTCTATTTGGGCATTAGCGGTGGGTGCATCTAGAATTTATTTGGGAGTGCATTATCCCTCAGATGTTTTAGCCGGATATTGTTTGGGCTTATTCATGGGGTGGTGGGCTTGGCTGATTGCTGAAAATTTGAAAAAACGTTGGCTGCAACATCATCTTCAAAAAAATTGAAGGACGCTATGGATCCATCACTAAAACCACCCTCGTTGATTGCACCCGGCCTCTATCTTATAGGAACCCCCATTGGAAATTTGGAGGATATATCATTTCGGGCAATTCGGATTTTAAAGGGGATGGATCTTATTGCTGCGGAGGATACACGCCAAACATTAAAGCTACTTCGCCATTTTAATATTGAGCCTCCATCCCTCATTTCTTGTTTTAAACATAATGAACTTCAAAAAATTTCCAGTATTCATACGATCCTTCGTCAAGGCGGGCGCGTGGCCGTAGTAACAGATGCAGGCATGCCAACGATTTCTGACCCTGGATTGCATATCGTTCAGTGGGCAATCGAAAATCATATTCCAATTATTCCAATTCCGGGACCTTCGGCCGTTTTAACCGCCCTGGCGGTTTCGGGATTTCCAACGCAACCGTTTGCTTTTTTTGGATTTTTACCTACAAAATCGCCGGAGCGAGTTCGTGAATTGTCCAAAATCAAGTTGGATGAAAAAACGTTGGTTTTTTTTGAAGCCCCACATCGTATCAAGAATTGTTTAAAAGATATGCTGAATGTTTTTGGAAATCGGCTGGCGGTAGTCGCGCGCGAGCTGACGAAAATCCATGAAGAATGGATTCGAAATCGACTGGAACAAATTTGGAATCATTTCAAGGAAAATGAACCCCGAGGCGAGTTTACCATTGTTGTTCAAGGGGCTGAAATTGTTTCCAGAGCCATCTATGAAAAATGGGCTGGGGTGTCCATTGAAGATCAATTAAAATATTTAATCTATACGCAAGGTGTATCTAAAACAGAAGCGGTAAAGGAAGTTTGTAAGCTCAGAGATTTACCCCGTGATGTAGTTTACCGGATTGCCGCTGAAATGAAATGGAAGAAGGACGAAACCCAGCCGGGAGTTGAAAATATATGAAATTCAAATTATGGCATAACCTATTTGAACTCGTGTTTATTTGGATGATTGCAGTCTTGATTGCAGTTTTAATCCATGCTTTTTCTGCCATCGCGATTTTGCAGCCGATGCCCCTCGCATTTTTGACAGGCTTTTTAGCGTATCTGATTATTCATTTGATTTTTTTTCGTCCGATTTTAAGTCATGTGATGGCTCATGAAATGACACATGCTTTGGCCGCCTTTCTGTTGGGGGGGAAAGTAACGGCAATTCATGCGACGGCTTCAGGTGGATCGACCATTGTGAATAAATCGAATTGGTTGATTAGTTTAGCGCCTTATGTTTTTCCTTTGTACAGTGCAGCTGCTCTGGGACTGTATTGGATTGCAGCTTCGCGTTTTAAAATTTATTTGACAGGATTGATAGGATTTACGTATGCATTTCATTTGACGCTGACGATTTATTCTTTGTTACATGATCAACCTGATTTGAAAGAGGCGGGTTGGTTTTTTTCGTGTATTTTTATTTTGGCGGGCAATTTGATAGTGTTGACTTTTTGGGTTGCCTTTTTGTGGCCACAGGTATTAACGTTCAAGAATTGCATTCACGAAATGTTTATGTATTCGGAGCAAGGTATTCAGTGGATTAATCATCAGATACATCCATCCGCACGATCTCAGGCCGTTTTATCGAAAGGAAAGCAATCATGAAAAAAACTTTTGTATTGGATACGAATGTTTTAATTCACAATCCAAGAGCCTTGGAATCTTTTGAAAAAAATCAGGTAGTGATTCCTATAGGGGTTATTGAAGAGCTGGATACGTTCAAACGGTATCATGACGAGCGTGGACGAAATGCGCGGGAAGTTGCGAGAACTTTGGATCAGCTTCGAAAAAACGGAAAACTTCAGGAAGGCGTGCCCTTGCCCAATGGAGGCATTCTAAAAGTGGAAATTAAAGGCATCAATGGCAATCTTCCTGCCTCGTTTTCACATTTAAAAATTGATAACACGATTTTAGGGGTTGCGCTCAGTCTTAAAGCGCAAGGGGAAGATGTTCGATTTGTCACCAAGGACATTAATGTTCGTATTAAGGCTGATGCCCTTGGATTGATTGCGGAAGATTATGAAACCAATAAGGTAAAAATTGATGAGTTTTATTCGGGATGGACAACATTGACGCTTCCAGATGCGGCGATTGATGAATTTTATAAAAGTGGTAAATTGAATTGGAATGCACCAGACTCTTTGTATGACAATGAATTTTTACTTTTAAAAAGCGAAATTCATGAAGCAAAAACCGCGTTGGGTGTTTATCAAGCTTCTTTGCGGCAGATTCAAGCCCTATGGTTTCGAGAACCCGAAGCCTGGGGCATTAAACCCATGAACCGGGAGCAGGTGTTTGCGTTGAATTTATTGCTGAATGACCGGATTTCACTGGTGACGTTAGTGGGCACTGCGGGAACGGGGAAAACTCTTTTAGCGATCGCCTGTGGGTTAATGAAAACATTGGATGAAAAAAAATATCGTCGCGTTCTGGTGTCGCGGCCCATTGTACCCTTGGGGAATGATATTGGTTTTTTGCCGGGCACCAAAGACGAGAAATTAATGAACTGGATGCAGCCTATTTTTGATAACCTTGAATTTATTATGGATCGAAACCAAGCATTTCAAAATGAAGCCGATGATGTTGATGGCAAGATCCAATATTTAATGGATACCCATCGACTTGAATTGGAAGCGATTACTTATATTCGTGGACGATCAATTCCCAAACAGTTTTTGATTGTGGATGAAGCCCAAAATTTAACGCCGCATGAAGTTAAAACCATTGTTTCTCGGGCAGGCGTAGGCACTAAAATTATTTTGACGGGCGATCCCTATCAGATTGATAATCCGTATTTGGATGCATCGTCCAATGGGATGGTTTATTTGGTCGAGCGTTTCAAGGGTGCTGAATTATTTGGGCACATTACACTCACCAAAAGTGAACGATCGTCGCTTTCTGCTTTGGCGGTGAAGATTCTTTAGAGGACTTATGAAAAAAAAACAACGGACATCGAAATTGCGGCTGGCCATTTCCATGGGTGACCCGGCCGGAATCGGTGGAGAAGTCATTTTAAAAGCACTCCACCGATTAGATAAAAAATCGGAATCAGTTGCCTATATTGTTGTTGGAAGCTTTGAATACCTTCGGGCACTAGCGCAACGATGGGCCATTCCTTTCTGCTACCATCGCATTTCATCAGTGCCGGAAGCTCAAACCTGGACGGGCAGCAAGGGGATCTTGGACTTGGGCGATTATGCGCGGGTGCCATTTGGAAAAATTTCGGCAACGTGTGGTGCTTTAGCGGTTCAAGCAATCCAAACTTCTGTCGATTTAATTCGAAATCAGTGGGCGGATGCTCTTGTGACGGCTCCAATTAATAAGGAAGCGATCCACCGATCCGGTTGCCATTTTCCTGGGCATACTGAATTATTGGCTTCCTATACGCATTCCAAATCCTTTGCGATGATGATGGTCGGAGGACCGTTTAGGATTGTTTTGCAATCTATCCATCTTTCTTTAACGGAAGCCATTCAAAATGTTCGGCCTCAGTTAATAATTGAAAAATTAGAGTTAACTCGAGTATTTTTGAAAAAATACTTTGCCATTCATCGTCCTAAAATTGCGGTTGCCGGCTTAAATCCCCATGCATCCGAAAATGGAGCTTTTGGCAGCGAAGAAAATAAAATTCTTAAACCGGTCATTCAGCGACTTCAAAAGAAAGGATGGAACATTTCTGGGCCGCATCCATCCGATACCCTGTATTATTGGGCATCCAAAGGGCATTATGACGCAATTTTGGCGATGTACCATGATCAGGGTCTTATCCCATTAAAGTTATTGGCATTTGATACAGGCGTTAATTTAACTTTGGGACTTCCCTTTGTTCGAACGTCACCGGATCATGGCACGGCTTTTGATATTGCGGGCCAAGGGAAGGCGGATGCTCAAAGCATGATCTCAGCGATTCAATTAGCTCAATTTCTTGCGGGAAATCAGAAACGTGCCGTCCCTTTTTGAAACGTTAAAAAATTGGAACCATCATCCCCGTAAGCGTATCGGGCAACATTTTTTAGTCAATACCTCGATTTTATCGCGCATTGAATCCTCCATTCCCTGGACGGAAGTTACGGGTATGGTGGAAGTCGGGGGTGGAACGGGCATATTGAGTGAACGGTTAGCTGCTCGACACCTCCCGCTTTGGATTATTGAAATGGATGATCACCTATTTGGAGCCCTGAAAGGCCAATTCGGCAACCAAGCGCATGTCCACTTGATTCATCAAGATGTTTTGAAAGCAAATCTGCATGATTTAAAACCGCCATCGATTGATCAATGGACGATCATTGGAAATATTCCTTATTATTTGACGACGCCATTAATTTTTAGAATATTGACTCTTTTTTTTAAGGATTGTAACAATATATTTTTTATGGTCCAAAAAGAAGTTGCCGATCGCATGATGGCCAAGGTGGGAACCAAAGCCTATGGCGCATTAACTTTAGGGGTGCAGTATTTTTCAGTACCTAAAATTTTATTTTCAGTTCCTGCCTCATGTTTTTTTCCACCCCCTAAAGTGGAATCGGCTTTTGTTCAATTGAAATTAAAATCAGATCTTCCGTTAACGTCTCGTCAGGAAAAAATATTTTTTTCAATTATTCGAGCGATTTTTCAAAGTCGAAGAAAGATTATTACCAATTCATTAAAAAAAATTTCCAGTTCTTCCGAGAACATAAAAAAAGCCCTTGATCAAATGGACATCCATTTTACAAGCCGAGGTGAACAACTTTCACTGGAGCAACTCATTCGTTTGTCTGTGATTTTTGATCAGAAAAACTTTTGATTTTAACACGGACATAGTGTTGTCGATCGTCAAAAAAATTCAAACCGATGAAGGCTTGGTTTGTTTGAGGGATTTCCTCGATGTTGAAAATTTTAAAAATAACTCATCCACATGTTTTAGCGGCTGTTTGCATCGTATAAAAAATGAATGTTTGCAGTGTACTTTGCAAGGCGAAAAGTTGAATCAACAGAAAATCTTTTTATCGAGATAAGACCTCGTTAGATAATCAACAGACTAGGCTTAACCATGCCAACGAAGGGTCATAATTTCTTTTATAAAGAATCTATTAAAAATATTTTTTTTAAAGTAAAATGCATCAAAATTTAGGTAACGCGCTTGAATTGAGATCCATGAAATCCCATGATGAGTGCCATCATGGATGGGAAAATTAACTTAAATTAAAATTAAGGTGCGATGTATGTGTGGAATTGTCGGATATATTGGAGAAAAACCAGCCACGGCTGTTTTGTTAGATGGGTTGCAAAAACTGGAATATCGTGGCTACGATTCTTCGGGGATTGCCGTTTTGGACCATTCCCATCATCTGCATATTTCTAAACGATCAGGGAAAATACAGAATTTAGTCAAATCCATTCATCAATTTCATTGGCCACAATCCTGCTACATTGGAATTGGGCATACCCGATGGGCAACACATGGACAACCCACTGATGAAAATGCGCATCCACATTTAGACTGTTCGGGAACGATAGCTGTTGTCCATAATGGCATTATTGAAAACTATCACGAATTAAAACAACATCTGCAAAAACAGGGACATATTTTTAAATCACAAACGGATACCGAAGTTTTGGTTCACTTGCTTGAAGCGGAAGCGCGGCATAATGCTTGGCCCCAGGCCGTGGGTGAAGCTTTGAAAAAAGTTAGGGGAACGTATTCCTTGGTCATTTTAAATCAAAAGGACCCACATCATTTAATTGGGGTAAGAAAAGGCGGGGGCGGTCTGGTCATTGGGATGGGCAAGCAAGCCATGTTTATTGCATCCGATGTTTCAGCACTTTTGGGGCATACCCATCAAGTTTTTTATTTAGATGATGGTGAAATGATCATTCTTGAAAAACAGGCCTATCAGGTCATGGATTGGGAAACTCAAAAGTTACGATTGAAACAGTTACTAACTATTGAATGGACGCCTCAACAAGCGGAAAAAGGCGGTTATGCTCATTTTATGCTTAAGGAAATTATGGAACAATCCAAAGCAATGGAGGATACACTTCGAGGAAGAATTGATGCCGCGGGGAATACGCAACTGGTGGAGTTATCCAAAATCAATTTAAAATTTTTAAAAACATTTCATCGCATTGTTATTTTAGCTTGTGGAACTTCATATTATGCAGGATTGGTGGGGAAATTTATTTTTGAAGATATTTTAAAGATTCCCGTGGAGATCGATTATGCATCTGAATTTCGGTATCGAGATCCCGTTGTAGATGCGCACGATTTGGTGCTTGCCATTTCGCAAAGTGGGGAAACGGTGGATACACTGGTGGCTATCCGGGAAGCTAAATCTAAAAAATCAAAAACGATGGCGATCTGTAATGTTTTAGGAAGTTCAATTACACGTGAGGCCGATGCAGTACTATTAACTCGAGCAGGTCCCGAGATTGGTGTAGCGTCAACAAAAGCTTTTACAACCCAAGTCGCCGCGATCTGGTTATTAGCATTGGAACTGGCGCGCCTTCGAAGAACCCCGACAGTAAGTAGACGTTTACAAATGGGGCGCCATCTTTTGAAAATGCCAATTTATATTGAGCAAACACTTCAAGCATTGAGAAAAACGATCAAGCCACTTGCACAACGCTTTTCGCGGTATGATCATTTTCTTTATTTAGGGCGTGGCATTAACTATCCCATTGCCTTGGAAGGCGCTTTAAAGCTTAAAGAAATTTCGTATATTCATGCCGAAGGGTATCCGGCTGGTGAAATGAAACATGGTCCCATTGCGTTAATTGATTCTCAATTTCCAGTTGTCGTGCTAGCTCTAAAGTCGTCTAGATATTATGAGAAAATCATCAGTAACATTGAGCAGGTTCGAGCCCGCTCCGGGCCGGTCATTGGCATTCTTGAAAAAAATGATTCGCTAGGACAACAAAAAGTCAATTTCTTTATTGAAATTCCAACCATTGAAGAATCATTTTCACCCATGATTTCAATTTTGCCGCTTCAATTATTGGCCTATGAAATTGCAGTCATTTTGGGCCGAGAAATTGATCAACCGCGTAATTTAGCCAAAAGTGTTACCGTAGAATAAGGCATTTTTTTTGAATTTTCACGTTGGATTTATTGAATAAATCTAATATTTTTCAATTTGGAGTAATTTTTCTTGACAGTTTTGATATCAATTCGTATATTTGCAAGAAAATAGTTCAAGTAAGTTATCGTTTTTTCTTTACTGGGTCAGCAGCGTTTTTAAGTTGGAGATAGTTTAGGGTATCCATGTTTTAAAAAAGCTGATGTAGGTTGTTGTAGAAAAAACGTTAGGTCCCAAGAAAAACTTGGGAGTGGTTTGAATTTAAATCAAGATTTGGCTCTTTTCCCTTGGAAGAGTTAAATCAAAAATTTTTAGGGAGGAATTGATGAAGAAAGTACTGATGCTGTTAGTAGCTGGAGTGGTTGCATTCACTTTTTCGCTTGCTTCTGCTAATACGATTGCGACCAATATCCCAACAGATGTGCGTATTGAGAGCTTAAGCTCAAACGTACAAATGGTGGAAGATTATAATTTAATTTGGTTATATCCCAATAAAGTAGTGGAATATACCAATACCGTCGATTTTGAGCTTCCCAACTTAGCGGATGCCAATCCCACGAATACAAATGGTGTTAGTGGTCAGGAATGGGGTGGTGTGTTAGATGGGCAAATTCCAAATTTAGGAACTGTGGGTCTTTATATACGCAGACCATTTACCACGCTAACGACGAACAATAATGGTTTTATTAATCCCGGTGGAGGAAGTGCAGCATTTGGATTTACTGCGGATAGTCCATGGGAAGATATCGAATTGGCCAATGTTAAAAGTGGAAATACTTTAACAAATGGTGGACTTGATACAGCTATTGAAGATTCTCAAATTATTACTCCGGAAAATAAATTTGATTTATTCTGGGGCAAAGATTTTTCAGGCACTGAATTTGGTGTGATGGTCAATTATGCTGGCAACCAGAATGATCAAAATGCGATAGGGGCGCCTGGAAGGAATGAATCTCAGGTTATTGGAATTAATGTTGGATTAGGTCAAAAGAATATGGGATTTTTTAACCAAGCTAACTACCATATTAATTTCAGTTCTGCAAGCTTTGATGCTGTTAGTCCAACTGTGAGCAATAAGTCGGACAATTGCTGGACGGGTGGTGTCGGTGTGTTGTTTCAACATGATATGACCAAGACCACGGATATGCGACTTTTTGCAGATGCGGCCGACAATAACTTCGGTGGAATTATATCAGATAATACTGGAGACCGATTAACGACAGGTTATTTGAGTGATGGAATTGATGCTGGAATTGGTTTTAATCACAACGTTGACAGTGGATTAGCCATTGTTTCATGTGGTTTAATGGCCAATTATGGATATACTCAAACGCTGGCTCAAGAAATTGCGGGAGGAGCAATCGTCACAGATACCTATTTGGCAAATGAGTTAGACAGCACCGTATTTGATGTTCCATTTTTTGTCAGTGTGGAATCGCGAGTATCAAGCTGGCTTACACTTCGTGCCGGTGCCAATGCGCCAGTATTTCAACGAACTTATTCAAAACTAATTCAAAACCATGTTGTTGAACAAACGCAAAATTTTGATAATGCTTCTTTGATCAACTATTCAACTGGGTTTGGAATCAATTGGAAAAACTGGTCTCTTGATGGGGCAATCAATGTAGGGTCCTTAGAGAGCACGTTGAATTTTGTTCAACCCGGCAATGGTATTTTCTTCAGCAATAGTACTGCCATTGTAACGGTTACGGATGCTGATTTAAGGTATATGTTCTAAGAATTATTAAGTTTTTAAAGCCTCGCTATTCAACTAGCGAGGCTTTTTTTATTTTTATGATATAAAATAAGGCTAAGCATGAAAAAAATATTTAGTTTAGGATTCATTTTAACTCTATGGGCTGTCAGTGGTCTTCAAGCACAGAGTCTTCCACATCCTACTTCAACGTCAACAGTGACCCAGTTATTGGAAAAAATTCAAGTATTAAAACTTGAAAATGAAAATTTAAAATTAAAACTTAAGATGGCTCAATGGAAATTATCACAAAGATCTTCGAATCTCAAAAATTCAATTCAAACAAAACCATCGTTAAGAAAATCCCACCAATTTCAAGCTCGCTTTTCAGATCAAACAGCACGATTGGCTCAAAAAGATGAACATCAACGACATACCTTGGTGATCGATTTCGTGAATGGAGAAATGTGGTATGGGGGGGTCCGATATGGGATTAATGAACTGACTTGGTTAGCTAAAAATCAGAAATGGTCCATTACGAAGCAATTAATTCGGAGAAATCCTTGGGGGATTGGCAAATATTTATATCAAATGAAAAATGTGCGATTAATAAAATATTCGGATGAAAAGCAAGGTGTTTTTAAAATCCAGGCACCCCAAAGGCCAGGTGATTTTAAATTTATCACAATTGGACATCTCTCATTTGCTTCAACGATGGATGAAGTTCGAACCCGAATGGAAAGCCCATATTTTGTTTATGATCGTGAATTTCAAAATGGCCAGCGAGTTGTTTTGAAGTATAAACATGCGCTTTTTTGGAAATTTTCACAGCAGCTGGAATTTGTTTTTAACCGTCGTGGAAGATTAGTCGAAGTTCAATATGGTCGTTTAGGCCAACATTAAAAATTCAAGGAGACGAGAATGAGTATGACAACTTCGGGGACTGCAGCTGCGGCTGGAGCAGGAGGTTCTCCATCTACACTGTCAACGCTGATGCAATTTTTACCCTTTGTTCTAATTTTAGTGGTTTTTTACTTTTTGATGATTGTACCTCAAAACAAGGAGCGCAAGCGTCGCGAGGAAATGTTAAAGGCCATTCAGCCCGGTGATAAGGTTTTAACACGGGGTGGAGTATATGGAATTGTCACAGAGCTTAAAGATCATCAAATAACGATTAAAATTGCTGAAAATGTAAAGGTGGAGATTGAGCGGGCATTTATTGAGATGGTTGAAAAGCCTAAAATAACTTCCTAGGATGAGCCAAACCCATTTAAAATAGCGTATGTAGATTTTAGATGACAAGGGTGTTGGATTTAAAAACCTAGACATGACGATGGACGTCTAGACGACTCCGTTCAGGATAATACGATTAAAATGGTTTTTAAAATTGGTCTGACAGGGGGCATGGGCGCTGGGAAGAGCGTAGTAATTGATTATTTGAAATCAAAGCATATGCCTGTTTTAAAACTGGATGAAATGGCCCATGAACTGCTTGTGGAACCATCCATCCAGAAGCGCTTGATTAAAGCATTTGGTCAGTCGATTTTAGATACCACGACGATGCAAGTGGATCGCAAACAGCTGGCCCAATGTGCGTTGCAGTCTCTGCAAACACAAGCCCGACTTCATCAAATTTTACATCCACCCATTTGGGCAAAGACGCGACAATGGTTTAACGAGCTTGAATGTCGAAACGATTTGCCCGTGGCGGGTATTGTGGAAATTCCTTTGTTATTTGAAACCCAATTAGAGCATCAATTTGATTTTACGGTTTGCGTGGTTGCGCCTCAGGCCGTGCGTTATAAACGATTAAAGAATCGAGGATGGGTTTATCACGAAATTGTTCGACGGGAAAAATTGCAGTGGCTTCAATCGGAAAAAGCCCAACGCTCAGATTGGGTTATTTCAAATCCGGAAAGCAAGAAGAAATTACTTTTAAAAGTCGATCAATGGCTCAAGGAATTAAAAAAGGTCGTTTCAAAATGAAGTTATCAAATCCATTTTTGAAAATTCAAAAGTTGAATTTTGAACAACGGTGGGTTCTTTATGGAATCTTAGTGTTAATTGCGATTGCCTTTTTTTATTTCTCAATTATTCAGCGCAGTTCCATTCTGGGAGCTTTTTTACTCATTTATATGATTGCGGCCATTGCTATCCCGCTCGTGGGAGGTGGTACAGCCATCGTTACGGGGACAGTCGGGATCGCCGTTGGATTGATTTTTTTCAATGTCTTTGATGTTCAACAAAGTATTTTTTCGTGGATTTTAGTTATCGGATTGCTGCTCAATATCCTATTTTGGAATTATCTTCGACAAAACGCAGAAATTGAGAATTTTAATTATCAAAAAATATTTGAAGAATTAGAAGTCAAAATCAATTCGATGCACGCAGAACTGGAAAAAAATCAACAAGCTTTTCAGAGCAATCAAATCAAAATTCATCGATATCGGGCATTAAATGAATTAGCCCGTAATCTGGCCATGACGTCACGAACTACCGATGTGATCAATCTACTGATTGAAACCGTGGCCAAAACGTTTATGGTTCCCGGGGGGGTTTATGCCTTGATTTTGTTTGATAGTAGTTTAGGCAAAAGCTTACATTCAATTCGTTATGGGGTGGATACGGATCTTGAAATTCGCTTGAATCGGGATCGAATTGATCCAGATGAAGTTTTTAATCGATGGATTTTAAACCAATCTAAACCCCTGTTTGTGAGTGATCTTTCGAATGATTTCCGGTTTCAGGCCGCTGTCGGAGAAAAAAAGTTTATTGGCAGTTTAATTTCAGTCCCATTTTTAGCCGGTAATGAGATTTTGGGATTGCTTCGGATTGAAAGTTCTTCTCCGAAGGTCTTTCGGCAAGATGATGCGCGATTATTATCGAATTTTGCGGATTTGGGAACCGTGACTTTGGAATATGCCGCTTTATATCGTCAGACGATTGATTTGGCGATAACCGATGGATTGACCGGACTGTTTGTTCAAAGGTATTACAAGGAACGAATTCGGGATGAAGTACTAAGAACAATCGAACGAAAGTATCCGGTGTCCTTAATGATGATTGATGTCGATAATTTTAAAAATTATAACGATCAATATGGGCATTTGATTGGTGACCGAGTTTTAAAAGCCATTGCTGACGTTTTAAAGAAAGCGGTTCGAACGGTTGATGTTGTTGCGCGATATGGCGGAGAAGAGTTTTCCATTTTATTACCCAAAACCGATTGGGAAGGAACCCGTCATGTGGCAGAGCGAATACGCCAAAAAGTGGCGGATTTAGAAATTTGGGTTGGCAATGATCGAACAGGGGTAACGGTGAGTATTGGCGTGGCGGAATGGGGTCCATCCATGCATGATGCGGAAGCCTTGATTCAATTAGCCGATCAAGGTCTCTATCAAGCTAAAGCCTCCGGAAAGAATTGTGTAATATTGGCCAAAGGACCGCAGAATGTCTAATTCTTCAAAATGGATTTTAATAATCTTAGGATTGTTTTTAGTCTTGACCTTTATTTTGGGGCTCCATCAAATCTTATGGTTGCTTTTGCCGGCTTTTTTTGCTTTTGGATTGAACCTTGTTTTTCCAGATTGGGCGGGGTATTTTACAGCGGGGTGTGTAGTAGAGTTGCTATTGGAAATGCTTGTAAAACATCAATGGCCCATGGATCTTTGGATAGAAATGTTAGTGTTAATCGGGCTTTTCTTCTTGGCGGATTTTATGGTTCAAGAAAAAAAGAATCGTCAATTCGTATGGGACTCTCAAAAAATGGAGTTAACTACGGAGTATCAGAAACTTCAGGATCAATTTCTGAGTATCACTCAAAGTAATTCTCAATTGGAAAACCAAGTCAAGGAAACTGAACAAATTTATGACATTATGAAAGAAGCGGCTTCCACGATGACCGTTTCAGAAATGCTGCAATTAATGATCAACTATCTGAAAAGAATGTTTGATTTGCCGCATTTTGTAGTTTTGTTATTATCGGATGACTCCAAAAAATATGAGATACGGTATTCCCGCGGTTGTGAAGAATCGCTGATGCGTTCCATCAAGGTGGAAATGACCCCCGATTTATTTTTTACCGTATTAATTGCAGAGCGTCTCCCGCGATTTGTTGCGGACGTAAAAAAGGAACCCATGTTTGCAGGGTTATCCAAGATAGCTATCAAATCGTTTTTGTTTTTACCCTTTATTACTCAAACACAGGTTATTGGATTCTTGTGTTCGTTTTCCTCGGATGACACGTGGACCATTGATCAAACAACATTTGAACGACTTCGGGCTTTTTCGAATCAGCTTTCGATTGGATTGCAAAAATCATTATTGTACGAAAAAATACTTAAGTTATCGATTACCGATGGATTGACTAAACTTTTTTCACATCGATATTTTCAACAACGATTGGAAGAGGAATGCATTTTAGCCAAACGGTATTCATTGAATTTAACTCTGCTAATTTTAGATATTGACTATTTTAAACATTATAATGATACCTACGGACATGTAGCTGGTGATTCGGTATTAATGGATGTCTCTCGAATTCTGAAACAGCAATCGGAAAATACTCAGATTGTGGCGCGCTATGGTGGCGAGGAAATGGTCGTTTTAGCTCCAGAAACCCCGAAAGAATCTGGAAGGATTTTAGCTGAGAAAATAAGGGAAGCGATTGAAAAAAATAAATTTTCCGTGGGCGAGATTTCAACAACGGTTACAGTTTCGATAGGAGTAGCGACCTTGCCCGAAGATGCGCGTGATCCTGAGGAATTAATTGCCAAAGCGGATGAGGCCTTATATAGGGCCAAGAATTTAGGGCGCAATCGCGTGATTGTTTATTAAATGAAAGGGTTATTAAAAAAGTTGTTGACAGTCTTTCAAAGCATGATTAGGATAACTGTAACCTTCTAAGTTCAAGGCGGGTGTCTAACTGCTCTCAGTAGAAATGATTTCTAATTTGAATAATGTGGTTCTTAATAATTAAAGTGGTTTGTAAACTAATCAGCGACGAATATCCTAAAGTATCCCTTTTGAAAATCGACGGTCATGCCCAAAGTGTTTAAAAAACGATTGCGATGAAATCTTCAATATATATATAAACCCAACTGCGAAAGGAACAAATGATTTTATGGATATAGGTGAGTTGAAGAAAAAAACGATTGCAGAACTTGTGGATGTGGCGCAGGACTTAAAATTGGAAAGTGCCAGTTCCATGAAAAAACAGGACTTGATCTTTAAAATTCTGGAAGCCCAAACTCAGCGAAACGGAGTAATTAATGCGGAGGGTGTATTGGAGATCTTGCCGGATGGGTTTGGATTTTTGCGATCTGCAAATTACAACTATTTACCCGGACCGGATGATATTTATGTTTCACCCTCTCAAATCCGACGGTTTAATTTAAGAACAGGCGATACGGTTGCCGGACAAGTACGTTCTCCCAAGGAAGGCGAGCGCTATTTCGCCTTATTAAAAGTTGATGAAGTTAATTTTGAATCGCCCGATGCCGCCAAACAGAAAACACTTTTTGATAATTTAACGCCGATTTATCCTAACCATAAAGTTACATTGGAAACCACCGCCGATGAACTTTCAATGCGATTAATGGATCTTCTTATTCCATTGGGGAAAGGTCAACGGGGTTTGATTGTTGCTCCACCTCGAACTGGCAAAACCATTTTGCTTCAAAAAATTGCCAATAGTATTGTTAAAAATCATCCAGAAGTTTATTTGATTGTGCTTCTTATTGATGAACGGCCGGAAGAAGTAACCGATATGCAACGATCCGTAAAAGCCGAAGTGGTTTCATCCACCTTTGATGAACCTCCTGAACGCCATGTTTCGGTTTCCGAAATTATTATTGAAAAAGCCAAACGACTTGTTGAACATAAACGAGATGTTGTTATTTTATTGGATTCGATTACGCGACTTGGAAGAGCCTACAATACAATTGTGCCGTCGTCAGGAAAAGTTTTATCCGGTGGCGTGGATTCAAATGCACTGCAACGCCCGAAACGTTTTTTTGGAGCTGCGCGCGATATTGAGGAAGGTGGAAGTCTTACGATTATTGCTACGGCTTTGATTGATACTGGAAGTCGTATGGATGAGGTGATTTTCGAAGAATTTAAGGGAACGGGAAATATGGAAATTGTTTTAGATCGTCGTTTAGCGGATCGGCGGGTTTTCCCGGCAATTGATATCACCCGATCGGGAACCCGCAGAGAAGAATTGTTGCTTACGGATGAAGAACTGAATAAGGTATGGATTCTTCGTAAAATATTAAATCCCAATAATCCAGTTGAAGCCATGGAATTTCTTTTAGATAAGATCAAACGAACCAAAACGAATAAAGCATTTTTGGAATCCATGAAAGGAACCGTTTCCGAATAATCTCATGAAGGGAATCGAGCGGAAGCTATATTTTTCCGTTTTTTTGATTCTAATCTTGACTTGGATTGGGATCTTTAGATGGGCCTATGAGCGGTTTAAGACAACGCCATTTTTATCATCACCCTCGGTAGTTTCACATGTTGGCATCAATCAATACCCCGTGGTTATAAAAATTCCTCGTGTAACCATTTATGCATACATGAGTCGTCCGGGCGATACTTTTCAGTCTATTGCGCATCAATTTGGTGTATCGGTTCAAGCTATCCGAAGCTTGAATCATGCGAATGCATCGCGGGATCACCTGAAACCGTCAAAGATGGTATTAGTCCCATCGAAAAATGGAATTTATTATTGGGTTCAACCGGGTGTAAATCTTTCGGCGGTCGCTCACGCATATCAAGTTTCGATAAAAACGCTTTTATTGGACAATCATATCCGGAGTAACGCGAGTTTCCAATCCAGATCTATTATTTATATACCGCCAGGGCACTATCTTTCTAAAAAAAATCCACGATGGATTGTTTTAAAGCATTTGGCTCATGAGACCGGTTTTATTAAACCGGTTTCTGGATGGATCTCGGATGAATTTGGGGAGCGCATTGATCCGATTACGCAGTTGCCGGAATTCCATGAAGGATTGGACATTGCGGCTGACGAAGGGACTCCCGTGGTGGCAGCTCAAAAGGGCATTGTTATTTTTGCCGCTTTTGATCATTGGGGCTATGGGAATTTAGTAATAATTGATCATGGGCATGGATTAATTTCTAAATATGCACATTTGTCAAAAATACTGGTCAAAAAATATCAATTGGTACAACGTGGGCAAGTCATTGGATTAGTTGGTGAAACCGGAGATGCCACTGGTCCGCATCTTCATTTTGAAATTCGATTAAATGGTATTCCTCAAGACCCATTGATCTATTTAGCACACTAATTTCTCTCAATTGGAAATGAACATGGGGTATGCGGCCGTATGGTTGATGGATAAGCAATGCCTTGAGCAAAATAAACAAATGCAGTTCATCCATCGGCTAGGGTCACATAAGCCATTGGAATTTTTAAACATTTAAAAAAACACCTGAAAAACTGATCGCCTAAGCGAAGAGGAATGGGCAATAGTAAAATTTTTTGAACCTTTTCTTAATCATGGCTTGGAGTTACCGATCATCCTATGCAGGCTAAAGAACTCCAAGGCACTCAGGTTTTGAATGCGTTATTATTACAGTGAATAGTGGCTTTGGGGTTTTAAGATAAAATTAGTTGATTTTTTAAAATGAATATCTATAATTAGATTCCCTTTTATTTTAAAACGTAGCTTAACCGCTGAAGGAGCTTATTGTGAAAGCAGGAATTCATCCAAAGTATTATAAAACGAAAATTACTTGTATTTGTGGGAATGTAATTGAAACCGCTTCCACAAAGGGGGAATCGTTCTCGGTTGAAATTTGTTCAGCTTGTCATCCGTTTTTTACTGGAAAAATGAAACTGGTGGATATGGCGGGACGTGTTGAAAAATTCCAGAAAAAGGCACAAACAGCAGCGCATACGCAAGCAGAAACTAAGGCTCGCCTTGAGGCCAAAGCTCTTAGTGAAGCCGCTAAGCGATCTCGTCGTATGACTTCACAACCATCTTCATCAGACACAACTCCAAATTCGCTTTGATTTTTTGAAACTGCGGGGTTAAGATTTTAAGAATTCTTGAAAGAATAGCATGGATGCTCTAATTTTACGACTTCAGGAATTGGAAAAACGCTATGATGAGATTTCACAATTTTTAAGTCGCTCAGACGCTAGTCAAAATTCGATTCAATTCCAAAAATTACTGAAAGAACATGCCGATTTACAGCCCATTGTCGACCAGGGGCGAAAATATCAAGGTTTAATTCAAGAACTATCGCGAACGCACGAGCTCTTAGTTCATGCCGAGTCAGACTTCAAAGAATTAGCTCAAGAAGAACTGGCAACCCTTGAAGAGAAGAAACAGCATCTTGAACGAGAACTCAAGGCTCGGATGATTCCCCAGCCGATGGAATTTCAAAAAAATGCTATTATTGAAATTCGCGCAGGAACAGGAGGCCAGGAAGCGGCTTTGTTTGCGGCCGACTTGTTTCGAATGTATAGTCGCTGGATTGAAAAACAGCGATGGAAGCTGGAGGTAATGTCACATTCGCCAGCTGAACTAGGGGGAATGAAAGAAATTATTTTTTCGGTGATCGGGAAGGGTGCATATGGACGATTGCGCTTTGAGAGTGGAACACACCGTGTGCAACGCATTCCGCAAACCGAAACGCAGGGACGTGTTCATACATCCGCAGCAACGGTAGCCGTTTTACCAGAAGTCGAAGCTGTTGAAATTGAAATCAAGGAGACCGATTTGCGGGTGGATACTTTTTGTGCTTCGGGTCCGGGAGGGCAAGGTGTGAATACCACCTATTCCGCCGTAAGAATTACGCATTTACCAACAGGGGTAGTCGTTCAATGCCAAGATGAACGATCTCAATTAAAAAATCGAGAGACGGCCATGAAAGTGCTTTATGCACGTCTTAAAGAAAAAATGGAGCAAGATCAGAATTCACGCATTTCTGAAAAAAGGAAAAATCAAATTGGATCCGGTGACCGCAGTGAAAAAATTCGCACTTATAATTTTCCACAAAATCGATTAACGGATCATCGAATCGGCTTAACACTTTATCAATTGGATAAGATTGTCAATGGGAACTTAGATTTGGTTATCCAGGCTTTGGAAATGGAAGATCAGAAGCTCCGATGGAATCAAACAGAATTAGAATAAAAAATTCGCAATGGACGATCGAGCAGCATCTTCAAAAAGCTCATTCTTTTTTAAAAACGCATGGAATTTTACAGCCAAGGCGGGATGCCGAATTAATTATGCGAGCAGTTTTAAAATGGGATATTGCTCAATTGATTCTCCGGTTAAAAACCTCACCGGCGCATCATCAGGCGCAAGCATTTTGGAAGGGGATTTATCGGCGTTCATTGCATGAACCCATCCAGTATATTGTTCAACACCTGGAATTTTTTGGAATTGCGTTGGCAATAAAACGCGGCATTTTAATTCCCCGTCCTGAAACTGAGTTGTTGGTTGAGGAAGCGATTCGATTTTTAGTTTCTCGCGATAGGTGGCGAAGGCCTATTTTGGATTTAGGAACCGGTAGTGGTTGCATTGCGATTAGTTTAGCCACCCGTTTATCGTCGGAGATATGGGCGGTTGATCAATCGTCAAGAGCATTGGCAATGGCTCGGATCAATGCAAAAAAAAATGTTGTTCAAGCCCGAATCCATTATCGACGGGGAAACTGGTTTGAAGCGCTACGGCAGTCTGATCCGCGTCAGTTTGAGGCGATTCTTTGTAACCCACCGTACCTTGCTTGGGACGAAAAAAACACTTTAGACCTTGAGGTGAGCTATTATGAACCCCACGAGGCACTTTTTGCTGAACGCGAGGGGTTAGAGCATTACTGGCAGTTAGCACCACAACTTTCACGATTTTTGACTGGTACCGGACGCGCTTTTTTTGAAATACATGCTTTGAAAGCGAAAGCCATTTCCATAATATTTAGAAAATATTTCAAACACGTCACTATTTATCGGGATTTACAGGATCTTCCTCGTGTATTAATAGTTGAAAAAAAATCAAAAAAATAAACTAAGGGTTGACAATATTTGAAAGGAAATTATATAATTAAAATCTTTAACCCTAAATTGGGTTGTTTTTCTTTTTATAACCATAGTCATGAGCAATATTTCGGCCAAGTTGAGTGTTGAATTATGAGTTTCGGGAGGGCTTTGAGTGAAAAAAGTGAAATTTGGACGTCGGGAGCGCATTGATTTTAGACGTATTTCAGGCATTATGGATATGCCGGATTTAATTGAATTTCAAAAAGGGTCCTATCGGGATTTTTTACAGTTAGATGTCCCACCAGAAAGTCGACAGGATTATGGTCTACAGTCCGTATTTTCAAGTGTCTTTCCCATCTGGGATTTTAATGGAGTCTCTTCCTTAGAATTTGTTTCCTATTCGTTACTGGAACCTAAATATGAAGTGCGGGAATGTCAAGAACGTGGAATGACGTATGCAGCCCCGATGAAGGTCACGCTTCGTTTGGTGATTCGAGAAGAAGATCAAGAAACCGGAACGAAAAAGGTAAAAGATATTCGGGAGCAAGAAGTGTTCTTTTGCGATCTCCCCATGATGACGGAACGCGGAACTTTTATGATTAATGGAGCAGAGCGTGTAGTGGTTTCGCAATTACATCGATCTCCGGGTGTTACTTTTGATGAAGAAGAAGGAAAAAATTCCATTTCGGGGCATAAGCTTTATGCGGCAAGTGTTATTCCCTATCATGGTTCATGGCTAGAATTTGAATTTGATAACAATGGTATTTTGTATGCTCGCATTGACCGAAAACGCAAATTTTTTTCAACCACCTTGCTTCGCGCATGGGGGATTTCAAGTGATGAAGATATTCTGAAAAACTTTTTTGAAATAGAAACGCTGGAAACTTCTGAAAAGAAAATTCTCGGAAAAATTGCAGGCAGTGATATTGTCGATTCGTCCACTGGTGAGATAATCATGGAAACGGGTGCGGAGTTCACAGCTGAATCCGTAGCTGTTTTTAAAGAACGGGGCATCAAACAGGTCAAAGCGGTAAGCATACCGCCGAATGAAATTTCTATTTTAGCAACACTCCGCAAAGATACAACGCACTCGACCGATTCTGCGTTGGTCGAAATCTATAAGAAGATGCGACCAGGGGATCCTCCGACTTTGGAAAATGCTAAAAATTTAATGGAAAATTTGTTTTTTAATCGAAAACGATATGATTTGGCTAAAGTCGGCCGATATAAAATAACCAAAAAACTGGGAATTAAAGCCCCCGAAGATCAACGCACCTTGACCAAGGTCGACATTTTGTCGATTGTTAAATATTTATTTGAGCTTTGCAATGATCGAGGCGAAAAAGATGATATTGACCATTTGGGAAATCGGCGAGTTCGTACGGCCGGCGAATTACTTGAAAATAAATTACGCTTGGGATTTGCTCGGATGGAACGGGCGGTTCGTGAACGTATGTCAATTGTGGATATGGACTCCAATCCAGTCCCAAGTCATTTGATTTCAACGAAACCGATTACGGCGGCAGTAAAAGAGTTTTTTGGAACTTCTCAACTTTCTCAATTTATGGATCAAACCAATCCATTGGCGGAGTTAACGCATAAGCGTCGATTATCGGCTTTGGGTCCTGGTGGATTAAATCGCGAACGAGCGGGATTTGAGGTGCGCGACGTTCACCATACGCATTATGGTCGGGTTTGTCCGATTGAAACACCGGAAGGGCCTAATATTGGTTTGATTGCTTCTCTTTCAACCTATGCCCAAATTAATAAGTTTGGATTTATCACAACGCCTTTAAGAAAAGTGGAAAATGGGCGTGTGACGAAAAAAATAGAATTTCTTCCTGCGGATGATGCCGATAAATATATTATTGCGCAGGCAAATACGCCGATCGATGAAAGTGGAAAATTCACGGACGAAATTATTGCCGCTCGATACCGAGACGATTTCCCGCTGGTGAGCGCTCCCGAAGTCAGTTATATGGATGTTTCGCCACGCCAATTATTTTCAGTGGCGACGTCCTTGATTCCGTTTTTAGAGCATGATGATGCGAATCGTGCTTTGATGGGGTCGAATATGCAGCGTCAAGGGGTCCCGCTTATTAAAACCGAAGCGCCGCTAGTAGGGACAGGAATGGAATTTAAAGCGGCATATGATTCTGGTGTTTTGATCATTGCCAAGCGTGGGGGAGTGGTTGCAGGGCTTTCGGCAGATGAAATTATTATTTTTGCAGATGAAGGTGAACCGGGTGATTCCGTCGATATTTATAAGTTAATTAAATATAAGCGCTCCAATCAGGATACGTGCATTAATCAACGTCCGATTGTCAAAAAAGGCGAGAAAGTCAAAAAAGGCGATGTTATCGCCGATGGTCCAGCTACGGATCAGGGAGAATTGGCACTGGGTCGAAATTTGTTAGTCGCCTTTATGCCTTGGCGTGGATTTAACTTTGAAGATGCGATTATTGTTTCCGAACGATTAGTTCGGGAAGATTATTTCACTTCTGTACATATTGAAGAATTTGAGATTGAGGCTCGGGATACCAAATTGGGAAAAGAAGAAATTACGAGAGATATTCCTAATGTTGGTGATGAGGCTCTAAAAGATTTGGATGAAGAAGGTATTGTTCGAGCCGGGGCCGAAGTTATTCCAGGCGACATTTTAGTTGGTAAAGTTACGCCTAAAGGAGAAACCGAATTAACTCCAGAAGAAAAATTATTGCGGGCTATCTTTGGTGAAAAAGCTGGCGATGTTCGAGATGCCTCCTTGCGTGTTCCGCCGGGTGTGGAAGGCAAAGTTATTAATGTCCGCGTTTTCAAGCGTAAAGAAAAAGATGAAAAGATGCGCAGCCGGGATGCTTTGGCAATTAAAGCGATTGAAAAAGAATTTGCTCACAAGGCTCAGCAACTTCGATTAGAAACGGATATCCGTATTGAAAACTTAAAGCGGAGTGTGATGGGGCAAGCGCAAGAGGACGCTAAGGTGGATCGAGAGGCGGCCAAGGAAAAAGCGGATGATTCCATTAAAAATTTAAAAGAAGTATTAAATCGACGCTTGCAGGAACTGGATCAAGAACGTGAAGGGGAATTAGATAAAATTAAAAAAGGAGATGAGCTTGCTCCTGGTGTAATTAAGTTGGTCAAGGTCTATGTAGCTAAAAAACGAAAACTTTCTGTGGGCGATAAGATGGCTGGGCGCCATGGCAATAAGGGTGTCGTTTCAAAAATAGTGCCTTCAGAAGATATGCCCTATCTTCCGGATGGACGTCCCATCGATATTATTTTAAATCCATTGGGTGTGCCATCGCGAATGAATGTGGGACAAATTTTTGAGACCCATTTAGGGTGGGCGGCTCATGAAGGCAACTATCATGTCGCTTCTCCGATCTTTGATGGAGCGCATGAAGACGAAATTAAAAATGCACTGCATGAGCAGGGGTTGCCTGAAGATGGAAAAAGTATTTTATATGACGGAATGACCGGTGAGGCATTTGAACAGCCTGTTACCATTGGATATATTTATATGCTGAAATTGGCCCATTTAGTCGATGATAAAATTCATGCTCGCTCGATCGGTCCGTATTCTCTGATTACGCAGCAGCCGTTGGGAGGGAAAGCTCAATTTGGCGGGCAGCGGTTTGGGGAGATGGAGGTGTGGGCGTTGGAAGCCTATGGTGCGGCCTATACCTTGCAGGAACTGTTAACTGTAAAATCAGATGATGTGCAAGGTAGAACACGCGTATATGAATCAATTGTTAAAGGTAAAAATACGCCAGAACCCGGCATTCCCGAATCATTTAATGTTTTGATTAAGGAATTGCAAGGTTTATGTTTGGATGTCAAGTTGTTAAAGAATACTAACTAATTGAAGGGGTGGCAACGTGAGTCAAACTACCAAGCCAGTTATTTCAGAAGAGATAAACGTTTTAAATTCTGATTTGGGTGCAGGAGTTTTCTTGGATGATAAATCCAAAAATGCTTCTGAGGAAGTCAAAGTTGTGCCGCGATTTGACTCTATAAAAATTGGGCTTGCTTCCCCAGAAACGATTCGCTCGTGGTCCCGGGGTGAAGTTAAAAAGCCAGAAACGATTAATTATAGAACGTTTAAGCCTGAAAAAAATGGTCTCTTTTGTGAAAAAATATTTGGACCAACGAAGGACTGGGAATGTGCGTGTGGAAAATATAAAAGAATCAAACATCGTGATGTGGTTTGTGATCGATGTGGTGTTGAGGTCACACAGGCCAAAGTGCGTCGGGAAAGAATGGGCCATATTGAATTGGCTTGTGTTGTTTCACATATTTGGTATTTAAAAGGTGTTCCCTCCCGAATTGGCTATCTTTTGGAAATATCAACTCGGAATTTAGAGCGTGTGATTTATTATGAATCCTATATTGTAATTGATCCCGGAAAGTCGTCGTTGGAAGTGGGACAGCTTTTAACCGATGATGAATATCAAAAGGCTAAAGAAGATTTTGGTTCAGTATTTAAAGCGAAAATGGGCGCAGAAGCCATTCGTGAAATAATTTCAGCGATTGATTTAAATGGATTAGACAAACAACTGCGGGTTCAACTTCAGCAAACCAATAGTGAGCAAAAGCGCAAGACAATTATTAAACGTCTTAAAATTATTGAAAGCTTTAAGAAAAGTGATAACAATCCGGCATGGATGTTTCTCGAGGCATTGCCGGTTATTCCGCCAGAACTTCGTCCTCTGGTGCCGCTGGATGGAGGGCGATTTGCTACCTCGGACTTGAATGATTTATATCGTCGTGTGATTAATAGAAATAATCGTTTAAAAAAACTTTTGGAACTTAAAGCTCCGGAAGTGATTGTAAGAAATGAAAAGCGCATGTTGCAAGAAGCCGTTGATGCATTATTGGATAATGGCCGACGGGGGCATGCGGTTCGTGGTCCAGGCAATCGACCATTAAAATCGCTTTCGGATATGCTTAAAGGCAAACAAGGTCGATTCCGTCAAAATCTGCTTGGAAAGCGGGTCGACTACTCCGGACGCTCCGTGATTGTAGTAGGGCCGGAATTGAAAATCAATCAATGCGGTTTACCGAAAAAAATGGCTTTGGAGCTTTTTAAGCCCTTTATAATCAAAAAATTAGAAGATCGCGGATATGTCCACACGATTAAAAGCGCTCGAAAAATGGTTGAACGCGTTAAGCCGGAAGTTTGGGATATTTTGGCGGAAGTCATTCAGGATCATTATGTTCTTTTGAATCGTGCGCCTACTCTTCATCGGCAGGGCATTCAGGGATTTCAGCCAGTCTTAATTGAAGGCAAGGCGATTCAGATTCATCCCTTGGTTTGTACGGCATTTAATGCTGATTTTGATGGCGATCAGATGGCCGTTCATGTGCCGTTATCCGCCGAAGCTCAATTGGAAGCTAGGCTGTTAATGTTGTCCACCAACAACATCAATTCTACGGCGAATGGGCGTCCAATTGTAACTCCCACTCAGGATATCGTTTTGGGATGTTATTATTTAACAAAGGAAAAGCCGAAGGCAGAAGAGAAAAATCAAATTTTCTCCAATTTAGAAGAAGTGCTTGTGGCTTATGAATCCGGATTGATTTCAACGCACGCCAAAATACAAGTTCGTATCAATCATAAGCGGATTGATACAACGGTGGGCCGAGTGATTTTCAATCGGGTTATTCCAAAAGAATTACCTTATATCAATCAAGTGATGAATAAGAAAGCCTTATCCGATTTAGTGGCATTGGCTTATGAAAAACTAGGTCAAGAACAAACGGTCCAACTTTTGGATAGCATTAAAGAACTTGGCTTTAAGTATGCTACTCGAGCGGGCATTACGGTTTCAGTAGATGATATGTTGGTGCCGTTGGAAAAATCAATGATTCTGAAAAAGTCGTATAAAGAAGTAGCGGATATTGAAAATCAATATAAAAAGGGCATTATTACAAGTGGAGAGCGGTATAACAAGGTCATTGATATTTGGACGCATACGACGGATGAAATTGCAGAGGTTATGTTTGGGCGCTTAAAAGAACAGGATTATGGATTTAATCCAATTTACATGATGGCGGATTCAGGCGCCCGAGGTTCCAAAATGCAAATTCGTCAGTTGGCCGGCATGCGTGGACTGATGGCCAAACCCATTCAAAAAATAACGGGATCAATTGGTGAAATTATTGAATCCCCAATTGTTGCAAATTTTAGAGAGGGCCTTACAGTGTTGGAATATTTTATTTCAACGCATGGGGCACGAAAAGGGTTGGCGGATACCGCCTTGAAAACTGCCGATGCAGGATATTTAACTCGCCGCTTGGTGGATGTTGCTCAAGAGGTCATTATTCATGCTGAAGATTGTGGAACCACCAATGGAATTCGAGTAGAGGCGATTAAGGAAGGCGTTGAAATTATTGAACCATTAAAAGACAGAATTGTGGGAAGAATTGCAGTCGATAATGTAGCCAACCTGCTCACATCGGAAGTGATTGTCAAAGCGGGTCAAGAAATCACCGAAGCCACTGCCCAAAAATTAGAAGATGCGGGTATCGAGCAAATACGCGTGCGATCGGTTTTAACCTGCGAATTAGCTCGTGGAGTTTGCGCTAAGTGCTATGGTGCCAATCTATCAACTGGACAACTTGTCCAGATTGGAGAAGCGGTCGGCATTATTGCGGCACAATCCATTGGAGAGCCAGGGACTCAGTTGACCCTAAGAACTTTCCACGTGGGTGGAACTGCCAGTCGAGCCCTCGAGCAATCGAAGCTGGAAACCCACAAGGGGGGGCGCGTGCGTTTTCATGGATTGAAATTGGTTGAAAATCGTGTGCATGATTTGATTGTTTTGAATCGTAATGGCGAAATATCGATTTTTGATGAAAAAAGCGGCAACATGGAACATTATGTCGTTCCCTTTGGTTCAATTCTAAGAGTCCGCGAAAATACAATATCCACGCCGGGCCAACTTTTAGCTTCATGGGATTTATATAAGATTCCCATTTTTACTGAAGTTGCCGGTGTGGTGAAGTTCCAGGATATTGTTCGAAGTGTCACCATGAGGGAAAAGATTGATGAGACCACAGGACTGAAGGAACGAATCATTATTGAGTATAAAGATGAAAATCTTTCACCACGTTGTGTCATTGTCGATCCCGAAACCAATGAAACACTCAAGGTGTATCGCTTGCCGACGGGGTCTTTGGTCAACGTGACTGATGGCGATAAAGTTTTTGCGGGTGATATTTTAGCAAAAATTCCTCGAGAAATGTCCAAGACGCAGGATATCACTGGTGGACTTCCGAGAGTTGCCGAATTGTTTGAAGCGCGGCGACCGAGAAGTGCGGCCATTGTTTCCAAAATCAGTGGAACGATTCGATTTGGGACGGCTTCGAAAGGTTCTCAAAAGATTATTGTTTCGAACACGGAAGGGAAAAAGGCATTTGAGGAAGAGTATGCGATCCCCTATGGCAAACATTTGAATGTGCATGAGGGAGATTTTGTGCGTGCTGGGGATGCGCTAACTGATGGTCCGGTGGACCCCCATGATATTTTGGAGGTTCAAGGCGAGGGCGCTGTTCAAGAATATTTGATTTCTAAAGTTCAAGAGGTATACCGATTGCAGGGTGTTAAAATCAATGATAAGCACATAGAAATCATTGTTCGACAGATGATGCGTAAACTCATGATTCTTAATGAAGGGGAGACTACCTTTTTACCCAATCAGCAAGTCGATCGTGGGATCTTTCAGCGTGAAAATCGAACTGTTATGGAAAAAAATGGAAAACCTGCAACCGCTCGGACTATTCTGTTGGGAATTACACGCGCTTCATTAGGAACGGAAAGCTTCATTTCAGCAGCTTCTTTTCAGGAGACGACAAAGATTTTGACCGAGGCGGCTATTTCTGGAAAAGTCGATGATCTCCGCGGATTAAAAGAAAATGTCATTATGGGGCATCTAATTCCTGCTGGCACAGGTTCATTGAGCTATTTGGGAATGAAAATTGAAGTCGATGAAAGTGGGGATGAACTTCCCGTAGGTGCAACGAGCCCATTGGAAACATCACCGGGCGATTTGGAGTTTAAAGACGATATTTTTGATAAAAAAAATGCTTGACCCTATAACAAAAGTCTTTTATATTAGCTCTCCTTTGATTTATTGAGCTGGATGAAAGACAAGTCTACATAAGTGGTAGACTAGTAGGAGGACTTTGCTGATTCTCTTTTTGGGAGAAATTCCCTGAAGGGCTTTAAAACTAGTTTAAGGCAAAGGCACCAGTTCTCCTTTGCCTTTTTTGTTTTATGCGTTATTTTTTGAATTAGCAGGATTAGTATTAGGAGGAAAAGATTGCCGACACTGAATCAATTAGTGCGTTTTGGCCGAGAAATGAGCCGAAAAAAAACCAAATCCCCAGCTTTAAAAGGGTGTCCACAGCAAAGGGGTGTTTGCATTAAAGTGGCCACCATGACACCTAAAAAACCTAATTCAGCATTGCGTAAAATTGCTCGAGTGCGACTTACCAATGGCATGGAAGTGACCACGTATATTCCGGGCGTGGGGCATAATCTACAGGAGCATTCGATTGTTTTAATTCGAGGGGGACGTGTAAAAGATTTGCCGGGTGTTCGGTACCATGTGGTTCGGGGAACTTTAGATGCAGCCGGTGTGGCTGATCGCAAGCGCGGGCGATCCAAGTACGGTATGAAACGTCCCAAAGAAGCGACTGCTAAAAAATAAGATACGATTGAGATTGGAAAAGGGAGAGCGAGAATGCCACGACGAAAAATTTCACCTCGGCGAGATGGATTTGGAGACGCGAAATACAACAATAAATTGGTTTCAAAATTTATCAATTGCTTAATGTATGATGGAAAAAAATCAGTCGCTTCTCAACGACTCTATGAGGCATTGAATATTTTGGCGGAAAAACATGGCGAGGGTGCCCTGAATCTGTTTAAGACGGCCATTGAAAATGTAAAACCGCTTTTAGAAGTGAAGTCTCGGCGAGTCGGTGGAGCGACCTACCAAGTGCCGGTTGAAATTAATCCGGAGCGACAGATCTCGTTGGCCATTCGATGGCTGATTGATGCTTCGCGAGCGCGTAAAGAAAAAGGTATTTCTGAAAAATTAGCAGCTGAATTTTTAGAGGCATCCAAAAACACAGGAACGGCGATTAAGAAAAAAGAAGATACGCACAAAATGGCAGAAGCGAACCAGGCTTTTGCGCACTATCGTTGGTAATTAAAGCGGTAATTTTAAAGAAAGAGGATGGCTGTGCCAAGACAAATCGCTATTGAAAAAACTCGCAATATTGGAATCATGGCGCATATTGATGCGGGCAAAACCACGTTGACAGAACGCATCCTTTATTACACGGGGCGCACACACAAGATTGGAGAAGTTCATGATGGGACCGCGACCATGGATTGGATGCCCCAGGAGCAGGAAAGAGGCATTACGATTACTTCGGCGGCGACCACTTGTTTTTGGAAAAATCATCGCATTAATATTATTGATACCCCAGGCCATGTGGATTTTACGATCGAAGTGGAACGGTCGTTGCGTGTATTGGATGGAGCCATTGGTGTTTTTGGAGCTGTTGAGGGCGTGGAGCCTCAGTCGGAAACAGTTTGGCGACAAGCGGATCGCTATGGAGTCCCCCGTTTGGCTTTTGTAAATAAAATGGATCGTGTCGGCGCTGATTTTTTTGGAGCCGTTGAGCAGATGCGCAATCGTCTTCAAGCCAATGCTCATCCTATTATGTTGCCAGTTGGAATGGAAGATAGCTTTAGCGGCATTATCGATTTGATTGAGATGAAACAATATAAATGGTTAGAAGAGGCTTTGGGAGCCAAGTTTGAAATTTTAGATATAGCAGAAGATATGAAAAAAATATCGGCAGAGTATCAACAACAACTGATTGAGTCGGTTGCGGAATTTGATGATATCGTGATGCAAAAATATCTTGATGGAGCTCCGATTAGCAAAGATGAAATCCGATCTTGCATTCGGAAAGGCACGTTGGCCAATAAATTTACTCCGGTATTATGTGGTTCGGCCTTCAAAAACAAAGGCGTTCAACCTCTACTCGATGCGGTGTTGAATTATTTGCCCGCTCCGACAGATATCGAACACATCCGCGGCAGCGACCCTCAAACAGGCGAAGAAGAAGAGCGACAGACCAGTGATGATGCTCCATTTTCGGCCTTAGCATTTAAAATTGTTACGGATCCTCATGTGGGAAAATTGGTCTATTTTCGGGTGTACTCTGGTATGTTGACGACGGGGTCGTATGTTGAAAATGTCAGTAAAAATTCCCGAGAACGTATTGGACGACTTCTACAGATGCATGCGAATAAGCGCGAAGAGATCAAAGAGGTTTATGCGGGAGACATTGCGGCCACCGTGGGGATGAAGGCAGTAACAACCGGCGATACTTTGGCCGATGAAAACCATCCGATCATTTTGGAAAAAATGGTATTTCCGGATCCGGTTATTTCCGTAGCCATTGAACCTAAAACCAAAGCGGATCAGGAAAAATTAGGATTGGCGCTTCAAAAACTGGCGGAAGAAGATCCTTCGTTTCGAGTGAAAAGTGATGAAGAGACCGGACAAACAATTATTTCTGGAATGGGAGAATTGCATTTGGAAATTATTGTTGATCGGATGATGCGAGAGTTTAATGTGCAGGCGAACGTTGGGAAACCACAAGTCGCCTATCGAGAGACGATCAAACGATCAGTTTCAGCTGAAGGAAAATATATTCGGCAAACCGGCGGCAGGGGTCAATATGGTCATGTTGTTCTAACCATTGAGCCGTTAGAACCTGGAGCGGGATATATATTTGAGAATGAAATTGTTGGTGGAGCTATTCCCAAAGAATATATTCCAGCGGTGGAAAAGGGCATTCTCGAAGCTAAAGAATCAGGGGTTTTAGCCGGCTATCCAGTCGTGGATTTTAAAATCCAATTAACCGATGGCTCTTTCCATGAAGTCGATTCATCGGAGATTGCATTCAAGATTGCTGCGTCCATGGCTTTTAAAGAAGCGATGGGCCGGGCCACTCCAGTGCTGTTGGAGCCGATTATGGAGGTTGAAGTGGTGACTCCGGAAGATTTTATGGGTGCTGTGATGGGGGACCTTCAATCGAAGCGTGGACGTATTGAAGGCATGGAACTGCGTGGAAAAATGCAGATTATTCGCTCTAAAGTTCCTTTGGCAGAAATGTTTGGTTATTCGACTAATTTGAGATCCATGTCACAAGGACGCGCGACCTATACGATGCAGTTTGCGTTTTATGAAGAAACACCAAAAGCTGTACAACAAACTATTGTTGAAAAGGTAAAGGGTTAGTTCTAAATATTTTAGGAGGAAACAATGGCGAAAGAGAAATTTGTACGCAGCAAACCACACGTGAATGTTGGAACGATCGGGCACGTGGATCATGGGAAGACAACCCTCACAGCGGCGATCACAACGGTGCTTTCGAAGAAGGGATTAGCGCAAGCGAAAGGCTATGCGGATATAGACAATGCTCCGGAAGAACGCGAGCGAGGGGTGACGATAAATACCTCCCATGTCGAGTATCAAACGGACAAGCGACACTATGCCCATGTGGATTGTCCAGGACACGCGGATTATATCAAGAACATGGTGACTGGGGCTGCACAAATGGATGGAGCGATCTTGGTGGTATCCGCAGCGGACGGACCGATGCCACAAACTCGAGAACACATTCTACCGGCCCGCCAAGTAGGGGTGCCTTATATCGTAGTATTTTTGAATAAATGTGATATGGTAGACGATAAGGAATTATTGGAATTGGTGGAAGTCGAAGTGCGGGATTTGTTAACGAAGTATGGATTTCCGGGCGATAAAACGCCGGTGGTCAAAGGGTCAGCGACAAAAGCCCTCGAAGGCGACGGAGGGGAACTGGGCGAACCGGCCATATTGAAGTTGATGGAAGCCGTGGATAGTTATATACCGGAACCGAAACGGGATGTGGAGAAAGATTTTTTAATGGCCGTAGAGGATGTTTTTTCGATTACGGGTCGAGGGACCGTGGCAACGGGTCGAGTGGAACGTGGACGCGTGAAGGTAGGGGATGCGGTTGAGGTTGTGGGGATAAAACCGACGCGAGAGACGGTAGTCACCGGGATCGAGATGTTTCGAAAGATTATGGATGAAGCCCAAGCTGGGGATAATATTGGAGTGTTGTTGAGAGGGATCGAGAAGAAAGATATTGAGCGTGGACAAGTTGTGGCGAAGCCGAAATCCATCACTCCCCACAAGAAATTCAAGGGCGAAGTGTATGTATTGACGAAGGAAGAGGGGGGCAGACATACGCCGTTTTTCAATGGCTATCGGCCTCAATTTTATTTTAGGACGACGGATGTTACGGGAACCATTAAGTTGCCGGACGGAGTCGAGATGTGTATTCCGGGGGATAATATTTCGATGGAGATTGAATTGATGGCGGCGGTGGCGATGGAAAAGGAAGTTCGATTTGCCATTCGCGAAGGCGGACATACAGTGGGTGCGGGTGTTGTAACCCAAATTATTGAGTGAGGATGAGGATTTATAATGGCCACGGCAACAACAAGTCAAAAAATCAGGATTAAGTTAAAGGCATATGATCATCGACTTCTGGATCGATCAACACAGGAGATTATTGAAACGGTTCGAAGAACGGGAGCGGTGGTTTTAGGCCCGATTCCATTGCCAACGAATATCAACCGATATACGGTATTGCGAAGCCCTCATGTGGATAAAAAATCAAGAGAGCAGTTTGAAATTCGCACACACAAGCGGTTGATTGATATTGTCAATCCGAACCAAAAAACCATTGATTCGTTGATGAAGTTGGATTTGCCGGCGGGCGTTGATGTTGAAATAAAACTGTGATGGGAAAACGAAAATGAGTATGGATACGTTAATGTTACTGGGTAAAAAGGTTGGACAATCCACCTTTTTTGAAGATAGTGGTCGTGCAATGCATGTAACCATACTGCAAGTTGGTCCTTGCGTGGTCATTCAAAAAAAGACCAATGAAATCGATGGCTATAGTGCTTTGCAATTGGGTTTGGATGAACGTAAAGAAAAACGCACATCGAAACCACTTCAAGGACATTTTAAAAAAGCAGGCGCTACCCCAAAACAATTTTTGGGTGAAATGCTTATTACCAATCCGGATCAATATCAAGTGGGACAGTTATTGACGGTGGAAAATTTTAAGGATGTCATATTTGTTGATGTTGCTGGAATTTCAAAGGGTAAGGGCTTTCAAGGTGTTGTTCGGCGCCATGGATTTCGCGGTGGACGTAATTCTCACGGTAGTATGTTTCATCGTGCTCCGGGAGGTATTGGAGCTTCATCCGATCCGTCACGTGTTTTCCCAGGAACGCGAATGCCGGGGCGTATGGGTAATCAAAAAACAACGATCTTGAATTGTCGTGTATTAAAGGTGGATATTGATAATCATTTGCTCTTTGTAAAGGGCCCCGTTCCCGGTGCAAACCAAGGATTGGTATGGATTCGTCCCAGCATCAAAAAAACTCCAAAAGAACAGGGTGTAAAAAATGCCTAAAGCAATTCAATATAGTGAAGATGGACAAGTTAAAACCGAAGTGGATCTGCCCAATGAGATTTTTGGAATGCAAGTTCGGTCGCATCATTTGTGGCGCGGGGTTACAACCTATTTATCTAATCAGCGATTAGGAACTTTGAAAGCGAAAACGAAGGGAGAAGTTTCTGGTGGTGGGAAAAAACCTTTTCGTCAAAAAGGGACAGGCAATGCACGCCAAGGATCGATTCGGGCTGTTCAAATGGTGGGTGGGGGCGTTTCCCATGGTCCAATTCCTCGAGATTTTTCAATGGCGTTGCCTAAAAAAATGAAACAACAAGCCTTATGTGAATCGCTTTCAGACAAAGCCAGTTCTGGGAAGGTGATTTTGGTTGAAAAATTGCAATTTGCGTCTCCCAAGACCAAGGAGGCGGTATCTTTTCTTAAACGGTTGGGATTGGAAAACCAGAAAGTTCTAATTGTATTGAAGGCATCAGACTTACCAACGATGAAGAGTTTCAAAAATCTCTTTCGCGTCACCGTTATCCCCAAGAATAATTTAAGTATATTTTTGGTTTTAAAACATGAGGTGGTTCTTTTTGCCAAAGAAGCAGTAGCGGAATTGAATTTTTTTAAAGAGGCGATCCAGTGAAATATAGAGATGTAATTATTCGACCACTAGTAACGGAACATAGTGCAAAATTGAAAGAGGAAGGTAAGTATTTATTTGAAGTCCACCTCAAAGCCAATAAAAATGAGATAAAAAAAGCCATTGAATCAATTTTTATAAAAGACAAAGTCCGCGTGAAACATGTTCGCACCGCAGTGGTTCCTGGGAAAATTCATCGCTTGGGTCGGAATGTCTCAAAACCCTATCGATGGAAAAAAGCGATTATTACTTTACAAGCGGGCCAAAAAATTGAAATTTTTGAAGGAGCATAATCATGGCGATTCGGTCTTATAAACCTACTTCACCCGGCCGACGGGCTATGACAACAGTTGTCAAGGAGGGGTTATCGAAAGTTTCTCCTCAGAAATCTTTGTTGGTACCCTTGAAGGGGACTGGCGGAAGAAATGTTTATGGGCGGATCACGAGTCGGCACCGCGGCGGAGGACATAAACGACGTTATCGTATTATCGACTTTAATCGCACGAAAATTGGCGTAGAGGGAACGGTAAAGTCGCTTGAGTATGATCCCAATCGGTCGGCGCGTATTGCCCTTATTCAGTATCGCGACGGACAAAAAAGCTACATTTTGGCTCCCGAGGGTCTGAAAGTTGGTGATCAAGTTTTAGCAGGATCTCAGGCCGATGTGAAACCGGGTCACGCAATGAAATTAAAAGATATTCCGTTGGGCATGATGCTGCATAACATTGAAATGAGTCCTGGAAAAGGAGCTCAAATTGCTCGATCTGCAGGTACTCAAGTTCAGCTAATGGCACGTGAAGGGGAGTATGCTACTTTAAAAATGCCATCAGGTGAAATGCGGAAAATTCATGTTGAGTGCATGGCCTCAATAGGTCAAGTTGGAAATTTAGATCACTTTAATATAAGTATTGGAAAAGCGGGAAGAATGCGATGGCTTGGGGAACGGCCTCAATCGCGAGGCGTGGTAACCCGACCTGGGGATGGGCATCCTATGGGAGGAGGCGAAGGTAAGTCGTCGGGTGGACGACATCCAACAACTCCGTGGGGAAAGCCAACTAAGGGATATAAAACTCGGCATAACAAATATACTGAAAAGTTTATTGTTAAGCATCGCCGATAATTGAAATTGAATGGAGTTGATTTATGAGTCGATCATTAAAAAAGGGACCGTATATTGATCTTAATTTATTGAAGGCTATCGAAAAAATGAATAAGTCGGACGACAAGCGGGTTATTAAAACTTATGCAAGGCGTTGTACGGTTTATCCGGATATGGTTGGACATACCTTGGCCGTACATAACGGAAAAAAATTCATTCCGGTTTTTATTACAGAAAATATGGTGGGGCACAAACTGGGTGAGTTTGCACCGACGAGAACTTTTAAGGCACATGGCACAGTTAAAACTGAAAAAGCAGCTCAATTAACGTAATCGGGTGGAATAATATGCAATCACAAGCTACTTTGAAATTTACACAAGTTACGCCTCGAAAGGCTCGACAAGTAGTCAACTTGATTCGAGATAAACGAGTTGAAGAGGCGTTGAATATTTTAGCATTTACAAAAAAGCATGCAGCAGAAGTCATCTCCAAGGTGATTAAATCGGCCATTGCCAACGCGAATCAATTTAAACGTGTCGACATTGAAAATTTACGTTTTGAAAAAATTGAAGTGGATCCAGGACCCATGTTGCGCAATGCCAAGCGATTTATTCCGCGCGCGATGGGCCGAGCTAGTCTAATCCATCACCGAACCAGCCATATCCGTGTGGTGGTGTCAGATGAAAAAGCAGGCAAGAAAACAAGCGTTAAAGGTAACCAAAAGGAGGTTGCTCTTGGGACAAAAAGTTAATCCCATTGGTTTGCGGTTAGGTATTGTTCGTGACTGGGACTCCATTTGGTATTCTTCCAGAAAAAAGAGCTATACGGAGCAACTGCTTCAAGATGTGGAAGTTAGAGATTTTGTTAAAAAACGATTAATTCATGCTGGGGTAGCTCGAATTGTTTTAAAACGGAAGTCTGACACACTTGAAGTTGATATTTATGCTTCTCGACCTGGAATTGTGATTGGGAAAAAGGGATCCGAAGTTGATCGACTCAAAGAAGAGTTGCAACGTATGACCAATCATGATGTGCGAATTAACATTAATGAAGAAAAAAGTCCGGAGTTGTGTGCACAATTAATTGCAGAGAATGTTGCATCACAATTGGAAAAACGCGTTGCGTTTCGCCGGGCCATGAAAAAAGCAGTTCAAACGGCAATTCAATCGGGCGCTAAGGGAATTAAAATTATGTGTTCGGGAAGATTGGCGGGTGCTGATATTGCTCGAACGGAGTGGTATCGGGAAGGACGAGTTCCTTTGCATACGCTCAGAGCCGACATTGACTTTGGAATTGGTGTCGCCAGGACCACGTATGGAGTCCTAGGGGTTAAGTGCTGGATTTTTAAAAAAGAAATTTTTGAGGGCAAGGATAATCAAGCCTTGTCAGAGGAAACAAAGTTGAAAAAAAATCTGGACAAGAAAAATAGTGTTAAGACTGAAAATCAAGAAACTAAAACTGAAGCCAAAGGGTAATTACAATGCTCATGCCGAAACGTGTAAAATATAGAAAACTTCATAAAGGCCGCATGCGAGGCAAAGCTCGTAGTGGATATTTTCTCGTAAATGGTGAATATGGTTTACAGGCAACGTCTTCTGCTTGGATTACGGATCGTCAAATTGAAGCAGCACGCGTGACGATTAATCGGCACATGAAACGTGTAGGGAAGTTGTGGATAAGAATATTTCCGAGCAAACCTGTTACTAAAAAGCCGGCTGAAACTCGAATGGGCGGGGGCAAAGGAGCGCCGGACCATTGGGTGGCGGTAGTCAAGCGAGGGAGGATTTTGTTTGAAATCTCAGGATGTCCTGAGCCCCTTGCCAGAGAGGCGTTTGAGCTAGCTGGGCAAAAACTTTCGGTGCATACGCGCTATGTGATGCGTGATCAGATGGGAGGAAATTAATGAAAGCTAAAGAACTTCGAGAACTAACAGTTGATGAAATTAAGCAACATATGGTTACTAGTGAAGAAGAGCTTTTTAATTTAAGAATGCAAATGGCAACTCAAAAATTAGAAAACCCCATGAAAGTTCGTCAAGCTAGACGCAATATTGCACGGCTTAAGTTTATTTTAAAACAAAAGGAAAAGAAACAGAATCATGACCGAATCCAAAAATAAAGCTTCAAATGCTAAAACAAGGGTTGGACAGGTAGTTAGTCGAAAAATGAGCAAAACCGCGATTGTGGTGGTCGAGCGCACGGTCAAACACCCCTTTTATCATAAATTGGTTCGAAAACAAACCAAACTTAAAATGCATGATCCCAAAGATGAGACGCAAAGTGGGGACACCGTTTTAATGATTGAAACACGACCGATTAGCTCTCAAAAACATTGGCGGTTGGTTAAAATTTTGAAAAAGGCAGTCAAGGTGGAGGAGGCGCAGGTATGATTATGCCGCAAACATATTTGAATGTAGCTGATAATAGTGGTGCAACACAGATTCAGTGTATCCATGTTTTGGGTGGGACGCGTCGTCGTTATGCAACGATCGGTGATATTATTGTTGCCGCGGTCAAAGAAGCTATTCCTGGCGGGGGCGTAAAGAAGAGTGAAGTTGTTAAAGCCGTAGTGGTCCGCCAAAGACGAGTTTTTTCAAGGCCGGATGGTTCACAAATCCGCTTTGATGACAATGCAGCAGTTATTATTAATGATCAATTAAATCCTCGTGGAACTCGAATTTTTGGGCCTGTGACTCGAGAATTGAGAGAGAAAAATTTCATGAAAATTATTTCATTGGCACCGGAGGTTTTATAGATTATGCATGTTCATCGGGATGATACAGTTTTAGTATTAGCAGGCAAGGATCGAGGCAAGAAAGGCCGCGTGATTAGAGTTTTCCCAAAGGGCCAGAAAGCTTTAGTGGAAAAAATCAACATGGTTAAACGCCATATGCGTCCGACACAAGAAATGCCGCAGGGCGGAATTGTGGAAAAGGAATCGCAAATTCATTTATCCAATTTACAAGTTATTTGTAGAAAATGCGAAAAGCCGACACGCATTGGTGTTCGAATATTACAAAACAAGCAAAAAGTTCGTGCGTGCAAAAAATGTGGTGAGATTTTAGATAAGGAAAAATAATTTATGGCAACAACGCTCCTAAAAGAAAAATATCAAAAAGAAATTATTTCAAAGCTTCAAAAGAAGTTTAATATTCAAAATGTGATGCGGATTCCTAAGGTCGAAAAAGTCGTGATCAATATCTGCGTTGGAAAAGCGGCATCTGAAAATAATATTAAATTGCTCGATGCAGCGGTTGAAGAGTTGTCTTTAATTACGGGGCAAAAACCGGTTATTACTCGATCGAAAATTGCTATTTCTAATTTTAAGCTAAGGGCGAACCAACCGTTGGGATGTAAAGTGACATTGCGGGGCGCTAAAATGTACCAATTTTTAGAGCGGTTATTTATGGTGGCCCTTCCGCGTATTCGGGATTTTCGGGGTGTTTCGACACGATCGTTTGACGGCAGAGGCAATTACACCTTGGGCATTAAAGAGCAAATTGTTTTTCCGGAAGTCAATTTTGATAATGTGCAGTCCATCCATGGAATGGATGTTACGTTTCAAACTTCAGCTCGAACGGATGAAGAAGCAAAAGAGTTATTGACGCTTCTTGGTATGCCGTTCCGAAAAAATTAAGAAAGAAAGGCATGGAATGGCAAAGAAATGTTTAATTAATAAACAAAAGCAAATTCCAAAGTTTAAGGTTCGATTTTATCATCGCTGTAATCGCTGTGGTCGTTCACGTGGTTTTTTAAGACGATTTGGAATGTGTCGAATTTGCTTCCGACTATTGGCGGATGATGGACAAATTCCTGGTGTTGTGAAAGCAAGCTGGTAAGTGGAGGAAATACTATGTCAATGACAGATCCAATTTCAAGTATGTTAACGTGCATTCGAAATGCCAACCAAGTTTATAAAGAAAAAGTGGACATTCCATTTTCAAAAATAAAATTGGAAATTGTTCGCATTCTGACTGAAGAAGGATTTATTCAAAATTATAAGGTGGTTGAAGAAAAGGGACGTCGGGATCATATACGGATTACCTTGCGATATGGTGGACGACGTGAACGAGTCTTGGAGGCGTTGAAAAGAATCAGTCGGCCGGGGAAACGCGTCTACGTTCGATATGAAGGTATTAAACCGGTTTTGGGGGGGACGGGGATTTCCATCCTTTCAACCTCGAAGGGTATTTTAACTAATAAGCAAGCCAAAAAGCAAAAAGTGGGCGGAGAAATACTTTGTACGATTCAATGATCAATTTAAAAAGTTTTAGGTTTAAAAGGAATTAGTTATGGCTCGAATAGCAAAAAAACCAATAAATCTTTTGCCGTCAATTAAGTTGCGTCAAGAGGGAAATGTCCTATATGCCGAAGGGCCCAAGGGAAAATTATCCCTTACGGTTCCTGAGGGAATTAAGATTACGATTACTGATAAGAGTCTACTTGTCGAAATAATTCCGGATTCATTGAATTCACGAGAATTAAATATTCGCCACGGGTTGAGCCATGCGCTGATCCAAAATATGGTTCAGGGTGTTTCTGCTGGTTTTGAAAAAAAACTAGAGATTCGTGGTGTTGGGTATCGTGCCACCTTTGAAAAAGGAAAGTTGACAATGAGTTTAGGTTTCAGTCATCCAATTGTTTTAGACATGCCAGCAGGAATTGTGGTTGATGTCGAAAAGCAAACCTTGTTGACGGTTAAAGGCATTGATAAATATCTTGTGGGCGAAATGGCAGCCAAAATAAGGAAAATAAAACCTCCTGAGGTTTATAAAGGAACAGGAATTCGATATTTGAACGAATTTGTTCGACAAAAAGTTGGAAAAACAGCGGCAACTAAAGGTGCGGGTGCTAAATAAATTCTAATAGTGAAGAGGTGGGTTGAATAATGAAACAAGCGGAAATTCGACATTCTCGGCGGCAGCAACGGCATCAACGTATTCGAGAAAAAGTCAAAGGGACGACGCAACGGCCAAGATTGGTTGTTTTTCGGGGGATCAGTAATATTTCTGCCCAAATTATTGATGATACGCAAGGATGCACTTTGGTATCGGCCTCTAGCTTTGAAAAACGATTGAAAGGCGCGATTAAATCGGGCGGGAATGTTGAGGCGGCGCGATTAATTGGGAAACAAATAGCGGAATTAGCAAAAGCGAAATCGATCCATACGGTTGTTTTTGATCGAGGTGGTTATGTTTATCATGGGCGTGTTAAGGCATTAGCTGAAGCCGCTCGTGAAAATGGACTTCAATTTTAGAGAGGAATTCATGGTACGATTTGATGCTTCAAAATTAGAAATGAAAGAAAAAGTTGTTTACATTAATAGAGTGGCCAAGGTTGTGAAAGGCGGGAGGCGATTTAGTTTTTCGGTTCTCGTTGTTGTTGGCGATGGTAATGGGCATGTGGGCGCTGGTATTGGTAAAGCGAGTGAAGTTCCGGATGCCATTCGAAAAGCGGTCGATGATGCTAAAAAAAATGTGATTGAAGTGCCATTGAAAAATTACTCACTTTATTATCCGATTATTGGTGAATTTAAAGCATCACGTGTGGTTTTAAAACCGGCCTCTCCGGGGACGGGTATTATTGCGGGAGGCGGAGTCCGAGCAGTTTGTGAGTTGGCGGGGATCCGTGATATCTTGACCAAATCGATTAAATCAGATAATGCTTTTAATGTTGTTCGCGCCACATTGCAGGGATTTTCGAAAATTCGTTCGCCGCAGGTGATTGCGACATTGCGTGGAAAAATAGTAACTGAATCAAACGAAGCGGTGAAATCATGAGTGCACAAGTTAAAATTCAACTCAAAAAAAGCCTTCAGGGTCGACTTCCGCAACATCAGCGAATTGCGTATGCTTTGGGCTTAAGAAAAATTCGTCAAGAAGTCGTCCGTCCGGATACACCCATTATTTGGGGTATGATCAAAAAAATTGAATATCTAGTTGAAGTGAAAAAAAGTAACGAAGGATAAAAGGTAAGAGTATGAAACTTTCAGAAATTAAGCCGGTTCCTCATGCGACTAAGCGACCTAAGATTGTTGGGCGTGGTCCTGGCTCAGGACATGGAAAAACATCCACACGGGGCAATAAAGGACAAAATGCCAGAACCGGTGGTGGCGTTCGATTGGGATTTACGGGTGGACAAACCCCTTTGGTACAAACTATTCCTCACCGTGGATTTAATCATCCCAAAAAAATCAAAGTTGAAATTATTAATGTGGGTTCATTATCGCGGTTTTCTGAAAATACCACTGTTACTCCCGAGGAATTGAAAAAAATGGGATTAACGAAAAAAAGTACTTTTGTTAAGATTTTGGGAGGCGGTGAGTTGAAGATAAAGTTAGTAGTTCGAGCTCATGCCTTTAGCGATCAAGCACGGCAAAAAATTGAATCAGCAGGTGGGCGGATGGAGGTTCTTTGATGTTTTCAGCATTCTCAAATATTTTTAAAGTTCCAGAACTTAAAAAGCGGGTTCTTTTTACGTTGGCCATGCTTTTGGTCTATCGAGTGGGCTGTCACATACCCACCCCGGGTGTAAATACCGTTGCGCTTTCCAATTTTTTTGCAAGTCAGAAATCAGGTATTCTGGGTTTCCTGAATCTCTTTTCAGGTGGTGCCTTGAGCATGTTTTCTATCTTTGCTTTAGGTGTGATGCCATATATTAGTATGGCGATTATTTTACAGTTATTAACTGCTGTTGTCCCAGCACTTGAAAAATTATCAAAAGAAGGGGAGATGGGACAACGAAAAATGACCCAATATACCCGATACGGAACGGTGGGTCTTTGTGTTATTCAAGGGACCGGAACCACCTATATGCTCAAGTCATTTGGAACCAATTTTATTTATCATTGGGGTATTGGATTTCAAGCCATGACAGTTCTTACGTTAACAGCTGGAACGATTTTTATTATGTGGATTGGTGAACAAATAACGGAGTATGGTGTGGGCGAGGGAATGTCACTGATTATCTTCGCTGGAATTGTTGCCAGTCTCCCAAGTGAGTTTTTCAATACCTATCGGCTCTTTCGTGTAGGTCAATTAAGTCTGTTTAGTTTGGCTTTTTTCACGGTGTTTATGTTGGCGATTGTCGTTTTTATTGTCATACTACAACAAGGGGCTCGGAAGATTCCGGTTCAATATGCGACGCGTGTTGTTGGTCGACAGGTGATGCGTGGTCAATCAACGCATCTTCCACTTAAAGTAGATTATTCAGGAGTTATTGCCGTCATTTTTGCTTCGTCGATTTTGATCTTTCCAACGCAAATTGCTAGATATATCCAATCGGTTTCGCCGGCCAATGGAATTATTTTTAATGTTATGAATTTTATTACCCAAAATTTTTCACCGGGCGATTTTGCTTACTATGTTATCTATGGTTTTCTCATTTTGTTCTTTTGCTATTTTTATACAGCGATTGCCATTAACCCAAATGATTTATCAGAGAATATGAAAAAATACGGCGGGTTTATTCCTGGAATTCGACCCGGAAAACCGACAACAGAATTTATTGATCGTACATTAACCCGAATCACGCTATGGGGAGCCATTGCCGTTTGTGCGATTGCGATTATTCCGGAAATTTTGACACAGCAAATGCATATTCCGGTTTATTTTGGAGGAACCTCGTTACTAATCATTGTGGGTGTTGCTTTAGATACGATGAAACAAATTGAATCCCATTTGATCATGCGCCACTATGATGGGTTTATGAAAAAGGGCCGGCTTAAAGGGAAAGGGGCTTTTTAATGGCTCTGCGAATCATTATATTGGGTGAGCCCGGTGCTGGTAAAGGAACCTATTCTGCAGAATTGGTCAAACATTATCAAATTCCTCAGATTTCAACTGGCGATATGCTGCGAGCAGCTATTAAAATGAACTCACCGGTTGGATTGAAGGCACAGGAATACATGAAGCAAGGGGCATTAGTTCCAGATTCGGTGGTCATTGAATTAATTCGTCAACGCGTCAAAGAACCCGATGCACAGCAGGGATTTATCTTAGATGGTTTTCCGCGCACGCTAGTTCAAGCTGAAAGTTTGGACGAATTACTCAAAGCTAATGGTATTCCACTTACGCTTGTTGTTAAGCTTGATATTTCTAGGGAAATTTTGATCCAGCGATTAACTGGCCGAAGAATTTGTCAAACCTGTGGTTCGGTATTTAATGTATTTACAATGAAGCCCAAAAAAGAAGGTATTTGTGATAAATGCAACGGCGAATTAATTCAACGTCCGGATGATCAAATGGCGACTATTGAAAATCGATTAGAAGTGTATCAGAAGCAAACGGCTCCATTGATTCACTTTTATGAAGGTAAGGGAATTTTAGAACATCTGCAGGCTGAGAATTCAATCGAAAACGTTTTTCGGAAATTTTTAAGTATTATAAATGAGAGATTATAATTTAAAATGATCATATTGAAGTCAAAATCAGAATTGGAATTAATGCGCAAAAGTGGGCGAATTGTTGGGCAAGTTTTATTAGAGCTTGAAAAACGAATAAGGCCAGGAGTGAAAACTCGAGATCTTGATAAGATTTCATATGAACTATTTATTGAAAACGGCTGTGTGCCAGCTTTTCTTGGATATCATGGATATCCGGCAACGATTTGTAGTTCAATTAATGAAGAAGTTGTCCATGGCATACCGGGGGATCGCGTTCTTGAAGAAGGAGATATTGTTGGAATTGATATTGGAGCATATTATAATGGGTACTGTGGGGATGCTGCAAGAACCTTTCCAGTTGGGAAAATATCGAAATCTTTGGAGCGGTTATTAACAATAACCTTTCAAGCGCTCAATATTGGAATTCAACAGTGCCATGCGGGGAATCATATATCCGATATTGGATATGCGATTCAATCCTTTGTTGAACAGCAGGGATATTCAGTTGTTAAAGATTACGTTGGGCACGGGATAGGTAAAGCGATGCATGAAGATCCCCAAGTCCCCAATTATGGTGAACCCCATGTTGGTTCGGAAATTTTAGATGGAATGTGTTTGGCATTAGAGCCTATGGTAAATGAGGGCACGGATGCTGTTAAGGTTCTCGAAGATGGATGGACTGTAATCACTGCGGATGGAAAATATTCTGCTCATTTTGAAGATACAGTGGGAATTATTGACGGGCAGGCAGAGAATTTAACAAGAATTAAATAAAAAGATGAGGACTTGTAATATAATGCCAAAAGAGGAAGCCATTTCAGTCGACGGAACTGTTATTGAGGCACTCCCCAATGCCAGTTTTCGTGTCGAATTGGAAAATAAACATGTTGTACTCGCACATGTTTCTGGAAAAATGAGAATGAATTTTATTCGTATTCTTCCAGGAGACCGCGTTACGATAGAATTATCCCCGTATGATCTTTCTCGGGGAAGAATTATGTATCGATTTCGATAAGTGATTTTTAGGAAGGAATGCAATGAAAGTTAGAGCGTCAGTAAAACCTATTTGTGCAAAATGCAAAGTGATTCGACGTCGTAGGGTTGTGAGGATTATTTGTTCAAATCCCAAACATAAGCAACGGCAAGGTTAAGGAGAAGATATGGCAAGAATTTCTGGAATTGATTTACCCCGCGAGAAGCGAATTGAGGTGGGGTTAACATATGTTTATGGAATTGGCTCTGCACTCGCTAAAAGAATATTAAAAAAAGCTAACGTCAATCCAGATATTCGGGTTAAAAACTTGAAGGATGATGAGCTTGGAAGAATTCAAAATGTCATTAATCTTGACAATGTTAAAGTCGAAGGCGATCTGAGACGTGAAACTTCGATGAATATCAAGCGGTTGATCGATATTGGAACCTATCGGGGCCAGAGACATCGCAAAGGGCTCCCAGTAAGAGGGCAACGAACTCGAACTAATTCGAGAACTCGAAAGGGGCCTAAAAAAACAGTTGGAAGTGGCCGTCGCAGTGAAGAGAAGAAGTAAATTTTAATTCTTAAGGGAGAGGCAAGTGGTGGAGGACTCAGAAGTTAATATAAAAGGTTCAGAAAGCGCAACGGATGCCAAATCCGTAGCAGCAAATTCGCGAAAGTCAAAGCGGGCCTCGCGTAATGGAATTGTCCATATACAATGTACATTTAACAATACCATTGTTACGGTGACGGATATGCAAGGCAGTACTTTAACATGGGCGTCTGCGGGCGCTTTAAACTTCAAAGGGAGTCGAAAATCCACTCCGTTTGCAGCTCAAATTGCGGCTGAAACTGCGGGGAAAAAAGCAGTTGATTTAGGTGTCAAAAGCGTAGAGGTTTATGTGAAGGGGCCAGGATCAGGCCGGGAAGCTGCTATTCGATCCATCCAAACAAGTGGACTACAAATTTTGTTAATTAAGGATGTAACACCGATTCCGCATAATGGATGTCGTCCGCCGAAGCGACGTAGGGTCTAATTTTAAGGAGAAAATGAATGAGCCGACAGCTTTTATCAGTTTGTAAGCTTTGCCGTCGTGAAAACATGAAATTGTATTTAAAAGGAACACGATGTGAATCCGAGAAATGCGCATTTGACCGGAGGGGCTATGCTCCCGGCCAACATGGAATCAAGCGACGGAAAGATACGGAATACGGATTACAATTGCGAGAGAAACAAAAAGTGAAACGAATTTACGGGCTTTTTGAAAAGCAATTTCGACGATATTTTGTGATTGCGTCACGTAAAAAAGGTGTTACAGGTGAAACGTTGCTTCAACTGTTAGAGCGACGTTTAGATAATACGGCCTATCGCCTAGGATTTGGAGAATCGAGACAACAAGCAAGGCAATTAGTGCGCCATGGACTCATTTTAGTTAATGGCAAGAAGGTCAATATACCTTCCTATACCTTGGCTGCTGGGGATTCGATTTCTGTTCGAGGTGAATTTAAAGAAAATGTAATGCTGAAACGATCAATAGAAAATTTCAAAAAACGAGGAACACCCGATTGGCTGGAATTGGATGCAACGACGCTTACTGGGAAATTTAAAAAAATTCCGAGCAAAGAAGAAATTGCATTGCCAGTTCAAGAACAGTTAATTGTGGAATTATATTCGAAATAAATTTTTAAATTTTTCATAGTTGTGGGAGTTATTTTAAAGTGGGAGGAAACATGCAAATAGGGAACGTGCAAATTCCAAAATTTTTGGATTATGAGAAAGAAACATTAACATCAACTTATGGAAAATTCATTGCGGAACCATTTGAACGGGGGTATGGGCATTCGATTGGAAATTCACTAAGACGAATTCTGTTATCGTCGATTCCTGGTGCAGCTGTTACCACAGTTAAATTTGAAAATGTACCGCATGAGTTTTCTTCAATTCCAGGGTTGGTTGAAGATACAACCGAAATTCTTTTAAACTTGAAAGAACTGAAAGTTAAATTGTTAAATGGTTCTTCTAAGGTTATTCGACTTTCGGTGAAGGGCGAAAAAAATATTACTGCTGGTGATTTGCAGGTTGATGCCGATGTTGAAGTTTTAAATCCAACTCTGCATTTGGGCACTTTAACAGAAGCCGATGCTTCGTTAGAGATGGAGATTGAAATTGCCGAAGGACGTGGATATGCTCCAGCTGACCGCAATAAACGTGAAGGACAGCCGATTGGAGTTATCCCGATGGATTCCATTTTTACTCCGGTAACTCAAGTGCGGTATTCGATTGAAGCCGCACGTATTGGACAAATGACGGATTATGATAAGCTCATTATGGAAATTTGGACGGATGGGCGCGTTAAGCCGGAAGATGCAATGGCTCAGTCTGCTCGCATTTTAAGAGATTCGTTGCAGATCTTTATTAATTTTGAAGAAGAACCGGTTCCAGTGGATAATTCAGTAAGCGAGGAAGAAGAGCGCTTGCGAGAAATTCTTAATGAAAGCGTTGAGGAACTTGAATTATCAGTTCGATCGGCAAATTGTCTTAAAACGGCCAATATTAAAACAATCGGTGATTTAGTTAAGCGTACCGAAGCGGACATGCTAAAGTACAAAAATTTTGGTCGAAAATCCCTTAATGAAATTAAGGAAATTTTGGGAAGCATGCAACTATCTTTTGGAATGGATGTTGATTCCATTTTGCATCGAGAGAAGAAAGAACCAGCATCGATCTGGTCCGAAGCAAATATTTAATTTTATTTAATTGAGGAGTTTTTATGCGGCACGCCAGAAATCATGGTCATTTAGGCGTTCAACCAGCACATCGTCGAGCATTGATTCGGAATATGGTAACCTCTCTTTTTAAACATGAACGAATTGAGACGACGAGAGCTCGTGCGAAAGAGGCTCGACGGTATGCAGAAAAAATGATTACACTTGCTAAAAAGGAAACGCTAGCGTCTAAGCGGCTTGTGCTTGGATTTGTTCGTGAACGAGAAGTTGTTCATAAATTGTTTTCAAATCTAATTTATCGGTATGCCAATCGGCATGGTGGCTATACAAGGATTTTAAAGTTGGGAGCACGCCATGGCGATCGAGCGGAAATGGTTTTTCTGGAGTTAATGGATCGGCCCATTGTTCCTGAGGTTGATAACAAAGCCAATAAAACTGCAGTAGAAGCTTCGAAAGAAGAAAAAAGCAAATCAAAAGTAGCTGCTGCTGGAAATTCATAATATTTCTTTTGACGGGATATAATGAAATGTTTAAAATGTACATTATGTATTTAAATCGTTTCAAGCTCATTTTACTAGTGGTTTTTTTAAGTGGAGTTGTTTTGTCTCCTCTAAAGGCTCAAGCACAAAATTTTACAGGGCTTACTGGAGGGTTAGTTTCTACGCAGCATACGCGATTTTATAAAGATCCAACGAATGCATTTTTGTTAGCTTTTTTCCCGGGTATTTTAATACATGGCTTTGGGAGTTTTTATGCCCAAGATCCATTGATGGGCACAAGTTTGTTGACCGGTGAAGTTATTTCACTGATCGGAGTTACGTTTGGAGCGATCATCCATAGCAACCCATCCAATTATACAGGTACATTTCTGGGGCCATCATCAGGAACTGTTAAAAACAATGGAGCGAATATGATGCTCTATGGTGGGCTGTTGTTTGGAATTACCTGGGTCGTGGATATGGTTCATGCCCCGATTGCAGCGCGTAGTTATGATGAAAGAAATAATTTGCAACCCATTGCTTGGATTTCTCCTCAAGGGACGCCAATGCTTGCAATGAATTGGAAATTTTAATCACTTCAAGTTTTATTTCCCATTTGTATACGGTCATCAATAAAATAACAATTTAAAATCGACGCGATTACCAGCATGGCGATTTCAAAATATCGTGATGACAGGTTAATAATTAAGTTTTAAATTTTTTTTAAGTATGCAGAATTCCAAAAATGTATTTTTCTATTGAAATCAACGAGCATTATTCATGCTATGGTATTTTTGTATGAGTGCTATCATACAAAAATACCATAACATGAATACACTGGTAATGGATGTTTAAGTTGGTCGACATTTATTTTTGAATGTCGCAATGTCGGTTTGTATTTTAGCAGTAAGATTTGCGATTCATTGAAAGAGTAGCTATTGTAGATTCTTGAAAATGAAATCTCTTGGAGGAGATATTATGAAAAAGTTACTTGGATGGGTAGGTTTTCTTTTTTTATTGCTAGGAACAACAATACCTGCTTTTTCAGCAGAAATTGTTAACACTCCAAATTTAACATTGAATTTGGGTGGCCGATTTCAGCTATTAGGCGAGCTGGAAGGGATTATTCCGGGTGCAGCGATTCGTAATTTTAATCGAATTTATCTGTTCAATTCAGAAGATCGATTATTTGCAAACGGAAATTATAATGACGTTCAGTTTTATTTTGAAACCGCCATGGGTGGTGAGGCTTTGAATTCTTCTAATAATCAAATTAACCTTTTGGAATTTAATGCATCCGTACCAATCCACGATACGACCTTGATTGTAACTGCTGGACAATTTAAAGTTCCAGTTAATCTTGAAAGTGCCGATTATGATGGAAATATGCTCTTTGCAGAAAAATCACCGCTTATGCAACTGTTTTTTAATACAGGGTATGATACGGGTATTGCGCTCAGAGGTACGAGCGGGAATTTTGATGCCCTTATTGGAACGATTAGCGGGGCTCCCGATTTACCTCAGCGCTATTTGCCTGAAATCATGAAATTCCCTCCTATGGTTATGGCACGAATTGGTTATTCCGATGGGATTGCGTATCATCCCTTTCATCCCAAACAAATGGGATTCAAAATGCCTAAAAAAAGTGCGTTTGCCATTCACCTCAATGGGGAATATATTAATGATAGCAATGCAGGTCATGCCACTGACTTAGCACTCCAGAACGGATATAGTTCTGTTGCCGATTACAATTCTTATTATGGGAATGCACTTCTCAATTCTGCGTTTAATCCCTTTTTAGGAAAAACCGCAGCTGGTTTTGGACCGGTTGATGCCACCTATTGGCAGACAAGTGTAGATTTGCAATATAGAGCTCCGCTGGATGGAACAGTATTTACACTTCAGGCTCAGGCCAATGTTGCGAAATTTAGCGCCAGAAATTTTACACCCGTAATAATTCAGAACGGAACCACCACCACGGGCAATATTGGCGTAGAAGGTGCTGAAATTCAAGCATCTGTTGGAAATAATCCATGGATCGTGGCAGGACGATTTGCAGTAGTGGATCCGTCAAATTCATTGATGACGTCGGTAGTTTCTGGTGGCGTAACAATGATGGTACAAGCAACTGGAACCGAACCCATTTATGAAGTAACGTTCCCATCCATCACCTGGAATATCAATTCAAGTACCAAAATTATTGCAGAAGGCATGGGCCTAATTGATACGCCAGTGATTAATTCCAACGATGGAACTTATATCATGACGGAAATGCCATCAGAAATTTCTGCGGGTATTAATACGAGTGCGATTCATCGAGCAAGTTTTATTCCGGTTGGAAGAATGATGTTCCAGTTTAGCTTCTAAGGTTTAAATGAGTAACCTTCATGAAAATTAATTTTTCATGAAGGTTACTCTAGATTTAAAAATTGCAATGAGTTAAAAATTGAACGAAAATAGGATTTTGAATGCATCTCCATTTGATACAAAACAATGAGCGAGAAGGAAATCGGTTTGAATCTCAAACGTGTAGCAATATTTTTGATTTTAGCTATATTATGGCCCGCAATGAGTTTTGCGGCCTCTCCGATTTCTGTTGTTTTTTTTGAAAATCATAATTGTTATCAAATTGAAGGGTGCTTTTCGATTTCAGCAAACCGGTATGTGATTTGGAAAGTACTGACCAACTACAATCATATTTCTGACTTTGTTCAAAACATGAAATTTAGTCATGTGAAAATCCAAAAAGGTAATAATCTTCTTTTAGAACAAAATGCAGTAGAGGGTTTTTTGTTTTTTACTAAAACCATTCGAGTGCTTTTAGACGTTCATGAAGTCCCCGAAAAATTCATTTATTTTAGGGATGTTAACTATAAAGATTTTAAATTCTATCAAGGATATTGGGCGATAAAATCCGCTGGAGCATCCAAACAAGTTTTTTATAGTTTGGCTGCACAAGCTAATTTTTCTGCGCCGGCATTTTTATCAGGAGGGATTGCGGAGGGCAGCGTGCTGCAACTTTTGAAATCAGTTCGAAAAGAAATTTTAGTTCAACAAACAATTTCGGAAAAGAAAACCATAGAGACGGTATCGATGATGCCAATACACACTCAGCTCAAAAAAAAATAAAGAGACCGTTTTGTTCATTGTCAACTAATGCTATGATGAATCTAGTGTCCGCGAAAATTAAATTAAGGAGTCGTTTAGTGAAATATCGACTTGAGCATGATTCAATTGGAGATTTGGAAGTTCCTCTCAATGCTTTATATGGTATTCAAACTCGACGAGCAGTTTTGAATTTTCCTATTAGTGAATTACGACAGCACACCTCATTCATTTTTTCTATCGTTCAAATTAAGAAGGCCGCAGCCCGATTTCACCAGAAAGTTGGTTGGCTCGATTCTAAAAAAGCGACTCAGATTATTCGTGCCGCTGACGAAATTTTGTTAAAATATCAGTGGTTAGATCACTTCGTTGTTGATGTCTATCAAGCTGGTGCAGGAACAAGTTGTAATATGAATGTCAATGAAGTTTTGGCCAATCGCGCGATTGAGCTTCTTGGTGGGAAACGGGGACAATATCATTTGATCCATCCGAATGATCATGTTAACATGGGTCAATCGACAAATGATGTTATCCCAACTGCCATGCGATTATCTACATTGGCGTTGCTTTCCCAGTTTATCCCGACATTGCAGAAACTTTCTCAAACTTTTTTGAAAAAATCCAACGAGTTCAAACGTGTTTATAAATCCGGACGCACCCATCTTCAAGATGCGGCACCAGTCACTCTCGGTCAAGAGTTTGCGGCGTATGCCGAATCTTTGAAAAACCATGTTCAGCGTATTATTCAAGCTCAGAAAGATCTTTTTAATTTAGGTATTGGTGGGACCGCAGTGGGAACGGGATTAAATACACATCCGGATTATCGACAGCACATGGTTAAGTTTCTGAGTGAACAAACGAAGTTCGCATTTCATGTGCATCCCAATACATTCGAGGCGATGCAAAGCATGGCTCCTTTTGTTCAAGTTTCTAATGCAATCCGAAACTTAACATTAGATCTGATTCGCATTGGAAATGATTTGCGATTAATGACGAGTGGACCCACAACGGGATTTGAAGAAATTATACTTCCGGCATTACAACCTGGATCATCAATTATGCCCGGCAAAGTTAATCCTTCTATGGTAGAATGTTTAAACATGGTGGGTTTTCAAGTTTTAGGACATGATGCAACTATTGCAATGGCTTCTCAAGCGGGACAGTTAGAGTTAAATGTAATGATGCCAGTGTTATCTTACAATTTACTTCAAGAAATATCGATTTTAACGAATTTGATCAAAGTTTTTGATGAAAAATGTGTTCAAGGTATCCAAGCCAATGTCCACCGGTGTTTAGAATATGCAGAAAAAAGCGTGTCGATTGCAACGGCTTTAAATCCTGTCATTGGATATGAAAAAGCTGCAGAAGTGGTAAAAAGTGCTTTAAAAGAAAGGAAAACAATTAAACAAATTGTATTAGAACGGCAAATTTTAAAGGAAGAACAATACCAACAAGTTGTCCAATTGCAAAAATTAGTAGATCCTTTGAATAAATCTTTTAAAACGCTTAAGAAAAAGTAGCTTTGTTCTTGACATGATTGTTTTCGAACGTAAAATACCTAAGCTTTAGACTTTCTTGCCCAAGTAGCTCAGTTGGCAGAGCACTTCCTTGGTAAGGAAGAGGTCACCGGTTCAATCCCGGTCTTGGGCTCCATGGTTGAGGCTTTAGACTTGGGTTAAGCTAAAAGGCAAGTGTAATTGAGGAGAGTAGAACAATGGCGAAAGAGAAATTTGTACGCAGCAAACCACACGTGAATGTTGGAACGATCGGGCACGTGGATCATGGGAAGACAACCCTCACAGCGGCGATCACAACGGTGCTTTCGAAGAAGGGATTAGCGCAAGCGAAAGGCTATGCGGATATAGACAATGCTCCGGAAGAACGCGAGCGAGGGGTGACGATAAATACCTCCCATGTCGAGTATCAAACGGACAAGCGACACTATGCCCATGTGGATTGTCCAGGACACGCGGATTATATCAAGAACATGGTGACTGGGGCTGCACAAATGGATGGAGCGATCTTGGTGGTATCCGCAGCGGACGGACCGATGCCACAAACTCGAGAACACATTCTACTGGCCCGCCAAGTAGGGGTGCCTTATATCGTAGTATTTTTGAATAAATGTGATATGGTAGACGATAAGGAATTATTGGAATTGGTGGAAGTCGAAGTGCGGGATTTGTTAACGAAGTATGGATTTCCGGGCGATAAAACGCCGGTGGTCAAAGGGTCAGCGACAAAAGCCCTCGAAGGCGACGGAGGGGAACTGGGCGAACCGGCCATATTGAAGTTGATGGAAGCCGTGGATAGTTATATACCGGAACCGAAACGGGATGTGGAGAAAGATTTTTTAATGGCCGTAGAGGATGTTTTTTCGATTACGGGTCGAGGGACCGTGGCAACGGGTCGAGTGGAACGTGGACGCGTGAAGGTAGGGGATGCGGTTGAGGTTGTGGGGATAAAACCGACGCGAGAGACGGTAGTCACCGGGATCGAGATGTTTCGAAAGATTATGGATGAAGCCCAAGCTGGGGATAATATTGGAGTGTTGTTGAGAGGGATCGAGAAGAAAGATATTGAGCGTGGACAAGTTGTGGCGAAGCCGAAATCCATCACTCCCCACAAGAAATTCAAGGGCGAAGTGTATGTATTGACGAAGGAAGAGGGGGGCAGACATACGCCGTTTTTCAATGGCTATCGGCCTCAATTTTATTTTAGGACGACGGATGTTACGGGAACCATTAAGTTGCCGGACGGAGTCGAGATGTGTATTCCGGGGGATAATATTTCGATGGAGATTGAATTGATGGCGGCGGTGGCGATGGAAAAGGAAGTTCGATTTGCCATTCGCGAAGGCGGACATACAGTGGGTGCGGGTGTTGTAACCCAAATTATTGAGTGAGGATAAGGATTCATGAGGGAGTTGATTACATTAGCTTGCAGTGATTGTAAGCGTCGGAATTATAATAGTACGCGTGATAAGAAAAAAAACACGACCAAGTTGGAAATAAAAAAATATTGTAAATGGTGCCGAAAACATACATTACATAAAGAGACCAAGTAAATTGTTTAGTAGGGCAGTAGCTCAATTGGTAGAGTTGCGGTCTCCAAAACCGCCGGTTGCAGGTTCAAGTCCTGCCTGCCCTGCCATTGACTTAATCAAAAATAAAGTTTTGGACTGAAAGGATTGGGGTAAGACGCGATTATGTTTCAAGCTCTCAAACAGTTTTTAGCAGAAGCTCGTGCTGAATTTAAAAAAATTTCTTGGCCGAATCGTGATGAAATTCGTGGATCGACTCTGGTAGTTTTGTTTTCAGTTTTTTTTATATTGTTAGTTTTGCTTTTATATGATGTAGTGATAAACAAGTTATTAAGTTTTGTGATGAAATAGGAGGATGGAAGTTCCATGGCAAAGCGTTGGTATGTTATTAATACGTATTCAGGTTATGAAGCAAAAGTAAAGACGAATCTAGAAAATCGAATTAAAAGTATGAATATGGAAGATAAAATTTTTCAAATACTCATCCCATCTGAAGAAGTTACAGAAACACGAGCAGGTAAAAAAAGAGTGGTGAATAAAAAATTTTTTCCAGGCTATATCTTGGTAGAGATGGATATGGATGAAAATTCATGGTCCGTTGTCCGTAATACACCTAAAGTGACCAGCTTTGTTGGATCCGGCAACCATCCCACACCGCTTCCCGAAGAAGAGATTACAGCTATTTTGGAGCATATCGGGAAACGGCGTGAACGAAGAGCCATGAAAAGTCAATTCGAAAAAGGGGATTTGGTTAAAGTAATGGATGGCCCATTTGCGAATTTTTCTGGGTTGGTTGATGAAATTAACCCGGAGCGGGAACGCGTTAAAGTTATGGTAACTATTTTTGGTCGACAAACTCCGGTGGAACTAGAATTCCATCAGGTTGAAAAAGAATAATTAGTAAACGAGGGTATCATGGCAAAAGAAATTTCAGCAGTGGTCAAACTCCAAATTCCGGCGGGCAAAGCCAATCCAGCTCCTCCCGTGGGGCCGGCGTTGGGACAACATGGAGTTAATATTATGGAATTTTGCAAGCAGTTTAATGCTGCAACGCAATCTCAAGAAGGATTGATTATTCCAGTAGTGATTTCAATCTATAAAGATCGGTCATTTACATTTATTACCAAGACTCCCCCGGCGGCTGTGTTGTTAAAACGCTCGGCGGGTTTGGCTAAGGCCTCGGCCATTCCTAACAAAACTAAAGTGGGGAAGGTGACAGCCAAACAAGTGGAAGAAATTGCGAAAACTAAATTTCCAGATTTAAATACCATTAAATTGGATTCGGCTATTCGGATGGTGGAAGGTACAGCTCGAAGCATGGGAATTGAAATTCAAAAATAAATTTGAATAAATATGGGAGTCGATTTTTCGACGTTAGAACCATAGGAGGTAATTATGGCAAAGTATATCAGTAAACGACATCAGCAGAACCTTAAGGCGATTGATCGAACGAAAAAGTATTCTGTCGATGAAGCTGTTGCACTTCTGAAAAAAGTTTCAAATGCCAAGTTCATTGAAACATTAGAGTTGCATGTACGGCTCGGTGTTGATACCAAAAAAGCAGATCAACAAATTCGGGGAACGGTTCTGTTACCGAGCGGAACTGGGAAAACTTTGAAAGTGGCGGTTTTAGCCAAGGGTGAAAAAATTAAAGAAGCAGAAGCAGCCGGTGCCGATATTGCTGGCGATAATGATTTGGTTGAAAAAATAGCGGCTGGTTTTATGGATTTTGATGTATTGGTTGCAACGCCCGATATTATGCGAGAAGCTGGGCGTTTGGGAAAGGTTCTTGGGCCTCGGGGATTGATGCCGAATCCCAAAGCCGGAACAGTTACTTTGGAAATCGGAAAAGCGGTAAAGGAAATCAAAGCGGGGAAAGTGGAATACCGAGTTGATGAACAAGGTATTTGTCATTTGGGAATTGGAAAAATGAATTTTACAGAAGCCCAAATGTCTGAAAATGTTAAAGTGGTTATTCAGGCGTTATTAGGCGCAAAACCATCTTCCGCTCGAGGAACCTATTTGATATCGGGATTTTTAACTTCAACCATGGGTCCGAGTATTTCATTGGATTTATCTGAATTTCTAAAGAGTGATAAGGAAGAAATATAGTAAAATATTGATAAGTCAAAAGAATGGAAAGTCGAAGACAGCAGGTGTTCTAACAGAACTTAATAAGGCCTGCCGAGACGTTTTTGAATGATTCGTTGAGTTTACTCAAACCCTTTATTCGAGCGTTTCGAATAAGGGGTTTTTAGTTTTATCAAAGTACTTAAGGAGGTGATTTTTTTGAAAGCAGCACAAGAGCCTAAACAAGATAAAGTTCAAGCAATTGAAGCTTTGGTTCAAACCTTTCAAAAATCGAAATCAACGGTTTTGACGGGATTTTCCGGGTTGACGGTTGAAGAAGTAACTCAGCTTCGAATGCAACTTTCGAAACAAAAAGTTGAATACCAGGTGGTAAAAAACAATTTGGCGCGCCTTGCTTTAAATCGGGTTAACGTAATGGACTTGGATGATTTATTTACAGGACCTACGGCGATAGCTTTTTCCATGGACGATGCATTGGCATCGGCTCGAATTCTTTCTAAGTTTTCGAAAGACCATGAGAAATTATCGATTAAAGGTGGTTGGATGAGTGGAAAGAAGCTTACCTCTCAGGATGTCAAAGCTTTAGCCCTTCTTCCATCAAGAGAAGTATTGATAGCTCAATTACTTGGCAGTTTGCAATCGCCTATTCAAGGATTGACAGTCGTCCTGTCTGGAGTTCTACGAAAGTTCGTAATTGCGCTTAATGAAGTCGCTAAACAAAAAAAATAAATTAATAAAATTTCAGGAGGATGGAGATGGGAACAGTAACAAAAGATGAATTGATTAATGCTATTGAACAAATGAGTGTTTTAGAGTTAAGCGATTTAGTAAAAACGCTCGAAAATAAGTTTGGTGTATCGGCTGCAGCACCAGTTGCAGTGGCGGTTTCAGGTGGTGCGGCTGCAGGAGCGGCGGTTTCCGAAGAAAAAACAGGGTATGATGTAATATTAAAATCAGCTGGTGGAAATAAAATTTCCGTGATCAAAGTTGTTCGAGAAGTGACTGGATTGGGTTTGAAAGAAGCCAAAGACTTAGTCGATGGCGCTCCCAAACCGATTAAAACAGGCGTTTCGAAGTCTGAAGCTGATGAAATTGCAGGGAAGTTCAAAGAATCCGGTGCTGAGTTGGAAATCAAGTAACTCTAAATTTAAATTAGATTATGATCATTGGATTTGCTTGTGAATCTGATAAATGATGAAGATAGGTAATGTCACAATTATTTAAAAAACAAGGCGGACTTATTACTTTTGAAGGTCCGGAGGGTGCAGGTAAAACGACTCAGCTCGAGCGGCTGTTTAATTACTTTAAAGCCCAGAAGATTCCTTGTATTAGAACTCGGGAACCCGGTGGGGCTCAGTCGGTTTCTAGGCTTCGCAAGCAAATTCTTCATGAATTAAAAAAACCTTTATGTCAGGAGACGGAACTTTTTTTCTTTTTGGCTGATCGATCACAACATGTAAATGAGCTTATTCAGCCAAATTTAAAAAAAGGTAAGTGGATTTTATGTGATCGATATACCGATTCGACATTAGCTTATCAAGGTGGGGGTAGGGGTTTTGACCTAAACGATTTGAGGATCATGAATCGTATTTCATCCAAAGGTATTCAGCCCACCATAACGATTTTGATGGATATTAAGGCTCAAGTGGGACTTCAACGAGTTCAAAAGCGAGGAAAGCAGGATCGTCTGCAAGATCGTATGGAAAGAGAAGCCCTTTCATTTCATAATCGGGTGAGGCAAACGTACCGCCAGTTAGCGCAGAGTGAGCCGCAACGGTTTATTGTTTTAAATGCATCCAAAAGTCCTGATGAAATTTTTGATAACCTTTTGAAACAGTTACGGCAACGACGTTTCCTGGATTGAAGGCATGAAATTAGAATTGAACCATCACATTACGATTCCTAAATTATCCCAATTAATTTTAGCTGACGAAAGTCGTCTGTTTTTAATGCAGACTATTCAGAATCCTGGGTCGATCACTTTTTTATTCGTCGGTCCAGAAGGCTCTGGAAAGAAAACCGCTGCTTTTGCCATGATTCGTTCTCTCTTCTGTCAGACGCCTCATGAAGTATCCCCGTGTCGAATTTGTCAACAAGTATTGAATAAGGTTCATCCAGATATGGTTTGGGTCGAAAATGAAGAAGGAAAAAACAAGTTAACCGTTGAGCAAGTCCGCGGTTTGCAGAAAAAAATAAGTGTTTTACCGTTAACCGCGGATTTCCATGTGGTTGTTATACCAGAAGCGGAACTTCTGAATTTAGAGGCACAAAATGCACTGTTAAAAACGCTTGAGGAGCCTCCTGCCAATACGATCACGATCTTAATTTCCAAGCAAACGGGATCGCTTTTACCAACTGTGTTATCGAGGTGTCGTATGGTTCGTTTTCGACCTTACACCGTGGCGGAACTCAAAAAAATTCTCATGACTCATTGGAATTGGAATGAATCAGAAGCCCAACAAGCAGCTTCGCAATGCAATGGAAATTTATTGTCAGCTTTACAATTTTCTGATTCCCGATGGGACGATTTTTCAACGAAAGTTGTTGCTGATTTTGATCGTTCATTGTCCAGCCACGCTGCTCTTTTTATCGCATGCATTCATGAATATGAACAATGGGAACCGGACATTTTGGAAATTTCAGGCGTTACGCCGACTCAACGCAAATCCCGAGTATTTCAAACGGCGCTTCAAGTTTATTCTCGAATTTGGGAACGTCGGTTGCGAGGCGAAGAATCGATCCCAGCATCCTTGGATTTACTTGCCCCGATTTTTGTTTTAGAATGCCTTCAACAACATATCGATTTACTGGAAACGTATTTGTCTCCAAGGATGATTATTGACCATTTTTTTATCACTCTTCGTAATGGATTTCAAACGGGTTATTTGGAAAAAAAATCTTTATTTGATTGGGTAGCTCAACTTTGAACAGGGAACAATGATGCAAGAAACAAAAAAGAAATTTTATGTGACCACACCCATTTATTATATTAACGATGTTCCGCATATCGGACATGCCTATACGACGATTGGAGCTGATGTTTTGGCGCGATTTAAGCGTATGGATGGATGGGATGTTTTTTTTCTGACCGGCACGGATGAGCATGGGCAGAAAATCGAAAAGGCCGCCAAAGAACGAGGCTTAACTCCCCAGCAATTGACTGATCAAATTGTGGTCCGATTTCAAGAAGCATGGAAAAAACTCGGTATTACGTATAGTCGGTTTATTCGAACTACTGAAATCAGTCACAAACGGGCCGCTCAAATGTTTTTTGAAAAAGTTTTTAAAAATCAATTTATTTATAAGGGACACTACGAAGGATGGTATTGTTTGCCCGATGAAAAATTCTTACTACCTTCAGAAGTGATCAATGAAAAATGCCCGGATTGTGGTCGTCCGGTAGAGCGCTTAAAAGAAGAAAATTATTTTTTTTCGATGTCCAAATTTCAAAATGCGTTAACGCAATATTTGGAAGAGCATCCAGAATTTGTTCAGCCCTTGAGTCGAAAAAATGAATTGGTTAATAACTTTATTAAACCGGGATTAACGGATGTGTGTATTACGCGTTCATCCGTTCAATGGGGTATTGCGGCACCGGTTCCAGAAAAGTCCATTCTATATGTCTGGTTTGATGCGCTCATTAATTACTTGAGTGGGATTGGATGGCCCGATGACTTGGAAACGTTTCATCGATACTGGCCAGCCGATGTTCATTTGATTGGGAAGGATATTCTGCGATTTCATGCAACCCTTTGGCCAGCTATGTTATTGGCGGCGGAAATTCCACTTCCGAAAAAAGTTTTTGGAACAGGGTTTATTACCATGAATGGACAAAAAATGTCCAAAAGCTTAGGAAACGTAATTGATCCACTTGCCATTGCAGACCAGTATAGTCCAGATGCACTGCGATATTTTTTATTGCGGGAGATTCCATTTGGCGTGGATGGCGATTTTAGTATGGAGTCGTTTCAATTGCGATTTAATGGGGATTTGGCCAATGATTTGGGCAATTTGATTCATCGAAGCTTAAGCATGCTGGAAAGATATTTTGACGGGGTGATTCCTGAAAATCCGAATCCCTCACCAGCCGAGACCGAACTAAAAACCCTTGCCACGCAATATGCAACTCAAGCACGTCTTCAAATCGAGGAAATGGCTTTTCCAGCGATATTGACACTCATTTGGACTTTGGTCAAACGAGCGAACAAATATATTGAGGACAGTGCTCCCTGGAAGGTTGCGGCGGATTCTGCTCAACGAGCAAGATTGCAAACGATTCTTTATACGTTGATGGAAGTTCTCCGCGTGGTTGCACTAGCGTTGGCTCCTTTTATGCCATTTACAGCGGAATCCATTTGGAGTCAATTGGGATTTTCAGATTCAATTTTTAATCATGGACTGGAAGAAACCGAAGAGTGGGCTAAAATTCCTTCAGGACAAAAAATTTCTAAAAAAAATCCCTTATTTCCTAGGATTGATCGATCGTAAGATTTAAGCAAGGAATTTATAATGGAACTGATTGATACACATTGTCATTTATATGATCTGCAATTTTCGTCGGATCGTGAAGAAGTCTTGAATCGGGCTTGGGCCGCTGGAATCAAAAAGCTGGTTGTAATCGGAACGGCATATGACACGTCGAAGGCCGCATATCAACTCGCCCAACAAGATCCTTCCAGAATTTTTCATACCATTGGAATCCATCCGACCGATATCGAAGGATGGGGATCATCGGATTTTTGCCAATTGACGGATTTGATTGATGCGACACACCCAGTTGCGATTGGGGAAATCGGGTTGGATTATTTTCATGATTCCGATCCAATCCAACAGCGACACGTGTTTATTCAAATGCTTCAATTGGCTGAGCAAAAAAATATTCCAGTAGTCATTCATGCACGGGAAGCTCATGAAGATCTATATGCCATTCTTAAAGAACATCAAAAACTGCTACAAGGCATTCTGCTTCACTGTTATTCGTCGGGTCCCAACTGGGTAGAATTGTTTTCGGAATTAGGATGTGTTTTTTCTTTTGGAGGACCAGTCACTTTTAAAAATGGAGAACAACATCGTGAAGCAGTTCGGCGCGTTCCGTTAAATCGAATTGTTCTGGAAACCGATGCACCCTATTTAGCACCACATCCGCACCGGGGCAAACGAAACGAACCCTCTTTTATTCAATGGACAGCTCAAACCGTGGCTCATGAAAAATCCATGACATTGGAGGAGTTGGCTTTGATCACCTCCAAAACGGCTCGAATTTTTTTTAAATTACCTGAGGGTTTAAATAAAAAGGAAATAGCCTCATGATTCAAGAAGCGTTGCGAAAATTAGTTCAATCGTCCCCGTTGAATGCAAACGAGGCGGAGCAGGTGATGATGGAAATTTTAGAGGGGCAGGCCACGCCAGCTCAAGTCGGAGCCTATCTTTCCTTATTATCCCAGCGTGGAGAAACGCGCGATGAATTACTAGGCAGTTTGCGCGTGATGCGACAAAAGATGGTTCGTTTTTTTGAAGTGGATGAAAATGTTTTAGATGTGTGTGGTACGGGAGGCGACCATGCCGGCACATTCAATATTTCGACTGCGAGTGCCATTGTATTAGCCGGAGGGGGTGTTCGAGTGGTTAAACATGGCAATCGAGCGGCTTCAAGCCAATGTGGGAGCGCGGAAATTTTGCAAACATTAGGATTTAATTTGGATGCAAAGTTGGAAGTACTTCACCAATGTTTGGTGCGCACGGGGATTACTTTTTTATTTGCCCCCAATTTTCATCCTGCTATGAAGAGTGTTGCGACTTACCGCAAGGAAATTGGTATTCGTAGTATTTTTAATCTTTTGGGCCCTTTGGCTAATCCTGCTCAAGTGAAAAAGCAGCTAGTAGGAGTTTTTGATGCCTCTAAAGCACAATTACTGGGTGAAGTTTTGATTCAATCCGGTAGTCGGCATATCCTAACGCTTCACAGCGAGGATGGGTTGGATGAAGTGTCGTGTGCGGGCATGACCCGTATTTTTGAATATCAAAAGCAAGAAGATGAATCCATCCACAAAAAGGAATGGACGGTTGAACCGGCGACATTTGGATTTTCCGCTAAACCACTTTCATGTATTCAGGGGTATAGTCCTTCTGAAAATGCCAAAATCCTTTTGAATATTTTAAAGGGTGAAATAAGCCCCTATCGTGAAGTTGTTATCAGCAATGCAGCATTAGGGTTTTATTTGTCGGGAAAGGGTCTGACCTTGAAAGAAGGTGTAAAGATGGCGCAAGACTCCTTAGATTCCCAACGCGCATATCAAGTCCTTCAACACCTGATTGAGACGTCTCAATCATGAATATTTTAAATCAAATTGTTGAAACTAAACGATTAGAAATTGATGCTTTAAAGAAACAACGAACCTTGCACTCCTTAAAAGAAGAAGCAATGCATCAACCGCAATCCCGAAATTTCAAGGCAGTAATCATTCAAAAATCGAAACTTGCAATTATTGGAGAACTTAAGCAAGCCAGCCCCTCTCGAGGTCTAATTCGGGATACATTGGATGTCAAACAATTTGCAAAATCGTACGAAGAGGCCGGCGTTCAAGCATTATCGGTTTTGACGGATGCAACATACTTTCATGGCCAATTGAGCTTTCTCCGTCAAGCTAAAGAGGCATGTCATCTTCCTGTTTTGCGAAAGGATTTTATTCTCGATGAGTATCAAGTCTATGAATCGAAAATTGGGGGAGCCGATGCAATTTTATTGATTGTTTCAATATTATCAGAAGAACAACTTAAATATTTAAACCAACTCGCCTCAACGTTGGGCATGGTGGCTCTCATCGAAATTCATAATTCCAAAGAATTAACCCAAGCGCTTCAAGCGTCGCCCGAGATATTGGGTATTAACAACCGGAATCTCGCAACGTTTCAAGTGGATTTGAAAATTTCTGAGGATCTGATTCCGCAGTGTCCCAGGAACATTCCAGTGGTTAGTGAAAGTGGCATTTTTAATGGGCACGATGCGCGGCGTATGAAGCAAGCTGGAGCCGCGGCTCTTCTCGTGGGCGAAGCGATGATGACGGCTGCGGATTTAAGATCCTTGGTGCCGCAACTTCAAGTTGAGTGAAATTACATGTTCCGAATTAAAATTTGTGGAATTACTCGCATGGAAGACGTGTTAGCCGTTGTCCATTCAGGAGCAGATGCAGTCGGCTTTCAAATGTCTTGTGGACCTCGGAAAATTTCCAAAGGGGTAGCTCGACAATTAACTAAAAAACTTCCACCGTGGATAACGCCCGTTGGAGTTTTGGTCAATGAATCGCTTTCCACCGTTCGCATGTTGGTTCGATTTTGTAACTTTCAGGTCATTCAACTACATGGACAAGAATCTTCTGAATTTTGTTCGAAAATTCACGTCCCCATTTTAAAAGCTATTCGGATGGAACATTCTCAATCCTATCAGCCCTTTCGGGAGTTTCCAATTGCTGCTTTTTTGCTAGATAGTTATAATAAATATCAGGTCGGGGGTACGGGTCGATTATTCAACTGGCGTTGGGTTCAAACCGCTAAAAAGAGATTGCCAAAGCCGATTATGCTAGCGGGAGGGTTGACGCCAGGGAATGTGAGACGAGCGATTCATATTGGTCGACCATTTGGTGTGGATGTGTCTTCTGGTGTTGAAATTCACCCGGGTCAAAAAGATCATCGACTCATTTCACTTTTTGTTAAAAGGGCCCAAGCCCAATTTTTAAAAATGAATAATGGATAGAATAGGTTGAACACAACAGATCCAAAATCAATTTATCGAAAATTAGCTCTTATTTTCTTTCAGACTGGAAATTGGAGTAAAGCCATTGTTGAATATGAAAAATTAATCACCTTTGATCCCAATGATTATAATCTCCATAGCATCTTAGGTGACCTTTTTCGAAAAGTTGGAAATTTTGACCGTGCGTATCAGGAATATGAAATTGCTGCCAAGGGATTTAAGGCAGAGCGGAACGAACGTAAAGCTAGTGTTGTCTATCGTGAACTGACAACGCTCATTCGTGATCATATTGAACCACAGGATAGCCATCGCGCCATCGAGCTCTATAATCAGATTTTATCGGAGATGCCTGAAACCGTAGAGGCTTTAGAAAATTTAAGAAATTTGAAATATCAAAATGGAGAAAATCAAGAAGCGCTTCAGTTGACGATTCATCTAGGCAATCTATACAATAAATTGGATTATATTGATAAGGCCAAGGCAGAGTTTCTGAAAGCCCTGCAAATGGATCCGCAGAACGAAGAAGCCAATCAAAAATTAACGGCCCTTATTAATGAAATGGAAAAGTTGAAATAATTAGGAATGGAAACTGAATGAAATTTGAACCAAATCACCAAGGTTTTTTTGGCTATTATGGCGGACAATATGTTCCCGAAACCTTAATGGCTGTATTGAAGGAACTCGAAGCGGTTTATTTAAAAATTCGAAACGATAGGCAGTTTCATCAAGAAGTCCAATATTATTTAAAAAATTATTCGGGGCGTCCGACACCGCTGACCTTTGCAGCCAATATTACTCGCAAATGGGGTGGAGCCAAAATTTATTTAAAACGCGAAGACTTGAATCATACGGGGGCGCATAAGATTAATAATTGCTTGGGCCAAATATTGCTGGCGAAGCGCATGGGGAAAAAAAGGATCATTGCGGAGACAGGCGCGGGTCAACATGGAGTTGCTACGGCGACGGTTTGTGCTTTATTTGGATTGCCTTGTGAAATTTATATGGGAGCACAGGATATTCAACGTCAAGCCTTGAATGTTTTCCGAATGAAGCTTTTAGGTGCTCAGGTTCATTCGGTTTCATCTGGGACCCAAACCTTAAAAGATGCAATGAATGAAGCGATTCGTGACTGGGTGACTAATGTCAAAACTACGTATTATTTAATTGGATCAGTTGCGGGTCCACATCCCTACCCATGGATTGTTCGAGATTTTCAAAAAATTATTGGGATAGAAACCAAAATGCAGATTTTGAAACAAGAAAAAAAATTACCAGAAGCCCTGGTCGCATGCGTGGGCGGCGGATCGAATGCGATGGGCTTTTTTTATCCATTTTTGAAAAACACTCGGGTCAAATTATTTGGCGTTGAAGCTGCGGGCAAGGGCCTAAAAACGTCCCATCATGCGGCAACGCTCTCGAAAGGGATGCCTGGAATTTTGCACGGCAGTCGCAGTTACGTGTTGCAGGATCATTATGGACAGATTTTGGAAACGCATTCCATTTCTGCGGGATTAGATTACCCCGGTGTAGGGCCTGAACATAGTTTTTTAAAAGATCTCAAACGAGTTCAGTATACTACTGCTACGGACCAGGAAGCTTTAGATGCGTTTTATTTGTTAACTAAACTTGAGGGTATCCTGCCGGCTTTGGAATCCGCTCATGCAGTGGCATTTGCTAAACGACTTGCTAAACAATATTCGTCCCAGGCCATCTTGATCATTAATCTTTCCGGCCGCGGGGACAAAGATGTTCAGACAGTGTTAGAAAAATTAAACTAGGGACAATAAAATGGGCAACAAGTCTACCCAAATTCAAACATTGTTTTTTCAAGCCAAACAAACGCACACCTCGCTTTTTTTTCCATACATTTGCCTTGGATATCCCAGTTTTGAAAAGTCACTTGAAATTGCTGAAACCGCATTGACGCATGGGGCTCATGGTTTGGAAATTGGCGTGCCGTTTTCTGATCCGATCGCGGATGGTCCAGTTTTACAAAGAGCCAACTTTTATTCGTTGCAAAAAGGAACACGTCCGCAAGATGCTTTTCGATTTATGAAAATTCTAAGGAGTCGAGGATTTCAGCAACCCTTGTTGTTAATGAGTTATGCCAATCCAATGGAGCACTTGGGCTGGAAGGTCGTAGCTCAAGGATTATCCAAGGTTCAGGCTCAAGGTATTATTGTTCCCGATTGGCCATTGTCGCAAATTCCACCAATTCAAAATATTTTTAAACCGTATCAATTGAAAGTGATTCCGTTCTTATCGCCAACTTCTGACGTGCATCGCCAAAAGCAAGTGGATGCCCTGCAGGCCCCATTTTTGTATTATGTTTCAGTAACCGGGGTAACTGGGGCTCGAAAGTCCATTTCAAAAAATTTAATTTTTCAATTGCGCCGCCTAAACCAATCTATGAAAACTCCGATTGGGGTTGGATTTGGTATTTCAACACCTCAACAAGCCCAGCGAATCGGGCAAGTGGCTCAAGGTATTATTATTGCGAGTGCGTTGATTGAATTAATTGAAAAAGCTTCTGCCGGTCAAATAGTGCCAATAGTAAAAGATTTTTGCAGAAAAATTTCAGTGGCAATTCAAAAATCTCCAGTGGAAAGGATTTAACGATGGCTTTGTTTTCAAAAGAAAAAAAGACAGTGACTAAACCCATCATCCAAAAAACAGTTCAAGTTCCTGAGGGGCTATATACGAAATGTCTGGGATGTTCGGTGATTCTTTATAATAAAGACCTGGACCATCATTTAAAGACATGTCCGCATTGTGGATATCATTATCAATTATCGGCAATCGAACGGGTCTATTTGATGATGGATTCGGGGAGTTTTCAAGAATACGATGCCGATTTAATCTCCAAAAATCCGCTGAACTTTCCCGAGTATTCTGAAAAATTAAAAAAAGGAATGGAACGAACACAATTGTCGGATGCCGTTTTAAGTGGAATTGGGAAACTGCAAGCGATTCCCGTTTCGATTGCAGTGACTGATTTTAAATTTATGGGCGGGAGCATGGGGAGTGTGGTGGGCGAAAAAATTACAAGATCAATTGAACGGGCGATTGCTCGCAAGTTACCCATGATTATTGTTTCGGCTTCCGGCGGAGGCGCTCGCATGCAGGAAGGGATGTTTTCATTAATGCAAATGGCCAAGATTTCTTCAGCACTATCTAAATTAAGTGAGAATCGACTCCCTTATTTTTCCATTTTAACCGATCCAACGGCCGGAGGCGTTACTGCGTCATTTGGAATGCTGGGAGACTTGAATATTGCGGAACCTGGCGCCATGATTGGATTTGCGGGGCCGCGGGTCATTGAGCAAACGATTCAACAAAAACTTCCGCATGGATTTCAACGATCTGAATTTTTACTCAAGCATGGGTTTCTCGATATGATTGTTCCTCGACATCAATTGAAAGAAACTTTGGGAAGACTTTTAAAGTTTTTTAAAAAATAGTGAATACATCAATTGCGGATCTTAATCGTCTAGAACGCTTTGGATGGAGACTTGGTTTACAAACCATGCATAAGCTCTTGGATCATTTAGGCCATCCTGAGCGGCAATTGCGTTATATTCATATTACGGGAAGCAATGGCAAAGGGTTTACGGCATTTTTTTTGGCTTCCTATTTGACGCAATTAGGTTATCGGACGGGTCTCTATACATCACCCCACTTGTGTGATCTCCGCGAACGATTTCGCATGAATGGACACTGGATTGATAGTTCAGTATTGAATCAATTGGCCAAAGAAGTCGTCACAATTTGTCATTGGATGTACCGCCATCAAGGCATACAACCGACGCATTTTGAGGCATTAACGGCCATCGGTTTTTTGTGGTTTGCCCAACAAAAGGCCGATTGGGTAGTATTGGAAGTGGGTTTAGGCGGCCGATTGGATGCGACGAATGTGATTCCGGCATCGAATATTTGTTTGTTTTCATCGATCAGCTTAGAGCATCAAGATGTTCTTGGAAAAACGATTGAAAAAATTGCTTGGGAAAAATCGGGCATACTCAAATATAACAACTTGGCGGCGGCCCTTCAGGTTCATCCTCGTGCATTGCAAATTTTAAAGCAAAGGGCTAAACAAGTTCACTGTTTATTATGGAGTTGTCCGAATGATTTTAAATTTCAGATTCAAGGTTCTAAATTAGCGTGGGAGGGACCGCATTTTAAGGTTAAGTTGGACAACCCACATCGAAATTCTTTGGAGGCTTGGAATGCGTCACTAGTTTTGGCTGGAATTTCTTTATTGGCAGCTAAGGGGGTGGTTTGGGACGAATCACAATTTCAAACGCTTTGGGAAAAAAAGTTATGGCCAGGGCGATTTGAGTATTTATCACCGGGTTTCAATATTCTCATTGATGGAGCACATAATCCGGAGGCCGCTTGGACCTTAAATCGAATTTTAGCCCAAAAATATCCTCAAAAAAAATGGATTATTTTAAACGGATTTCTAAGAGATAAAAATTATGATCGGTTTATACGTCATATTTACTCGCGCATCGCTTTGTCGGTAGTTACTCAGGTTCCAAGCTCTCGCTCACATGATGGCGAAGCGATTGTTGAAGCTTGGGAAAAAATGAAAATTCGAACTCTTTATATTCCTGACTGGAAGCAGGCGTTGACGCTCGTGAAAGCCAAGGCTTCGGAGTCAACGCCTGTTCTTATAACCGGATCTATTTATTTGATTGGAGCTTGTCGACAGGCACTCGTCGGACTTCAAGGTCTCTCACGTATTTAACAAGGTTGAAGTCAAGGTGGGATCTGCTTTCCTCCACAAGCCAACCTGTAGTCCGAGTAAAAAATACTGCGTATACATAAATTGTTGGCTAAACGTATATTCGGTAATGCCCCAAACCAGACTTGCCAGCATGAAACAGGTGATAAAAAAATTTAATTTCTTGCCTAAGATGTCGGCGGGGGCCCATCGAATACTTGAATAAAAATAAGTTAGTAAAAAGAGTAAATAGAAAGTAAAACCCACCCATCCATTCTGGACAAGAATTTGCATAAAGTTATCGTGAAGATGCGGTTCGGTTGCTTCGGTTGCTAAAGGATTTTTATATTTCGGATAAATATACATCAAGTTTCCTTGCCCAATTCCAAACACGGGATATAGTTGACTAATCGTCCAGCCAGATTCCCACATATAAATTCGGTTTCGAATCGAATAATAAGAGGCTGTTTTTTTAAAATGGTTGAAATCCCAGATGCTTTTAGCTCGATTTTTTAAGGAAGTTGGAAGGCAAAGATAAAGCAGGGCTAGTGAAATGATTCCGGCAAGAAGGATTTTTTTATTTAAAATAAAAGTAATAATGAAAAGTCCAACAAAACATCCTAGCCAAGCGCCACGCGTTTGAGTTAACAGGAGTCCAAGGCTTAAAATAATAAAGCATATCCAATAAATAGGTTTTTTAGGACTCTTCATTAAAAAGTGAATCAAAAGGATGATGGCGGACATGAGCAGTCCTCCCATCACCATATAATCTCCACAAAACGAATTGATTCGATTTTCAAATCCCAAAAAATGTTTTGAAATTCCATAAACGGAACATAGGGTTGCTCCAAAAATAAAACTTAAAAGGAGCTGTTCAACTTCTAAACTGGTCCAAGCCATGGCGGCAATAGGAAAAAGAATCAATAGCGTTGCATATTTGTAGACCGTTTGGAAACTAATACCAGGATTAATGCCCAAAATCGAACTTATAAAAAAAGTTGCCACAAAGATTATGAAAAAAATTCCAAAAATATCGAAACGCCAGTTTATTTTTTTCTTTGCCTTGTATTGGAAATTGATCCAAGCCGCTAGAACCAGAAAAATAAAATTTTGAAGCGCAATGGAGGCCACACAAATAGCGGCATAGCCCATTAAAAGCTGCAAATATGTTTTTCGATTATTGAGTGATAATTTCATAAAGCGTTTTATTATATATTAGGGTTATAAAATATACCAACTAGTGATTTTGATTTTTTCCCATTTTGTGGAGGGAAGAGGGAAAATCACAAACTTTTTATGTTCAATTGATTTAATAATAGGTATACTAAAATTCATGAGAACATTGATCAGGGGTTGAAGAAAGGATTGATATGGTTGCAACGAATTCTGCCATGGTTCAATTAGGGACGAAAATTCCATTATTTTCTTTAAAAGAAGTTACGACCCACGAAGAAATTACGGTTCATACGTTTGACGGCAAAAAGGGCCTTTTAGTCATGTTTATATGTTGTCATTGCCCGTATGTTAAGCATGTTCAAGAAGAGCTTTCAAAAATAGGAAAGGATTTTGAAAATGCTGGCTTAGGTATATTAGCAATTAATTCCAACGATACAATCCAATATCCCGATGATTCGCCTCAAAATATGAAGCAAATGGCTAAAAATTTAGATTTTAGATTTCCTTATGGCTATGATGAAACACAAAAAGTAGCCCAAGCTTTTCAGGCAGTTTGCACTCCTGATTTTTTCCTTTACGATGACCAGCGATGCCTGGTTTATCGTGGGCAGTTGGATGATAGTCGTCCTGGTAATGGGAAGCCTGTTACGGGTAAAGAGTTGCGGGAAGCCATTCAGGCGTTATTATCCGGTAACTCGATTAATTCAAATCAAAAGCCTAGCTTGGGATGTAGTATCAAATGGAAATCAAGTGAGGTATCCATATTTCATTAAAATTATTGATTTGCCAAATTTTGATGATGGTGGATCTCAGTGGAAAACTGAGCGAGAAAGGGAGTTTAAGTATCTTTGCTCGTTGACAGTCGTTTGTTTCAATGTTTTAATAAGACGTTTTTTAAAATTACTAAACTAATTTAGTTCTGGAAATTTCCTAAAGTGCTTATTGGATCGGAATTTTCGGATCTGCAAAGCGAGGGGTTTATGGCGCAGGTCGTATTAAAAAATATTTTTAAAACGTATAGCAATAATATTGTTGCAGTTAATAATGTGAATATTGAAATTCAGGACAAAGAATTTCTTGTTCTTGTTGGGCCCTCGGGTTGCGGAAAAACAACCACATTACGAATGATTGCAGGGTTAGAAGAGTTAACGAGCGGAGAAATTTGGATTGACAACACTTTAGTGAATGATATTCCACCAAAGGATCGGGATATTGCAATGGTTTTTCAAAATTATGCTCTTTATCCGCATATGACGGTGTTCGATAACATGGCTTTCGGGCTTAAAATTCGAAAATATCCTAAAGAAGAAATCAAGCAAAGGGTTTATGAAGCCTCAAATATTCTAGGAATACAGGAGTTGCTGAATCGGAGACCAAAGGAGCTTTCAGGCGGGCAACGGCAACGGGTGGCTTTGGGACGAGCGATTGTTCGTAAGCCTAAAGTATTTTTATTTGATGAGCCCTTATCGAACTTGGATGCGAAGTTGAGGGTCCAAATGCGTGCGGAAATTTCAAAATTGCATACGCGCCTTCAAGCAACCATGATTTATGTTACGCACGATCAATTAGAGGCTATGACCATGGGCGATCGCATTGTGGTTATGAAAGATGGATTAACTCAACAAATTGCGAATCCGATTACCCTATATGAGCGTCCGGTCAATAAGTTTGTGGCTGGTTTCATCGGAACGCCTTCGATGAATTTTATGGAAGGGACCTTGAACCGCAAGCGGACCGGGATTTATTTTAATGAAGAGAATTTTGAGATTCGTGTTCCAGATAGTATGATTCCACAAGTGGAACCGTATGTTGGCCGAGATGTTATCTTAGGGATCCGACCGGAAGATATTCACGATAAAATGGATGCGGCTAATGCAAGCCCGGAGAGTACCATTAGCGCTACGGTAGAAGTTATTGAACCCTTAGGGGCGGAAGCCTTTTTGTATTTAACGACCGGAAAAAGTCCATTTATTGCCAAAGTTTTCTCATATGAACAAATTGAAGTGAATCAAGATATTGAATTGGTGTTTAATATTCAAAAAGCACATATTTTTGATAAAGAAACCGAGCGGTGTTTAACTAACTGATGCTCAGTAAATGCGCTGATCGATTGGATGATCGATGTCACAAAAGCTATCATTGGGGATTGATCTGGGAGGGACCAATACTTCATTAGGTATTGTTTCGAGCCAAGGTCAAGTCCTTCAATTTATGAGTTTTGAATCTTGTGTGGGACAAGGACCTCAGGACTGGATTGAACGTGTGAGCGGACAGATTCATCAATTATTGTTGAGCGCTAAGACTCCGCCGAAGTCGATTCACGGGATAGGAATCGGGGTGGCCGGATTAGTTGATCAAAGTAAAGGCAGTCTCCTCTATTCGCCTAATTTCCCGAGGTGGGATCATACATCGATTGCCACGCTTTTAAGTCAGCGTATGAAAATTCCAGTTTCCGTTGATAATGATGTGAATGCAATGGCTTTGGGGGAAATGCTTTTTGGTTCAGCTCGAGGTCTTAAAAATGTTATTTGTATGACATTGGGCACTGGTGTTGGAGGGGGAATTATTCTTGATGGTAAGATTTATCGAGGCGAACAGTTTTCGGCGGGTGAAGTGGGACACATGACGTTGTTTCCTTATGGTCCCCGCTGTAGTTGCGGGAATCGAGGATGTATTGAAGTCTATGCTTCAAGCCGGGGTATACTGCGCAAGGCCAAAGAGCAACTGCGTCGAGATACCCATTCGTTACTTTCTAAAAAGCTGCAACAGGAAGAATTAACCGTTAAACTGATTTCAGATTGTGCGAAGCAGAATTGTTCGGTTTCAAAGATGATTTTAGGTAAAACCGCAGAGTATTTGGGTATTTTTATTGCAGGTCTGGTCAATGCATGGAATCCTTCGGCGATTGTGATTGGTGGCAGAATTGCTCAAGCGGGTGACAATCTTTTCCGACCCTTGAAATTGACGGTAAAGCAACGAGCAATGGAGGTTCCTTTTCGCGGTGTACGAATTGTTCCTGCTGGGCTGAAGTTCAAGGCAGGTATTGTTGGGGCAGCCATGCTTCCGATGGGGTTTGCAAAAGTTTTTCATCGTTTCCATTGATAAATGATATGAATTCAACCTAGGAGTACCATCATGCGTATTACCATCATTGGCGTTGGATATGTTGGATTGGTTACGGGAGCTTGCTTTGCGGATATGGGGAATCGAATTGTGTGTGCCGATGTGGATAAAAAGAAAATCCAGCTTTTATCCAAAGGAACGATTCCAATTTTTGAACCCGGGCTTGAAGAAATTGTTCGTCGCAATTTGAACCATCGACTTTTTTTTACCAATAATATTGGACATGCAGTTCGAGAATCGGACTTCATTTTTATTGCAGTTGGAACTCCGTCGAAACAAAACGGACAAGTTGACATTAGCTATATCGAAAAGGCAGCTCGCGTTATTGCGGCTCATCTGGATCAATATAAAGTAATTGTTAACAAAAGTACGGTTCCCATTGGAATGGGATATTTGGTTGCTCGGATTATTCAAAAATATTCGACCGGACAAACGCCATTTGATGTTGTTTCAAATCCTGAGTTTTTAAGAGAAGGGTCTGCTGTTAAAGATTTGCTGAAACCACATCGCGTAGTAATTGGAGCGGATCGTCGAGAAATTGCTCAAAAAGTTTCTGAAATTTATGAACCTTTGCATTGTCCTATTTTATTAACGGATTTAAAAAGTGCGGAAATGATTAAATATGCCTCCAATGCATTTTTAGCCTGTAAAATTTCATTTATTAATGAAATTGCGAATATGTGTGATCAAGTGGGTGCCGATATTCATCAAGTCACCCAGGGCATTGCTTTGGATCCAAGAATAGGCGATCAGTTTTTAAATGCGGGTCTGGGATTTGGCGGAAGTTGTTTCCCGAAGGATGTGTCGGCGTTAATCCAGATGGGGAAAAAACATGGATACCAATTTAAAATTTTACCGGAAATCTTGGAGGTCAACCAATTTCAACGCAAATGGTTTATTTCTAAAGTTAAACAGACGCTTGGCGTTTTAAAAGGAAAAACGATTGCCATTTGGGGTATCTCATTCAAACCCGATACGGATGATCTTCGGGAAGCGCCTTCCTTGGAAATTATTCCAGCTCTTCAGAAAGCTGGAGCTCACGTCAAATTGTATGATCCCGTTTGCACTTTAGCGGCCAAGCAAATTTTCAAGAACGTTCAGGTTTGTAAAACGGCGTATGAAGCAGCTAAAAATGCGGATGCGTTAGGGCTTTTAACCGATTGGAATGAATTTAAACAAATTGATTTTAAATATTTAAAGTCCATTTTGAAGTCTCCCATTATTATTGATGGAAGAAATATTTATGATCCCCATGAGATGTTAGAAAACCAATTTATTTATCAAGGAATGGGGCAAGGAACCCGACTCTACTCATTGGACCAATAAATTCAAGGTAAGCTTTGATCTGAATTTTTAAACCTGTAGTTTAAGTTGATCAGGTTTTGGAAATCGATTTCATCGATTTAAAAGCCCAATGCCCCAAAAAAATTCAACGAACCCTGTCTAGGAGTTCTAAATGGTGTTATTCTTATTTTGAAATATATAAATGAATCTAAAAATCGAGTATTGTATTTATGATCGATGGAAGCATAAACTTTTGACAATAAGGTATTAACACTTGAGTTTTAAAATATTACTTTTAGGTGCATCCGGTCTTTTAGGTTCTCAAATGGACATCGCTTGTAAAAATGAAAAATATTTTGTTTTATGTCCTAATCATCAAACCCTGGATTTAGAAAACCCAAAACAGCTAAATCAATATTTTGATGAGCATCCCGTGGATATTGTCATTAATTGTGCAGCCTGGAGTCGGGTTGATGATTGTGAAAAGCCAGATTTGTATCCCCAAAGCCAGTGTATTAATGGCACGGCGGTGGGATGGTTAGCCGATATCTGCATGCGAAAAGATATTCTATTAATCCATTTTTCCACTGACTATGTTTTTAATGGGCGCAAGCAGGGATATTATAATGAAACCGATAGCGTTGATCCGGTGAATGCTTATGGAAGAACAAAATTGATGGGTGAACAACAGCTCATGCAAACGCATTCCAAATATTATTTAATTCGAACATCTTGGCTTTTTGGGTGTGGTGGGAATAATTTTGTAAAAACGATAGTACATCTTTTAAAAACACGGCCTCAAATTCAAGTTGTGAATGATCAGTGGGGGAGTCCAACCGCTACCGTGGATTTGGCAGTGTGGACGATGCGATTTTTAAAAGAAAAGCCACCGTTTGGCATTTACCACTTTTCAAATTCAGGGTATACCAATTGGTATGAGTTTGCTCGCGAAATTCAGAATCAGATTTGTGAATTTCAAGCTGAAATCCAGCCCATATCGAGTGCGCTTTTTAAACGGCCAGCCGCAAGACCGGCAAATTCACAATTTGACTTATCAAAACTACAGAAAGTTTTTCATGATTCCCCTCGGCATTGGCGTGCGGCATTGTCGGATTATCTTAGTAAAGAGGATTTTCATTGAAGCATCTTGAATTATCCGTGGTGATTCCTGCTTTTAATGAGTCGCAGAGACTGGGAAAGACTTTGGAACAAACCGTGGCGTACTTGAAGCAGCAACCGTATTCATCAGAAATTTGGGTAGTCAATGATGGATCAACGGATGCCACGTCCGATTTGGTAAAAACATTTATAGCGAAAGATGTTCAAAATGAAGTAAGGGTGCATCTGATTTCCTTGAAGCGGAATGGAGGGAAAGGGGCTGCGGTTCGGACGGGGGTATTAGCGGCCCAAGGGGATGTGGTTCTTTTTATGGATGCCGATAATTCAACGCCCGTTTCAGAATATGAACATCTGGTACCCTTTCTTCATCAAGGTCTGGAGGTTGTGATTGGCAGTCGTGCACTTCGTGAAGTGGAAGTTAAACAGCCACTATATCGGCAATGGATGGGGAAAATTTTTAATGTAATGGTTCGTAAAATTACAGTTCCCAATATCCAAGATACGCAGTGTGGATTTAAAGCATTCCAACGGGAAACGATTTTAAAAATTTTTCCTTACCAAACCATCCAGCAATTTGGATTTGATGTCGAGCTTTTATTTATTGCCCGAAAGCGGAAGTATCGAATTCAAGAAGTGCCTGTAATTTATCGAAACGCGATGGGTTCCAAAGTGCATCCGATCCGGGATGCGGCGAGAATGTTTCTCAATTTGTTCGAAATCCGATTCAAGGATTTTTTTGGGAAATATCAACTGAAAGAGATCCCACCGGGAGTCATTACGCATAATGAATAAAGTCCATGAGCGGCCAGCGACCTCGGATCCATTGAAAATTCTTTTTTTCCAAAATGGATCCTTGGGGGACCATCTCGTGACGTTACCCTCCATCTGGACGATTCGAGAACATTTTCCACACGCCCGTTTTTTTTTACTGTCCAATGTTTCTGTCAAAGGGTCTAAGGTTGCATCAACGGATGTTTTTCAAGGCTCTGGAATTTTTGAAAAAATTTTTGTCTATCCCGAAAATAATACCTGGCGGGATCAATTATTCCGATGGCTCGGGTTTGTGATGATTTTTTTAAAGTTAAAACGTGAACATATTGACATACTTGTTTTTTTAGTTCCTTCAAAATGGACACAAGAAAGGATTAATCGGAGTTTGAAGTTCTTTCACTGGCTGCGGATTCCTCAAATTATCGGCGATCGTGGATTTCCAACATTCCCCATCCGGTCCAAGACCCAATCCATGCCCCATTGTTCCAAAGAAGCCGATTTGCTGTTATTGCGTTTGAAAGCGTCCGGTTTACAAATTCCCGATGCCAATGCCGGTAACACGAGTTTGAATTTAAAGGCACAGGAGTTTCTGGCGTTTCAAACGATGCAGAGCCAGTGGCGATCAGATGAGGGCCGCCGCTGGGTGGCAATAGGCCCCAGCGCGAATTATTTTTTAAAAGTCTGGCCCGAGGATCGTTACGATGCGGTGATGGCGTATTTGATTCGAACCTATGCGATTTGGCCTGTAACGTTTGGAAGCAAGGCGGATCAAGCATTAGGCGAGCGCCTTATTTCCAAGTGGAAATGCGGTTATAATCTAGCGGGGAAGGTATCCGTGCGGTTAGCTGCCGTGGCGCTTCAACGCTGTTGGTTTTATTGCGGCAATGATACGGGGACGATGCATTTGGCAGCTTCGGTGGGCATTCCTTGTGTTGCTGTTTTTTCGTCACGCGATTATCCAGGATTATGGTATCCATATGGATCCCAGCACTTGGTTTTAAGAACTTCCGTCCCCTGCGAGGTATGTTGGCTGGAAGAATGTCTTGAATATCAGAAAAAATGCATTCTTTCCATTACGGTGGATCAAGTGATTCAAGCCTGTGAATCGGTGATTCACCGGACTGGCATTGCTTCAAAATGAATCAATCGAAAATAAAATCATGAAACCCAGAAAAATTTTAATGGCCAGCTCAAATAGCTGGAATTCATATTTACAGGTGGGAAGCCATCATTTGGCTAAAGGCTTATTACAAGATGGGCATCAAATCTTATTTGTTTCTGATCCCATTTCTCCATTGCATTACTTGAGTCCTCATCGCGAAGAACTGATACGTCGATTTGAAATCTATCGCCGGGGTGGGCTGCGTGACTTTCAGAATCAATTACTAGCCTATGTGCCGGGAACAATAGTATCACCTCAAAATAAGTGGTTTTTAAAATCTTCGTGGATATATCGCTATTGGTATAAATGGTCTTGCCCGAATATTGTTCAATGGGTCTATCGTCATGGATTTCAAAAGGTGGATCTTATTTATTTTGAAAGCCGTTTGCAAAATTTTTGGACTGATTTTATCCAGGCGGATCAAACCATGTTTCGTTTGGCGGACAACAATGCGGGATTTAAAAATTCAACTGCGGCATTGATGGAAGAACAAAACCGTCTTATCCGGAAGGTGGATTTTGTGGCTTATACTGCCCGAACCCTCAAAGCAGTCGCTTTGCAAGCACATCCCCAAAAGGCATTTTTTTTGCCGAATGGTGTGGATTTTGCGTGTTTCCATCCTCGGCAAATACTTTTGCCCGTGGAATATCAAAATATTCCGGAGCCTAGGGCAATTTATGTAGGGGCCGGAGGATTTTGGTTTGATGAGAATTTATTAATCCAAGTTGCCTCCAAGCTTACGGAAGTTTCATTTGTCTTGATTGGGCCTCATCGGTTGACGCATTTGAAAAATCAAAATCTTAAAAATGTTTTTTTCTTAGGTCCCAAACCCCATGACGAACTTCCAAACTACTTGTGGCATGCTCAAGTTGGAATTATTCCGTTGGATGTTAAACAGTATCCCCATTTAGTGAATTATATTCACCCGTTGAAATTATATGAATATATGGCTTGTAGTCTCCCCGTTGTGAGTGTGGCATGGAAAGAATTGGAACTATTAAAAAGTCCAGCGATGATTTCTTATACCGCGGATGAGTTTCAGAAAAATATTTTAAAAGCGCTTACAGTGAAAAATAAGCAAAGATTGATGGAGTATGCTCGAAAACAGGATTGGCGATTTCGCATTAAGATGCTGTACCGCTATCTTGGGTGGACTCAATAAGCGTCTCAATATAATGGAGTGTTTGTAACGCACAAGTATTCCAGGAATAGCGTTTGGCTTGATGACTTCCAGCGGCGATTAATGTTTCACGTAAAGGATGATCGCGAATAATTTTTAGCAATTGGGAGGCGATGTTCGGAATGCTGTAGGGATCGCAATAAAGCACCGCATCTTGATAAATTTCATGAAACACTTTGATATCGGAAGCTAGGACAGGGCATTGACAGGCCATGGCTTCAAGTCCTGGAAATCCAAACCCCTCATAAAGTGAGGGGAGGGCAAGCACATCCGCTTGAGCATAAAAATTTCTAAAGGTGTCGGTGTTGGCGATGGAACCAATCAGTTGAATGCGGCCCTTGGATTTTTGAACCTCCTGCAAAACATCGTTATCATAGGTAATTAATCCTTCATATTTTCCTACCAGAAGCAGTTGATGGGGAATGAGGGATTGAATGGTTTCAAAAGCTTTTAAAAGGCGGAGCAAATTCTTGTGGGGCTTGATCGGACCTACATAGAGAATATATGGTTGCGTCGTCGAAGTTCGCTTAAGTTCAAACCAACTTGGATCCAAACCATTATGAATCACCATTGGATCAATAGATGGATGGGGAAGATATTTTAAAAATTCGCTTTTGGTAAATTCCGAGACACAAATAATGCCATCCGCTTTTTTCTTTATAATTGAAAAAATATATTTAGCATATAATTGTTTATGGATCCCGTGAACTAATTCCGGGTTTGCTAAATGAAATACATCATGGATGGTCACGAGTAGTTTGCTGGAGCTGAAAATGGGTATATTAAAATGCGGACACCAAAATAAATTGGTTTTCTTGAACCACTGCAACAGGGGTTGAATTTGTTCGCGGATGGAATAAATTGGTATATTGAAATCGACCAAGGTGATGTTATTATTTGAAAAATAATGTCCCAGAATGGATGTGTCGCCGAACAGGCGAAATTCCCAATGGGGACGATGTTGGATGAGCGCGGGTACAATGTTCTTGAGGTAGGTTCCAATGCCGGATGATTCAATCATACGCATATCAATACTTAAAATGGGTTTTGAATTTTTCATGGTTGAATCTTTGCGATTTTTTATAAAAATAAATGATATTATATTTTAAAATAAGTGGAATTAAACGTTTAAATTCTAAAATGAAATTTTCTGCCCATCTTCATGCGTTGAGCAGGGTTGTCATAAAAAAACAGATTGTTTTTTGAAAAGAAGTAAAATAAGAGCTCTCGATGTGACAGTTTATGGCTGCATCGGTTCTAATGTGGTGCAGCACATTAACGGCATCTAGGGAGCAGTGGGGGTTCAAAAATAGTTTGGAAAAAAATGGGTTTAAAGGTAAACTCTTAGCCTTATTGAATACGATGCATTAACAAAATTTAAATTACTGGAGGTAAGGATTGGTTAGACAAAATAAAGAAAAGTTAACTTCATCCATTAATGATCCACAGCGATGTGAAATTTGTTCGGCTACGTTAACCCTTTACCCTAAAGGGTTTCAAGATTGCCCGCATTGCAACAAAAGGGTTTGTCGACAATGCTGGGGTGCAAATTGGAATACCCGAACATTTTCCAAGGAATCGTGCTCTCATGTCGAGCAGGCCGTGGTGGGTAGTGTTTCGCCATTAATGGAAAAAGCTTCGTATTTGAGGTTGGATTGGACGAAGGTCATTTTTTGGGGAATATTAATTATAATTTTGATGTGGTTTATTTATTTTTTAGCGAATCTATTGATTTTTTAATTGGGAATATTTCAAATAAAGTCATTTATTTTTCAATGAACTCACGGGAAGGCTGAATGAATCAGTGAGAGTTGCTTTAGTACATGATTGGCTGACGGGCATGCGCGGAGGAGAAAAAGTACTCCAAGCACTGATGGAGTTATTTCCAGAAGCTCACCTTTTTACATTAGTGTTTCTTCCAGAAAAAGTCAGTCCTGTTTTTCAAAGTCAACGAGTAACAGTTTCTCCGTTGCAGCGGCTTCCATTCGGACGATCGCATTATCGATATTATTTACCGCTTTATTATGAGTTTATGAAGGGATTTGATTTTTCGGAATATGACCTGATTATTTCATCCAGTTCGGCTTGTGCAAAATGGATCCAAAATCCTAAAAAACGACTTCATATTTGTTACTGTCACACACCGATGCGATATATTTGGGATGGATTTGAGGAGTATTTTGGAAGTAATGCGAGTTTGCCAGTACGTTGGATGGCGCGGGCGTTTCGTGAATACCTTCAGCGATGTGATTTGAAATCCAATGAGGGGGTGAGTTATTTTATTGCCAATTCAAGTGAAGTTCGCCATCGGATTCAACGGCTCTATCATCGGGAGGCTACAGTCATTCATCCCCCCGTGGAATTGGCTGCGTTAAAGCCTGAGTCGGGAGAACGAACCTATTATTTAGTTGTTTCAGCATTGGTACCCTACAAGCGAATTGATTTAGCGATCCAAGGGTGCAATAAAAAAAATCTTCCGTTACGAATTATTGGAGATGGCCCGGAGCGAAAACGATTGGAGAACATGTCAGGACCTACGATTCAATTTGAAGGGTGGGTTCCATCGGAAAAACTGGCTGGATACTATTCGCATGCAAAAGCTTTGATTTTTCCTGGCCGTGAGGACTTTGGGATTGTGCCGGTTGAGGCTTTATCATGTGGATGTCCCGTGATTGCTTTTCAAGAGGGGGGCGTGCAAGATACGCTGACGGATGGCGTCACGGGTGTTTTATTCCGCGAGCAAACAGTCGCCTCACTGGTTGAGGCTATCGAAAAATTTTCAAAAATGCCCTTTCCCGACATGAAAACATTGCGCAAAATGATGGTTAAATTTTCAACATCGCAGTTTTTATTTAAAATGAAAAACTATATTCGAAAAATTTATCAATTTCCACCATTGCCCTCGAGTGAACGTCCATGACGTTACCCGGGTCTGCATTGCTTAAGCCGTTGAACATCTTGTTAGATGCCGTTTTAGTGTTGATGTCGCTTTGGCTGGCATACTGGATTCGCTTTGAAAGTCATTGGATTCCCCTCATTGCCTTTACGCAGATTAGTTACTATGCCATATTTTTTCCATTAACCGTGGTAATTTATTTATTAGTATTTCAATACATTGGACTTTATCAAAAACGCAGAGGTATTTCATCCATCGATGAATTTTCCAAAATTTTCTGGGGTGTTATGCTGGCGTCGTTTTTGATGGCGGCGCTCACTTTTTTAACACATTTTTTGGATTTTTCCAGATTGGTAATTGGATTGACGGCCATGTTAGCCGTTTTTTTTATTTGGATTGAGCGACGCTTGTTGCGTAGACTTCAAATTTGGTTTAGACGCAAGGGTATTGGGATAACCCGTCTTTTAATTGTGGGAACTGGTGAGACTGCTCGATCGGTCATTCGTCGGTTAAAATTGAATGCGGATCTGGGCTATAAATTAGTTGGTATTGTTTCTGAAAAAAGAACAATGAAAAAAATTGAAGGGGTTAATATTGTCGGAACTCTGAAAGAATTTTCAAAACTAATTGAAAAACATCAAGTGATGGAAGTTTTATTTGCATTGCCGGCCCAAGCCTATGATCAATTAGTTCCAATGCTGATGCAACTTCAGGACAGTAATGTGAAATACAAAATTGTTTCGGATTTATTTGGTTTAATTACCAAACCAGTTCGGAATGACATTTTATTGGGAATTCCTATTTTTGAAATGAAAGAGGCGCCGCTCAAAAATCGGTACAATCGTTTGTTAAAACGAACTTTTGATTTTGTACTTTCAACCCTAGGGATTATGATACTTTCTCCAGTTTTTTTAATTTTAGCTCTGGGAGTAAAATTATCTTCTCCCGGACCTGTTTTTTTCTGTCAAAAGCGTATAGGCCGCGACGGACGTGTTTTTACGATGTTTAAATTCCGATCGATGCGTGCCAATACAGAAACGATTGCCTTCACACAGCAAAATGATATTCGACGAACACGATTTGGAAAATGGCTTCGCAAAACCAGCTTTGATGAGCTTCCGCAAGTGTTCAATGTTTGGCTGGGACAAATGAGCTTGGTCGGTCCACGACCCGAAGTGCCGATGTTAGTGAAACAATTTGAAAAAACGATTCCACGGTATTTTGAACGGCATCAAGTCAAAGCCGGCATTACCGGTTGGGCCCAAGTCAACGGATTACGGGGCAACACCTCGCTGACCGAGCGGATCGCTTACGATATTTATTATATTGAGAATTGGAGTTTGTTTTTGGACATTCGTATTTTGATTCGAACGGTTTTAGAAATTTTTTATATTCCGAATGCATATTGACTGATGCATACTGAGAATGAGGGATGCCGGAAATGAAAATTTTGGTTACAGGTGGGGCTGGATTTATTGGAAGTCATATCGTGGATACATATGTGAACCATGGCCATCAAGTGGTCGTTGTAGATAATTTATCCACGGGCAACCGCGTTTATTTGAATCCCCAAGCTACGTTTTATCAAATGAGTATCTTGGATGAACATCTGCACGAGGTCATTCGTGATGAAAAAATTGAAATTGTGAATCATCACGCTGCACAAATCAAAGTCAAAAATTCTTTGGAAGATCCTTATTTTGATGTTCAAACCAATGTTTTAGGAACTATTCACCTTTTGGATGTGTGTCGAAGAACGAGTGTGAAAAAAATTATTTTTGCTTCTTCGGGAGGCGCCATATATGGTGAGGCCGCTCAAGGGCCGCTATCCGAAACCCATCCAGTCTATCCGTTGTCGGTTTATGGCGTGAGTAAATGGAGTGTTGAAAAATATTTAGAAGTATTTTTAAAGCAATTTGGATTAGACTATGTCATTCTTCGATACGCTAATGTGTATGGACCACGACAGGATGCTTCTGGTGAAGGAGGCGTTGTCGCCATTTTTATTCAACGCATGTTGATGCATCAAGCGATTAGCATTTATGGAGATGGATTCCAACGTCGAGATTATGTTTACGTGCAGGATGTTGCCCAAGCCAATCTTTTAGCATTGCAATATTCCGAAAATGATATTTTCAACATTGCAACGGGAATCGAAACGTCGGTCAATGACTTGTTTTTAAGGATTGCGGAACTAACCCACTATGCGTCGCAGGCTCAACATGTTCAACCGCGCTTAGGTGATATTTATCGCAGTGTCTTGGATTCAAGTAAAGCCAGCCAAAAATTAAAATGGCGGCCAGCAGTGAATTTGCAACAAGGTCTAAATGACACGATTCAATACTATCAATCCCAAGCTCGTTAAGGAACTGCAACGATGAAAGCGATTATTTTAGTTGGCGGGCAAGGCACGCGCTTGAGACCGTTAACCTATCAAATTCCTAAAAATATTGTCCCACTGTGCGGGGTGCCTTTTTTAACCTATCAATTTGAATTTTTGAAAACAGCGGGCATTACGGATGTCATTTTAGCTTTAGGGTATCAACCTCATAAAATAAAAAAACTTTATGGCAATGGTGAAAATCAAAAACTACAACTTCATTATTCGTTGGAGAAAAAACCCTTGGGAACAGCCGGAGCCATTAAAAAAGCCAAGCAATGGGTTGGGAAACATACCTTGGTCATCTTGAATGGAGATATATTAACTCAGTTACCTTTGACCTCGATGATTCAATTCCATCAAAAGAATAAAGCCATGGTTACCATTGGTTTGGTGGCCGTAAAGGATCCTACGGCGTATGGATTGGTTTTTTTAAATCGGCAAAAAAAAATTATTCGTTTTTTGGAAAAACCCACGTTAGACCAGATCACGACCAATACGATTAATACGGGTGTCTATATTTTTGAACCCTCGGTTTTGGATTTTATTCCGGACAATGAAAATTATTCAGTTGAACGTGAATTGTTCCCTAACCTGCTAAGTCTTGACAAAGCCTTGTATGGATTTGTAACACACCAATATTGGCAAGATATTGGTACGCCATTTCGGTATCTAACAACCCAGTGGGATATTTTGGATGGGAAATTTCCGATGTTGGGCAAATATAAAAAAATGAAAAAAAATATTTATGTGGAGCCTCACGTTCAAATCGATCCAAGCGCTCAACTTGCGGGTCCGCTCATCATTGGTTCGGGAACCACAATTGGCAAGCATGCCATTATTGCTCCCTATAGTGTGATTGGAAAGCAATGTACAATAGCGGACGGCAGCGTAATCTCCAAAAGCATTTTGCTGAATCAGGTGCACGTGGATTCGCAAATACGACTCGAACATGTTATTGCCGGCAATCAGACTCGATTTAAAGAAACGTTAGAAGCTAATTCGGGCGTCATTATGGCCAATCAACAAAAAGAATATTTTAATATACCCAAGCATGGATATGATTCATGAATGATGGGTTTTTCTTAGCGTCGGATGTAGCATCTATTGGGGAGGGAGAAGCCAAACGCGTGGAGATTGGAGCCATGCTAATTTTGATTTATCGATATCAAGGTCAATTTTATTCGACAAGTGCCTTTTGTCCTCATCAAGATGTCTCGCTTGATCCTAATAATTGTCAGGGCAACGAAATTATTTGTAAATCCCATGGATATCGAATGAATTTTACAACGGGTGTTTGTATGACGGATCCCAGTTTGTTTTTTCCGGCCTTTCAAACCAAGGTTGATTCAGGACAGGTTTGGGTTAAACTGAAGTAGGATACAAATTTAAGCACGGAAAGAGGCACGATGATTCAGAAATGGATATTAATTTTTTTGATTTTTCAAGTGAGCTGGGTACATGCGCAAAGTGTAATGAAATCCAAGGATCCCAAGCAGGCTTTTGCCTCATTGGCTTCACAAATTGCTTTGATCAAAAATCCTCCAAAATACAATTCAAAAGGCCCACGGTGGAATTTCAAACCCGGCTCTCAGATTGTCGTCACGATTAATAATTCAAAAATACTCAGGCGTATTACGCCCTTTAATTTTGGGGTCAATGCCGCTTGGTGGGATGGCAAAAAATGGTTCTTGAATTCCCAACAGGTTTTAAAAGCTCAGGAAGCCGGTATCCATTTTTGGCGTTGGCCTGGAGGAAGTGCATCGGATAATTATTTTTGGAATGGGAAAGTTCTTCCCGGTGGCAAGGGCATTGATGCCCAAATGAACGATCCAGAATTTGTTCAAACACGGAATTTTATGCAATTTTGTCGTGAAACACATTCACAACCCATATTTACCGTTAATTTTGGATTAGCACGATATGGCAGTGTTCAGGAAGCGGCTCAATTAGCAGCTTCTTGGGTGCGATATTGCAATATTCAACATCATTGGAATGTTCAATATTGGGAAATTGGTAATGAAGTCTATGGTGCATGGGAATCTGGAAATCAAGTTGCAGGCAAAGCGCCTTTAAATGGCAAGGAATATGGACATGATTTTAATATTATCGTGCACGCCATGAAAAAAATTGATCCGCATATTTTTGTCGGTGCGGTAGCAGTTAACCATGATAACGGGAATACATGGACCGGGTACCATTGGTGGATGAAGCAACTTCTGCCGGAAATTCAACATTCAGCTGATTTTTTGATTTTACATCAGTATTTTTTGTGGCCTTATAATCAAGCACATCAATATGTCGCTCCTAGTAATAAAACCATTTTTGATGATTGGAGCAAGGTCCAGCGATCTTTTCAGTCGGTTCAACAGATGATGAAAAAATACATTCCACAAACGCATCCACTGCCCATTGCTTTAACAGAGTTTAATATGATCAATTCTTCTCCGCGGAGGACGATCGAACTAATTAATGGAATTTTTACAGCAGGAGTTCTAGGACAAGCGCTTGTTTCGGGGTATAGTGCAGTCGACTATTGGGATTGGAAAAATGGGCTAGATTACAAATTGCATGGCGATCATGGCATGTTATCATGGAATGATCAGCGAATTCCCAATTCAACCCCTCGACCAAGCTACTATGCATTTGCTATCTACCATGACGCATTTGGAAATCAGTTGATTCGTTGTAGGAGTTCCAATTCCAGTGTCAAAATTTATGCCAGCCGATTTAGCAATGGAGCGTTAGGTCTTATTTTGCTTAATATAAGCCATCATCCACGACAAGTAAAATTTCAATTTTCCCATTTTAAGCCGCAAGGACGATTGATGGGATGGGTTCTAACAGGAAACCGACTACGCTCAAGGCGGGTTACCTGGAATGGTCACCCTGGACCTCAAGGCGGCGGAGGACCATTTCCGCTGAAGGCGATTAATCCCTATCATTTGCAGTTTCATAATTCCAAAAGTTTGAAATTAAATTTGGCGCCTATTTCGGTTTCAGGCGTTATCATTTATTAAATGATGCGAGGGATCACTTGAAATCAGATATTCATTTTGGAACGGATGGCTGGAGAGCTAAAATTGCAGAGGGATTTACTTTTGAAAAAGTAGGAAAGGTTTCACAAGCTTTGGCGGCAGTATTGCCGGCTCGGTCCAGTGTCTTGGTTGGATTTGACACTCGCTTTGCATCTGATCGATTTGCAAAGCAGGTTGGGCAAATCTTGATCGCAAACAAGCATAAGGCTATTTTAGCAGATAGTATTATTCCGACGCCAGCCCTGTCATTAATGGTAGGTCTCCGACAGGCTCAAGCCGGTGTCATGATTACGGCTAGCCATAATTCCGGCGAGTATAATGGCTATAAAATTAAACTCCCGCCGGGTGTATCTGCTCCGAGTTCGTTTACTCAATTAATTGAAAAGCATATTTTAAAAGCGCCCGTAGTTTTAAACCCGGATCAAGTTTGTCCCACTTTCTCCTGGAAGTCAGAATATTTGAATATTTTAAAAAAGAAAGTGGATCTTGCTTCAATCAAAAATGCCGGACTGAAGATTGTAGTGGATTCTATGCATGGGGCCGGGCAAAGACTTTTGGAAGAATTATTATCCGGAGGAAAAACGCAAGTTCGTACAATCGCGGGACAACCAGACCCCTTATTTGGCGGACGTCATCCAGAACCGATTGCGGAGAACTTGAAACCCTTATGTACCGAAGTGAAATTGTGGAAAGCTGCAGTTGGATTTGCTAATGATGGAGATGCTGATCGCATTGGCATGGTGGACGAGTGCGGCCATTATGTGGATGTGCATAAAATCCATGCTTTGATTTTTTATCATTTAAAAAATCATCGCAAGGAAAATGGAAGTATTATTAAAACAGTCTCGGGAACCATGATGATTGAAAAAATGGCCCAAGCGTGGAATTGTCCTGTGGTGGAAACTCCAGTGGGTTTTAAATATATTGGCGAGCAGATGATGAAAAACGATGTGCTCTTGGGGATGGAAGAAAGTGGAGGCATAGCGATTAAAAATCACTTGCCAGAACGAGATGGACTTCTCTCCGCGCTTCTGTTAACAGAGGCGTTATCGATTTTTCGAAAACCGGTGACCGTGATTCTTAGTCAACTGCAAAAACAATTTGGACCTTATTTTTCCTGTCGTCACGATATGGCTCAAATACCTTCGGAACTTCAGTTAAAAATCATTGAACACCTAAAAGGTAATCCCCCGTTGCGCATTGCTGGGACTCGTATTCTGGGCACAAACACGCTGGATGGTCTTAAATTTCAAATGGATAATGCATGGCTTTTAATACGATCGTCGGGAACCGAACCACTTTTACGAATCTATGCAGAAGCTTCTTCCTTAAAACAAGTTCAAAAAATTTTAGCGGAAACGCATAGAATGATTTTGAGTTTACTTCGACCTCAAAACCGACGATGATTCAATCATTTAGATTGACCAGCCAGTCATACGGTTTTTATTTTAATCATTAGCATAGGTGAACTTGCTTTCAAAACGGTGACAGACATATTGGGGGTTTAAGTGGAGAATCAGCTGATGGTCGTAACGGTGACTTATGGAAACCGTAAACATTTGTTGGAACAACTTGTTCACGAACTGTTAACTCAAGAAGTCTCAAAAATCATTATCGTAAATAACGGGGCTTCATGGGAAGTGAAGGCCTGGGCTCAAACCTTAAGTCCTAAAATTGTTGTTATTTCACTTCATCAAAATACTGGATCAGCGGGGGGGTTTGCAATTGGTATTTCCAAAGCCATGGAATTAAAGGCAGAAATGATATGGTTATTGGATGATGACAATAAGCCTTTGAAAAATACGTTAACGAAATTATTAACTGCGTATCATGAGTTGTCCCAAGTACATCCGCAAGAACCCTTGATGGTTCTTGGATTGAGGGCCTCAAGAGATTTAGATTTAATCATTAGTCAACTTCATCCTATTCAAGAACGACCATCAAGTTTTCTGGGGTTCCATGTTTTCGATATACCTAAAAAAATAGGGAATAAATTTTTTAAATTTTTAAAGCCCCGCGTGAGTTCTACACACTCGAAATTACCGGATAAAATTCATATCCAAGAAGCTCCCTATGGTGGAATTTTATTTCACCGAAATTTGATCCAAACCATTGGATTGCCACGGGCGGATTTTGTTCTTTATTGTGATGATCTTGAATTTACTTATCGTGTTACGCAACATCATGGAAGCATTTATATCATTACAGATGCGCTGATTGAAGATTTAGAACCAGCGAGTAATGAAATCAAATACTATCCCATGTGGAATTGGATTCGGCATTTACCACCCGAAAAGAGTTTTCGAACTTACTACCATCTACGAAACAAGATTTATTTTAATACGTATTGTAAAATGTCCAAGATAAGTTGGATGTATCACATAAATCGTTATACGTATCTAGGATTGCTTTGGATCGTTGCGATTTTCAATCATCGATCCCAGCAATATGCATTGCTGGCCCAAGCGATTTCGGATGGAGTCCATCGGCACCTCGGCGTGGGTCCGGAGTTTCAAGGCGTTGCCTTTGAAGTCGCTCAAATTGACATAAGCGAGCATAAGAATAAAGACGATATTCCAATGGCAAATTAAACCCAACAAGAAATAGGTTTGGAGAATAAGGAGATTAACTTGCATGGCAACCTTGGATAAGAGTCAAGTCACGGTGGTGACGGTAACGTATGGTCATCGTCAGGATTATTTGAAGCCAGTTATTCAATCAATTTTGAACCAGGGGGTCTCTAGTATTGTTTTGGTGGCGAATGGAGTATCTTGGGATATTGAATCCTGGGTACGACCTTTTGGTCTGTTGATTCATTTGGTGGTATTACCGCAGAACAGGGGGTCGGCTGGGGGGTTTGCCGTAGGGATTCAAGCTGCAACGCAACTACCACCACCACTCATATGGCTCTTGGATGATGATAATCAACCGTGTGAGGGAAGCCTAGACAAGCTGTTAAAAGCTTATGCGCAATTGACCGATCGCCATTCTCAACAAGGATTGGCCGTTTTTGGCTTCAGAAAAAAATGGTATAACGACCGAACAGATTTTCAGAGAGTCATATTGCCGGAACGTCCTTCTAGTTTTTTAGGATTTCATATTTGGGATATTCCTGATAAAATTCGAAATCGCATGCCTTGGAAGAAAAAAATTCAAACTTCCCTTCCAAATTATTTGGATCAACCTATAAAAATGAAGTATGTCCCATATGGCGGGCTCTTATTTCACCGGGATCTTCTTGCCTCAATTGGATTGCCTCGAGAAGATTTTGTTCTTTATGTGGATGATACAGAGTTCACGTATCGCATTACTCGCCAAGGCGGCGGTATTTATTGGATTACCGATGCAGAAATTGAAGATCTTGATTTTGCAGATAGAAGTGCAATAGATGGAAATCAATTTTTTAAACGTCTTCATCTTGAGGATGGGCGGCGACTGTATTATACGACCCGTAATAATGCTTATTTTAATACATATGATTTAAAAAATAATGTTTGGATCTATTTTTTGAATCAAAAAATTTATTTGTTAATTCTTTGGATTTTGGCATTGAGGTATCGTCACATGGATCAATATCGACTTATGCACAGGGCTATTCAGGATGGATTAAAGAAAAACATGGGGATTTCTCCAGATTATCCGCTGCCTTAAAGTGGATTATTTTTTTGAAAAAGATTTTTTAATTAATGGTTGAAGGGTTTTCTCTTTAAATTGCTTCAATAGGATGTTTCAACGGCGAAGGTAGTCCAACAAAAAGTAGATTGGAAGAAAAGGAGTTTAACTTGAATGACAACTTTGGATAAAAGTCACGTTACGGTAGTGACCGTAACGTATGGTCATCGCCAGAATTATTTGGAACTGGTTATTCAATCGATTTTGAATCAAGGCATTTCCAGTATTGTTTTAGTTGCTAATGGAGTCTCGTGGGATATTGAATCTTGGGTACGACTATTTGGCACGTCGATTCACTTAGTTATGTTATCTCAAAATAAGGGATCGGCTGGGGGATTTGCCGTAGGGATTCAAGCCGCGACTCAACTACCACCACCACTCATATGGCTCTTGGATGATGATAATCAACCGTGCGAGGGAAGCCTAGACAAGCTGTTAAAAGCCTATGCGCAACTGACCAATCGCCATTCTCAAAAAGAATTGGCTGTTTTTGGATTCAGAAAAAAATGGTATAACGACCGAACGGACTTTCAAAAAATAATATTACAAGAGCGTCCCTCAAGTTTTTTGAGATTTCATATTTTGGATATTCCTAATAAAATTCGAAATCGCACGCCTTGGAAGAAAAAAATTCAAACTGCCCTTCCAAATTATTTGGATCAACCTATAAAAATGAAGCATGTCCCATATGGTGGGCTCTTATTTCACCGGGATCTTCTTGCCTCAATTGGATTACCTCGAGAAGATTTTGTTCTTTATGTGGACGATGCAGAGTTTACGTATCGCATTACTCGCCAGGGAGGCGGTATTTATTGGATTACCGATGCAGAAATTGAAGATCTCGATTTTGCATATAAGGATGTAAGATATAAGAGTCCATTTTTCAAACACCTCCATCCTCTTAATCCTCAAGACATCCTGCGGCGATACTATCTTCTTCGTAATTTTGCTTATTTTAATACGTATGATTTAAAAAATAATGTCTGGATCTATTTTTTGAATCAAAAAATTTATTTATTGATTCTTTGGATTTTGGCATTGAAGTATCATCGAATGGATCAATATCGACTTGTGCGCAAGGCCATTCAGGATGGATTGGATAAAAATATGGGAATTTCTCCAGATTACCCGCTTTCTTGAGAGAGATTATTTTTTTGGCAAAGATTTCTTAATTGACGGTTGAAGGACTCTCCCTTAAAATCGTTTTAATAAGGAAGAGGAGTTGAGCAACCGTGCGATTTACGAAATGGTTATATTGGTTGACATTATTACTCGTTGGATTCTGGGGAACGCCTATCTGGGCACAAAACTTGGGAGCATATTATTTAAATAAAGGGAATCTATATCTTCGGCGTGGAGATATTCAAGATGCTCTAAAATATTTTAGGACCTCAGTTGAAATCAATCCTTATAATGCGGTGGCTCGAGATAATTTAGGAAGAGTCTATGCAGAAAAAAACATGTTCGACAAGGCTATTCAGGAATTTAACAAGGCCCTTCAACTTCAACCTAATTTTGCGCAAGCGTATTCGAATCTTTCTTATGTATTTCTTCAAAAACGAATGTACGTTCAATCAACGGCATATGCACAACAAGCTTTAGCAATTGATCCTAACTTAGGAGCGGCCTATTATAATATTGGGTTGGATGATCTGAAACAAGGCAATCCACGAGCGGCTATACCTGAATTGCAACAAGCGCTTCGTTTACTGCCATCAAATGCGAAGGTGAATGCGGTGCTAGCTAAAGCCTATGCCTTATCCAATCATCCCGGACAATCATTCGCTTATTATTACCAATCTGCTCGCATGAATCCTTTGTCAGCCTATACGCGTGAAAAATTGGGAAATATTTATTTAAAGCGAGGGGAATATCATAAAGCGATGGCTCAATTTAAGGCGACCGCTTTTTTAAGTCCCAATAATATTCCAGTGCGTTATAAAATTGCAGCACTCTACAAGCGTGTTCGGAATTGGAAGGCAGCTCAACGGCAATATTTGGATATTTTAAATATTGATCCCAAGCAAGCCTATGCGACTAAGCAAGTGGCTAAAATTTATGAACGTCAAGGATCGATTGGGAAAGCATTGACCTATTATATGCGATATTTGAAATTAGAACCCCAAGATAAGGTAACGCAAGCCCATGTGAATCAACTTCGTAGACCTTTTGTTACCCATGAAGAACTCTTGAAACAAAAAAAATTTCAAGCACGGCTAAATGCTGCAGCGAAGAAAAAGAGGCTGTTGGCTTTGAATCCTTCGGTGACGCCAACAGGTGGGTTGGTTCCGTCAGTACCTCATGTTAATGTTACTCCGACCACCACTCCATCGGCGAAACACCATCCAGCTCCGCCACATGTGATCGGGGGTACTTCGGCACCAGTTTCTCTCATTCCAGTCGGAACGCCGTCTCAAGCTAATACCGGGCCGATTCCAACACCGATTCCTGCTATTCCATAGCGCTGACTGAATCATTGGAATTATAAAAAACGGTTGAGAGCAAGATTCTTGATTTTCAAAAATCATTTTATTATTTTAAGATCAAATTGAATTGTGGAGGAAGCCTCGAAGTGGATGTTGCTATAGTTTTGCCCATTTATAATGAAGCTGTGACCTTAAGTCGTGTTTTTGAAAAATTACGAGAATTTTCAGACATAGATATCATCGTCATTGATGATGGCTCTACGGATACGACTTCGATGTTGTTAGAAAAATTGTCTCCCAAAGTAGTGATTGCTCATCCCACCAATCTTGGGTATGGAAAAACCTTGATGGATGGATTTGAATATGTCATTAAGCATGGGTATCGTTACTGTATAACCATGGATTCGGATGATCAGCATGAACCCGCATTTATCCCGTGCTTTTTGGAAAAGCTTGAAAAATTTGATATTGTTTCGGGAAGTCGTTACTTGAATCCGCTATTATCTTTGGATCCCCCCCCAGAGGAGCGCGTAAAAATCAATCAAATCATAACGGAAAAACTTCGTGATATTACTGGGTATGCAATTACGGATAGCTTTTGTGGATTCAAAGGGTATCGGATTGATGGATTGAAAAAAATGCAATTAACAGAAGTAAACTATGGGTTTCCAATTCAAGTGTGGATCCAAGCATTTCGAGCTCATTTAACAGTGACAGAATGTGCGGTTCCTTTGATTTATCGCGATCATAGTCGAAATTTTAATAATCAATTTTCAAATCGGGATGAGCGACTCCAGCATTATTTGGAAGTCTTGGAGCGGGAATTGAAAAAATAGTGAATTTAAATGCGATGGGATTTGAACTCATGAGATTAATGCGCCATATCGAGTGTCCTTAGAATGGAACGAAATATTCTTGAATTGAACCCGTCATTAAAGATGTGTCAATCACACATAATTGAAAATGGTCAACGACTTGCGCACGAGTCCTTTTGTGGGCTGAATGTATCCCGGGTTCGTCAAGAATGCCATCTTTCAACGTCTGAATGGAACGTATCTTCAGGTCACCAACCGACTCTTTTTCACCCCGGTATTTATGCCAAGTGCATTGCGGCGGGCGCCATTGCAGAATCCGTTTCTGGGAAGGCCGTTCATTACATTATTGATACGGATTTACCTAAAGAGCATCGAACCTATATTCCAACGAATGCTTCTTCAGATCAAGTTTTGAAAATGCCTTTGGAATTAGAACATGAGATGTTTTGGGGTGAAACTCCATATACATTTTTACCTAAATTTAATTTGAATACACTTTCTGATTTTTTTGAAAAGGCTCAAAATGATTCAGGGATATTATCTCAGGTTAAAAAAGGAGTTCAATTTTTCAAAGACGATATTTTGAAAAACATCGAGAGGTCTTCATCGTGGATTGGGTTTCATCAAAAAACTTTGGAACTGTTAGACCAGATAGTTCATCAGACCCGTCAATTTAAGCTTGGAACCGAGATGTGGCAACAGACCGCATTTTATATGTTTCTGGAATATTGGGTTCTGCATTTAGAGGAGTGGTTTGAAGCTTACAACCAAGCCTTGGATCAGTATCGTCAACGCGAACAGATTACCCATGCAGCGTCTCCGGTTCCAAATTTGAGAAAAATGGATGGGTGGATGGAAATTCCATTTTGGGGAGTGATGCATAACCAACAACGGTGTCATTTGTTTATCCAACGTGCGGGTGAAAAGTTTATGATGCAGGTGTTTGAAACGCAAGAAATGTTCCAGATCCAGAAAAAATCTTCCGTTTTGGAATGGCCTATTCCAGTGTGGCCCAAAGCCATGACCCAAACGTTATTTTTTAGACTTTATTTAACAGATTATTTTATCCACGGAACTGGAGGAAAACAGTATGAGGAGGTGAATGATATTTTTTTCCAATTGGTTTTTAAAAAACCACGGCTTCATTTCGGTGTTGCAACATCAACCCAAGAAATTGCTCCAGGTCAACTTGTGAAAGTTCAGGCACGCATGGAACAAACACGAAAAATGAGTGCGTGGTATCGACGATTAACCCAAAATCCAGAAGATTTGATTTTTTTAGCCGAAAAGTGGGGTCAGGAAGTTCCTCCGGTAATGGGGGCGCAATTAAGCGAGGTTTCGACACACCCTAGAGTTGTTGAATATGCATTTAAAAAAAAGCAAGAAGTTGATAAAATGAAGAACCCTGAATGGCGAAAACAAGCCGGGGAAAAAATTCGAGAATATAATCAAATTCTTCTTGATGAACTTAAAAACAGCTTAGCGATTTTGCACCATGAGTGCCAAGATTTAGAATTATTAATGCTCGAGCAGGATGCGTTTTCGTTTCGAGAATATCCGTTTTTTTGCTATCCTCCAGAGGTCTTTGTAACGATGAAACAATATTTAAAGGAGAGGGCCTAGCATGGCGCAGCCCATTTTAGAAGTACAGATTTTATCTGGTGATGAGGATCTGGGTCTTCCCGGTTATGCCACTGAAGGATCGGCAGGGTTGGATCTAAAGGCATCCTTGAAATCGCCAATGATTCTTCAGCCTGGAGAACGGGCGATTATTTCAACGGGATTAAAGTTAGCGATTCCGGAAGGATATGAAGGGTGCGTAAGACCTCGAAGTGGTCTTGCCGCCCAAAAAGGCATAACCTTAACCAATGCTCCAGGCACTATTGATTCCGACTACCGGGGCGAAATCAAAATTTTATTGATAAACTTGGGCAAGGAAGCGGTAACTTTTCAGCGGGGAGATCGTATTGCACAATTAGTCATTACGCCCGTAGCCCGAGTTCAAATAGTACAGGTCCAACAATTAAATTCAACACACCGGGGTGAAGGTGGGTTAGGGCATACAGGAATTTAAATGAAACCAAATTTACTTAGAGGATTTAATTTGGGCGGATGGTTGTCCCAATCTTCGCTTTCAGATCAGCATAGCAAGACCTTTATTACCGAACATGATTTTCAACAAATCGCGCATTGGGGATTTAACTCAATTCGGTTACCGATTGATAGCCAATGGATATTTGAAAACCAAGGAACAGGGCCAATATCACCCGTGCGTTTAGACCAACTCTGTGAATATTTAAGCTGGGCTCAAAAGGCCAACTTAATTGTTGTTTTGGATTTGCATGAAGTTCCCTGGCATTCCTTTGCTCAACCGAATATGCAGACCTTATTTAACCATGAAGTGAACATGAAACAATTTTGCCGTTTGTGGACGGAACTTGCAGCCAAGCTTCGATTTTGGAAAGGCGAGATGTGGTTCGATATTTTAAATGAACCCACGGCGGAACAATCATCGGACTGGGGTCGAGTGGCACTTCAAGCGGTTCAGGCGATTCGCTCGGAAGATTCAGAACGTCCCATTGTGATTGAATCGACACTTTGGGGATCGGTTTTTAAGTTGGAAGATGTAGTGAATCAGGTTCAAGGCGATCGATTGATTTATAGTTTTCATTTCTACGAACCAATGTGGGTGACCCATCAGCGAGCACCTTGGTGGAATGAAGGCGTCGGGTATCAAGAAATTGTACATTATCCGGGCTATCTTCCCAGGGTTCAGGAATATTTAAATCAACCCGGACTGACTTCCCAAGCTAAAAATAGACTTTCATTTGAAGGTTCGTGCGAATGGAATGCAAAGAGCTTGCGAATTTATTTTGAAGCTGTTGAAAAACTTCAAAAACAAGGTTATCCCCTTTATTGTGGTGAATTTGGAGTTTATGAAGGTGCCCCCAGATCCACGCGACTTTTTTGGACGAAAGATGTAATTCAAATTTTTCAAGATCTTCAAATAGGCTGGTCTTACTGGACCTATAAATGGATGGATTTTGGAGTGGTGGCAAAGCAAGCTCAGGGGACACAAGATGGCTTTTTAGATCAAGAAATACTTCAAGTTTTGAGAGGCTAAAATGAAAATGGTTCGACGATCCAAAGTATCGACGTGGGTTTTCACTTGCGGGTGGAGTTTAATGATAATAGGGACCTTAGGGGGATGTGCAACGGTTCAATCCTCAGGGGTTCCCATGGCGGCTCGTAAAATACCGACCGCTACCTTAGCGGTTAACCTGATGCCCATGGTTTCAGGGATGCAATATCAAAATGCAATTGCTCAAGCGGAATTAGTGCCTTTAGATGCGTCGACATTATCGGTATACAAAACACTAGCCCAGTATGCATTTAATCATTTCAAATATTCAACGGCTTTGAATGATTATCAGCGAATTTTAGAAACGATTCCTCCAAGTTCTCAATTGGCACGATGTCAGTACATGGTGGGACAAATCAAGTATCTTCAAAAAAAATATTTTCACGCCATTTTGGATTTTCAAAAGGTTTGGAATACTTATCCCGCAACATCATGGGCGCAAGCCTCGAAAAGTATGATTCAATTTATTTTGGAATATGATCTAAGTATAGGGCAACTTAAAAAATTCATACGGCGGTATCCCACCTCAATTTTTGTAGCCTCAGCCTTGTTTGATCAGGCAAAGCGGGAGATGGATGATAATCTAACTGCACTGGCAGAAAATGACTTTCAAGCGTTTATTATGCAATATCCGCAAAATCGCCAAGTGACGGTAGCCCAATTGCTTTTACAAACGCTTCAAGATCAGTCTCATGGTGTTGGACGAAAAATTGGGGTTTTGGTTCCTCTTTCAGGGTCTTTTGCTTTATTCGGACATTCAGTTTTAAATGGAATTCAATTAGCGCTGGATCAAGCCAATCAAAACCGTCTTCCGCAAAAAAAATGGGTTGCGGTAGTCGGGGATACGCAAGGCAGTTCAAAAGTAGCGGTTCATTTATTCAAAAAAATGATTAAGCAAGATAATATCAGTGCGCTTGTAGGTCCTATTTTAAGTAACACTATTTCAGCAGTTGCACCTTTGGCCAATCAACTTAAAATCGTCATGATGACCCCTTCCGCTATTCGGAGTGGTCTTTCAAAAATAGGTTCCTATATTTTTACCAATAGCATGACGGATGATATGCAGGGAGCGGCGATGGCTCAATTTGCGTTTCAGAAATTAAAATTAAATAAATTCGCCATTTTAACTCCCAATGACGGCTATGGACTGATTTTATCGCATGCGTTTGAAAAAACAGTGGAGGCCTTAGGCGGAACCATTACGGCGTTTAAAACTTATTCTCCATACGCCACGGATTTTCAAAGTCAGATTTTTCAATTAGGCGGCATCAGTCCATCTGAAAAAAAAGATCATCGACGTGAGAATGAAGCCAATGAACAAGCGCTTTCGTACAACTTAAACTTGGATATTGAAAAAGCTTTGATCCGTTTAAAAATTCCAATCAATCCTCAATTATCGGTTGCCGTAATGCCCATGGTGGAGGCTTCGTCAAATACCGAATGTCCCTCAATGGCTCAAACGATTACCGACGAAATTCAAAAAGATTTTCGCCACTTGGGGGTAAGTGGACTACGACCTCGAAGTTTGGTTCAACAAGCCTTAACCATATTGCCCACAGAAGCTTCGGGTAATACTTTATTATCAACGGAAGCTTCCGGTAATACCATATTACCAACTGAAGCTTTAGGTAATACTCTATCTCCAACGGAGGCTTCCGGTAACACCTTGACGGTCACGAATCAAGAATGGCTTCAGGTGGCTAATCAACTCCAGGTTTCGCTTATGGTCACTGGCAAAGTTACCGAAGTGGATTCGGAGAGTCTTCCCAACATGGAGAGCAGCAATCCAATGTGGAATTATAAAATTACTCTTCATTTTTGGGTTATAAAATCGGGTGCAACGGAGGGTTCTCAATTGCAACCGGCACTGACGGATCATCGGACATTGAGTCTTTATAAACCCGAAAATATGATTCGCACTCCTATGAATTATCAGGCTTTATATTGTCCAGCACATACGTCGGAAATACCGCTTCTGATGCCGCAACTCCAATTTTATGGTCTTAATCCGATTGTCTTAGGTGGAAATTTGTGGAATAATCCAAAAATTTTAGAAAAAACAAGCGCCGCCCTCAATTCCTTAAAAGGGGTTTATTTTACGGCTGGATTTTTGATTTCAAGTCAACAATCTTCGACGCAACAGTTTGTTAAAACCTATAAGAAGGAATTTGCGGCTTTGCCTGATTTATTAGCGGCGGAGTCATATGATGCAACGAATTTACTTTTAAAAGCGATGTCGGGTTCAACCACATCTGAGGCTATTGATCAAAAGCTTTTACAGATTCAGAATTATCCAGGCGTGACCGGATTAACGACATTTGACGGGAACGGAGATGCTCAAAAAGTGGTTCCCATTGTGCGATATCAAAATGGAATCGAACAACAAGTTCAATAATTTAAATACTTAAGGAAAGTCAAGATGAACGTATTACAGGGCGGGCCTCCTCGTGGAATGCGGGATTGGGGACCCACGGAATCCCGGTTGCGGATGCAACTGATTCAGAAAATCAGTGAATCCTATCAACTGTATGGTTTTTCTCCCATTGATACGCCGGCTATGGAAACACTCGACGTGCTCATGGGGAAGAACAAAGGGGGCGATGAAAATGAAAAATTAATGTTTAAAATTCTAAAACGCGGACAAGCTCTAAAGACATCGCTTCATGATGAAGCAACCCAAGAACCGGAGGTGACTTCGGAATCGGATTTAGGCCTTCGATATGATTTGACGGTTCCGCTAGCTCGGTTTATTAGTACCCATTTTTCAGAACTCCAGGGACATGTTTTCCGTTGTTATCATATTGGACCCGTTTGGCGTGCGGATCGTCCACAGCGTGGACGGTTTCGTGAATTTTACCAATGTGATATTGATGTTATTTGGGCTCATCACGATTGGATGTATGAAGTGGAGCTTTTTTTAGCGACCAGTCGTGTGCTCAAAGCATTACAATTGAATGATTTTTATATCCGGTTGAGTGACAAACGAATTTTATCTTTGTTGTTCACGGGGATGGGGATTCTTCCACAGGATGTTTCGAAAGTATCCATTGTTATTGATAAAATCAGGAAAAAAAAATTCGATGAAATTATTCGCGAAATTGAAAGTATTGGACTCCATCAAGAACTCAACCAAAAGATTATCGATTTTTTAAAAAAGAATAGTTCTTATATGGATCCATCAATGAAATATTTTATGACGCCCAGTGATTTTTTGAAATTTAACCAAGACTATTTGACTCAAGCCGCACGGCAATCCTTAGAACCCATCCTTCATGCAATGCAGAGTATTCTTGAGAACGCGAAGTCCCTCGATCCATCCTTGCCGATTTTTTTTGATCCCATTTTAGTCCGTGGATTGGATTATTATACGGGACCCATTTTTGAAATCGGTCTTAAAGATTCAGGATATTCTTTTTCAATTGGCGGAGGAGGACGGTATGACTCCTTGATTCAAACCTTGGGCGGGCCAGCCGATACAGCTGCCGTCGGTCTTTCGTTGGGGTTTGAACGACTCTTGATGATTTTATTAGAGCGGAACAAAGATTTTTTAAGTGCTCAGGGCCCCCAAGTAGGCATCCTTCTTAGCCCCAAACTGACCGAAGGGATGGGGATTCCTTTGGCGGAACAGATTCGAAATCAAGGCATCCCGGTAAGCATTTATGTCTCTAAAAAGGATTTTGGAAAAACCATGAAGATGTTGGAGGCGGCTTCAATGCAGTGGATTGTTATGGAACAACACGAAGCGCCTCGAAGTTATACCATTCGAAATCTTTTTGAACGTCAGAATTATCAATGGTCATTTGATGAGTTGATTCAGCATTTAAAGATGAATCCTTGATTTGAAAACCATTGAAATGGGTGAAGGAAAATTGATCTTTTAATAATGGGAGATATCATGACAGACATTTCAACCTCAACATTGTGGTGGGAAAAGAGAACACATACCTGTGGATCTTTATCTCCCAAAGATGTCGGGTGCTCAGTTATTCTTATGGGATGGGTTCACCATCGACGTGACCATGGAGGATTAGTATTTGTAGATTTGCGCGACCGCTATGGGATTACGCAGATTGTGTTTGCGCCTCAAGCGGTTAAGTCCGAGGTGGCATTCAGTGCGGAGGCAACGTCCCAAGCCATGCCGCAAGAAGCGGTAAGCGATAAAAGTTTAGCATTTGATGCCATTACGCAATCACATCTGATTCGAAATGAATGGGTTTTGGCTGTTCGAGGCCAGGTGGTTGAACGACCGGAAGGAACGATTAATACAAAGATTGCAACGGGAGGGATCGAAATTCAGTGTGTGGAGGTTAAAATTTTAAATTCAGCCTTGACCCCCATATTTCCCATTGAAGATCAAGTTGAGGTTTCAGAAGAGATACGGCTGCAATATCGATTTTTGGATTTGCGAAGACCCATTATGCGTGACCGTCTCGTGCTGCGGCATCAAATTGCTTTAGAAACGCGTCGCTATCTAGATCGATTGAATTTTTTGGAAATTGAAACTCCACTGCTGATAAAAAATACTCCTGAGGGTGCTCGCGAATACGTAGTTCCTTCTCGAGTCAACCCAGGCAAGTTTTTTGTTCTTCCGCAAAGCCCACAGTTATTAAAGCAAATTTGCATGATTTCAGGTTTGGATCGTTATTTTCAAATTGCGAAGTGTTTTCGAGATGAAGATCTGAGGGCGGATCGACAACCTGAGTTTACTCAAATTGATTTAGAAATGTCTTTTATTACGGAACACGATATTTATGAAGTGGGAGAAGGGCTGATTCAAGCACTGTTTGAAAATATTTTGCACCAATCGATTCAGTTTCTTCCAAAGCTTTCTTATCAAATGGCAATAGATCGATATGGTTCTGATAAACCCGACTTGCGGTATGAATTGCCTTTGGTACATGTGGAAGCCATCGCTCAAAAATCGACGTTTAAAGTTTTTCGAGATGTATTGGAACAGCAGGGCATGATTCAAGCTATTAATGCCAAGGGTGGAGCTGTTTTTTCTCGCAAAGACTTAGATGAATTAACAAGCTTAGTTTCGAAATGGGGCGCTAAAGGGATGGCTTGGTTTCGGGTTAAGGACGGTCGATTAGATTCCAACATTGTCAAATATTTTGAACCGTCCGTTCAAAGTGAATTGATGCAGCACTTGAATGCCGAAGAAGGGGATTTGCTTTTGTTTTGTGCCGATACGCCCAAAGTTGTTCAATCTGCATTGGGGGCGCTTCGGCAAGAATTAGCCCAGCGCCTTGGAATGCTTAAAAAAGGTCCGCAGTGGGCCTTAACGTGGGTGGTTGATTTCCCTTGTTTTGAAAAGGATGAACATGGAAAATTTATGGCAGTGAATCATCCCTTTACCTCTCCCAAGCAGGAGGATTTACATTGGCTGGATGATGATCCCCTCAAGGCTCAAGCTCGTGCCTATGATATGATTTTAAATGGTGTCGAGATTGGTGGAGGGAGTATTCGTATTCACAATGCGCAAGTTCAATCCAAAGTATTTAAAATATTAAATATTTCCCCGGAGGAAGCTGAACGCAATTTTGGCTTTTTGCTTAAAGCTTTGTCTTATGGAGCGCCTCCGCATGGGGGCATGGCGTTTGGACTGGATCGTTTGGTGATGTTATTAAGTGGGGCCTCATCTATCCGGGATGTAATTGCTTTCCCTAAAACAGCCAAGGCTGTTTGCCTGATGACAGGAGCCCCTTCAATTTTAGACCCAACTTTTCTTGAGGAATTAAATCTCAAATTGGATCTTGAAAAATAGGCGTTAAAAACCGTTTTAGGCCTAGAACTTTGCATTTAAGGCCATGAATGGGGCAGTTATTTTAAATTTTTAATAGAGGGGCTTGACAGAATTATTATCTCTAGCCATAATTTTAACGAGGATTATTGATTTTTATTATTATTATAAGGTGAGGGAGGAATTATGAAGTTTTCAATGAAGTTATTTCTTTTAATGGCGGTAACTGCAGGGTTTGCAGCGGGATGTGCTGGGCAAAAAAGAATTCAGGGATCACAAGTACCCACGACGCCTGTAAATACTCAAGCATCAGCAACTTCGTCCACATTAAATCCGAATACATATTATACGGTGGTAAGCGGAAACACTTTGTGGGGTATTTCAGGAAGTTCTAAGGGATATAATAATCCTTTAGAATGGCCGTTAATTTTTAGAGCCAATCGTGATAAAATTCAAGACCCAGATTTGATTTATCCTCATCAAATTTTTGAAATCAATCATAATTATTCAACGGCGGATGTTGCCAAGGCGAAATTAGATGCTGCTTTAACACCCAAGTATGTTCCGCATACACGTCCACGCAAGACGCTTCCGATTAATTATTTTTGAAAAACAAGTCTTTTTATATAAAAAAGCCTCTTGGGTTAAACTAAGAGGCTTTTTTATTATTCTAACGAAATGGATTGAAGGATGCCATGTCTGGAGTTAGTCGAAAAATTCTTTTAGACGATACCCAAGAATGTGTTCAGCTGTTGGGAGAACATGACCATACGTTAAAAGTAATTGAAAGTTCATTTGCGATTCAAGTGGTTGCTCGGGGAAATGAAATTATCCTATTGGGCGACTCTCAAAAGGTGAGAAAAGCCGAAGCCTTTATTGATCAACTTCGTGTACATCTTCACACTAATCAAAAAAAACTTTTGGATTCTCAACAACTGAATCGGCTTTTGTCTCAATCCAAACTCGCACCCAACCAAGTTCCATTGGAAAATGAAGATCATAAAGTTGATGAAAATGTTATTTTAGTTTCATCTCAAAAAAAGGCTATTGTTGCCAAAAATGAGAATCAACGTCGGTATGTTCAAGCCATTCAATCCCATTCGATTGTTTTTGGAATAGGGCCTGCCGGAACGGGGAAAACTTATTTAGCGATGGCTATGGCTGTATCGGCGTTGCGGAATGCAGAAGTGGATCGCTTGATTCTAACTCGACCGGCCGTTGAAGCGGGCGAAAAGCTGGGATTTCTACCGGGCGATTTGCAGGAAAAAGTAGATCCTTATTTGCGACCACTGTATGATGCCCTTTATGAAATGGTCGAATATGAAAAGCTTCAACGTCTATTTCAGCATCATCAAATTGAAGTGGCTCCCTTGGCGTATATGCGGGGAAGAACTTTATCCAATGCATTTATTATTCTTGATGAAGCTCAAAATACTACAGTGGAGCAAATGAAAATGTTTTTAACCCGAATGGGTGTTGGCTCCAAGGTGGTTGTCACAGGCGATGTGACCCAAGTGGACTTACCCTCGGGAAAACTTTCCGGCTTGATTCACGCTAAGGATGTTCTGCGCGCGATTGCTGAAATTCAATTTGTTTTTTTTAATTCAGGCGATGTTGTCCGTCATGCACTGGTTCAATCTATTATTGAAGCCTATCATTCATTGGAATCGCAAGATGCGCCTCCGGTGTTCGAACAGCCATGAATGCGCATGGGCTACTCCGACCTCACCTTTCAGGTTCAACTTTGAGCACCGCCGGTAAAAGCCGTGATTTGAAAATCATAGAACCGCCGCAACAAGCGATCCTCGTATCTTTAAAATGCAGTTTGGAATTATATGGTTTTATTTATTCAAAATGATCTCCATAAAAAAATCATACCTGGAAGTTGGTTAAAAAAAATAAGTTCTCAAACTTTGATTAAGATTCATGGGGAAAGGTTCGAAAAAAAAGTTGAACTTTCTTTGCGGTTGACCGATATGAAAACTATTCAACACTTGAATCAACAATATCTCAAGCATAATTGGCCTACGGATGTTTTGGCGTTTCCACTGGGTGAAATTTATGATTTACAACATCCCATTTATTTGGGCGATGTGGTTTTATGCCCTCAAAAAATAAGCGAACAGGCGCAAGAAAATCAAAAAACATTTCGACAAGAATTTGCCTTATTATTGATCCATGGCATTCTACATTTGCTAGGATATGATCATAATACAGTGAGACAGAAGAAACAGATGTTTTTATTGCAGGATCAAATTTTAGAGAAATTAAAACTGAAGTAAGGTAGGTATAGGTGGTTTTATTACTATTTTTAATATTACTGGGTTTGGGGATGTTTTTTTCAGCCGTGGAGACATGTCTGATTTCTTTGCCCCGGCCGCTTATTCAGCAAAGAGCCCAATCTAAGGGTATCGTTGGATTAGCCTATCAATTGTGGATATCAGATTCGAATCGAATGCTGGTGACGATTTTAGTTGGAAATACAGCTATTTTTATTTTAGCAACAACGTTGGCTGCCTATTCATCGGTCAATTTTGCAAACCAACATCACCTGAACCATGATTTAGTTGGCATTATTTGCTCCATACTGGTGACAATTATCATTTTAACTTTTGGTGAAATTCTTCCCAAAGTTATTGCACGAACGTATGGGCCTAAATTGTCGACGGTTTTGATCGTGCCACTTTATTTTTTTGACCGAATTTTAAAGCCCTTTACTTGGACGATCAATTGGATAATTCGACACTTGGTGCCGGGTTTTAATTCAGCTGTGCGAGGTTGGGTTACAGAAGATGATATTAAAGTTATTATGGAAATGGGACAACAAAGCGGTGTAATCGAAGAAAAAGAAAATAAAATGATCCAATCCATTTTTAGGTTAGGCGATACAAGATTGAGCGAGGTCATTATTCCTCGAACCGAAATGGCTTGCATTCGCATTGAAGATTCGTTGGATCAAATTTTTGAAAAGGTAAATTTGACCGGCTATTCTCGTATTCCGATCTATCAAAACGATTTGGACCATATTGTGGGAATTCTTTATACACGAGATTTGATTTCGCTATGGAAAAATAAAGAATTAGTTATTCTTCAAGACATTCTTCGAAAGCCTTTTTTTGTTCCAGAAACCATGCGCGCCGATCAGCTATTGGAGGAATTTCGACGAGGAAAAATTCACATGGCAATTGTGGTGGATGAATATGGGGGTACGGCTGGACTGGTGACCATGGAAGATCTTTTAGAAAAAATTGTCGGAAATATTCAAGATGAATATGATGTGGAAAATGATCGTTCCCTTCTTAAACAAGAGGATGGTTCATATTTGGTCGAAGCGCAAATTTCCTTGGGAGAAATTAATGATCGCTTGGGAATCCATTTAGTTTCCAGTGGTGAAGTGAGCAGCTTGGGAGGTTATCTGATTGAAAAAATTGGAAAAGTTCCACGAAAAGGACGCGTGATCCAGGAACCCGAAGCAACTTTAAAAGTGATGGAGTCAGATGAAAAAAAGGTTATTCAGGTTCGGATCACCTTAAAAAAAGCGGGAACGGATATTCCTTCAAGCCTGGATAAAAAAGCAGGCTCGGCGACATCTTTGAAAACGAAAGAGGAAAATAAAGACCAAGCAGGTATTTCCCAGTGAAATGGCTGGATTGTCATACACACACCGAATGGTCAGATGGTCGTCAAAGTGTTGAACAAGTTCTGGAATGTGCTCGTCAACAATTCGTGTGGGTGGGCATTTCGGATCATGCCAGTACGACCGACTATTTAAATTCATCGCAGCGCATAAAAGCTTATTGTGATTTTTTGACTCAATATCCCGTTGCGCGCGGTGTTGAAATGGATTTGGGACGCTCATTTAAAATTTCAGATGAGGTGCGCCATTGTTTGGATTATGTTATTGGAAGCGTCCATGGATTATCTTTCAATGGACGTTGGATTTCTTTTCAACCATTGATTTTATTTCTTAAAAAGCAAAATACCCAATATCATCCCGAAGAAGAAATTGACCACTGGGATGATTTTTTTCGGATGCATTTGACTTTGTTAAGACAGGAATATCAACTTCAGCCGTTTGATATTCTCGGTCACGGCAGTTTGCTTCCTCCATTAGCTTTGGATGTTCCAGAGGCCGTCTTCCCGGAATGGTGGGAAGATGAATTAATTGAACTACTGCAAGAATTTCATATTGCCATGGAACTGTCCAATCGTTGGCGGACTCCTTATCCACGGTTGATGCGAAAAGCAGTTCAAGCTTCCGTGCAATTTTCACTAGGATCCGATGGACATGATCCCGCTAAAACGTCAGTTCTCGATTATCCTCGGGAGTTGATACAAAATTTTGCGGTTCCCGATTCACGTATTTTTACTATTCCCCGATTATTAACCTAGGTGCGCATGCCAAACAATGTTCATGTGGGCTCTGTGGCTTTGATAGGGAAACCCAATGCGGGGAAGTCCACATTATTAAATCACCTCATTGGCGAAAAAATATCGATTATCTCAGCTCGACCTCAGACGACGCGTACATTGATTTCAGGTATTTATCAAGATGCCAATGCGCAAATTGTCTTTTATGATACGCCGGGTGTCAATTTAGGAAAAAATTTACTTTCCCAATTTATGATGCAAGAAGTTGAAAAAGTATTGAAGACCGTGGACTTTGTTTTTTGGATTTTAGATGCTTCCGAATCATGGGATCCCATCATGGACTATTTGTTTTTTCGACTCAATACCATGACCGTTCCCGTTTGGGTGATTTTAAACAAAATTGATTTAATCCCAGAGCAACCCCTCCAAGTCTTGAAACATCGTTTTTTAAAAAAAACATGGCCTTTGATTGAAATACAAGCCAACCAACCGGATCAAGTGGAGCGGCTGTTACATCGCATTAAATCTCAGTTGCCGCTGGGAATACCCCAATGGGATTCCCAGCTCTTTACTGAAATGACTCTCAAGCAGTTAGCAGAAGAACTAATTCGAGAACCATGCCTAATGTATCTACGCGATGAAATTCCTTATGGGATTGCCGTTCAAGTAGAAACATTTAAAGAGGCACCGCCACCTTCGCCGGTAATCATTGAAGCCATACTTTATGTTGAAAAAGAAAGCCATCGAGGTATTCTCATTGGGGCTCAAGGCCAACAACTTAAAAGTATTGGAGCGCAAGCGCGAATCAGCATTGAAAAACTGTTGAATCAAAAAGTTTTTTTAAAACTTTGGGTTAAAGTTGCCAGAAACTGGAGAAAAAATCCAGTTTTTTTAAAAAAATTTGGATATCATAGCTAAAGGAAAATCTCAGCTAAAATATTCATTGAAAGGGAACTGCGTCCATACAAAAAACGTCTAAGTTTTAAAGTGCCTTTTTAGGGTTGAGTTTGACCAATTCAAAGTACGTTGAATTCCATTGTGATTTATAGTAGGATTGGTTGCCAAGTGGGGAATTGCTGATTTAAATCATGATTTGTTAAGGAACCGCCATGAAGTATAGTGCTCAGGCTTTAGCGATATTAATAGTACTGTTAGTAAGTTTGACACGTGTGCAGGCGCAGGGTATAAATTTTTATCAAGAGGGCATACGCGCCTATAATCAAACTCAATATATTCAAGCGATTCAAGATTTTCAACAAGCTGTTCAAAACCATCCGCTCAATTGGAAAGCTTACCAATACTTAGCTTATTGTTATTATGATGTCGATGATTACCCGAATGCCTTGGTTTCTTGCAATAAAAGCTTAAAAATTCACTCCAAGAATGAGTCATTACTTGCTTTTAGAAATAATGTTCGTAATCAACTGGCTTCGGAGTCCACTTCAGTTTCAGCGGCACCTAATAATGCATCGACTCCCAATTATCCCAATACGGGGTACACGACTGAGCAATTTCAACCTGCGATGCGATCGTATCAATATACAATGATGCATCCACGATATTGGAGCCGTTTTTGGGTGGGATATGATTATGCAAACTTAGGCGATTTAAAAAATGCAGCAACCGCGATGCAACAATACGGTAACACGGCTACGGAAGGCAGTTCAGGCTGGGATATCGGAGGGGAAATTGGTTGGTTTTTAGGAAACCGAAATAATGGATTAGCACTCGGGATTGATTATCTCGGGTCACAACAGTATACCATGAGTAATTCTGGCAGTTCTGGAGTAACGGAACAAACCATTGAGCCATCAGCGGTTCCGCTAGAACTAAGTTGGTATCACTTTTGGTATATGCCCCATAGTCGCTTTTATTTGACAGTGGGAGGAGCCTATTATTTTGCCGATGCCTATTATTCGTATTACGATTCCACCAATGGAAGTTCATCAGGGAATTTTACCGGAAGTGCTTTTGGGCCGCAGGTGGGGGCGGGCTATGATTGGCAAGTAGGGCCACATTTTTTAATTGGATTCTTTGGACGCTATCGTATTGTAAAAATTCCCTCGTTAACGTATGACAATGGCAGCGGTCCTCAGGCCCTATTAGTTTTTCCCGATAATACAATAGGAGTGGATTATGTTTCTAATATGGTTATAGACCAAGCCCGGTATGCCACGTTAGATTATACGGGATTTGACGTTTCATTGAGTTTGTCTTTTGTCTATTAGGATAGCGATCAATATGGAGTCGGCGATCTGACTTAATCAAACATGGGTTTACTTTTAAAATGAGGACCAATGAATTTATGGTTTTTGTCTAGCTTCCTTGGAGTTGCATTTATAGGGTGGCTAGTGGTGTCATATTTTTTTTTCCGCATCGAACGACAAGATGTCTGGGTCAAAAAACAAAAGACGAAAATGTCTCAACCTGCTTTTCGACTTTCCCTGCAATGGTTGCAAGAATCTCAAGTCAAAATGGAACAATTTTTAGAAAGTCATGAAACCAAACTTTCGTCTATTCAAGGCGAATTATTGGAAATCCGTTTAGAAATTGGTCGGTTTGCCGCTGGCGCTAAAAGTCTCAAGCAAATGCAGGATTGGATCAAGGAACATCCAGTGGATTTTGCACCGGAGCAGACTCTCCATGCCATGGTGACGCAGTATATCGCCACTTCCGATTTTGAAATTAGGGATGCTCAAAGCGTATTTTTGAAAACGGCCTTGGGCAATTTGTTGTGCTATGAAATGAAATTGTCATCTCAATTGGAATGGGATATTAAGCAATCACTCATTAGTCTTCAACAGGCAAGGTTATTACAACCCTCAACGGGAATTGACGGAGGTATTCTTTATGTTTCAAAATCCGAGCCCTTTAATCAACTGGTGGCTGATTTAGAGCAAATGCAGTATTTGCGAGAACAGAAGATATTGCTAGTGAATGCGTCAGGGATGAAAACGATTTTGTTATCCTTGAAAATTTCAAAACAAGTGGATCGTCTTTTAACAACGGGGCTGGAAGTTGTGGAGAAGGCGCAAGCGATTCTAGGCCAATCGGATCGATTGGAAAAAATGTTGGCCGAATTAGGTTCGGAACTTTTACAAGTCCAGGCGTGGCTTAAAAATTTAGAAGAATCCTCTAACGCAACATCGATCAGTCCGGGCCAACATTCCAAAATGACTTCTTAATCGAAAAATGCTGAGGTGAATAAAAAATAAAACGTTCGTTTCAATCCAGGCAGTTCAACTCAACCGAAAGGAGGGATCATGTTTTTTTTAAAAGAGTGGCTTACAAAAAATATTTATGTGACTTCACCGTTCAATCCGGATCCTTTTTTTCATCCCAGACGTCTACAGGTTCCGAAGGCTGCGGTAATCCAAATCAGTCTCGCATTAATTCGCCAACTTCCACGGTGGAAGTTGGAACAATATTATGAGTTACAAGGCAGAATCCATGCGATTCGCCAATCCCGTGTTTTAGGATTTGTCGATGATATTAATATTTATATTGGACAAGGCATCGATGGGATCACCACGTTAGAAATGACTTCTCAATCTCGAATTGGAAAAGGCGATTGGGGACAAAATCGAAGAAACTTAAAAAATTTTTTAAGCCGATTTGATTTTCAGGTGATTGTATCGGCATCATCCGGTTGATAGCGGTTGGGAAAGGGGGTGGCAGTTCATTTATCAGTTGACAAGTGACGATGAGTCTTTATACTAACAACGACCTTTAAATCGAATCCGGTGAGATCGAAAAGGAGAACCGCATGTTGACATATTTGAATTTCAAAATTACAACTGACCAGAAATGTCCAAAAGAGATTTCTGGTTTTTTTATTTCTCATTATTCAGGAGTTGAGGCGTAATGCAAATTAAAGCCGAAGTCATGGATAGTGTGGATATCGACCGAGCGCTCACGCGTATTGCGCATGAAATTCTTGAGCGGAATAAGAGTGTTCACGCATTAGTTCTCATTGGTATCAAGAGCCGCGGAGAAGTATTAGCAGAACGGCTAAGCCATAAAATTCAGTCCATTGAAGGCATTGTTATTCCATCGGGAGCCTTGGATATTACCTTTTATCGGGATGATGTGAATCAATATACGCCAGCACACCCGCCGCAAGATACGCACCTTCCTTTTGATGTGAATGATAAGAAAGTTATTTTAGTGGATGATGTTTTATATACAGGACGTAGTGTTCGAGCGGCGATTGATGGCATCATTGATTTTGGTCGGCCGATGTTTATTCAATTGGCTGTTTTAGTGGATCGAGGGCATCGGGAATTTCCAATTCATGCCGATTATGTGGGGAAAAACATTCCAACATCACTCAAAGAAGAAGTATTGGTTCATGTGGCTGAAAAAGATGGTCAGGACGCGGTTGTTATTATTGAAAAAAAGGAATAATGGGAATGATTTGGAAATCGAAAGATTTACTTTCCATTGAAGAGTTATCTAAAAATGAAATTGAAACAATCTTAGAGACAGCGGTTTCTTTTAAATCAGTTTCAGAGCGAACGGTTAAAAAAGTTCCGACGCTGAGAGGCAAAACCGTTGTTTTGTTTTTTCAGGAACCTTCAACCCGAACTCGAACATCTTTTGAATTGGCGTCAAAGCGGCTCAGTGCGGATAATTTAACAATTCAGTCTTCGGCATCATCCTTGACCAAGGGAGAAACGCTTTTAGATACGATGAAAACACTTGAATCCATGAAAATTGATGCCTTGGTCATTCGACATTCATGCTCAGGGATTCCTCATTTATTAGCCCAGTCTATGCAAGCATCCGTAATCAATGCGGGAGATGGATTCCATGAGCATCCGACGCAAGCGTTGTTGGATTTACTCACCGTACGTGAAAATCATCCGCACTTGGATCAATTAACCATCACATTTGTAGGAGATATCCTCCACAGCCGCGTGGTGCGGTCCAATATTTATGCATTTAAAAAAATGGGTGCGCGTATTCGTGTTTGTGGGCCACCCACCTTACTTCCGAAAGATTTTGAAAAATGGGGTGTGGAGGTTTTTTATCATCTCGATGCAGCTCTCCAAGGAACCGATGTGATCTATGTTTTGCGTCTTCAATTAGAACGCCAAAAGAAGAATTTGTTTCCAACATTACGCGAATATTCTCAGTTATACGGGATTACATCGGACCGATTGTTAAAAGCCAATTCAGGAGCTATTGTTCTGCATCCCGGACCTATGAATCGTGGAATTGAAATTTCATCAGGAGTTGCCGATGGATCAGCAGCTCGGATTGATGATCAAGTTTCCAATGGGGTTGCCATTCGGATGGCAGTTTTATATTTACTTCTGGGAGAGAATCCAGAAAGAAGGACTCCATGAATACATGGTTGATTCAAGGGGGGCATGTCATTGATCCTGCCAATCACTGGGATGATGAAGCCGATATTTGGATTCAAGAGGGAGTCATTAAGAAAGTTGGCAAGCATCTAAAGATTTCCACCGACAAAGTAATTGAGGCTAAGAATAAGCTGGTTGTTCCAGGATTAGTTGACATGCATGTGCATCTTCGGGAACCGGGATTTGAATATAAAGAAACGATCAAAACGGGCACACAAGCGGCGGTTGCCGGTGGAGTAACTTCAGTCGCCTGTATGCCCAATACCAATCCTCCGATTGATGACCAAGCGATTGTTCATTTTATTCATCATAAGGCATCGGAAGAAGGTTTTTGCCATGTATATCCGATTGGATGTATTTCAAAACAACGCCAAGGACAAGAAATGGCCGAAATTGGTGAATTAAAAAAAGCGGGCGTAGTGGCCTTATCTGATGATGGTTCTCCGGTTATGAATTCTGAATTGATGCGGCGAGTGATGGAGTATGCTCGAGAACAAGATTTGACCATTATTGATCATTGTGAAGACTTGCATCTCTCCAATGAGGGGGTTATTTATGAAGGCTCTACTTCATTGCGGTTGGGATTAAGAGGTATTCCGGCCATCTCGGAAACTATTATGGTTTCCAGGAATATTCTACTCGCAGAAATGACGGGAGCTCGTTTCCATGTGGCGCATCTTTCAACGGCGGGATCAGTGGAATTAGTTCGCCAAGCCAAACGGAAGGGCTTGGCTGTGACGGCGGAAACAGCACCCCACTACTGGACACTTTCAGATCAATTTATTAAGACATATAACACTCATTTTAAAATGAAGCCTCCTTTGGGATCTGAAGCAGATGTTGCTGCAATTCGGAAAGGAATTCAAGATGGGGTCATCGATTGTTTGGCCACTGATCATGCTCCGCATGCATCAACTGAAAAACAATGTGAATTTGAATTAGCTGCGTTTGGAATTGTTGGATTGGAGACATTGTTTCCTTTAACATACACACATTTGGTAGAACCCCAAGTGATTTCCTTGTCCAAAGCGATTGAAATGTTAACCATCAACCCTGCCAAAGTACTCGGTATTTCCAAAGGCACTTTATCCGAAGGCGCTGAAGCGGATGTCACCATTTTTGATATTAAGACCTCTCAGAAAGTAGATGTTTCGCAATTTAAAAGTAAAGGAAGGAATTCTCCATTCAATGGATGGGAATTAAGAGGGTGGCCCATGATCACGATGGTTCAAGGTCATATTCGATATCAACATCCTCAATTTCACATTAAAGGATACCAGCTATGAAATCCAAAATCTCCAAGGCGATTTTGGCGCTGGAAGATGGGACTTGGTTTGAAGGCATTTCTTTTGGAGCTGAGGGTGAAGTTGGTGGTGAGGTTGTTTTTAATACAGCGATGACCGGCTATCAGGAAATCCTAACGGATCCCTCTTATTGTGGACAAATGGTCGCCATGACCTACCCTTTGATTGGGAATACCGGGATTAATCCGATTGATATTGAATCCCGAAAGCCATTTCTTTCAGCTTTAATTGTGCATGAATATTGCGATCATCCATCCAATTGGCGATCCGTACAAACGCTCAAACACTATCTCTGTGAAAATCACCTCATGGGGATTGAACAAGTGGATACGAGGCGATTAACGATGCATCTCCGAAAACAGGGTGTTCAGCGTGGTATTTTATCAACAGTTGATTTGGATTTAAAACGGTTGGTTAAAAAAGCTCAGGCTTCCCCATCATTGATTGGACGTGATTTGGTTCAAGATGTGACTTGTACTCATCCTTACGTTTGGAAAGAAAAAGAAAGCCTCTGGGAACATTCAGAGGTCTATACCATGTCTCAACTGAAGCTACTCGATACCTCAGTTAATAAAAAACGATCAATTCCCATTGCTGTTTTGGATTGTGGAGTCAAATATAATATTCTTCGTCAGTTGTCTCAAATGAGTTTTGACGTAAAGGTTTTCCCGGCTTCCACGTCGGCGAAAGTGCTTATGAATTCTGAAGTAAAAGGCATTTTTATTTCCAATGGTCCAGGCGACCCCTCGGTGGTGTCTTATGTGATTGATACCGTTCGACAGATGATTGGAAAACTTCCGATATTTGGTATTTGTTTAGGACATCAAATTCTTGGCTTGGCTTTAGGCGGCCAAACTTATAAATTGAAATTTGGACATCATGGAGCCAATCAGCCGGTTCTCAATCTTAAAACGCGTCAAGTCGAGATCACCAGCCAAAACCATGGATTTGCGGTAGATGTGAAAAGCCTGGATTTGGATCAAGTTGTGGAAACGCATATCAATCTGAACGATAACACGAGCGAAGGGCTAGAATTAGTTCGAAATCCTGGGTTTAGTGTCCAATATCATCCCGAGGCCGCTCCGGGGCCTCATGACTCTCGATATTTATTTAGCCATTTTCGAAAATTGATTGAACAAAATTTTGATCTATAAGGATTTTTATGCCTAGACGAACCGATATCAACAAAATTATGGTGATTGGAGCGGGGCCGATTATTATTGGTCAAGCGTGCGAATTTGATTATTCGGGTACGCAAGCGTGTAAAGCTTTAAAAGAAGAAGGCTATAAAGTAATCTTAGTTAATTCGAATCCCGCTACCATTATGACCGATCCCGAATTTGCGGATCGTACGTATATTGAACCCATTCAGCCCGAGATTATTCGAAAAATTATCCAAAAGGAAAAACCGGATGCCCTCCTTCCAACCTTGGGTGGACAAACCGCATTAAATATGGCGGTTGCGTTATCCGACAATGGGACCTTAAATGAATTTAACGTTGAACTAATTGGTGCCAAATTGGATGCCATTAAAAAGGCAGAAGATCGCGAGCAGTTTAAATTATCCATGATGAAAATTGGTCTGGATTTGCCCGAATCTCAAACTGTAAAAACCTTGGAACAAGGATTTCAGTTTACTGAAAAAAATAAATACCCAGTAGTTATTCGTCCGGCTTTTACATTAGGTGGAACTGGAGGCGGGATTGCTTATAATCGGCAGGAATTTCAGGAAATTCTTGAAAAAGGATTGGAATTAAGTCCGATTCATCAATGTCTCGTGGAAGAGTCCATTTTAGGATGGAAAGAATTTGAAATGGAAGTAATGCGGGATTTGAATGACAATGTAGTCATTGTTTGTTCGATTGAAAATTTGGATCCTATGGGCATTCATACAGGTGATTCCATTACGGTGGCCCCCGCTCAAACCCTGACGGATAAAGAATATCAACGAATGCGCAATGCGTCCATGGCTTGTATTCGGGAAATTGGGGTGGATACCGGGGGATCCAATATACAATTTGGGATTCATCCCCAAACAGGACGCATGGTTGTCATTGAAATGAATCCTCGTGTTTCGCGCTCCTCAGCCTTGGCCTCCAAAGCCACAGGATTCCCGATTGCAAAAATAGCGGCGAAGCTGGCAGTGGGCTATACTTTAGACGAACTTTTAAATGATATCACGCGGTATACGAAGGCGGCCTTTGAACCCGTTTTAGATTATGTGGTTACTAAAATTCCGCGATTTACTTTTGAAAAATTTCAAGAAGCTGAAGATAATTTAACAACTCAAATGAAAAGTGTCGGGGAAACCATGGCCATGGGACACACTTTTAAGGAGAGCTTACAAAAGGCGCTTCGATCTTTAGAAATGGGCTATGATGGTTTGGGAGCGGATGGTCGAGGATGGGTCAAGAATGCATGGAAAAAAGTAGCCAATCCAAATAAAAAAATTGCTTCCGAAATTCTTGCGGAAAAATTAAAGCAACCGTCTTCAACTCGAATCTTTTTTATCCGTCAAGCTTTACGACAAGGCTATTCGATTGACTCGTTATTTAAATTGACGGGTATTGATCCATGGTTTTTAAGTGAAATTCAACAAATTGTCGCTGCAGAAGAAAAACTTGAAAAATCAAGTCGTAAACGAGGCTCATTAAAAGAACGGCTTCCTCATGAGACGATGCAGACGGCTAAGGCGTTGGGCTTTTCGGATAAACAATTGGCTTTTTTGTTTAATACTACGGAACATTCTATACGACAATATCGAAAACGGCTTGGAATCCTGCCCTTATATAAAAGAGTGGATACCTGTGCTGCAGAATTTGAGGCGTTTACTCCGTATTTGTATTCTACTTATGAACTTGGACGAAATTCGCTGACGGAGGATGAAGCTGCACCGGTGTCTCAAAAGAAAATTCTTATTTTAGGAGGCGGTCCGAATCGCATTGGACAAGGTATCGAGTTTGATTATTGTTGTGTTCATGGATCGTTTGCACTCCGTGAAGAAGGCTGGGAAGTGATTATGGTGAATAATAATCCTGAAACGGTTTCAACGGATTATGATACCTCCAATCGACTTTATTTTGAACCATTAACGTTTGAAGATGTGATGAATATTTTAGACCGGGAAAAACCGGATGGGGTTATTATCCAGTTCGGTGGACAGACACCATTGAAACTAGCGTTGCCGCTTCAAAAAGAAAAGATCCCCATTATTGGAACCAGTCCACAATCCATTGATATTGCGGAGGATCGGAAATTATTTGGAGCCCTGCTTCGAAAATTAAAAATCAATCAGCCGGCACACGCCATTGCCTATAATGCTCATCAAGCCCAAAAAGTTGCTCAAACGGTCGGTTATCCAGTGGTGGTTCGCCCTTCTTATGTATTGGGTGGAAGAGCCATGGAGATTGTCTATGATGAATCCCGATTAGAACAATTCGTTTTAAAAGCGCAAGAAGCAGCTCCAGGGTTACCCATTTTGATTGACCATTTTTTAGAAGATGCAATTGAAGTTGACGTCGATTGTGTGTCCGATGGACATCAAGTTCATATAGCTGCCATTATGGAGCATATTGAAGAAGCGGGAATTCATTCCGGGGATTCTGCGTGTGTTCTTCCACCACATACGTTACGAGAAGATCAACTCCATACGATTCGGGATTATTCCAATCAGATCGCGCTGCAATTGAAGGTGATTGGACTGATGAATATCCAATTTGCGATTAAAAATGATGTGGTGTATGTTCTGGAAGTCAATCCGCGAGCATCTCGAACCATTCCGTTTGTCTCAAAAGCCACGGGTGTTGCTTGGGCCAAAATCGCTGCTCAGGTGATGGCAGGAAAAAAATTAACCAAATTCAAAATGTTGACAACGCAAAAGAAAAAAATGATTGCCGTCAAAGAATCAGTTTTTCCATTCAATCGATTTCCTGGCGTGGATACGGTATTAGGTCCAGAAATGAAATCCACGGGAGAAGTAATGGGCTTGGATATTGATTTTGGGATGTCATTTGCTAAAAGTCAAATGGCGGCTAATGCGACTTTGCCTAAAAGAGGCACTATTTTTATTTCCGTGAAAAATAGCGACAAACGAAAAATTATTTTTATTGCCAAACAATTGAGCGATTTGGGATTTAAATTAGTGGCCACCGAGGGAACCGCTCAAGCATTAGAAAATAACAGTATTACGGTTTCACGTGTGCGAAAAGTTATGGAGGGGCGCCCCAATATTGTTGATTTAATTAAGAATGGCGAAATACAATTGATCATGAATATTCCGGTGGGAAAGGGTCCTCGATCGGATGATTATCAGATTCGCCGAGCCGCGGTGACTTATTCGATTCCTTGTATTACCACCCTGTATGGATGTGAAGCGGCAACGAATGGGATTGAAGCGATGCTCAAGCGGGAGTTCAATGTTTATGCGTTGCAAGATGCCTTTTCATCTTAAATGACGAGTGTGACTCATGGAGCAGTATCAATTTCATATTTACTATGGGTATGGAAAGGGAAAAACTACGGCCAGCATTGGGCTGGCAATTCGGGCCTTGGGGGCTGGATATAAGGTCTGTTTGATTCAATTTGACAAAGGGTTCAACGATCACGAAGAACATTATTCAGAACGCATTCTTTTACGAACGCTTTCGAATATGGACGTGTTTTCGTTTGGGATGGAGCGGGTTTTAAGTCCAACCGCATTTCGATTCAAAAATATTGAGGAGGACTTCCGGGAAGCTCAAAAAGCGTTGCAGAAATCAATGGAACTTTTAATTTCAGGAACGCAACAACTGCTGATTTTAGATGAAATTTTAGCGGCCGTTATGTGCCAATTAATTTCAAGAGATGAAGTGATGAAACTTGTCCAGGCATTTCAGGAAACCCGGCGATGTGAGTTGGTCATGACGGGTCATCAAATATGGCCCGAGTTACTTCAACAGGCCGATTTGGTTACCGAGATTAATAAAAAGAAACATTATTTTGATAATCAGGTGAAGGCACGTCGGGGGTTTGATTTTTAATGAGTTCTCTTCAGCGGGCATACTTTCAGGTAGAATTGGCCGTATGGTTTTTGTTATTAGGCATTGCTAACCAAGCCAGGCCGTATGTATTCTTCTTTGGGATTGCCCCTGTTTGGATTTGGGGGATTGCCATCCTGGGATTTGGAATTTTTGGATTTATAGGCGCACGATCCATTTATGTATCACATTCGCAGCACGTGCAGGCCTTGAATTTGGTTGAACGCACTTTGAAAGACCGACAATCGGATCCGCATATATTCGATGAAGAAAAATCCAAAATTGAAAGATCCATTTCGCGTCTATCGAGAAATATGGAAGCTAATCTTTTCGAAATCCATCCGGATTTTTCCTTGCGATCGATAGATCGATTGAAAAAAGTCATTCCTGCTTTTTTGAATGAAATCCAAACGGAGTTTGATGCCAAGATACGCATTGGAATACTTGGGGTTTATATCGGCGAGACCCTTTGTCGAAATTTAAAACTTCGATGGAAATTTCAATCGGATTCTCAGGATGCGGTATTTCCGTTTTTATCCTCGATCATTGGTTCGGAAACCGATCCGTGTGATCCCTTCCAGTTGGCACGAATTTTTTTGATGGATTTTAAAGAAGGAAGAAAACAAGTAAAAGACTATTTAAAATTATTTTCTAAAAAAGCGATTTAAGAGAGGGTCTTCAAGGTTTGCAAGTTGAAACCCCTTTGCTCTTAGCAAACAGGAATCGCATTTAAGACACGGAGCATGATTAGGACGAGGATGATAGCAAGAGTGTGTCCAGGCGTAATTGACTCCTAAACGGGTACCTTCTTGGATGATCTGATGTTTGGCGAGGTGAATTAAAGGGGTATGAATTTTAAGCTTCCAGTTTTGTTCCACACCAAGCTTGGTGCCTAAGCGTGCAAGTTTCTCAAATTGGTGAATAAAGGCGGGGCGGCAGTCCGGATAGCCACTATAGTCCAGAACGTTTACGCCGATAAAAAAATCTTCAACGTGAAGCGTTTCTCCCCAGGCCAAGGCTAACGATAAAAATATTAGATTCCTAGCAGGCACATAAGTTTCAGGAATGCCCTGGGCCATGGATTGGAAGGACCGTGATTGTGCGACGTTTAATTTCAAGTCGGTTAAGGAAGATCCTCCCCAAGCCGTGAGAGGAATTTTGAGAATAAGATGTTTTTGAACTTGGTAGTGGCGAGCTATTTTTTTAGCGGCGAGTAATTCAGCTTGATGGCGTTGTCCATATTGAATGGTCAGTGCATAAATATTAAATCCCCGTGACTGAGCGATGGCTAAGCAGGTGGTCGAATCTAATCCGCCGGACAATAAAACGATGGCTTTTTTGGAAATTTTCGCTGGTTTCATCTAACGTCTCCTGATTTCATGCGGCCATAAATATTTGTGGAGTTGGATTTGAAGTTTTCCAGGCGCATGATCTCGGATCATCCACTCAGCTAAATGCTGAGGAGGCAATAGTTCATGAACGGGCGATAAAAGCAAGGTGAAGCGTTCGTCAAGTTGATAACGTTTAATTTGCTCTTGGGCATAGGCGTAATCGGTCTCATCTTGAATGACAAATTTAATTTGATCTTGATGAGGAATTAATAAGTGTAGATTATCCAAATGATTTCGATGAGCTTCTTGAGACTGAGGACACTTAATGTCCATAATTTTAATGATTTCCGAAGGGACTTGGGATAACGAGAGCGCCCCACTGGTTTCTAATAAAACTTGATAGTGTTGCTGGAGCAAAGCTTGCATCAAAAAATAAACATTTTTTTGAGCTAAAGGTTCTCCTCCGGTAATTTCAATTAAAGGAATGCCATAATCGCGGACGGTGCAGAGGATATTTTCCAAGGATAGTTCTGTTCCTTCTTGAAAGGCATAAGTCGTGTCACACCAGGAGCACCGGAGGGGACAGCCGGTTAGCCGGATGAATACACAAGTCTGTCCTGCAAAAGTCGATTCTCCCTGAAGACTTGCATAGATTTCATTGATTTTAAGTGTTGTCTGAAGATCTGATGTCATAGTATTTAGATATTTAACATTTTTTTAATTCATTAGCAAGGACGTTCCCTGGATTCCTTTGGATTCCAGCGAGCAGATCGAAAAAACATACCCAGCAAAAAATGGCGGGTATTGGTTAACACTCAATTGGAGCCGGAAATATGATGCCCCAAGACATGATTACACAAGGGAGACAATACGCTCCCGGGGTCCAAGATGCTCAGGTGGAGCAGGATTTGATTCTAAGCCGCTCCTGAGTGGAAATATTCCAGGACGCGGGTGTATCCCAAAGCCTTCTTTTGCGGGGGTGGAAAGAGTACGGAAACTCCTTTTGAATCCGATTGAGGGCCAATCGCTCTTTTCTTGAGTGTCATATACAGGTCATTCGCAACACGTTATCGATCGCTTAGGTCAAATGACCAAATATTTCGTTGGCAAGGCACATTTCTAAATCTATTGCAAACAAAAGCCCATATAAGTATTGATGAGAGTGATAAGTTTTTACAACTTATGCGCTGAGAAAAATTTGAGTTTTTGTGTAAATTTTGAGATCGATAAATGATCATGCGGTCAGTAAAGGAGATGAAATCAACAACGGAGGATTCTAATCAGATGAAGGAATATGAGGTTTGATAAAAATACTTTTTTCTTTTGAAAAAGAAACCATGCCAGGTTTTCCGCCCGGTATTTTTTTTACATATTTTTTGAGTGTATAACTGATGGTCACGAGAGATTGTTTAGATGCTTGACTGTGATCGGCGGCCCATTGTGCAGCCTTTAGAATGGCTTCATCCGAAACAGAAATATTTTTTTCCAATTTTCTCAAAATGACATGCGGGCCTGGAAAATCTCGGACATGAAACCATAAATCCTCCGGTTGAGCTAATTGAAAAGTAATGTATTCATTACCACTGGCGGAAGTTCCTGCACATAACTCTAATTTGGAGTCCAACCTTTCTTTAAACACATGCGGCGGGGGAATGGATTTAACAGTGATTTTAGGTGGGGTGATCGGGCGAATCGGTTTGGGGAAAAGTTCTTGATTGATTTTTTCAATTTCATGGAGATGGTGTATGGCTGGAATGCTTCGCAAAGAAGATTGCAGAAATTCAATTCGATTTTTAACATCCAGAACTCGCTTTTCAATGAGTGATAATCCCCGGACACCTTTCTTGGATTTTTGAAAATAAAATTGAACATTTTGGATGGGTGATAGAGAAGGATTAAGGGGAATCGTAACGGTTTGAGACGCTCCATGGATAATATCCGGTAAATTAATGCTGGAACTGTGAGGAGAAATATGCGTGAGTGATGCCAATAAGAGATCTCCCCAAAACTGATACTGATCAGAAAGAAGGGCATGAGCCCGATCCTGCTGAACTCGTTCTAATATTTTTTTTTCATGCTTGAGTGTTTTCCGAATTTTGGATTCCAAATTGGCTTTTTCTTTTAAAAACGTCATTTGATTTAGTTGGAGCGTGTAAAAGGAATCCAAAGCAAGATGGGCTTGATCATATAAACGCGTGGTAGGCGTAGGACCGCTTAAGGGAAAGGGTGAAAGAATTAAGGAAGAAGCGGATGTTTGAATTTCAAAATAATCCCAGGGTTGTGTGAGTACTTTTTGCTTGGTGTGTTCCCATTTTTCAAAGTCCATAGTGTTGTTTTGGTAAATCCACGAGGCTAATTGGGCATCTGTGCCTTGAAATTCGTTTTGAATCCATTGGGTGAAGTTCTGGGATTGCGCATGGTTCCAATGTTGATTTAGCTCCTGTATAGACAAGTTCCAGAAGTTCGGTTTTGAAATGGATCGCGGTGGCGGGTGATAAGGATGTTGAGGCAATACCGGTCGTTCTGGGTTGTTCTTGTATCGGAGGGCACTAACAATTCTATGGTTGAAGTCAACAAGAATGAGATTGGGATACTTGGGCAGACATTCAAAAATAAGTTGAAAAGTGTCGGATGACGTTTTGAAATAAAGTTTTAAGATTTTTTCTCCGGGCTGGATTTCGATATTAATTAATTGAGCATATTCGAGATGTTTTCTTAAAGAACGGCAAAAATTGGGAGGAGACAATTGCGATGGGGGTTTCTGATTGGAAAAAAAGATAATCGGGTGCGACAATGCAGTTGAAATCACAATGTATTTCAGTTTTCGGTGTGGATGGTAGCCGGATAGATAAAGGACATCGGAGGATGGTTGAGAAATTTGATTCAATCGCGAAGATTTGAAATAGGCTTCAAGTTCACGAGCAATACATTGTAATAAAAAAGGTGTCATGGAATATCCTATTTTATAATATTGAGATGGATGTAGGGTACTATATTTTTTATCGAAGCGAGGATGACGCTATCAAAAATACGATAACCCTTTGACACTGGTATAAAAGCGTTTTACACTGTTTGTAGGACGAGATTGAAGATCATCCGACACGTGAAAGGAGGCAGCATGAAAGAATCACCCTGGCTTTCTTTTTATGATCCTCAAGTACCAGCCCAAATTGATTTCCCCAATAAAACCTTAGTTCAAGTTTTTGAAGACATAGCTCTGCAATTTCCATCAGCAATTGCGATCCATTTTTTTAGTTATCAACAAACCTACCGTCGACTGCATCAATTAGTGAATCAATTTGCCAATTTACTTTTTAAAAATGGGTTTCAACCGGGGATGCGAGTGGCACTTTATCTCCCCAATGTTCCAGCGGTTCCGATTGTTTATTATGGCGCGCTAAAAGCGGGTGCGGTCATTACCCAACTGAATCCATTGTATTCATCGACAGAAGCTGAATTTCAATTGAAGGATTCAGACGCGCAGTATTTGGTTGTGCTGGATAGATTTTTACCGTTAATTCAAACGATTCAAGGCCATTTAAAATTAAAAAAAATATGGGTTTGCGGGATTCAGGATTTTTTACCCTTTCCGCTCAATCGATTGTATCAACTTAAATCAATGCGTGAAAAAACTTGGGTTTCATGGCGATCCACGGAGGTGATACGACCTTTTTCAAAAGAGTTAAGAACCGCTTCAAGTGAATGTCCATCGTCCCAACTCTCATTGGATGCGCCCGCTCTTTTCCAATATACCGGTGGGACCACCGGCATTGCCAAAGGGGTTATTTTAACGCATCGCAATCTCTTGGCCAACGCTTTGCAAGTCCGGCATTGGTTTCCCACCCTTAAACAAGGCGAAGAAAAAATTCTTGCCGTAATTCCCATTTTTCATTGTTACGGGATGACGGTAGGAATGAATCTATCGGTTGTGTTAGGGGCCTCCATGATTTTATTGCCTAAATTTGATGTTCAACAAGTGATGGAAGCTATCCAGAAATATAAACCGAGTTTGTTCCCCGGGGTTCAAGCGATGTATGTTGCAATTAATCAACATCCTAAAACACCACGATATAATCTAAAAAGTGTTAAGGCCTGTATATCCGGAGCGGGCCCTCTGCATCAGGAAGTTCAAAAAAAATTCGAGGAAATTACGGGTGGAAAGTTGGTGGAGGGATATGGACTTACGGAAGCCTCGCCCGTAACTCATGCCAATCCGATTTATGGCCAACGCAAGATGGGCTCGATTGGAATTCCATTATCCGGCACGGAATCCAAAATTGTCGATTTAGAAACCGGGCAAAAAGATCTGGCGTCCGGTGAAATTGGAGAACTGGTCATTCGAGGTCCTCAAGTGATGCAGGGGTATTTAAACCATCCGGAAGAAACTCAATGGGTATTAAGAGACGGTTGGCTGTATACGGGTGATATTGCTTATATGGATGATGAGGGTTTCTTTTTTGTGGTCGATCGGAAAAAGGACATGATTAAAGTTGGTGGAGAAAATGTTTATCCGCGTGATGTGGAAGAGGTTTTATTTCAAAATGACAAAATTAAAGATTGTGTGGTTGTCGGAATTCCCGATAGTAGTTTTGTCGAGCGTGTCAAAGCCTATGTAGTTTTAAAATCGGCTATGAGCGCGACGGAATCGGAAATTATTGAATTTTGCAAATTGAAAATGGCTAAATATAAGGTTCCTCGAGAAGTCGAGTTCCGTCAAGAATTGCCTAAAAATCTAGTGGGTAAAAATTTAAGGCGAGTTCTGGTTCATGAAGCCAATCAAAAAAATGTGAAATCCGGTAATCTTTAATGCAAGGAGTGCATCTATGAAAGAAGTGGTTATTGTTGATGGAGTTCGAACCCCTATTGGCGTTTTAGGGGGGGCTTTAAAGGATGTCTCAGCTCAGGAATTGGCCGCCACGGCCATGAAGGAATTGTTGAAGCGTAATCATTTAAAAGGGTCGGATATTGATGAAGTTATTTTGGGATGTGTTGCCCAGAGTTCCGATGCACCCAATATTGCTCGGGTTGCATCGCTGCTAGCAGGGCTTCCCAAAGAAGTTGTTGGTTATACCGTTGCTCGCAATTGCTCCTCAGGGATGCAGGCATTGGTCAATGCTTATCAAAATATCCAGTGTGGCGACGCCGATATTCAGTTAGTGGGTGGAACGGAATCGATGAGCAGAATTCCTTATATTAATCGAGACATACGATTTGGGAAACGGATGAGAGATTCCGTGATGGTCGATGGCTTAATGGAGGGTTTGACCGATCCCGTGTGTCATTTAGTCATGGGTCAGACGGCAGAGGTTTTAGCTGAGGAATTTCAAATTTCACGGAAAGAACAGGATGAATTCGCAGTTCAAAGTCATCGCAAGGCTTTCAAGGCTCAGCGAGAAAATAAATTCAAAGAAGAAATAGTACCGGTTTGGGTTCCCAAACATATGATGGGTAAAGCTATGCCGCCGGAGCCGGTATACCAGGATGAGGGCATTAATATCGCTTTAACCGAGCAAGCGCTGGCATCTTATCCTGCGGTGTTTAAAGAAGGGGGCAGTGTAACTCCGGGCAATGCTTGTGGAATTAATGATGGGGCCGCGATGTTGTTAGTGATGTCAGAAGAAAAAGCTCGTGCACTTTCTTTTCCGTTATTAGGCTATATTCGATCGTATGCGTTTGTCGGGGTGGAACCGGAACGGATGGGAATTGGACCGGCCATGGCTATTCCTAAAGCGATCCAAAAAGCTCATCTGCAATTAGATGATTTACAGCTGGTTGAAATTAATGAAGCTTTTGCTGCGCAAGTATTATCAGTGGATCGCATTTTGCATTTGAAAAGAGATATTTTAAATATGAATGGGGGAGCGATTGCGCTAGGGCATCCGGTAGGGATGACCGGCGCAAGATTGGTTTTAACGGCATTAAGAGAGATGGTAAGAAAAAATTTCTCATTATCCGTCATTTCGATGTGTGTCGGGGGAGGCTTGGGTGGCGCGATGGTTTTAGAACGAAAAAACTAAAATGGCTTGTTGAAGTCCATGAGAACGATGACAGGAGGTCAACAATGTTTATTTATAAAGCCGGCGTGATTGGAGCTGGAACAATGGGGTCAGGCATTGCTCAAACCATTTCTTTTTCGGGTTTGCCCGTTATTTTGAAAGATGTGGATATGGATAAAGTCAATTATGGCATTCAATTAATTAAGAAAATTTATCAGACGCGTGTGGATAAAGGGAAAATGTCCTCAAATGAGATGGAACAAAAAATGGCTTTAGTTACGGGAACTACTTCCAACGAAGATTTTAAAGAATGCGATATTATTGTCGAAGCCGTATATGAGAATGCGGAAGTTAAGAAAAAAGTTTTAACGGAAGTTGAAAAGCACATTCCCGAGAACGCGATTTTGGCAACCAATACCTCGGCGTTATCCATCACCGAGTTGGCTGCGGCAGTGCAACATTCGGAACGCGTTGTGGGGATGCATTTTTTTAATCCACCTTCCGTCATGAAATTAGTCGAAATTATTCCAGGGCTTCAAACATCCAATGATGTCGTTCAAGACACTCTGACATTTGCTGAATCCCTTCGAAAAATACCGGTTCGCGTGAAGGAATGTACGGGATTTTTAGTAAATCGCCTTCTGATGCCTTATTTAAACGAGGCGGCATTTATTGCGCAGACTGGCACGGCCACTATTTTAGAAATGGATGAGGCCATGCGTCAATTCGGAATGCCGATGGGGCCGTTTGTCTTAATGGATTTATTAGGACTGGATGTCTGCGACGATGTTGCTAATATTCTTTATGATGCATATGGTTCACGCATGCAACCTTCATCATTATTATTGGAAATGAAGCAAGCCAAGTGTTTGGGGGTCAAATCAAAAGTGGGTTTTTATACATACGATGAATCTAAAACATCTAAGTTCCCAGAAATTCTTCAGAAATTATCCCAGACTTCTCCCCAAGGAGTGCGGCCTTTCTCGCCAGTACAAAGTCTATTGCCGATGATCAATGAAGCGGCTTTATGTTTGGAAGAAAATATCGCTTCACCGATGGATATTGACATGGCGATGATGGCCGGAACGGGTTTTCCCAGTGAGAAAGGGGGACCCTTGCATTATGCAGATCAGTTGGGTCTTGATTGGGTTTTACAACAACTTCAGCTGTTAACGAAGCAAGTTGGCGAGCGATTTTGGCCTGCTCCACTTTTGAAACGCATGGTTGCAGCAGGTTATTTAGGTACCAAAACGAAAAAAGGGTTTTTTAATTATTAACTTACTTTAAGGAGGCTATATGGAGTCCATTTGGAGAGTAGAAATTGACGCAAAAGTTGCAACATTCATTTTAGATCAAAAGCCGATTAACGTTCTTTCAAAACCGGTTTTGCTGGAACTGGAATCATTTTTGGAAAAATTTCGTTTAGATCCGAATGTTAAATGTTTGGTTCTCACAGGTTCTGGGATGACATTTGTTGCAGGAGCGGATATCAAGGAAATTGCCACCATTCAAAATGAAGAGCAAGCTTTGCAAGCCTCTCAAGTGGGCCAAGCATTGTTTATGAAAATTGAGAATTTTGAAAAGCCAATTTTAGCCGCCATTAATGGTGTTTGTTTAGGAGGAGGACTGGAATTAGCGATGGCTTGCCATATGCGCATTTGTTCCGATCGGGCCAAATTGGGACAACCGGAAATTAATTTAGGCATTATGCCTGGATTTGGTGGCACGCAACGATTATCCAGATTGGTTGGAAAATCGAAGGCCATTGAATGGATTTTGCGTGGCGATTTTATTACACCGTCTGAAGCTTTAACGCGTGGTTTAGTGGATGAAGTTGTTCCGGACTCCGAAGTTTTGAAGCAATCCCAAGGTTGGGCTAAAAAACTGGCATTAAAACCTCGCATTGCCGTCCGAGCTATTTTGAAGGCCATTCAGGAAGGCATGGCCAAGCCGACCATGGAAGAAGCGATGCGCGTCGAAGCCAAATTATTTGCGGAATGCTGTCATTCCAAAGATATGAAAGAGGGCATACAGGCTTTTATTGAAAAACGGCAACCGAAGTTTATTGATGAATAAAAAAAAATCAAGGCCGGTTCAATCTGCTAGACTTCCGTTTCATTCGCTGGATCAGTTAACGAGAAAGAAAAAAAACTCTCGATTAAAGATTGGGTTAGCATTATCCGGGGGTGTATGCTATGGCGTGTCGCAAATTGGGGTATTGAAGGTTCTGGAAAAAGCGCATATTGCGATTGATTGTTTAGCGGGAACAAGCGCCGGTGCCATTATTGCGGCCGCTTATGCATCGGGGTTAACGTGCGACCAAATTGAGCATCTGGGCATTCAAACCAAGTGGAAGGATTTTTTTTCTTTCCATCCATCGCGCATGGGATTGGTTTCTTCAGTAGCCATTGAAGATTATATTCGTAAATATTTAAAAGTTGAAAAATTTAAGGACTTAAAAAAACCGTTAGCGGTCGTGGCGACGGATATTTGTTCAGGCAATGAGGTTATTTTTACTCATGGTTCATTAGCTAAAGCTGTTCGAGCCTCTTGCTCGATTCCGGGCATTTATGCACCGGTTGATTATGCGCATCATCAATTGGTCGATGGCGGCATGAGCGAGAATGTTCCCGTGCGTGCGCTAAAAGCTTTAGGAGCCGATATGATTATTGCCGTGAATGTATTAGGCAAGCGACCGGTGTTTGAACTCGCGTCTAATGTATTTCAAGTATTAACGCGGGTATGGTATTTTTTTGTTGAACAACAAGAAACTTGGAAAAAAAACTCGGATATTCAAATTGAAATGAATTTGAATCACTATGATTTATTTGACTTTTCTGCGGCCAAGGAAATGATTAGCCTGGGGGAATTGGAAACGCAAAAGTGCATGCATGAAATACAAAAAAAAATTTATCACAAATTTTATTTTCAGCCAGAAATTTATTGGTAATTTGTTTCGTATTTTTTTGAAAAAATAAAAACAATCAATTAAATCACTGATCTCGTTTTTTTTATGATGTGGGTTATGTTGTATTTATTTTAAACTAATTTAATGATATAGTTATTGTAGATAAAAAATTCAAACGATGAAAATTTTTATCGAACGATTTAAAAAAACTTGAGGTTCATAAAAATCAGCAATATTTTCAAATCGAATGAAAACGATTTCCGTTTGCTAGGGTTGTTTTTCAAGTTAAGCCATGCAAGGCTAAATTCCAGTTTGAAGATACATGTGAGTGCGGTTTGACGGGAAATTTTTTTTAGAGTGATTGAACGTGAAAGAGAATACAACACAATTTTAAATCAGGGCCCTGAAATTGGATTTTCAGTTGGTGAGAATTTTTAAAAACTTACTTAAAAGATAGGGCCCATGAAAAGCGGGTTAATGCATAATGATGGCAAGCATCCAAATAGGAATGGAATGGTTATGAAGAACTAATGGATACTCAGGATATGAATTTCTTATCTAAAACACGGAAGCTACTTTATCAATTTTGGATTAGAGGAGTGTCCCAATTCCCGTATCAAAAAATTTTGATGATTTTGGGGTTGAGTTGGCTTGGCATGATTGGAATCGGGCAAGCGACACCTCTCCAGCTGCATGTGGATGGAAATGCTTTAGTATCAAGTGCGGGATGTACTGTTCGGCTTAAGGGCGTCGATATTGATAGCATGGAGTGGTATGATAATAATGGGGATCCGGGTGAGGGGCCTCCTAATGGATCGGGTGGGACCATTATTGGTTCGGTCCAAGAAGCCGTAACGGCTTGGCATGTGAGTATTATTCGTCTACCACTGAATCAAGATTATTGGTTTGGATGCGGCGGAGCGGGTGCGGTAACTTATCAAGACACCGTGGCTAATATTGTCAATTATTGCTCAACGAATAATGTCTATGTGATTCTCGATTTGCATTGGTCCGGAACCTATGCGGGGCTTGCTACGGCAGGTGCAACCACGTACACCTCACCTTGTTCAGGGGCAGGATGGGGTACGGCAACTGGCCAACAATTGATGGCGGATGGAAATGCGGTTACTTTTTGGAGTTCCGTGGCGGCCACCTATGCCAACAATCCGGCTGTTTTTTTTGATTTATATAATGAGCCTGAAGTGATTCCTTGGTCTGTATGGCAAGAGGGTGGGCTCACCGGGGGGACACCGGCATGGACTCCAGGAATGCAAGGCCTTCTCAATGCCATCCGATCGGCTGGGGCAACCAATATTTGTTTAGCTGGCGGTGTTTCTTGGTGTGCCGATTTACAACAGGTTTGTAATTATCCGTTGACCAATGTCGGTGCAGGTATTGTTTTTTCGACTCATTTATATGGGAACAATGATGGCGACTCGGCTGTCAGTTGGAATAATGATATAGGTTCAGCTGCGTCCTGTGGACCTATTTTTGTAGGAGAGTTTGGTCCGTACTACAATGCCTGTGGTCAGGATAATAGCACCTATGATACAAATATGTTTAACTGGATTAATACAACAACAGGCATCGTGGGAGGAACCGCATGGTCGATGACAGATAATTCCTGTCCTAATCTTTTGACGAGTTATAGTAATTTTGCTCCCACGACATATGGAATGGCTGTTTCAACGTGGCTTGCAACGCCTTACCCAACGTGCGGTGCTGGATCTCCAGCTCCGACGTCAACATCGACATCAACGATGACTTTTACTCCAACGGCTACACCTAGTTTAACCATGACTCCCACGTTTACCCATACCTCGACTCCAACATTTACTTTTACAAGCACACCTACAAATACGTTAACCAACACGCCGACTGCCACACCGACGGGTACGTTTACAAATACGACAACGCCAACATCGACTGCCACGCCAACGGATACATTTACGCATACAACAACGCCAACGCCGACGTTCACGCCGACAAATACATTGACCAATACGGTGACGTCAACACCGACTTATACTCCAATCAATACAGCCACCCATACGCCCACAGGGACTCCAACTAGTACTCCCATTTATACACTCACTAACACGCCCACGGCGACGCCAACGGGCACGTTTACGAGTACCGGAACGTCAACGCCCACGGGGACTCCAACTAGTACTCCCATCTATACACTCACTAACACGCCCACGGCGACGCCAACGGGCACGTTTACGAATACCGGAACGTCAACGCCCACAGGGACTCCAACTAGTACTCCCATCTATACACTCACTAATACGCCGACGGCCACACCAACGGGCACGTTTACGAGCACCGGAACGTCAACGCCCACAGGGACTCCAACCAATACGCCCATCGATACACTCACTAATACGCCGACGGCCACACCAACGGGCACGTTTACGAGCACCGGAACGTCAACGCCCACAGAGACTCCAACCAATACGCCCATCGATACACTCACTAACACCCCCACGGCCACGCCAACGGATACATCGACAACTACTCCGATAAACACAATAACACCTACCTTGACAGAGACGCCTACATTGACTCCAACGCTAACCGCTACGGCGACTGCCGGAGTTGTTTTAAGTCAAACCGTCTTAACGTCAAATCCGGTTATTGGAGGAAGCGAAACCTATACCTTGAATGTGGAAATCACCGCGGGCTCAATTCAACAAGTTCAAATTATGGATACGATACCGGCCCAAACGGGTTCTATTCAACTGGCTCAAGATGCTTTGTCAAGTACGGGGACAATTCAGGGATCACAAATTCAATGGAACTTTTCAAATTTAAATGCGGGAACGTATCAGATCAGTTTTACAGTTCAGGTGGGTTCTCAAGTAACGCCAGGCAGCAGTTTAGTTAATAATGCGAGTATTACCTATTCTGGGAACCCGACTGGTTTGTCATCGTCGGTGACTGTGATTGCAATTAACACGACGCCAACGGCCACTCCCACCCTTGCAGCTTCCGCGGAGTTCATTTCTGTTTCTTATCCTAATCCCGTGGGGTTGAATCAGAGAGTCCATATTCAAGTGAATATTTCAGAGCCTTCAATCGTCACATATCGTGTTTTTACAACAGCATTTCGAGAAATTTTTTCTTTTGAAAAAATGATCAATTCAAGTAGCGTGATTGACTGGAACCTGCGTGATGAGTCGGGGCAACCCGTTGCCAATGGGTTATACTATATACGTGTGACGGTTCAAAATAGTCAACAAGTGATTCAAAAAATTGAAAAAATTATCGTCATAAATTAATCCTTTTTGAAAAATGCTTTAAAAATAAAGTAAAAAGCAATTTCAAAAAAGAAAAGGGTTGAAGCGAATTTTCACGCGAATTCATTGGAATTTCAGTATACTACCTTTGCTATAGTGTTAACGCAGTGACGGGAATGAACAAACAGAAGGAATAAACATCTTGAAAATAAGGAGTTGTTTATGACAAATGATGAACTCGTATTGAAAATTACCGAAATTACCGGCATTAAAAAAGGGGAAGTTGAAAAAGTTTTGGAAAATATGATCAATATTGTTGTGGACACGATGAAAAAGAATGAAAAAGTAAATATTACCGGCTTTGGTGTTTTTAAAATTAAAGAAAAAAAAGAACGAATAGCTCGAAATCCGAAGACCGGCGCGACTGTGCAAGTCCCCGCAAAACGAGTTCCCAAATTTTTACCATCCAAAAATTTAAAAGGCATTATTAATTAATGCTTTGCAAGTTTTAACTTTGGAATAAAAATTCAATTGAAGTGTAACGAGTCGTCCCCGATAACGTTTTGACGTTGGATCATGGCCGATCGCCTGAAGCTCGGGGCGATCCCAAGGTGTTGCGGGTGACGACGATGATTTAAAGTTAAACGCTTGCGCCTGCCTTTCATTCTCAATTAAAAAAATGAAAAACCCCTTGACGATTAATGAGCTTATTCCTATGATTATTCAAAAAAATTAGCACTCTAGGGTCTAGTGTGCTAATTTTACAACCAAGTCAATGAAGTGATTGAGTCAGTCAGATTTCAAATTAAATTTATAACTAGCGTAGAGGAGGTAGTTCAATGAAGATTCGCCCGTTGCATGACCGTATTATTGTTGAGCGGTTAGAAGAAGAGGAAAAAACCAAAAGTGGGATTGTCATTCCGGATACCGCAAAGGAAAAGCCCCAAAAAGGTAAAGTGATGTCGGTCGGAGATGGTAAAGTGAATGAAAAAGGTGAAAAAATTAAAATGGAAGTAAAATCCGGCGATTTGATTTTGTTTGAAAAATATGCAGGTAATGAAATCAAAGTCGATGGCAAAGAATTACTTATTATGAAGGAAGAGGATGTTTTGGGCGTAATTGAAAATTAAGGGTAAAAGTAACAAATTATCTTAAATCAAATATTAAGGAGTAACAGCAATGGCAAAGCAGATTATCTATGGGGAAGAAGCCCGACGAGCGCTTCAACGCGGGGTTGATAAATTAGCTAATGCAGTTAAGGTGACACTGGGACCTAAGGGACGCAATGTTGTTTTGGACAAGAAATATGGAGCCCCTAATATTACCAAAGATGGTGTTTCAGTGGCTAAGGAAGTGGAATTAGAAGATCCATTTGAAAACATGGGTGCTCAGATGGTCAAGGAAGTCGCAACCAAAACTTCTGATGTGGCGGGAGATGGGACCACGACTGCAACAGTTTTGGCTCAGGCGGTCGTAAAAGAAGGATTAAAGAATGTAACCGCTGGCACGAATCCAATGGCTCTAAAACGTGGAATTGATAAAGCGGTGGATGCGATGGTGACTGAACTAAAGAAAATTTCAACACCGACTAAGGGGAAAAACGAAATCGCCCAAGTCGCTACCATTTCAGCCAATGGCGATAAAAAAATCGGAGAGATTATTGCTGAAGCGATGGAAAAAGTTGGAAAAGATGGCGTCATTACGGTTGAGGAAGCCAAAGGCATTGAAACTACGCTCGATGTTGTTGAGGGGATGCAATTTGATCAAGGCTATCTTTCTCCCTATTTTGTCACCAACTCGGAACGTATGGAGTGTGATTTGGAAAATCCATACATCTTGATTCATGAGAAAAAAATTTCAAGCATGAAAGATCTTTTGCCAATTCTTGAAAAAGTGGTTCAAAAAGGTCGGCCTTTTCTTATCATTGCAGAAGAAGTCGAGGGTGAGGCGTTGGCGACCTTAGTGGTTAATAAGATTCGGGGCACTTTTGTCTGTGGGGCTGTCAAAGCGCCAGGATTTGGGGATCGACGAAAAGCCATGTTGGAAGATATTGCGGTCTTGACGAATGGGAAGTCCATTACGGAAGATTTAGGAATTAAATTGGAAAACATCCGTTTGGAAGACTTGGGACAAGCCAAAAAAGTCATAATCGATAAAGATAATACCACGATTATGTTAGGGGCCGGCAATCGCAAGGATATTGATGCGCGATGTGAAACCATTCGCCGTCAAATCAAAGAAACAACAAGTGATTATGATCGCGAGAAGCTTCAAGAGCGATTGGCCAAGTTAGTGGGCGGCGTTGCCGTCATTAATGTTGGCGCAGCAACTGAAGTTGAAATGAAAGAAAAGAAAGCTCGCGTTGAAGATGCACTTCACGCGACACGCGCTGCAGTAGAGGAAGGAATTGTTCCTGGCGGCGGAGTCGCATTGGTTCGATCAGTTGGAGTCTTGAATTCCTTGAAAGTAGAAGGGGACGAAAAAATTGGTATTGATATTGTTCGTCGCGCCATTGAGGAACCACTTCGTCAAATTGTCCATAATGCAGGCGGAGAAGGCTCTGTAATTGTTGCACGAATCTACACGGAAAAACAAAATATCGGATATAACGCGGACTCGAGCGTTTTTGAGGATATGGTAGCGGCTGGAATTATTGATCCAACCAAAGTAGTTCGTTCAGCTCTTCAAAATGCAGCTTCGATTGCAGGGTTGATGATTACAACGGAAACCTTGGTGACGGATATTCCAGAAAAGGAAAAACCAGCTCCGGCAGGAGCCCCCGGCATGGGGGGGATGGGCGGCATGGGCGGTGGGATGGATTATTAATCTGTGCCAATGTCGACCAAGCCCTCGCAGAGTTATTCTGCGAGGGCTTTTTATTTTAGGGCCAATTTTTAAGAATCCATTGACATGATTTGGGATCGTGCTTATGATGATTAGTAATTCAACAAGGTGGTTTGTGGGAGCGCTGAATAGTTTTGGAAGTTTAGGAAGAGGAGATAAGTTATGCCTACCTATGAATATCAATGTGAGAAATGTGGTTCATTTGAACAATGGCAATCGATTAAAGATGCTGCATTACAAACATGCCCTACCTGTGGATCGCCAGTGAAACGATTGGTTTCGGCCAATGTTGGATTTATTTTAAAGGGATCCGGTTTTTATCAAAACGATTATAAAAATAAAAATAACACCAATTTAAAAGAAAAAACTTCAACTCCTGCAGTTCCAACTGAAACCCATTCGTCGTGTGCATGCGGAACCAATGCCTGTCAGTCAGCACCGAGCAATAATTAAGGACGTCAAGATTTATAACGGAGTTTCCTATGGCCATGTTGGGTATTGTTGTAGGTTATATTTTTTTTAATTTAGGATTTTGGAAATCAGATTCAGCCCCGAAACCGCAGGATGTATTTTGGGCCCTGCTGATGATGGCGGGAACGGTTCTGATGTTCGCTTCTGTTTTGAAGTGGGCAATTCCAAGTTTTTTCCACCCATGAATGAATTAATTTCGTCGAATGAAATGCGAGCTATTGTTTTACTCTTGGCTGGCCTAGTTAGTTTAGCAAGTCTAGGTGCTTCCGCTTACCTATTTCAAAAGCAAACGGATCCCTTTCAAAAAAAGATAGTGGCATTTTCTGGATTTTTAGGAATATTGGCCGGACCGCTGGTATGGGTTTTATGGAAAGTTTATAATGCCCTTGAAAACTATTATGGGCTGGATTCACTGAAGGCCTTAGGCTTCAATCTGATTGTTTTTATAGCAGCTGGTATCATGGGCGCTTTTTGCTTTGTAAAAGTGCCTTTTTGGATGGCTTCCTTAGGAAAAGGCCATAATAAAAAACGCATCCTGAAGCATAAAAATAACCAAAAATTTTCTTGATCGTGACTAGTTTTTTCATCCAAAAAATCCTACAATTTTTTAAAAAATTCTAGAGTACAACTGAATCAATTTATGAAAAATGAACCTTTGGTTTCTGTTCAGCAGTTATTATCTGAAGTCCATCGATTAGAAATTGCTACTCGTGGAACTGTGGATACACTTTTATTAGGCGCCTACCGGAGTGGATTTAAAGGCAATGGATTGGAATTTCACCAGGTTCGCGAATATACGCCGGAGGATGATTATCGCTCAATTGATTGGAATGTTACCGCACGTTTAAATTCACCCTATATTAAAACTTTTGTCGAAGAACGAGAGTTGCATCTGATTTTTGCAGTGGATTTTTCTGCTTCAATGAATCCCAAAGGCATTCGTTCTTTTAAAAAAGAAACCGTTTTGAAATTTTGTGCAACCTTAGCCTTGACGGCTATTCAACAGCAAGATCAAGTGGGACTATTGATATTTACGGATCAAGTCGAACGGTTTCTTCCTCCGAATCGTGGTAAAGCGGCGGCCTTCCGCCTATTAAAAGAATTGTTAACCTTTCAACCAAAAGGACTTCGTACTCGGTATGAGCCTGCTTTAAATTATCTCGCTCGTGGGCTGAAACGGCGAAGTGTGCTTTTCTGGTTGTCGGATTTTACCGAACCCATCCCGATGAACTTAGCAAGCATGCTGGGTAAAAGGCATGATGTCATTGCCATTAGTATTCATGATCCCTTAGAAGAAATCACAACCCTTCCCAGTCGTATTACCGTTCAAGATCCGGAAACCGGACGCGTGGGCTATATTTCCAAAAGTAATTTAAGGTTGTTACGTGAAGCCATTGCAACACGAGAATTACAATTAAAGCAGTTAACGCAAAAAGGCATCGATCGAATGGATTTAATCGCGGGCGAAAATTTAGATCCCATCGTTAGACGATTTTTTCAAAACCGCATCGAAAAAAGGGATCGACGATAATGATTTCACACATCCATTTTCAACATCCGCTGTGGCTGCAGGCTCTTTGGACCCTTCCGGCGATCGCTTTGTTGATTTATGGAAGTCGACGCTTTAAAAGATCAACCTACCTGTTAGGGAATACGCAACTGGTTCAAAATACGCCAGGCATTCTGAAGGTGAATTGGATTCCGTGGATTTTTCGGATGCTGATTCTTGCTTTGTGTTTCGTGGCGGCCGCAGGGCCAGAATGGGGGACCAAAAAAGTTCAACAAAAAAAACAGGTTGCCGATTTATTTATTGCGCTGGATACCTCTTCATCTATGTTATCGATGGATTTAAAACCCAATCGCATTACCGCCGCTAAAAATTTATTATCAAGATTTTTAAATCGACTTCATGGAGTTCGTGTGGGACTTTGTGTATTTGCGGCCCTGAGTTTTACTCAGTGCCCTTTAACAACGGATTTAAAGGTGGTTCAAGCGCTTTTAAAACATGTCAGTATTTTTTCAGTTCGAATTGATGGCACGGCCATTGGGGATGCACTTGTTTCATGTTTAGAACGATTGCAATCGGGTAGCCAGGTGCCGTTGGGAAAAAATCCGGTCAAGTTTCATCAACCTCCTTTAAGCCGAGCCATCCTTCTATTAACGGATGGCGGTAATAATTGTGGATCAGTAAGTCCCATAACGGCAGCCCTTATTGCTGCTCGTGAAGGCATTCCCATTTATACCGTAGGCATTGGAAGTGTGAAGGGCGCTCCGGAACCGGTTCTTTTGCCAGATGGCCAATTGACATATGTTTTGGATCAACAGGGACATGTGATTCGCACGCATGTCGCGATTCATTTGCTTAAACAAATTGCAAAAATTTCAGGTGGAAAATTCTTTTTGGCTTCAAATAATCATGTTCTCCGGCATATTTTAAATCAGATTTCTAAATTGAATCGTGGACATATTGTCAAGGTTACTCGTTGGAAATATCGAGATTTATCCCATGATGTTTTAAAAATCGCTTTTGCTTTATTGGTGGTTGATCTTTTGATGGAAGCAACTGTATTTCGAACATTGCCTTAAAAACCAAGGAGTCGATAATTCATGCATTTTCAATGGTTCAATGAATTCTGGATTGGGGGGGTAATCGCGTTAACTGTGGGTCTATTGGGCATGCTCTGGAGAGATCATAGAGATATGAATAATCTCGGGAAAAACCATTTTGACTTTAATGTTTCAAGGGTATTCATACGAAGAGTTGTTCGAAATGGTTTTGTTTTTTTAGCCTTAGTGTTTATGGTTCTAGGGGTCATGGGTTTGGAGGGCAAGCCGGAGGCTCAGCAATTATTTTCTCGAGGGATCGATGTAATGATGGTCTTAGATGTTTCCAAAAGTATGTTAACGCAGGATGTGAAGCCGAACCGTCTTGAAGCAGCTAAAAAAACTTTAATGACGTGGCTTTCGAACGTCATCGGTGATCGAGTTGGGTTAGTGATTTTTTCGGGAGCGGCCCTTACGCAAGTTCCGTTGACGCTGGATTTGAATGTCGTCAAACTTGTTTTGAGTCGTGCAGCTCCAGATGAAATTGACCGCGGAGGAACGGATATTGGGGATGGAATTCGCATGGCGTTAAGTGATTTTCAATCCAGTAATCCCAAACGTGGGAAAGCCATTATTTTGGTTTCTGATGGTGGACGAACTCCGGGGACATCCAGTGTTCAAGCCGCGGTTCGTCAGGCGGTACAGGATCATGTATCGATTTTAACGGTTGGTGTGGGAACGCAGTATGGAGGTCCTATTCCAGATGGATATTCATTTTGGGGCCATCCGCGCTATATGAAAAATCCCAATGGAACGATTCATATTAGCCGGCTACATCCAAGACTATTAGAAAAAATTGCCAAGGATTCCAAAGGTATTAGTGTGTTTGAAAGCCAGGCGGACGCTTTCAACCGTGTGGATCATGCTTTGGATAGACTGCCCCAGACATTGTGGAAACAAAAAAGTTCAATGGAAGTTAGAAAAAATCTTTCACCTCAAATGGCAATGTGGAGCGCCGGATGTTTGGTGATGGCTTCGATTTTGTAGGGGTGAAATTAAGTTTAAAAATGAAAGAAGGGTGTCGGATGGGATGGAGGCGGTGGTTACTCATAGTCGGCGTGATGGGATGGGCGGGAGTGGCCTGGGCCCTTGGACCTTCCACAGGCCGAAAGGATTATGACGCCCAAAATTATACGGGAGCCGCAACCTATTATGCCCATCAAACTCAGAAATATCCGGATAATATGAATGATCAATATGCGCTAGGCAATTCACTCTATCAATTAGGCAAGTGGGATCAAGCTCAACAGGCTTTTCAACAAGTCCTGAAAATAGATCCCCAGCTAGAGGCCGGGTGGTATAATTTGGGTAATGCGTTGTTTCAGGAACAAAATTATCCTGCCGCCATTCAAGCGTATCAGAAAGCCTTGCAATTAAATCCGCATGACCAAGATGCTCGATATAATTTGTTATTAGCTCAAGCAATGGAGCGAAAGCATCCGACATGGAGTCCAACCCCAACCCCGACGCCGTCTCCTCAAGCCACGCCCACGGCTACGCCACCGTCAAAGTCTTCATCCCAATCCCGATCTTCTCGTTCGTCGAATCACCCTTCCGCTTCATCTCAACAAAGTCACCAGACAACCGTACAGTCAGAAAGACAACTTCAAGCACGTCAAGAATTAGGGATGAGTCAACAACAAATTCAAGCCTTGTTTTCAAAAATGCGACGACATGAAGAACAAACGCAACAGGATTTTTCTTTGAACCCCAGTCAAGCAGCACGACGGAATCAAAATAATCCGATGGCCATGTTTTCTCGGCAGCAACGGCAATTTATGAGAAAGTTTTTTGGATGGTTTCCACAAGGGGCCTCGCAACATCATCAGACGTATGATTGGTAGTTTGAAGCGACGAGGCGTGGATTCATTGTAATTGAGTAAGTAGTCATTATTGAAGAAAGGACTTATAAATTTGGTATGAAAAAATTTATTATAAATTTTAAGCAAGTTGTGTTTGGGGGCATGATACTGGGTGTGATTATGTGGGGCAATGTACAAGCTGCTCGCCTGAAGTCGGGACTTCGATTATTGGTGAGTCGTCCAGAATTGGAAGTCGGACAAACCCTCACCGTAACGCTTGAATTTCGTCAAGTCGGGACGTCGTCTTCATCGGCTATTTCCCAACCCTCAATTGCAACACCGAAAGATTTTGATGTTGAGTTTTCTTCTACCGCGACGCGCATCATGATGATTAATCAAAATTTAGAAGCGATTTCGACGACGCGAATGCAATGGAAAGCAATTCATCCGGGTACGGAAATTTTGGGGCCAGCCCTGATCATTTATCGAGGACCCCATGGTAAAAATCGAGAACTCAAATCCAATTTAGAGACGGTGGTTATTCATCCGGCACATCCCTTTTCATTATTTGGATGGGTTCATAAAAAAACACCTCCCAAGACCATCGCCAAACCAATGGCCATGCCCTCGACCCAATCTGGGCCAGAAAGCTTAAAAACGATCAAACCGCTTTTACCGCTTTCCGCGTTTTGGATTCAATTGATTTTTTGGTTTCTGGTGGTGTTGGTCATTATCGGATTCGTAGCACGACTGTGGAAGAAAAAACATCCGCAGTCGATATCACCTTCAGCCATTCAACAATTGGTCGATCGTTTTTCGAAATTGAAAAAATCCAATCTGGAGGATCCAGCCTTTTGTTTGGAAATTGCTAGTTTAATCCGAGCTTTGGTTCAAATGAAATACACTTTTTCAACGATGGATCTTACCACACGTGAAATTCAAGTGGCATTATCCGCTCGGAATGTTTCGAAGGTGGAAATTCAACGTATTGAAAAATGTTTGAAAATATGTGACCGAGTTTTGTATGCGGAAGGAACCTTGGTGACGAAAGACAAGCAAGGGCTGTTCGATGCAGTGGAAGCGCTATTAGGAGAGATGTCATCTGGAAATTCCAGAATTAAACTTGATTAAAGGAGTATAGGTATGCCGAGTCCAATTGAAGAACTGACCCCAGAGGGAAGTCGAATAAGCGTATTATTTCAAAAAGCCCGTGAAGAAGTTCAGCAAGTCATTGTCGGTCAAGAGCAGCTCTTAAATAGGCTATTGGTTGGATTATTGGCTCGAGGCCATCTTCTATTGGAAGGTTTACCGGGATTAGCGAAAACCTTGATGATTAAAACACTTTCAGAAGTTCTGAGTGTTTCATTTAGTCGCATTCAATTTACGCCCGATTTATTGCCCGCAGATCTTGTGGGTACGCGTATCTATATGCCGGCGAAAGGCGACTTTAAAACGCAAAAGGGTCCTATATTTTCGAATTTGGTTTTGGCGGATGAGATCAATCGTGCTCCCGCTAAAGTTCAATCCGCATTACTCGAAGCCATGCAGGAACATCAAGTCACGATTGGGCCGGACACATTTCCATTGGAGGAACCGTTTTTTGTTATGGCCACTCAGAACCCTATTGAGCATGAGGGTACGTATTCGCTACCGGAAGCGCAAGTCGATCGATTTTTAATGAAGTTGATTGTCCGCTATCCGAGCTTGGAAGAAGAACAGGAAATTATTTCCAGAATGACTTCGGGTCCGAGCAAAAAAGTTTCTGAAGTTTTAAGTGCTGCAGTTATTTTGAAAGCCCAAAAAATGGTTGATAATATTTACGTAAGTGATACACTTAAAAAATATATCGTTCAACTTGTTGATGCGACGCGTCATCCAGAACAATATCAACTTCCTGCGTTAAAACCAATGATTCAATATGGCGCTAGTCCTAGGGCTTCACTATCACTGGCCATGTGCTCAAAAGCCTTGGCATTTCTGGATGGTCGTGGATTTGCAACACCGGATGATGTAAAAGAGATACTACCCAATGTTTTTCAGCATCGAATTATTTTAAGTTACGAGGCCGAAGCCCAATTGGTTCATCCAGTCGAATTGATTCATCAAATTTTAAATAAGGTACCAGTCCCTTGAAATTGAAAGATCATTATTTTAAAAAACGTTGTACCATTTTTCAACGCGTCTGGTTTTGGGTTGTGATCAGTGGGGTTCTAGGGATGCTCGGTGGGTTGCAAGGATGCATGCATCATCCATTGACAGTTCAACAGCCGACATTACCGCTGCCACCCATTGAAAATACGGGCACCTATCATCATCAATTTATTGACACCCAATATGGATTTGGCATTCCACTTCCCCCCTATTGGGAAAGTTGGAAGCCCTTTTACTTGAATTTAAGTGAAGTAGGGTATTTTACGGATCCTGCCCGACAAATTAGTGTTCAAGTCTTAGTGGAACAGACGGATGCATCAGAACCTTTCTCTGCGGCGGAATTCATAAAGGATCAGAAAACCTCTTTTCATGGAACCGAATTGCAATGGGAAGTTACTCCCACAACTCAAACCCTGGTTACGAGTAATCCCAAACGAGCGTGGACGATTATCGCATTCCAAATCGAAGATTATGCGGAACAAACGTGGGAACGACGCTATTATGTTTTGAAATGGGGCAATATTCTTTTAGTGGTTCAAGCCCAAATGAAGAAAAGCTTGTATATCCAACCCGAAGGTCAAAAAATTATTCAGGCATTAACCCAGAGTTTAAGTCAGATTACCTGGTATCTTCCCATTGGTTCTCGTGGTATTCCTCGTTCGTGTTATGAATTAGATAAAATTAAACATCAGTTGATGGAAGGCATGAAAAGTTTTTCCGACCGGGATGTTCAGATTTATTTTTCACCCATTTCCATGGATGCCGCAAAATGGCGGGATTGGTATCGCCAATTTATCGGATCCGATTCAGCGCACAATGCTCAAATCCGTGTTAAATTTTTTGGATTGGTCATTAATCATCAGGAAGCCTCCATGGCTTTTTTAATCACTAAGAAAGGGCTTCGCAGTTTTCCAAAATCACATCCAGTGTATCTGATTAAATTTAGATTTTCTAAGAAATCAGGTCACTGGCAAATTATGTATTTTTCAGTTTCCGTGCAAAAAACAAGTGCGATTCAATTTTAAGGATGAAATTATGAAAAGCATGACGGGATTTGGACGCGGCATTGGTGAATGGAAAAACACCTCGATTATTGTAGAAATCAAATCCTTGAATCATAAGTTTTTGGATCTGAATGTCAAAATGCCCACGTCGTTTCAAATATTGGAAATGGAAGTGCGAAAACAGATTATGGGCAGTTTGTCACGAGGAAAGGTTGAGGTTCTTATCAAAGAGCAGACCTTGATTCGATCTAAAAGTGTTCAATTAAATGAAGCCCTGCTGGAAGAATATTTACAACTGCTTCGGCAAGTTGGGAAAAAATTAAATTATGAAGACGTCCATATTTCAATGAAAGATATTTTATCCATCAATCATATTTGGGAAATTATTGAAAAAGAACGTCCTTTGGAAGACATCCGCAAATCAACCCTGCTGGCCTTGGATCAGGCGATTGTTGCGTTGGACACAATGCGAGAAAACGAAGGCAACCATCTTGCGGGTGATTTAATGTCAAAAACCCAAATTCTTTTAAAAATGCTTGAGAAATTAAAAGTGCAGTCTCAAACGAGTATGCATGAAAAGTTGAAGGTATTTAAAGAAAAAATGAATCTTTGGATACCCGAGTCGCTGGCGGATCATTCTCGATTAGCAACGGAAGAAGCCGTTCTATTGCAACGGTTGGATGTGGACGAAGAATGTGTGCGATTAAAAAGTCATTTAACATTTTTTGGTGAATCGCTTCAGCGCTCCGGAGTGATTGGACGCCATTTGGATTTTTTAATTCAGGAAATGAATCGGGAAATTAATACAATTGGTTCTAAGTCATTTGATGCCGCGATCGCTCAATTAGTGATTCAATTTAAGGAAATATTAGAGCAATTGCGAGAGCAAGTTCAAAATTTGGAGTGATGGCGTGTCTCGAATAGTCTCCCCAGGTCAATTAATTGTTTTATCGGCTCCTTCGGGAGGAGGCAAAACCACCATTGCCCATGCGCTGCTTAAACAAGATCGAAATATTGTGCGCTCTATTTCTTGTACGACGCGTCTTCCACGTCCCGGAGAAAAGAACCAAAAGGATTATTGGTTTTTAAAACCAAACCAATTTTTAACCATGCAACGCCACGGCGCATTTCTGGAATATGCCAAGGTTCATTCTCATTGGTATGGAACTCCGCGCCCGTGGGTGCATCGCCAGATCCAGCGCGGCAAAGATGTTTTGATGGTGATTGATGTTCAAGGCGGGCTGGCGATTAAAAAAATAGAACCGCAATCATTGCTGATTTTTTTAAAACCACCCACATTTTCGATTTTGAAACAGCGCTTGATTGACCGTTGCAGTGACTCACCGCGAGCAATCCAACAACGCCTTCACGATGCGCGAAAAGAATTGCGCCAAGCACGGTTTTATGATGTGGTGATCGTGAATGATGATCTTTCGCAAGCGATTCGGGAAGTATTAGACACCATCCATCAATTTCGAAACGCCGCTGCTCATTCAAAACCTTCATTAACCGTGGGGAAACTCAATTTCCAATAGGATTTTAAAATGGCCGATCAGGAAGGTATTCGAATTCGTCTAGGAACCGCACGCGATATTCCACGATTGGCGGAAGTCGCTGTTCAAAGTTGGCGCACGACGTATCAAGATTGGGCTCCCACAAGTTTAGTAAACGCCATGACTGTTTCCGTGGCGAGTGCTATGTTTGCCCAATGCTTGGATTCTCAAACGCATTCCTATTTTCTCTATGTGGCGGAAAAAACAGGTAATGAGATTATCGGATTTGTAGATGGGGGCAAGGATCGTAATCATTTGGATCAAAATCAGGGCGAGTTGTATTCGATTTATATTTTAAAAGAACATCAAAACCAGAGGATAGGAACTTTGCTTTTTAATGCAGCACTGAGTCGATGTCAACAACTCCGGATGGATTCTATGGTAGTTTGGATTTTTTCTGAGAATCCGTATAAAAAATTTTATGAAAAAATGGGTGGACAGATTCAGGAAAATCACAAAAAAATCCAATTTGGAAAATATGAGCTTGAAGTTACCGCTTATTATTGGTATTGGAAACCCTCGACTTTCCATTTTAAGCCAGTTTCGATATCTTCTTGAAATACAGTGGAATTACGCCTGCTGAATCCATAAGTATCAAAAGACGACGGGTTCAACGCAGGTTTCACGCGGACGACGCTGACCGGTCGTGAAAATGTTTTAAAATCATTTGAAACCGATGTGGTTCTGGCTTGAAGGAATCATAAAAACTATTTGAAAATTGAGACAAGTTTGTTTAAGATTTAACAATCTTTTTAATATATAATGCAGTAGCAACTCGATTGAATGGATCCGGCCAATTAAGTGACGTCCGGATTTTGATCATCAAACAGAATTTACATCACGCAAGCATAAAGGACAGCTATGAAGTCAAACAAATTTCTATTAACCGATCCCATGGAAAACAAGTATTTAGCCGTACTCGCTACGGCACAACGTGCTCGACAGCTTTTGAATCGGGCCGATCGGCGTGGAATGCAAGTGGATACTGAAAAAGTCATTGGTCAATGTTTAGAGGAGTTAGGCACTGGAAAACTTAAATACAAGGTTCCCGTTATCGAGGAGCCTAAAAACGATTAAGTCCAATCAAGCCTTGGCGACATAGGCCCTTCTCTGGAAAATTTTATATCCAGAATGATGAATTCAAGGCAGGGGTAGAGATGACTCGTCCTAAAATCTTGATAGGCATGACCGGGAGTGTGGCAGTTTATAAAGTGGTTTCCTTGGTTCAAGCATTAAAAAAAATTGCAGATATACAGATTATCGAAACACATTCGGCGGCTCAATTAGCCAATCCTCAAAAGCTCAAAACTATCCTAAAGGTTCCCGTTCATACTGATTTATTTGAGAAGGTGCAACCACTGAGTTTAAACACGGCTTCGGGGACCCATCCACTGCTTTTTATTCCGCATATTGAATTTGCTCGCGAGGCTCAACTTGTCCTGATAGTTCCAGCCACCGCTAATTTTATGGCGAAGCTGGCTTGGGGATTGGCGGATGATCTTTTATCAACCGCCTGCTTATATACGCGAGCACCCATTTGGGTGGCCCCATCCATGAATACCAATATGTGGATGAATCCGGCAGTTATTCAAAATCGCACCCTGCTTTTAAAACGCGGGGTTCATTTTTTAGGCCCTCAAAAAGGGCATTTAGCATGTGGAGATTGGGGGGACGGTCGATTAGAGGACCCGGTTCACATTGCTGAACAGGCCCGGAATTTTTTAGAATCAAAACAAAGATGGAAAAATATCTCAGTCCTGATTACAGCCGGGCCGACGCGCGAGCCCCTGGATCCGGTTCGATTTATAACGAATCGTTCAAGTGGAAAAATGGGATGGGCCTTGGCGGAGGCTGCTCAAAACAAGGGGGCTCAGGTTTGTCTCGTCTCCGGTCCAGTGGCGTTACCGCCCCTGCCGAATGTTAAAATTATATCGGTTGAGACAGCGCGAGCTATGCATCAAGCCGTGTTCAAATATCAAAAAAAATCCGATCTCATTATTTTATCGGCGGCAGTAGCGGATTACCGCCCATCGTTTTATCATACCCAAAAGATGAAAAAAAATAAGTCATCGAAAACACTGAGTCTGACTCCAAATCCGGATATTCTTTCAGATGTTCTAAAACGGAGATCCTCCCATCAATTGATTGTAGGTTTTTCCGCCGAAACACAGCAACTTCAAAAAAATGCTCGATTAAAATGGAACCATAAACCGTGTGATATGCTTATTGCTAATCAGGTGGGCTCCACGTCCCATCCGGGTTTTGATAGTGATGAAAATGAAGTATGGATTTTTTCAAAGCAGGCGCCTCAACCCGTTCATTTTTTGAAGCAATCTAAAACTCAATTAGCTATTGGTATTTTGGATTGGATTGAAAAAACGTATCGTCTTTCTGCATGGAAAAAAAAGGAAAGTTTATGAAGTGGCATTGGAAGCTTTGTGTTGCGTTGGGCATGATCACGTGGATCATCATGGGCATTGGCGCATTCGTTAACGCGTCAACCATGGGCTCGGCTAAAAACAAACCCGCGTATGTGCAAGGTGAAATTTTAGTTCGATTTAAACAGGGTACAAAGACGAATCAACTTTCCAGTTTGATTTCGCAGTTAGGGTCTGTAAAGGCGCATCATCCTCATCAGGGCTATCAAATTCAACTCCCCAGCAATCGTTCAGTGACACAAGTGATTCAATCGCTTTATCGCAATTCAAACATTCAATGGATTCAACCCAATTACTATTATTATGCACTCGGGAGTTGCACTCCCACGAATCCATTTTATGTTACCGGGGAATGCTCTGGAGAGCCTCCGGTGACATGGTTTTATGATCAAATCCATGCCCCTCAAGGTTGGGCGGAATTTCTCACATGTCCTCCCAGCGGTAGTTCTCCAATTACGGTTGCCGTACTGGATACAGGAGTTGATGAGGGTCATGAATGCTTTCAGGGAATTGGTGTTTCCTTTGTGACCGGGTATGATTTTATCAACAACCAACCTATCCCAGTGGGCGATTCCACAGATGATGATAATGGTCATGGAACTTTTGTTACCAGTTTAATTGCTTCGGCGTGGAATACAGCGTATGGGTGTCCTGGTGTTGCGGGAACCGTTGTAATTATGCCCATAAAGGTTCTTGATAGTACCGGCAGTGGTACGACGAGTTCTTTGGTTTCAGGGATTGATTATGCGATTCAAAATGGAGCTCAAATTTTAAATCTATCCTTGGGAGGCGCTTATTTTGGAACGGCCGAAGAGAATGCCATTAATACAGCGATTGCTGATAATATGATTGTGGTTGCTGCAGCTGGAAATAGTGGGGGATCCTTGGATTATCCGGCCGCTTATCCACCAGTTGTGGCCGTGGGAGCCACGGGTCCCAACGGACAAGTCGAGAGTTATTCAAACCAAGGCACTAACTTGAAGCTAGTGGCCCCTGGAGGCGATGCACTGGCAGGTTATCAACCTACCGCGGACATGTTTGGCGCCTTGGATTCGGCCGCAGTCACATCCGGCGATTATTCTCCAGCTCCCTGTGATTCTCAATTTGGTTCTGGATCAGGCACTTCTTTTGCCACGCCTTTGGTCTCTGCCGCTTTTGTACTCGTTTGGGATCTGCATCCGGGTTGGACGAATAACCAAGCTATCAATCAAGTTATTAATACAACAACACCTATTGGATCGGGTGGATGGAATCCACAGAGTGGTTATGGATTATTGAATTTGGGAGCTGCACTGGCGCCTTCTCCGACGCCGGATATTTATCAGTTTTTGAAAACATTTAATGATCCGAACCCGTTTTATCCGGATGCCATGGGATTTACACATATTACCTTATTTATTAGTCATCCAGAATCGGTTCATTTAACCATTTATGATTCCGCTGGACAAATTGTTCTATCCCGAGAATATGGACCCGATCAACTAAACAATACGCCGAGTGAAAATCAGTATAAATCTTACTACATTGGGTGGGATGGGAAAAATGGAGCTGGGTTTCCCGTTGTCACCGGTGTTTATCCCTATCGCGTTCAAATTGGTTCACAAACTGGAATGAACAAGATTGTGGTGATCCGAGGAACGCCATAAACGGACATATTGGAGTTATACCTTGAGAAACATTTTGATTTGGATTTGTATCTTGGGTCTCTTGGGGATTTCTGAAACGAGCCAAGCGGCCCTTCAAACCGGTGGAGAACGGCCGGCAGATTATCTGTTGTTTGGTGTGGGAGGACGCGAAGTTGCAATGGGTCAGTCTGGGATTGCCGATCCTTCAGGATTAGCTGCCGCTTTTTTAAATCCAGCTTTGATAACCTCGGTTCGTACGCTTCAAGTTGATGGCCAATATGATTTTTTATCCCTCAATCGGCAATTAGGTTATTTTGCTATTGGAAATCATATCCATCGAAGTTCTATTTCTTTTGGACTTTCAGCGATTTATTTTTCAGCGGGCAATGATTTAGAATACCGTCTCGGGCCTTCGTATAATCCTATCTCAACTTTTGGGGATACCGAAATGACGTTTTTGCTTTCATTGGGGACGCAGGTTTTACCGAATTGGACCATGGGGGTAAATCTGAAATACTTTTTCCAGTCGATTTTTAATGTGGGGGGGTGGGGAGGGGGCATTGATTTTGGAACACAATGGAAGGTTGCCGCCCTGACTCGTGTGGCTGCGGTTGTTCAAGATGCGTTTTCAATTTTGCAATTTCCAGGGTCATCGAGTGGAATTTTCCCACCGACTTATCAAGTTGGCATTTCGCAACAAATTCCCGATTGGAATTTGATTGGGGATGGGGATTTAGTATGGAGCTCTGATTTGCAATTTCAGCCTCGAGTAGGGGTGGAATGGAAACCTTGGCCTGAATTGGCGCTGCGCGGGGGATATGGAAACAGTGGTGTGACAGGCGGTTTCGGGATTTTATTACAAGGTTCAACAACCAGTGAAGCGTTTGATTATACGTTGTTTCCTGATGCCATCGAACCGGGCAACATGCTTTATCAAATTAATTTGAGTTTAAAATTTTTATAAGGAAGTATGTGCAAAATGAATACAGATCCATATAGGAAGCATCTTCAGCTATGCCAAAAATTGGGCATTCGTTATTTACCATCGGAACCCATCCCCCCAACCGTTTCCCCCGTTCAACCTACGTCTCAAAAACAAGCCATGGAGTCTCCTTCTTTCAAATCGGAGATTTTGGCTCCAGTGGATTATTCAAAACTTAAAGTAACGTGGAATCCTAATCAAACCGAAATTGGGAAAAAACTTTTAGAATTTTATGGGCAAATTTGTGAGTGTCAAAAATGTTCTTTAGGGGCAAGCCGAAAAAATTTTGTTTTTGGAAGCGGAAATCCTCAAACCGAGATTATGTTTGTGGGTGAAGCTCCCGGCGAGGAGGAAGATAATCAAGGTCTGCCTTTTGTTGGGCGGGCGGGTCAATTATTAACAAAGATCATCGAATCCGTTGGACTGTGGAAACGAAATGAAGTGTTTATTTGTAATATCCTAAAATGTCGTCCCCCCTTTAATCGACAGCCCCAACCGTCCGAAGTTGAGGCCTGTTTTCCTTATATACATCATCAAATTCAATTAATTCAGCCCAAAATGATTGTGGCCTTAGGACTCACGGCGGCCGCCGCACTTTTAAAAACCAAATCGACCTTGGGCAAGCTTCGAAATCAATGGCATGATTATGCGGGCATTCCTCTCCGCGTGACATATCATCCGGCAGCACTTTTGAGAGTGGACGCTTATAAAAAAGAGGTTTGGGATGATATGAAAATAATACGTGACAAATTTATGACGATGACTAATAAAAAATAAATTATTTGATGAAAAATGCTTAAAATAAGAAAAAGCCACTAACTATTAATTGTCAGTATAGGTTTTTATCAAATGAAATTTTTTTTAACACTTATTTTTACTTTATTAATCGTATTATTAGTGAAATCAGTCTGTGAAGCTCAAACAGCCACTCCTACTTTTACGTTTACAAATACTTCAACCACGACAGCAACTCCTACGGCGACAGCTACGCCAACGAATACGTCGACAATGACTGAGACTTTTACACCGACATTTACGACGACTCCCACCAACACATCGACAACCACTCCCACGGCGACAGCTACGCCAACGAGTACATCGACAATGACCGAGACGTTCACCCCGACGACGACTCCCACAACGACGTCAACGCCCACGAGTACGGCAACTGCAACCCGGACATTTACCCCGACATTCACCTTTACCGCAACCTCAACTTTTACGCCCACTAATACTCCCACCGAAACGTTTACGGCCACGCCAACCAGTACGAATACGCCAACGACCACCCCGACCGTGACTCCGACCCCAACTCCGACGCAACCCATCGTTGATGTTGCTCTTGGAAGCACCTCACCCGGGAGTCAGGTGATTATCCCAGGAGCGACGAATGTTTCCGTCATGGAGGTCACCCTCAAGAATGCGAGTAATGAGGTTGAGGATTTGAATTATCTGCTATTGAAATCGTTGGGAACGGGGAATACGACCGGCATTGTTGAGGTCAAGTTATGGAAGGATCCGGATGGCAGCGGACAAGTTGATGCACAATCGGTATTTTTGGTGGGGGGGACTTATCAGAGTGGGAGTGTTACCTTGGGAGGATATCCCTTGGATACGATTGGAGCATTAGGGACGAATGATTATTTGATTACGTATGACTTTTCAACCAGTGCGAGTTTAGATGGAACGACGTTTTCTGGCGAGATTGAAAGCGGGAGTAGTGTATCGGGAGTAGGTGAAACCTCAGGAAGGAGTCTGGATGTGGTGGGAAGTTTTCCAGTCACAGGAGCGGTGGTGACCGTGGAAGCCGCTACGCCAACCCCGACGGACACCTTTACGACGACTCCCACCAGCACTTCCACCAACACTCCGACGACGACTCCCACAACGACGTCAACGCCCACGAGTACGGCAACTGCAACTCGGACATTTACCCCGACATTCACCTTTACCGCAACCTCAACTTTTACGCCCACCAATACTCCCACCGAAACGTTTACGGCCACGCCAACAGAAACGCCAACGCTAACTCCAACCGCTACGCCGCTTCCGCCTAATCATTTAAGCTTTGAAAATGTTATTTCACCTATTTATGCTGGACAAAGTAGTGTTCCTCAAACATTGATTTTAGAAAATGGTCAAAATCAACCTGCAATCGCTTCAACAGATATTACGGTCAGTTTAACATCCAACTCATCGGGTGAATACACATTTTCAGCGGCGGCTAATGGACCAGCCATTTCACAAATAACTATTTTAGCAGGAACTTCCCAAGGCATTTTTTATTATCGGGATGATTTGGCTGGAATTGATTTATTAACGGCTTCAGCGGCTAATTTACCACAAACGTCAACCTCAGAATCGGTGACCATTAATCCTGGACCTCTCACGCAAATTCAAATTATTCTTCCGGGAGAAGTGGCTGCACCTGGGAAGCCGAATTTTGATCCTAGTGGAGTTATAGGGTCTCCAACCAATTTGACGACCGGAGAAATATTTACGGCTACCATGAATGCCGTGGATGCTTATTTTAATGTGATAAAGACCAATCAAGATTCTCTGGCGGTTACGACCACGGATCCTGCAGTTCCCGCCAGCGATGTTGTACTCACCAATGGAACGGATGCACATTCGATGATGTTTTTTTCCAGTGGAACTCAAACTATTTCAGCGGTCGATCAAAGTCAATCCGGCATTCATGGAACGAGCAATCCTGTTTTGGTTCAGGCAGGGAGCAGTACGACACTATTAAATATCACGCATACTTCTCCTGATTTAACAACAGTGATTAAGGGACAAAGCGGTGTTACGATTTTGAATTTCAACTTATCGATTCCGGTGACGGGAGGAACCGATCCTGTTAACCTACAAGGGCTAACTTTAAATTTAATAGGTGCTCATGGGACACCGGTAAACTTTAACTCAGCATTTCTTCAAGTTGCATTGGAAAGTGCTTCAGCAACCATTCTCTTGAATGGTGCTGCGTTAAATGCAGGGATCGTTGCTTTTGTTTTTCCAAGTGGGAGTTGGACAGTGACAAATGCTCAACCACTGACTTTTTCCTTGGTCGCAACGATTGCAACCAATCCAACCTCTTCAGAAGTTCAATGCGCTTTACAGGATAGCTCTGCAGTTACAGCGGAAGATGCGACGACCCGTACGCCCGTGGGTATTATTACGGAGGGGGATTCCAGCGGATTTCCAATGCAGTCAATGAAACTGTATTTTTTAAACAATACTATTAGTCAAGATTTTGGAAATTATCCAAATCCCTTTCATCCAGAAATTCAAAATACCACCATTGCCTTTTATCTTGCGCAGCCATCTAAAGTATCTTTGTCGATCTATGATGTCCTAGGTTCTAAGGTTCAAAGTCTTTTAAATCAAGCATATTTAGCGTCTGGCTGGCATCAAATTCCATGGAATGGAAGAAATGGCCTAGGCGAAGAAGTTCAAAATGGAATTTATTATTGTCAACTTGAAGTAAATGGTCAAAGTTATTTGATCAAAATAGCGGTGGTTCAATGAATTCAAACCCCAAATGGTTCAAGCGGTATTTCTTGTTTAGTGTATTGATGAGCGTGATGCTGTATTCACACCAAGGCCTAGCCGCTTCGAATACAGGAGGGCTTGAGTCACCGTTTGAAATGGGAGCGTCAGCTCAAATTTTGGGTATGGGTGAAGCGGGCGTGGCTTTAGTTGAAAATAGTGCCAACATGGATTTAAATCCGGCGATTTTAGCAGGAATTTTGAATCAGCAAATTGCAACATTTCATACAACTTTGTTTTTAGATACATCCTATGATGCCTTGAGCTACGATTATCCGACTCGCATGGGAACCTTGGGATTTCAAGTTATTCGATTGTCATCAGGAAATATTAATGAAACCACGACCTCAATCGTTCCCGTGGGAACTTTTTCAGATGAGCAGATTCAAGGCTCTCTCGGATATGGCACCGAGATTGTTCAAGGGTTCTATGGCGGCGTTGCCCTGAATTATGAATATGAGAGCATTGATGTTTGGCAAGATACTGGTGTGGGTGCTAATGTAGGCGGCCTATATGTGCTGGCATCTTCACGCCGTGATTTGAGTGATTGGGGATGGAAAAATTTTTCAATAGGATTTTCAATATCAAATTTGATCCAGCCAAGTTTAAAATTATTTGAAAATGTGGATACGCCAGCTCGAGTTTATCGCATGGGGTTAACGTATCATTATTTAAGCACTAATTTCATTAATTCAATTTGGATCAGTGCTGAGGATGACATGATTCCGGCAGTGAATTCAACGGTTCACTTGGGATTGGAGTATGAATGGAATAATCTACTTTTGGGTCGGGTGGGATATGATGGTTCCAATCCCACATTTGGATTTGGAGTGAATTGGCATGGATTTCAGTTTGATTATGCCTGGAATCACCCTGCGCTGGGCATGTTAAATCTTTTTTCACTTTCGTATAGCTTCGGGCGGATTCGTTCGTGGTGGAATTTACAACAGTGGAAAAAGGAACATCGCATATTAAAACGCCAACAAGAACAATTACATATTTTAACATTTATTGCCCAAAACTACGAGCGTGTGCATGATTTGATTCATGCCATGGTTGCATGGAAAAATGTTTTAAAGCAGTTCCCGAAAGATGTATATGCGCAAACCCAATTTAGAAAAATTACCATTCAATTTCACCAAGCCCTTCAATTGAACCTGCGAGAGGCCGAATATGATAAAAAAACAGGTCATACGCAATCCTTTGTTAAACATGTTACGAATGTCCTGAGACTTGATCCTTCTAACACGAAGATTTTACACTTGTTACAAAATCAAAACCAACAGCTTTTTTTAGAATGGAATTACTTAAGAGGACTCGAAGCGGAAGAAGCGCATAATTATCAAAAAGCCGTCGAATATTTTGGTATTGTGTATCATCAGGATCCGTATTATCGTCAAATTCGAGAATTATGGACGAATGCAAATAGCCATTATTTACCCATTGAGTCGCTTTCACCTCAATTGGGGAAAATTTATGCCCAGGGAGTTAAAAATTTTTTGGATGGCAATTATCGTGAGGCAATTCACAATTGGGAACAAATTCTTAAAAAGGAACCTAATAATTTTTTAATTCAACGAAACGTTCGGGATGCGAAGCAACGTTTAAGACGAAAGGAATCCCACCCCTGATGATTAGGCAATGGATACAATCACTATTGAAGGACAATTTTGTAATCAAATGGTTTTTTCATTCGAATCAACGAACCTATCAAATCGAAATTAATTCCGACGATCGGGAAATTTTTGAAGTTAAAAATTTTCTGGATCGTATTTGTGATTTGGCCGGGTGTACATCGCGGGAAGCTTCCAACATCAAATTATCCGTCGATGAAGCATGTACGAACATCATTCGTCACTCGTATCAAAATAACACCACGGGAAAGATCAAAATCGAGGTTGGCGTAGGATTAAAGGCGATTACAATCAAAATTATTGATCACGGAACATCCTTTGAACTCAATCGGATTAAAGAACCGGATTTGGATAAATATGTTCGTGATGGGAAAAAAGGAGGCCTTGGACTTTGGATTATCCGTAAAATGATGAATCATATTAGTTACCGAGCCTATGGAGATCGCAATGAGTTAACGTTAGTAAAAATTCTTTCCAAATCAATCCCCAAAATTTCGAGTGTTCAGGCCCATGCAGTTCCAATTTCAGTGAAATTTACTTCTGGGGCAATTCTTATCACCATTATCATTGTCATATCTGTATTTTTGATGCTGAGCCATCGTCAAAAAGCCTTTTTTATTGCTCAGCAAAATGAAAGAGCTCGAGAAATTACCTTGGCCATTTCAACGAGTAGTGGCGAAGAGGTAGTCAAAAAATCGGACTTGCAATTGAATCAATTTATACGAAATTTCATTTCGGGGGATACGACGCATGTTTTGAGCTATATTTTTATTGTTAGTGCACACCAGCGCTATTTAGCCGATTCGAATTTGGAAGATATTTTTCAAAAATATCATCGACCGCAGGGACAAAATCCTGTAACGCTCGGGTTGCGTATATATCATGTGGGCAGTGTTTTAGAATATGTCATGCCTATTTTCTTTCAAAACAAATATGTCGGCGAGGTTCATGTGGGGCTGAGTGAAAAGCGAATAGGCCAACTTTTAAACCAAGCCGAATTTCGGTTGAAATGGATTTTTGCAGGTATTTTACTGATCGCAACATTCCTAATTTATTTTATTTCGAAAAAGATCACAGGACCGATTGAAAAAATATTTGCTGGTGTTCAGGCAATTGCTTCAGGTGATTATTCTGTCAAAATTGATCTGAATACCCAAGATGAATTTGGACAACTGGCATCGATTTTTAATCAAATGACTAACCAAATCCGTGATTCTCAAAAGGGTTTAATGGAGCAAGAACGCATGCAGAAAGAAATGCAAGTTGCTCAGGAAATTCAACATACGCTTTTACCCGCTCAGTTTCCAGAAGTCAAAGGTTATGAAATTGGGGCAATGTATCGGGCAGCCAAGGAGGTGGGTGGCGATTATTATGACTTTTTTTGGGTTGATCCAACGACTCTGGGCATTGTGGTAGCGGATGTCTCTGGCAAGGGCGTGCCGGGCTCGTTGGTGATGACCATGATTCGAACAGCGATGCGACTTGAGGCTCGAAACAATAAATCGGCGGCAGAAGTTTTATCACGAGTGAATCAGCATGTAACTTCCGATATGAAACATGGAATGTTTGTTACGATGTGCTATATCATTTTAGATTCTATCAACCGTGTGATTAATTTTTCAAGCGCAGGCCATAATCCTATTATTTTGTATCGCCGGAAAACTCAAGGCATTTATTTCTTAAAGCCCCAAGGATTTCCAGTAGGATTGGATTTGCCGGAAGACAATGTTTTTGAAAAAACCTTATCCCTTCAAAAAGTCAGCTTAGAACAAGGCGATATGCTCGTCATTTATACTGACGGCATTACGGAGGCCATGAACGTTAATAAACAACAATTCGGAGAAGAACGATTAATTGCCACCATTAAAGAAAATTCGCATCTGAATCCCAAGGAATTTATTGATGAATTAAATCGACGTATTAGCGAATTTACGCAAGGCGCCGAGCAACATGATGACATTACCGTCGTGGTAATAAAAGAAAAAATGAAAGCTCAAACCGTGGTATTTCAGTTCAAAAAGAAATTGATTACTATGGTTCAAGAAGGCGAGTCGGTGACAGAAGCTTGTCGAAAAATGAATGTTTCTCCAAGTGCCTATTATCGATACAAGAAACTATTTGATCAATATGGGGAAGCTGGATTGAAACAAACGGATCGCCATCGTCGCATGATGACGGAACTGACCAATGATCAAAAAATGGCGGTTTTAAAGCTGGTTAAAGAATTTCCTCAATATGGTCCCACTCGAATTGCTGGAATGTTAAAAACGCGTTCTGAATTGCCCATGACACTGGATCCTAAACAAATTTACATATATTTAAAACGGCGTAATCTGAATTCAGTTAAAGCAAGACAGGAGTTTGCTACAAATCCTGTTGACAGCTTTCGATTGTAAAGCAATAATGTTTTTAATTTTTATTTAAAGGGGTTTGTGTGGAGGGGTTAACAGTTAATGTTACATCACCAATTGAATCACCGGATGTCAAAGTCTTAGTTGTAAAAGGTTTTTTAGATACGACAACCGCTCCCAACTTTGAGAAGACATTTCAAGAAGCTTTAAATAATAATTATTACAAATTAATTATTGATTTAAGTGGGGTCAATTATATTAGCAGCGCTGGATGGGGTATTTTTGTAGGCGAATTACGACGTATTCGAGAAAGTAAGGGGAATTTGTTTTTGGTTGGAATGAATGAGGAAGTTTTTGAAGTATTTGAGCTTTTAGGATTTAACGCGATTATACAATCATTTTCAGATGTACCGACAGCAATTCGAGAAGGATTTCAAAAATCTTAAACTGGGTTGAAGCCCGCTAGGAGAAGTGAAATCAATGACAGACCTTCCTCCGTTGGAGTCATTGATCGAAATTCAAGGACGCCAGTATAAGCTTTCATCTCAATGTCATCTCGAACAATATCAAATTCAAATGAATGTTTGGCGAGACGGACAATTAATTTCTGAGCAAGTCGTCGATTATCCCGAACAACTCAATGCGGTTGCGTTGGAAAAATTTTTCCAATCCACGCATCGTCAGCGCTTAGTGGAAATGGAATCCATTTTTCGATTGAGTGCACGGGTAAATGAAAATCCTACGGCGGATGCTTGTGTCAAAATGGGTGTTATTTTTCTTGCAAATGACTTTTATGAGGATGCCCGTTATAAATTTTTAAAATCGATTGAAATTGATCCTAAAAGTCCGGCTGCACTTAAAAACTATGGGATTGCACTAACGCTACTGAATGATTTTGATGGAGCAGTAGCTGCACTAAATCAAGCCATTGAACTCGGATCATCTTTTGCGGATCTTTATTATCATTTAGCCAATGTTCATCTGTATCGGCAAGAATTAGATGCCGCAATTCACGGTTATCTCAAGGCACTTGAAATTAATCCCCGCTATGCGGATGCACACCTAAAGTTAGCAGTTACATGTATTTCTTATATCGTTCAAGCCGGCAATCTTCTTGATGCGGGAAAAATGCAGGAACTGCTCGAACGAGCGAAATTTGAAACTGAAACCGCAGCTTCGTTAAATCCCAAAATACGGAATCGTTCTTTTTTGATCGCTCAAGAATATTTGAAGAATAAAAAATTCCAGAATTGTTTTCAAGAACTCATGAAAACGCGTCCTCGATATGTTCCACGAATTGGTGATGAAATTATCTTTTTCTTCATTTTAACACTGCTTTATGGCAATGAAGGCATTGATGTTCAAATGACCGAACAATATATTGAAAAACTTGAAAAAGTCATTTCAGAGTATCCCCATTATGCCGATTTGCGGCATCACTTAGCAGTTGCCTATTTGATTAAGTCAAGGTTTGATGTGCATCGATCGATTCGAGAATTAAAGAAAAGTATTGATGTAAATCCACAATTTCAAAAAGCCATTATTCAAATTCCGGAATTAGAATCATTGCACAAACAATTATTGCTAACCATTCGTAATATGATGAATTTCAAGCTATAATCATGTGATTTTCAATCCAGAAATTAATAATGCATTCAATCAATGGAATTGTTCAACTCAAAAGGATATAAATCAATATGGAAAACGTTCGAGTTCGCTTTGCTCCCAGTCCAACCGGTTTTTTACATATTGGGGGCGCGCGAACCGCTTTATTCAATTGGCTTTTTGCAAAACACGAAGGCGGGAAATTTATTTTGCGAATTGAGGATACTGACACCGAACGTTCAACATCTGAATACCAAATGAATATTTTAGAAGATCTTCGATGGCTGGGGCTTGATTGGGATGAAGGTCCAGAAGTTGAGGGGAGGTTTAGTCCGTATCTTCAATCGCAACGCTTCTCGATTTATCAGAGTTATATTCAACGACTATTAGATTCAGGGCAAGCCTATTATTGCTTTTGTTCGATGCAGGAGTTGGAAAAAGAACGCTTCGAATCTGAAAAAAAGAAACTCCCATATCATTATTCTAAAAAATGCCGGACTCTATCGCAGCAGGAAATTGAACACCAGATGAAAAACAATGTTGCTTTTTCAATTCGAATCAAGGTCCCCAACGAAGGCCAATTGGTGATTCAAGATATGATCCGAGGAACCGTGTCTTTTCAGTGGAATGATTTTGATGATTTTATTGTTGTTCGAAGTCAAGGTGGGGCTACATATAATTTAGTGGTGGTGATTGATGATGCATTGATGAAAATTTCCCATGTGATCCGCGGAGAAGATCACCTATCCAACACCCCAAAACAAATTCTTTTATATCAAGCACTGAGTTTTGAGGTTCCCCGATTTGCCCATATTCCTTTAATTTTAGGGGCCGATAAATCCAGATTATCAAAACGTCATGGGGCTGTTTCAATCGGAGAATTTCGGCGCCAAGGCTATTTGCCCGAGACAATGATTAACTATTTGGCACATTTGGGATGGTCCATGGATGGAACTACAGAAGTATTTTCGCGAGAAACGCTTGTAAAGCATTTTAGTTTAACTCGAGTGATCAAAAGTGCCGCTTGCTTTGATTATGCTAAATTGCAATGGCTAAATGGAAAATACATTCGCGAGATGGACAAGGACACCTTCATTCACTTGGGTACAGCAGTTCTTTTAGAAAAAAATATTATTTCATCCGAGTTTATTAAAAACCATGAAAACCAAGTTCGAAAAATTATGTTGATAGTTAAGGATCATGTGAAATTAATTTCTGATATTGCCCATCAAACCGATTATTTTTTTAATCCAATTGAAAATTATAATCTGGAATTGATCGAGAAGTTTTCAAATATTGAAGTGACTAAGCGGCTAGAAGAATTTTTTGACCTTATATTACCGATGACATCATTTGATGCCGCCGAATTGGAAAAATCAATACGGCATTTGGCTGACCAAAAAAAATTAAAACTAGCCGATTATGTTCATCCCGTTCGCTTTGCTTTAACCGGGCAATTGACTAGTCCCGGACTTTTTGAGGTTATGGAAATTTTAGGGCATGATTCATGTATCGATCGCATTACGCGGCTTAGTAATGGTTTAAAAACTCAAATGTCTGCTAAAAAATAAAAATCATATTTTATGATGATTTGATTGCCGATTGATTAAATGAATGGATTCAAAATGAGTTGTGATTATGTTAGAGTAAATGATTGAGATGATGATGTTAAGGTTCCTAACGTTATTTGAGTGTCTTGAAAGGAGTATCAGATGACTGAGTTGATGGAATATAAATTTAGACATGGTGAAAACAAAGCTAGATTAAGGCCTATAGCTCGCAGAGATTGGGAAAAAGTTGTTGGTTGGTGGAATGATCCGGAGGTCAAGCGCTTGTTTGATGTCCATTTCGTTGATCAGACATTTGCGGATGCTGAAAAGTGGTTTTCACGGACGAACTCTCCTGACGATGAGAAACATGCGCGATCATTCATTATTGAGGTATTTCATGAGAATAACTGGATTGGTGTAGGAACAGCCGAGTTTTATAATGAACGTCCAAGCCATAAGACAGCTGAATTTGGTTTTTTAATTGGAGAGATGAAATGGTGGGGGCAAGGTATTGGAACTGAAACGGCTAAAAAAATAATTCAATATGGATTTAAAACATTGAAATATCATCGAATTGGAGCGGTTTCTGCGGCGTACAATGTTCGTTCACTGAATGCCTTACAAAAGGCTGGGTTCCAAATCGAAGGTGTTCGAAAAGGGTATGTGTGGAGAGATGGTGAATATCATGATCAAATTATGATGTCAGTTTTAGATCTATAGTTTTAGGTAAGTTGTCTACAGAATTGGGAGATCGTCTAATGGTAGGACGGCAGGTTCTGGCCCTGTTAATCTAGGTTCGAATCCTAGTCTCCCAGCCATTTTTCAGATAGGCCATATTTTCCCGTCAAAATGGCTTCATCATTGGATTTTTTTGAGTTCGAAACGGCGATCAAGTCAAACGGCTTTTTAAATTCCATCGAAAGATGGTTTTCTTTCCAAGACCCCTTTTCAAAAATGGTTCGGATTAACCGCCTTTTTTCGAAGGGAGATTGAGTCAAGAAGGTCTGATAGGCCTTGGAGGCCATTTCCAGGAGCTTGACTCCTTCATCCTGATAGGTGTGGTTGGCCTGTTGGTGGACTTGGATGGAGTGAGCGATTTTTTCCATTTCCGCTTTCCAAGCCATTGATTTCTGGTCAAAAAATTCCTGAGCAATCCTTCCATCCAATTTGTCCTCATACATCGCCTCTATCCGACCCTGGATTTTATGGTAATCCACATGTAAACGGGTGATCGCCTCAGTATGAAACTTCTGTTCATCCGCATGACTGGATTTCAAGGCCTGAATAATCAAGGCCAGAAGGGTTTCATCGATTTCCAGAGACTTCAGGTAGTTCGAGAACTCACGTTCCAGTTTTTCTTCTCGAGTATAGGGTTCCGGACATTTTCCTTTATACCCGGTGCAGTGATAATAAACGTATTTTCTCTTTTTCAGTTCTCCCACCAGGGCACATCCACAATGCCCGCAAGTGATCAAACCGGAATAAGAAAAGATCGGGTTTGCACTTTTGGACTTTTTTTGATTTCGTTGGTTGAGAATTCCCTGAACCTGCTCCCAGAGTTTCTTGGAAACAATGGGAGTATGGATGCCTGGGTAAGTGAGCCCTTTCCAATCCAATTCCCCGCAATAGGTTCGCGTTCTCAACATCCGGTGAATGCTGGAAACGGGCAAGGGTAAACGGCTTCTTCGAAATACCAAGCCGGAATCCTTGAATTTCTGAGTGATGGCTTTCAGAGAATAGTTGCCGGTAGCATAATCTTCAAATAAGCGGGCAATGATGGGAGCGTATCGAGGATCGATCTCAATCACCTTTTTTCCGTTGGGACCTAGGACGTTCGTATAGCCCAGCGGAGCCATGGAGGGCCAAATCCCTTCCCGGGCTTTTTCCAGCATTCCTTTTTTGGCTTCTTCCGAGAGGTTATCAATATAGTGTTTGGCCATGACCACCTTGATTCCATGAATCAATTTTTCATTGGAATGGGAGTGAGGAGAAATCAGGGTGTTTTCTTTGACGAGGTGAATGTCCAGGCCTAAATCATCCAAGGTGACCCAGTCCTTCAAATTACGGTATAACCGGTCTGTTTTTTCAGCCAGAAGGGTTTGGCAGGACGTGTTTTTCTTGAAAAAGGCAATCATAGCCTCAAATCCTTTTCGGCCGGTGACCTTGGCGGTTTCTACATCTTCAAATTCCCGGATGATTTCCAAGTTCTGATGGAAAGCAAACTCCCTCAAGAGCTTATATTGGGCCTGAATCGAAAAGCCTTCTTTTTCCTGTTCCTTGGAAGAAACCCGGACATACAGGGCAACGAGCTTAGAAGTTGGAGAAAAGTTCATGAATCAATCCTTCCTGTTTTTTAGGTTTTCGTTTTTTCTTTCGTAAAGCATTACGGAGGGTGGAAACCACCCAGCGCTGCATGGTTGTCTTCAAGTAAGCGGTTCTTATTTTAACACGCTGATGCAGTTTTTCGGAAAGCCGGATGTGAATGAGTTGACCTCTTCTTTTTTTAAATTTTACGAATTTCATATTTTATTTTCCTTTCCACCCCAATTGCGTTTAAGGGGATATAAATGTAGCTATTTCACGGATTAATCTTTTTATTCATGGGACTTTTTCTCGATTTTGGATTGTTCCCAGTCTTGAAGCACTTGGAAGTAGTGAACGAGGTTTTGAAGCATGATTTGCCCGTCTTGTCGAGTTAAAGTCTGAGAAGTTTTCGATTGGAAGACTTCCAAGACCTGGGTGATCAATTCTTCTTTTGTAAAAATCTTTTCCATGACCGTTCCAAAATCAAAATTATTTTGGAACTAAGATAAAACAAGGCCGGGGGTCAGACGTGGGAACGAAAGGTGAAAGGACGGGGAAAATGAATTAAGCGAGATTCAGCTTGAACGTGCCCTTTTTTTGACCTCGGAGGATGAATGTTCCCCATGCGGGAGAGTTTTTAAAAACATCCCTCAGGCGTTTGGAATGAATTTCCAGGTTTTCTAAAAGTGTGTCCTGATGGATTTCAGGAATATGCTGCTGATAGTAGGAGTAAAGTCGTTCGACCACCCGGGATTGAGTTAAAGTGAGATAATAATCCATTCCCTGAAATCGAATGGTTCGAAAATCATCCGAATGGATAAATTCAGGAATTGAAAGATTAGACAGAGTTTTCAAGGAATTCATCAAGGGGGAATCATTATTTTTTCCCATGACTTTTGAAGACTGAAGGCTCGTTGGGTGGGGGTGGCAGTTTCTAAAGTTAAAGCCAGATGGCTAGACGGTTGAAAGCAAACTTTTATATTCAAAGGAATATTTATGGAAATCGATTTTTCAATCAAAGTCGGATGAGAGATGGTGGAAACATTCGTGGATTCTTGGATAATATCAATCACGTTGTTTTTTGGTGTGGTTTTATCATTCGGAGTTGGTGAATCCATGTCGGTAGATGTATTAGTAGTGGGCTGAGAATGAGAGGATTGGAGTAACTGGATAACGAGAATTATTGTGATCCCTAAAAAAATGGCCTTAATAAAATCAGACATCGTGTTTACCTCCTTTCAGCAATATTGAAACAAATGTATCTCGAATTCTATGGTTTGCAAGATCAAAATGAATCCATACTGTATTTTCTCGCTTGGAAGCATGGATGGTTTTGGATGCGTTGGAGCATTTTAAATCTATTTTTAAATTGGACTTTGTTAAAAGGATAAAATATAAATTTATTTCTATTTAATTTCGGAATTTTTTTTATAAAAGTGAAATTCTATTTTTAAAATGAGTTTTTCAGTAAAAAAGTATCGGAATTATCCCTTTTACAAAGCAGTTGGTATAGGCTAAAATCACTTTAGACGTTAATTCAGAAGGGATTTTCAATGAGATACCGGCCGCCGAAGTTTGCTAGCCTTAAAGACATGGCCTACATAGACGTATGCTGCCTAACCGAAGACGAAGCCCGCGCTATTCTTGAGGACATCCGCTGGCCGAAGGGTCCCGAATGCCCGCATTGCGGCTCTAAGGACCTCACCAGGATGGGAACCGAGAAGGCTAGGGACGGACTGATTCAATGCAACGCCTGCCGGGGCCAGTTCACTGTCATGGTGGGGACCATCATGCAGGGGAGTCATATCACCTTAAGGCAATGGCTCCAAGCCTTCCATGCCATGTCCGCCAGCAAGAAGGGCATCTCCGCCCTGCAACTGAAGCGTAACTTAGGCCTGAAGTCCTACAAGTCGGCTTGGCACATGGCCCACCGCATCCGCTACGCGATGGACAACGAACCGGCCAAGGGCCTGTTGTCTGGCGTCGTGGCGGCCGACGAGACCTATGTAGGCGGCAAGCCTCCAAAGGACGGCAAGCGCCACAAGCGGGGCCGTGGAACCAGTAAGACCCCGGTGATGGCCCTGATCCAGAAAAACGGACAGGCCAGGGCCAAGGCGGTCTCTTCAGTGTCAGCCAGGAGCCGGAAACAAGCTCTGGACAAGAACGTGACGAAGGAGGCCACGATTATGACAGACGAGTTGCCTTCCTACGGTCCAGCCACACATGGCTATAAATCCCATCGTTCCATGAACCACAGCGAGAAGGAGTACGCCAGAGGAAAAGCCCATGCCAACGGAGCCGAGTCATTCTTCGTCCTGCTCAAGCGGGGCATCCACGGCATCTTTCACCACGTCAGCAAGCGGCACCTGCACCGCTACGCCGACGAGTTCTCCTTCCGCTGGAGCCACCGTAAGGAATCCGACGGCGAAAGGACAGTGGAAACCATCAAGGGCATAGCTGGGAAAAGGCTGGCCTACGCGCAGACTGTCAAGGGTGCGGCATGACTGGAAAAGCCGAAGCTCTCAATAAAATTAAAGGTTTGGTAGACAAGTATAAGAAGATCGAGCACGAGGGGAGACTTCACGAATACAAGGAAGTCCGCACTTTGGACGAGTTTATCAAGCCGCTCTTTGCCGCACTAGGTTGGGACATGCAAAACACCAACGCCCCAGACGAGGTGGTTCCAGAAGACGTGGTTTCACATGGCCGCGTGGACTTGGCTTTCCGCCTGAATCATATCCCGGTGCTTTTCGTGGAAGCCAAATCGCTTGCGGTCGGTGTGGAAGACATCAAGTCGGTATGCCAGGCCATCGAATACAGTTGGCATAAAGGGGTTACTTGGGCCGTCCTCACCGACTTCAGGAATCTACAAATTTTTAATGCAGAACTGCCGCCGAAAGACATATACCAAAACAGATTCAAGGATTTCAGTTGCCTTGATTTTGAGGCTAGATTTGAAAAGTTGTGGCTTTTGTCGAGAGAAAGTTTTACTAAAAGGCTTCTGGATACTGAGGCTGAAGATTCATTCAAAAAGGCCAAACGGAAGCCCGTTGACGCCAAACTTTTTGAAGACATGCTGGGATGGAGAAAAAGGCTTGAAAAGGAGTTCTCAAAAAAGAACGGAAGCCTATCGCGGGAAGATGTAGACGAGGGAGTCCAGAGGATTCTGGATAGGCTCATCTTCATCCGCACCGCCGCAGACCGCATGATAGAGCCAAACACTTTCACGGAGTGGCTGAACAGCGACACGGTTTCCTGGAAGAATCTCAACTCCCTGTTCCGCAACTTCGACGATGGATACAACTCAAAGCTGTTCGCCTTCCATGCCTGCGAAAACTGGAAGGCTGACGACTCTATTTTGAAGACAATCCTAGAAGAGATGAAAGAGACGCCGGATGGTTACCGCTACGATTTCAATCTCATACCGAGCGACGTTCTGGGCGGCATGTACGAACAGTACCTTTCAACCATCCATCAAAAAGCGACGAAGAAAAAGGAGCCTTCAAAGCAAAGGAAACAGGGGATTTATTACACACCGAAGTACATCGTGGATTTCATAGTGCGAGAAACAGTCGGGAAGGTGCTGGGCGAGACCAAACAGAAGGACGTCAAGCACTTGAAAATTCTGGACCCGGCCTGCGGTTCCGGCTCATTCCTCGTGTCGGCGTTTGACAAGGTGATCTCGGCCCAGAAACAGGGATTGTTCACCAAACAACAAGCGCTCAAGGAAAACATCTTTGGTCTGGACATAGATCCGCAGGCCGTAGAGATTGCCCAGCTTAATTTGCTGTTGAAACTGCTGTTCGGGCGAGAAAGGCTCCCAAACATGCAACACAACATCGTTCCGGCCAATTCGCTGATGATGGACATCAATGAAAAGTACGATGCCATTATCGGAAACCCGCCGTATATCAAGGAATACACAAACAGAACGACTTTCGACGGACTTCACTCAAGCCCCTACTATCAGGGCAAGATGGACATTTGGACCCTGTTTGCTTGCCGGGCTATAGACCAGTTGAAGGATGGAGGTTATTTTAGCTTTATTGCCCCAAATAATTGGATTACGAATTTTGGCGCAAGTAAGTTTCGAGACAAGATTTTGTCCGAGGGTGAACTAGAAAAATTTGTAGATTTCGGGGACTACAAGGTTTTCAGGGACCGTACAACAGGGAAGGACGTTGGTATACAAACCATGATTTTTGTCTTTAAGAAAAAGAAGCCGAGGGCATCCTATCCGGTTGTTTACGCGAAGGTTTTAGACAAAGCCTTGAGCGAACTGGAAGTCTCTGAATGGTTGACATCTGGATTCCAGAACAGAACAGAACAGAACAGAAACCTTTAATACAATTATTGAGCCAAAGAAACTTAAGGGTAAAAATATCTTGTTCTTGAATTCGGATTCTAATATTGGCGAGTTAATCAAAAAGATTGCTTCTTACGGAAAGTTTAACCTGACTGATGAAGAAATGGCTCAAGGCATTGTTTCTCCACAAGATTCCGTGAACAAAAAGTCGAAGGAAGCCTTGGGTGATTCTGTTCAAATAGGCGATGGAATTTTTGTTCTTTCAAATGACGAATTGAAAAAAATTCATCTTTCAACTGCCGAGTTGGAACTTATGCGCCCCTATTACACCACAAATCAACTTGGATTGTATTGGGGGAATTCCAAAAATACTCAGTGGATCATTTACACAGATTCAAGTTTTCAAAATCCACGGTCCCTGGATAACTTCCCGCATATAAAGAGACACTTAGATAGATTTAGAGATGTCATTACATCGTCTTTTCGGCCCTATGGTCTTCATCGAAGCCGGGACGAGAAATTTTTTAAGGGAGAAAAAATAATTTCTCTCCGAAAATGTTTGCGTCCTACCTTTACATACACGGATTTTGATTGCTATGTCTCCCAGACTTTTAACGTCATAAAGACGGATAGAATTAACTTGAAGTACCTATGTGCCATCTTAAATTCCAGGCTCATTGCTTTCTGGCTAAAATACAGTGGAAAAATACAAGGGGATAACTTTCAGGTAGATTCCGAACCTTTGCGGTCATTACCAATCGTCCATGCAAAAGACCAATCTAATCTTGCGGCAGATACTGATTCCATCTCTCTGTTATACAGAATCCTTCATCAACTAACACCGAACACCGATAAGTATAATGATTTGAAGGGTCAGATAGAACGGCAACAAGCCAAAATGGATGAAGCAATTTACGCTCTGTACGGCCTATCTGCCGAGGAGGTGAAGCAAATCGAAGCCGTCAAGTTGCCGCAAGAGGAGACCAGATGAAGAAACGACTGAAAGCCAAACGCCTGAAGCCAATTTCCTTCTGTCCGCTCGCTCCGGAACAGGCGATTTCCGCCATCCTGCGGGTTCGGGCCCAGGCCAAGGGCTGCTTTGTCAACGGAACAATTCTGAAAAGTATTTTTATTCACCCGATTACCAATTTATTTTAAATTTCCGAGATGATATTTTAAAAATAATGAAGAAATAACTTAAATTTATAAAAAATTTAAGTTATTTAAAGACGGAAGACGGAAAAGGTGTTTTTAAATATAAAAAGTTAAATAATGAATTAAATAGCGTTTAAATAAAGAATTTAAAGACTGCTTATGGAAGAATACTTGCTTATTAAAAAAGGAAAAATCTATTTAAAATGCTTTTTAGTTTTAAAAGGCTACTTAACCGTATTTGTTTAAATATTCTAAAATAACTAGTTTTATGTCTTCTTTTTGTTGAGCTAGCAAACAATTGGTTGGATGAGTGCGTTTCCACTTGTCGTTGTATTTTGTCTCTAATTTCAAATATATAGTATCTAGGTTATTCGCTCCTTCAGAAATGCTATTGTTTGAACTTATAAACTGGCTGATATCTGATGGAAGATTTTGCTTAATTTCTAAGATAAAATCATGAAATTCTTTTTTTTCCATGAATTTATTTAAATTTTCTAAAATGACTTTTCTTATGTTTTCTCTTTGTAGTTCTGATAAACAATTGCCGGGATAGGTGCACTTCCAATTATCATTATATATTGTCTCTAAGTTTAAACTTATAGTGGTCTTAAGTGCCGCTATATTTGAATAGCTATTTATTAAATCGTTATACTGGGCTTCGATATTTGATTGAACTTTATCATTAATGGTTTTGATAAAATATTGAAATTCATATGTCATTTTAAAAAAAAACCTTTAAATAAATTTGAATATAGTTTAGAAGATTGTTTGAAAAGCAAGTAAAATAAGTATACGTTTAAATAAATGCGCAGTCAAGTTTTTGAAACTGTTTTTGTAATTTATGAATAAAGATTAGAAAGCAAAAAACAATTTATGGAAATTATTAGTTTACCCAAAAATATTGGTTACAGTTCTCTTGCTCGATTTAGAATGGAACTTTATCAAAAATATAAATCTAAACTTCACATTAATTTAGACTTGAATCGGAAATTAGTTAGTTTTCAAGAAAATAAAAAAATTCCAATTTATTCGTGGTTTAAATATAAAGAAGGTTTTACTGCAAGATTAGTTAACTATATTTTCGATAAATTGAAAATTGAGAATGGCACTTTGTTGGACCCGTTTGCTGGAGCTGGGGCAGCTCTTTTTGCGGCAAGACTGAGAGGGATAAATTCAGTCGGTATTGAGGTATTGCCAGTGGGAGTTTTTTCAATTGAAGCCAAAAATAGGATTTTAAATAACAAATCAACTACTTTTATAAAAGAAATTAGAAAGATACTGAACAATGATTTTTTGAAGTTTTATACCCCTCAATTGAAATTTAAAAATATTCCTATCACAAATGGTGCTTTTCCAATCGAGAATGAAAGAAAATTATTGGGATATCTTAATTATTGTAAGAAGATAAAAGACAATGATTTAAAGATGGCTTTATTATTTTTGGGATTTTGTGTTCTGGAAAACATTAGTTATACACGAAAGGACGGCCAATATTTAAGGTGGGATTTTCGTTCTGATCGAAAACGAAGTGAGAATTTATTTAATAAGGGTACTATATATTCTTTTGATGATGCAATTAAAGAAAAGTTGAATCAAATTATATTTGATCTAACTTCGGATGAAGAACAATTTGATTTTTTAAAAATGGATAAAAATGTTCAGAAAGTTAAAATGAATATAATTGCCGGAAGTTGCTTGGAAATTCTTCCGACATTAAAAGCCAATTCGGTAGATATTGTTGTTACATCACCTCCTTACTGCAATCGCTATGACTATACACGGACTTATGCTTTGGAATTAATGTATTTAGGTTTCACCGATGAGCAAATAAAAAAATTCAGACAAACTATGCTTTCATGTACAGTTGAGAACAAGGATAAAGTGAATTTTCTTAAAGACTTGTATTTTAAAAATAAAAATAATGCTGGCTTTGAAAAGGTTAATTCGGTTTTTGATCATCAGAAAGCACTTCATGAAGTTTTGAATATTCTTGATAAATTGGCGTTTAATGGAAAATTAAATAATTCTAATATTTCTCGTATGGTAAGAAATTATTTTTATGAAATGTGTTTTGTTGTTTTTGAAATTTCTCGTTTAATAAGGAAGAACGGTTATTTTGTAATGATTAATGATAACGTTCAGTATTCTGGGCATGAAGTGCCAGTCGATTTAATATTATCTGATTTCGCCAGTGCATTTGACTTTGATGTAGAAAAAATATGGGTTTTACCTGTTGGAAAGGGAAATAGTAGTCAGCAGATGGGAATACATGGGAGAAATGAATTGCGCAAGTGCATTTATATATGGAGAAAAAAATAGTGCTAAAACAAATATATCAATATCATCTAAAAAATGCCAATGATTTATTGACACCATATGAAGAAGTTCGTGCTGGTTTTGTTGAAATGGCCTTGGAAAGAAGTCGACGAGCAATTCCTTATATTGCGGAGGCTAGAGCCTTAAAGGTACAAGCTTCATATTGTAAAGTGCCATCAGACCTGATTAAGAATACCAAAATTCGAATGGCTTTATTGACGGCTTCAGGTGCTTCTGACAAGGCGTTGAGCCATATGGAAGAAGGAGATAAAAATAAAGCTATTCAAGGTTTGATAAAAAATTTTTTAGAACCAGCTGGATCAAATTTTGTTGAAGAACTTGTATTTAGATTTTTATTAACCAGAGGGGATTCTCTTGGCGGGTCAATGAGAAATATTATTGGAGCATTGGGAAACCGAAAATTTAGTCGAACCATGCTTTCTGTTCTTGGGTTGGAAAAAGTATCTTTTAAGTGGCTGAATTCCATTACAACAACATGGATGGATTCTGATTTTGATAATCCAGATATCGAGTTGGCACTAAATGGCATTAGTTGGGAGAACAAAAAAGAGAATAGAACATTAGTATATAACAGAAAATTTTCATTCTTTAAAAACAATATTGATTTATGTTTGATTGATGGTGGCTTTCAGGAAATTGAGAAGATCGGAAATAATCCTGAAAAATATATTGCTTTGGGTGAATTAAAAGGTGGAATTGACCCAGCAGGAGCAGATGAACATTGGAAAACTGCTAGAACAGCGTTAGCTCGTATTTCTGAAAATTTTAAAAAATATAAATCAAAACCATATCTTTTTTTCGCAGGCGCAATTATCGAAAAAGAAATGGCAAAAGAAATATGGGGAGATTTAAAAAACAAGAGACTTACAAATGCAGCCAATCTTACTAATCCCGAACAATTGATATCTTTATGTACATGGTTGGTTTCATTATGAGTATGCTTGTTTTTTATTATGAAATTATAAAATTTGGAATTGTATAAAGAATGGCTACTACAAATAAAATTGTTTATTTATTAGGAGCTGGGGCAACCCATGCAGAAATTTTCAACGCAGTAAATTTGAGAGAAGATGCAGTATCAAATCCCGCTGAATATGGATTGCTTATTTCTGATGTTTCTAAACGAATACTGAATAAGGCTAAAGCGAAAGAAGAATTCAACTTTATAAAATATGGTCATGGCGCTAGTAATCATTTGGATAATGTTGAATACTTGATTTCATTGCTTTTAACAAGCCATGTTAAAGATAGCGAAAAAAAGGTTAACATTCTTAGAGAATTGGTTAAAGACGATATCAAAAGCGTATTGGATAATTGGAGTGCTGGATTTTATCTACATGATTCGTTATTGGAGCTTAGTGTAAAAAATGAAGAATTAAGTAAAGAGGAGCTTTTAGGTATTATATCGCTGAACTATGATGATGTGATTGATAATGCCTGTAAACATAACGCTATTGAATATGATTATGGTTTTGGTCTTGAAAAGAAAGATAAAAAATATTTATTGAAATTGCACGGATCATTTAATTGGACAGAGATCGAGTTTTATGGAAAGAGTAAAGACATTCCTATTATTCCCCTTGGAATGAATAAAAATTATTTAGTTCCTCCATACAATTTTATTTGGAGCAACGCGTTTGATGTTTTAGCTAAATGTGATATGCTTCGGGTTATTGGGTGTTCATTAAGTCAAAGTGAATATAGTTTAATCGATTTATTGTTTAAGGTTCGAATAGAAAGAGAAAGAGGATTTACAGTAGAGATAATTGACGTAGATACAACATCAGGAAGAATAGAAGATAATTACGGTTTTTTCTTGGATGTGATTGGATTGGGTAATGCAAGGATGAAATTAAACATAAAAGCAAGTGAATATACAGTACCAGGTGCTGGTAATCCATTCAAGGCGTGGTTGAAGGCAAAAGCTATTGATACATATGGGAATGAGAACAAGGCTAAAGAAACTAAATTTGTAAAACGGATATTTGAAGGAAGAGAGGGGTAAGTAATGGAAGATGAAGATAAAGAAGGAAGATATCTACTTAATATTTCTGTAAAAGAATTTATTGGTAAATATGCACATAAAATTGATTTTGATGCAGATTTTCAACGAGAAGTAATTTGGTCTGTTGAGGATCAAAAAAGATTATTGGATTCTATATTAATAAATATCGATATTCCAAAAATGTATCTTGTAGAAACTGATGAAAAAAATAAACAATTCAGATATGAATGCATTGATGGTAAGCAACGTATGACGACATTATTGGATTTTATTGAACCAGATGTTGAAGGGAAACCATTAAAAATACGAATTTTTGAAAAAGATTACACTTATAGAGAGTTTAAAGAAAAATTTTCTGAAAAAGCTAAAGAATTTGATGAATATAAATTAACTTTTGTTGTTTATAAATCTTTAGATGATGACAAGTTTCTTTCAAAGATTTTTCAAAGGTTACAATTTGGTGTGAGATTAAATTCTGGTGAAATACTAAAATCACATATTGGCAACATGAGAGATTTCATTTATGACGAAATGAAAGATCAGTGTCCATTTTTAATTAAAACCAATTTATCGGACAGACGATTTTCTAGAGAATTTACCCTTTCGCAGCTAGCTATTAATTCATTCGCAAAATATAAGACTGAGCAGTTTAGTCGAGCTAGGTTGAAAGACCTGGAAGATTTTTTAGATGAGCATGAAAAAATAAAAAAAGATGACATAAATCTTAAACGCATTCAAAATGTCCTATTAGAAATGGATAAAGCGTTTAATGAAAATGCCTCAAATATTTCTAGCCGTGCAGTTGCGGTAAGCGCATATTTATTTTGCGAAGCGCTGTTTTTGGAAAAAAAACATAAATTAATATCAAAATTTTCAGAGTTTTTTGTAAAACTATTGGAAGAAATTAAGAAAAACATGGATTATGTAAGCAATTATGAAAATCCGAAAAATTCTAGAATATTGAATGAATTTCAAAAATATATTTTACAAGCTTCTGTTGAAGCCTCTTCAATTAATAAACGTCATAAATTTTTAAAAGAGGCATTTGAATATTATGAAAAAAATGAAAAAATTTTAAGGTAAAAAATTAGATGCCACGAATTAAAATTAAAGAAATTCAAGTTGCTGATTTAATGCGCTTGTAAATCTTTTGGTTCAGAACACTAATGGTGGAAGGACTTACTCGGCTCCCCCATAAGGCCTCGGTGATATCTTCTGCGCGTCGAACCGAAACTCCTGCCAAATACATCTCCACTAAAGCCTCTTCGACTGAGATTTTCCGTCGTTTATACCGTTCAATAATGGCCGTTTCGAAAGGTAGACGACGGAGTTTGGGAATCTGACGGGTCACTTCACCGGCCTTGGTGTGGAGTTTTCGCCGATAGGACCCAGCCCGGGTATCCACCCGATCAGGGCTTCTTTCGTACTTTTTAGCTCCACAAAGCTCATCTGCCTCAGCATCCAGCATTTGATTTAAAGTGTTTTCAACAGTATCCCACACAATGGTTCCCAAATGATTCTGAAGCTGGGTTTCATCAATTTGGACTACCTCGGAAAGGGATCTTTTTGTTTCTTTCAACGTGTTATGCTTTTTCATGGGTTGCTCCTTGGTTTTAGGTCTTAGAAATCTTGGTCGATTCCTAGTTTGACCCACGGGGAGCTACCCCTGCAATTCAAATGTGCGAAAATATTCTACGTTATCTTGAGGAATCCCCAGTTGGACATGGTGAGATTCCTGGCCAATTGCATCATCCAGCGCTCATGAGGGTGAGTGGTAATGCCAGCAATATGCACCTGTTGGGTGTGATGACGGATGAAAAAGAAAACATAATGGGTGACGAGTCCAAAAGGAGTTAAAATTTCCCAAGTGAAAAAGTCGCAACCCACCAAGGCTTCCCAATGGGATAGGGTAAACTCTTTCCAAGAGGGTCCTTGTTGCTTACGGTGGGATGAGGATGCGAGACCATGTTTTTTCAGTATTTTAGCAATGGTGGTATCACTGGCTTTGAAGTGATTGGATTTAAGAGCTTTGTGAAGAGAGGTATAACCCCAGCCGGGATTATTCTGGGCCCATTGGAGGATAAAGCTTTCAATTTCAAGGGAAGTTCTGGTCCTGCCGGGTTTTCTTTTATGGGAATAGTCCCATTTGTTTTGAACGGCTTGGTGCTACCAGCGAAGGAGGGTATCGGGAGAGACGAGGGTGGAGATTTCATAGAGAGCTTTTCAACCTAAAGATTGAGCGGTCCGAGCCATACGAGCTTTTTGGGTTAAGGTGAACTGGAGACGACTTGGGATTTGGGAGCGAAGGGCGCCGAATTGAGATTCATAGAATTCGATGAGTTTTTGTTTGTTCGGGTCGAGTAGAGCGGTTAAGAGAAGAAGAAAGAGTGAGAGGTTCATAGAAGATTCCTTGATAGAATAAAGGCGTGACAACGGATGGATTTTAATTGGGGAATAAGGAAGGGTGAGATTTATTTTCAAATCAAGGGATTTGAGTGTACAAAAATGTCGTTTGAATATTTGTACCCAAAGGGATGAGTTAAAAGGGAAACTTTAAAAAATAAAGGATGAATACGAAAAAAGGCCAATAAGGAAGCGGAATCAAAATTCAAAACCGAAATGGAAGATTTGCAGACCCAAATAAAGGAAAAAGAGGAGCAGTCCGATAAAGCAAACAAGGCTCAACTTGAATTTCTTGCCAAAGAACAGGAATGGAAAAGAAAGATTGATGGGCAAACTTTGGAAACGGCAAAAAAATCGAGGTTGAAAGATCGGAGATCCCAGAAGAGGTTCAAAAAGGTTCCTAGAGGAAAGCTGCTTAAAGGATATTGAGAAAGACCATCAAATTAACTCATTGAAAAAAACGGTGGACGTTTTTTTGCTTGACAATATTTTAAATTAGTTTTACTTTAAATAAAAGTTTTACTATTTTATTAAGTATTACTTTTTGGGGGGTATTATGTACGGGACACATGTTTCCGAAAAAGGGCAGGTGGTTATTCCGGTCGAGTTGAGAGAAAAATACGGAATCAAAAAAGGAACAGCCGTTAAATTTTTTGAAATGGATGGGGAAATTCGTTTGGTGGCAATGACTAAAGCTTTAATTCGAAAAAATAGCGGGATTCTTAACACCAAGGGTAAGCTTCTGAAACTTTTGGCGGAAGAGAAAAAATTTGAGCGGGAACTTTGAAAAACTATGTTCTCGACGCCCATGCCGTCATGGCTTATTTGGAAGGAGAAGAAGGAAAAGATAAAGTGATTTCTGTTTTGGATGAAGTTGTGGATGGACATGCGAAAGTTTTTTTTTGTATTGTGAATTGGGGTGAGGTTTGGTACACGGTCTTTCGTGAAGGCGGAGAAGTCAGGGCCCAACAATATCAAAACGCTCTTTCTGAACTTGATATTGTTTTATTGGATGTCGATAAAAAATTGACTCTTACTGCGGCTCGATTTAAAGGAACATATAAAATGTCTTATGCGGATGCTTTTGCTGCCGCAACGGCTAAGTTTAAAAATGCCCATTTGGTTACAGGTGACCCGGAGTTTAAAGATTTACAAAAAGAAATCAAAATTAAATGGATTAGGTAAATTGTGAAAGCTCAAGGGTTAAAATCTTAAATCCATCCTTTGCGGATGAAACCCGTAGGGTAAAAATATTATTTCTGTCTTTTTCATATCGAAACTGTTGTGCTGTCAGGGTTTTGAACGCAGTGGTAGTAGTTTAGTAGACGTCCTAAGCGAGATTCCTTCACGATCCGTCCTTCTTTACTTCCGATTTTGTCTTTGGTTTTGGGAAATGTAATGACGTTTCCCATCTCTTGGTGGGGACGCTCTTCATTGTAAAAGGCCGTGAATTCTTGAGTCGCCCGTCAAAGTTGGCTTTCACTGGTGGTAATCGTTTTGGCTAAGTATTGTTGTTTGATAGTCCTGACAAACCTTTCGGCATAATCGTTCAAATTGGGGCTTTTGGGGTGGCAGCGGTTTTGTGCTGACCTTGGTTTTGTGAAGGATTCAGAAAAAATGGGCTGTGTATTTGGTATCTCGGTAGTGGATGAATTTAATCAGGTTTTAGAAAGCTGTTGATGGGATCGGTGAGGTTCCGGGCCATTTGAGCCATCCAAAGGCTATTCGGGTTAGTGGTTGATGCCGGAAACATGGAATTCCTGGTTTTTAACTGCAAAAAACAGAACGTAGTAGGTTATCAGGTCTATTGGCGTCAGCACTTCAATAGCAGATGACCGATTATTGAGATTGTTTGAATATACGTTTGAATTCTTTAATTGATTTTTTGTTCATATATGTTTCCGTTTATTTGATAAAAACCGTGGATTCTATTATATGGCCGCTGGGGCAGATATTTGTGTGGACACTTGACTAAATGTAGCTTATATATTACATATGTAATCAATGGAAAACAACACATAAAGAAATTGCGTATTACATAACGCTGGATGGTAAGGCGCCATTCAGAGAACGGTACATGGGGTTAAGGGATCCGAATGTTAAAGCGATTATTTCACAGTGATTGGATAGGATTTCTCTGGGGTTATTGGGAGATTGGAAATCCCTTTACGATGGTGTGTATGAGTTATGGGTTAATTATGGGCCGGGGTACAGAGTTTACATCGGCCAAGATGGACAGAAGCTAGTACTGTTATTGTGCGGAGGAGATAAAAAAGACGCAGAGGCGAGACATTGTGTTAGCTAAAGAGTATTGGGCCAGCTATCAGGAGCAAAAAAGAGGGAAAAAATGAACAAAAAACTACCGACTTACCACGAGGATTTGATCGAGAGTCTGAAAGACGCAAAGATGCGGGCGGCTTATTTAAACGCGGCTATTGAAGACGGTGATAGTCGTGTGCTACTTCTTGCATTTCGGAATATTGCCGAAGCCTATGGTGGAATGAGCAAGCTTGCTGACAAGACTAAGTTGGCTCGAGAGAGTCTCTATAGAACCCTGTCGGTCAAGGGTAATCCTACCTTAACTACACTTAAGAAGATTGCTCACGAGTTTGGTCTTAAGATGAGCTTCGAACCCGAGAAAACGAAAGCTTGGGACCATCGCTAATAAATGGTTGAACAACAGCTACGGCGTTGAGTTGTATTTATAGTCTTTGACATTTTGGCTTTAGGAGTTAGGCCTGGATATTTGACGAAAGTTCTAAAACCCAATGTCAGCAAGTGTTAAACGATGACGCTTTGGGTAAGATTATTCAAACGAGCAATACGCACCTCTTGGAAGTAGTAATTGAAGAGGTATATAGTTCAAAAAATCTGGAATGAGATATTTTTAAGCTCGAAAGAGCTTTTGTACCCTACGGGGCAGAAGCCCGACCTTTATGCGTCAAACATACTTGATACTTCCAATTGGTACTACTTTACACATGGAGAGAAATGGAACCTTACCTAGAACAATTGATGTTATAGAGATGTAAAGGGTCAGTTCCACTTTACGGATTGGCTGAAAAAGTTGGATCTCAACATCCGGGCGAAAATCAAAACCCGGTTGAACAAGGTCGAGAGCGGGAATCTGGGTGACCACCACGCGGAAGCAAGAGAAATATGAAAATAATAAAAATGCAACGGGATATCCTCGGGGTTGAATTCGGTGGAGTTTATAACTGGATATTGGAAGGATACTCAAGAAAAATATGACGAATTGGTGACTCTATTGGTTTCTTCTGGAGTAACTCGGGAATTGAAAGTTCAATTCAACCCAGAGGCAGATATACTTCAAGTCACCCGAATGGTGGTTCCCGGGGATTTGTAAGTGATGTGCAATCGACATGTGAACAACATTTAATTTTATCGGATCGAGTTTGTCATCATTTGGCAATGGAAGCGAAATTGATTTAGAAGGCTTTAGATCATCATCGAGAAGAAGAAGCGGAACACAGGATGAAAAACTTTTTGTGGAGTCTGGGGATTCGGAAAGAAAAGAATTTTTTTGAGATCAATCGGGATTATAAGGAGATGGATGAAGCCCATATTCAAAAGGAAGCATTAAGCGTTCTTCGTCAGGATGTTCAAGCGCTTTTGACTCAACTGAGTCAAGGAAAAACCTTGGAATCGAAACACAATCATTTACGGAATAAGAACGGTAATCATTTTTTTTAATGCATTAGGTATGCAATAATCGGATTTTCAAGAAATACCAGATTCGTATGTCGAGCAAAATAATTTTGATTTAAGGGACCCTGCACTTCCGCCTACGGGGACAATTTATATTTTTGAAGATGGGCTTCAAATCTATACTGGAAGAGGCTTCTTTACAGGAAAATATAGTCTTGATTTGGGCCCTAGGATAATCCGATCAACAATTGACAAGGCAAAGTGCCCAGGGTTAAAGTAATCAAAGTCATACAAATTCATCATGCAATTTCATTGCTGTCCTAAATAATCAGGTTTGATCCTGACGACCCATCGATAATAAGTGATTTTGGACAGGTTTATGAATTTTCAGGGATAATCCCCCCTCTTTTTAGCAGTATGCTGTCCAAATCACGTGGGGATCAATTCCATTTGTTTTTCCCAAGGTTCCAACCTTGCCACTAAAAACGGCGCATCTAACCAAGCCCATAATTCACGGTAGGTTAACAAATTCATGCGTAACATGGCCGCTAAGTGTGACAGACTCCAACTGATCTGGCTTTTGAGTTGAAGGAACTTCAATAACAACATGGCAATCAATGCTGTCCAAATCTGAGTCTGAACCGCATTTTCGTTGGTTCCCACGAAAGTTTTTACTCGCAAGTTTTGTTTCAATGCCTTGAAGAACAACTCGATCTGCCAACGTTCTTTATAGATGGCCGCTACGGTTGAAGCCGCCAAACTCTTGAGGTTGGTCAAAAATACCAATTCCCGCTTTTGTTGCGCATCCCATACCACGACTCGACGAATCTCTTTGGAGTAGGCTTCTTGAGAAACAAATCCTGTCAGACGAACCCATTGGTCTTGAAGGATGTTGGAATTTTGGGAAACAGGTAATTTTTTCACGACTTGATAAGCCATATTCGTTTTGGCCCGAGTGACCCACCAAACCCCTTGGAAACTCCATCGAGCTAGAAGGGTGAAATCCACATAGCCTTTATCCATCACGACGATGGAATCGACTGGAAAATCCAGCTTTTGGGCCACTTTCACATCATGGACTCTTCCTTCCGTGACCAGTCCCCAGCAGGGAAGATACCCTTGGTGGTCCAACAACAGATGCAGTTTGATGGCTCCTTTAGTTCTACGAAACTTCGCCCAATCAAAGGCCGACAGGCAAAGATCGATGGTACTCGAATCCAGGCTGTAGAGCGGATTTTTGAACTTGAATTTCTTTTGCGAGCTAGCGGCTAATAGCTGACATTTGGAAAGTAAGTGGTAAAAAGCTTTTGGTGAATCTGCCAAGGGCGTTTGCTATTGGCATAGGCCAGAGTGGATTTGGTAGGAGCTTGAGTAAGGCCCAAGTGGGTTATTTTTCCTAGAGCTGTGCGTAAGCCACCACAAATTTCCCTCAAAGAATGAGCCGATCCCATTTGGCAAAAAAGCATGGAAACAAATTGGTCCCAACAACTAAAACCTTTGGCATGTTTTTCCCCTTCATGTTCTCGCACAATCCGCTCAAATGCAGTGCGATCCACAATTTTAAATACTTGGGCAAATAGACTCGTTGGTGGTACCATAGAAATGCGCCTCCGGATGTTTGAAGTAGCGACGGCTGCTAACCGTTGTTTTGGTCTTTTGACAGATCCAATTCTACTTCAATCAGAGGCGTTTTTTTTTCAGGATTTATTTAGGACAAGAGTGATGCAATTTGATCATATGATTGGATGGTAATTCGCTCTGAAGGGTTGATTTCCATCGACTTATTCAATATCCGTAAAGTGGTCAGCATGAGCATGGCAAGAGGCCTGAATCATCTGGAAGTGGTGTGGGAATCGATTGGGAGTGGAGATGGAGGACCGGTGGAAGTGAGTGTGAGCGCATTCAAACTGGATTTGAATGTGAGTCTGAACGAGCAGTGTGGGAATCGCGGAGGGAATGGGGACCAATAACGGGATAGTTGAGGCGGGAAATGGAACGGAATGGATTTTAACGGTAGAAACAATATTCAAGGCACGGGAGGAATGTTAGCAATCAGGGTTTCTCCTGCTAAGGAACCCAATTGAAGGTCTCGAGAAAGCCAATTATCGGGTGTCCTGGCGATTACCACCCTTGGAAATTTTTGGATTCGGTATATCTATGGAGTTGTTGCTGCGGGGGATCCACTTCAAAGTGGTTTTACTAGTGAAGGTTATCCTCTTTTTACGTGTATAAAACCTACTCTGCTTTATGGCTCTAACGGAGTGACTTTGATTTAAATTGAGCAGGTGCTAATTTTGAGGCTTTTTCGAAGACATCGAGAAACGGTGGTGACTTTCACGGTCGAATTCCTACCGCAACGGGTGATTTGCTCAACCAGATGAATGAGTCTATACGCCTTTATCTGGACAGAATACGGTGATGAACCCAATGGCGGGGAGTATTTATACGGCACTGCTGGATGCGGTGGTGGAGAATGTAATTCCCTTTACGACATTATCGCATTTATTTTAAGAGGGATTTGTTTTGATCGCTTGGCAACCTTAGTGGCGATTTCTGGTAAATGTATAAATCCCATTAAAGATTTTCTCCTTAAAAATTTAACAATTGGACATGTGATTTTTAAGGATAGGTAAACTTGAGACGACTTAGATTTCAAGGCTACCCAAACATCGAATACTCGAGAGGTAAAGAGGTAAAAATCCATGGTAAGGGTGTGATGGTGTTAATAGGCACAAAATTTTTGGATAATATTTTAGGACGAAATTATCTTGGGTATAAAGGGTTAACGTTTGTGATGATTTGGTTCATCACGGTTGCAGTTGTGGAGGCTCAAACCTTGGTGAAGCAAACACCGACGGTTGCGCCACGTGCTTTATCTTCACTTGGCGATTCTTTTTTTGGAAAGAAGGCCATCAAGGGATGGGGTGGCAATCTCCAACGACTGGAAGACGAAGGTATTTCATTGAATGCACAGTGGTTACTGGAGGGATTTGATAATTTTCAAGGCGGTATCAAAATCGGCAATGCTTTTGCTTCCACTTTTGACTTGAACGTGGGGTTGGACACTGAAAAAGTTTTTCATTGGAAAGGCGGTAAGTTTTATGTTGATTTGGAGGATCATGCATGGCAGGATCCATCGAAAGATTTAATAGGCGACCTTCAAAATTTTGACAAGCAAAATGCTAGGCCCTATTTTGAGATTTACGAGTTATGGTATCGGCAGATGTTTCTCAACGGATTTTTGCATTTGAAACTTGGCAAATGGAATGCCAATGATGATTTCAGCGTCAACGACAACGGCGTGTTTTTCCTTAACTCCTCGGATCAACTTACTCCGACCCTTTTGACGTTGCCCACCACTCCAGATACTATGTTAGGTTCAGGTCTTTATTTAACTCCCATCTCATGGTGGTCTATCAAATTTGGCATCTTTGATGCAAACCAATCCGATGCTTTTGGAAATTTTGCGGGCAACACGCAACTCATGCAGCCCACCAAAGATGGGCTACTTCTGATTGGTGAGATGGACTTACGTTGGAGCCATGCGTTCTTTTGGGACAATGAGGGTAACTTGAAATTAGGCGCTTGGCATCATACGGGCATTTTTACTCGCTTGGACGGTAGTTCACAAGAAGGTGCAAAAGGTTTTTATGCTGTCTTCAATCAAGCGATCTGGAGACCCCGTAGAACATCGCAGCGAAATTGTGGTGTGCGTACCTTCGTTTCATCCGGGTGGACTCAATCCAGCGTGAGTGTTATCAATTGGAATTTGGCGGGTGGTCTCACATGGGCTGGCTTTCTGACTGCACCACCTCAAGATGTCTGGGGTTTTAGCGCCAACTATGCCCATTTGAGTTTACAATCGGGGAGACCGTATTCTTACGAATTGGCATTGGAATGGTTTTACTATATGCGGGTCTCGAATTGGATGGCGTTTATTCCGGATGTCCAAAATATTATCCATCCTGGTGGTCGGTATGCGAACGCTTTGGTGGGATCCCTGGATGTGCTTCTTCAGATTTAATTAATAAGTAATGTCGGCATCGATAGATGGGCCTCCTACAGGCGTAAAAATTCCAGTGAGATCATGTTTTTTGCTGTATAAAATCGTGAAAAATTTTCGACTCTTAAGGTTAGACGATTTATCGAGTGGGTAATCCCTTCAACCTTCTGAGCATAAAGGAGATAGTTTTAAAATTTGATGAGTTGTTTTAACAGGATAAGGATAATTCGCCATTTTGAAAGCAGTTTAGAACATGAATATTTGATCATGGGATGGAGAGATGTTTTTTGGATTTTCAAGATGGATTTAAAAACTGGACCTTCTGAATTACTTGATTGTGAAGATTTTTTGAATTCGTCTCCAATACGTTAAGATGCGATTTTGATAGGTGGTATTCAACATCGAT
>DAHXKG010000005.1 GCA_027366525.1 candidate division FCPU426 bacterium
CGACGAACACACCCACGACTACGCCCACCAACACCTCGACGAACACACCCACGACTACGCCAAACAACACCCCGACGAATACACCCACCACTACACCTTCGAATACTCCTGCGAATACGCAGACACCTACTCCAGTCATTACACCAGGTGTTACACTAACGAGTACTCCTGCGATTACGAGTCTTGCTAAAATGTTTGTAAGTATTTATGATGAAAGTGGCGAACTAGTAAAAACAGAGTTGGTGGACTTAGATATCTCTATTTCTTCAAATGAAAATCTAACAATCTCAAAATTTTCTCCGTCTAGTCAGTTGGAGGGAGGATTTGTGACTATTTATCTTAATAACACGGCTGTTGCCGTATGGGATTGTACCAATCAACAAAATAATTTAGTTGAAAATGGTGTTTACCAAATAGTGGTTCAACTTTTAGATTCTACTAGTGAGGAACTTTGGTTTTCTAAAAATGTATTTGTATCTCCATGGCGAGGAATAACAGGAATTTCATTTGCAGCTAGACCGAATTTATCAATGAATGATGAACAAATTTCTTTTTATCTAACTAGCTCTAATAAAATACTTTTTTCTAATTTTAAAATTGAAATTTTTGATGTGGCTGGTGAAGTAATTCAAACATTACCTATTAATTCTTCAGGTGAAGCTGTTTGGAACTTAGACAATAGTTTGCAACAGCAAGTTTCTTCAGGTATTTATTTGGTTGTATTGACCGGAATGAATTCACTTGGCTTGAAAATTACAAAGGTAATTAAGGTTGGTGTGTTGAAATAAAACAGATAAATGGGAATGAATTTTTGTGATTGTCAAAATTATTTATATATTAAAGAGATGTCAAATTAAATGAGATACAACTTCAAGTCTATTTCTTTTTGGGTTTTCAAAAAAAACAAAATGATTTACATAAAATCTAAGGTTTATTTAATTTGGGTGGTTTTAAAATGATTTAATCTGAAAGGCAAGATGCAAGTGGAGCAATCCTATTAAAACTATGGAATATTCCTGTGGATGAGAAATTGCTATTTCATTCAGCTGTGAATTGTTGCAAAATAAAAATCATTTCTTGTCAATAAAAAAACTATAAAGCCAAGCAAAAGTGTATCCAACTTGTTAATGATTTTCGTTCATAATTTAAATAATATCTTTCTATCTGATGAGATTCACATGGATTCAAAAGATTTAGCACTTTTTGAAATGTGGATCAAAAGCTTCAATTAGTATGCAGTATGGTGTGAAATATATTTTCGAAAAGAAATTTGAGAAAATAAAAAGCTTTCGAAATAAATATTTTTGAACAAAAAAATCAGGTCTAGGCAATCAATAGTGAACCACTATTCCGAATTTAAAAGCAAAAGTTTGAATATGATTTGAAATTATTAAGGATTAAATCTCATTATTGTTTATTTAGCAACTGTTGTTTTTAATTTTTTTGACGTCATACATCAATTTATTGTAAGATAACGGCCATTAAAAATTTTTTAAACTGTGAAATGGATGTTAAAAAGTGGGGGAGAAATGGAAGAACAGCATTTGAAATTGGATTCATATCGCTGGGTTGTTCTTGCTGTGTTTATGTTGATCAATATTATGGTGCAGGTCTTATGGATTTGTTATGCACCAGTTGCAATGTTAGCGGCTGCAGCTTATAAGGTGCGGCGAGAGGATATTGATCTTTTAGCGAATATGTTCATGCTGATTTATCTTGTTGTTTCCATCCCGGCATCGTGGGCGATTGATACCTATGGATTTAAAAAAGCAGTTGGATTTGGAGCCGTGTTGATGGGTACTTTTGGGATGCTTCGTGCGTTATTTCCAACAAATTATACGATGGCGATTGTGGGATCGATAGGTATCTCGATTGGCCAGCCTTTCCTCTTAAATGCATTTACTAAATTTGCTGCAGTTTGGTTTCCTCCAAAACAGCGAGCTACCATTACAGGTGTGATATTTCTTGCCCTGTTTTTGGGTATTGGACTTGGTGAAGTACTTGGGCCTGGTTTGGTTGCTACCTATGGTTTTGATGGTATGCAACTGATCTATGGTATTGCGTCAGCGATATCTGCTCTTTTATTTGTGGTTTTGGCTCGAGCGAAACCATTGGTACCTGCAAGTCCCCCGGGTGAGGAAGTTCGGGCACTGGTGCTTGACAGTTTGAAACAAATTCTGAAGGACAGAAATGTTTATGTTCTTTCTCTTGCGTTATTTTTGGCCAGCGGCATTGTAAATGGGGTGTTCACATTAATCAATGGATTGGGTATGGAGCTTTCGTTAACGGTGAATCAGAGTATGTTATTGACTGCTTTGTTGCTTCTGGGTGGAATAGTAGGGAGTATTGTGATCCCCTTAATTTCGGACATGTTGGAACGTCGTAAGATAATTTTGCTTATTTCAGTTTTTTTAGCCGTACCAGCCACGCTGGGAATAGTGTTGGGAAGAGGACTTATTATTGACACTATTTGTTTCTTTATCATGGGTTTTGCGGTTACGGGAGTGACGCCAGTGGCCTATCAATACGGGGCCGAAATTACTTTTCCAGCTCCTGAAGGGACGAGTAATGGAATTTTTGCCCTAGTTGTACAGGCCTCTGGTTTTCTTATTGTCCTTATGGATGCGCTTCGAGGAACGTTTCATCATTCCTATATACCATCGTTTGTAGGGCTTGCAGTTTTGTTGGCGGGAGCAGCTTTTTTGATGATGATGTTTCTTTCGGAGTCTCCCAAGATGACTCGATCATCTAAGTCCTCCCAAGCCTAGTTCAAGTTAGGTATAGTATACAAAGGGAGCAGGATGATGTAAGTCGTTTGGATGGTAGTCTGATTTAGATCTCACTTAAATTGAACAGCATAAAATTACTTAGTTTGGATTTTCATGTTGAACCTCTTTTGCTGATATAAATAAGACATCTTAGAGTCGCATAAACAAAAAAAATTAAAATGCTTGAAGCTGAAAGCGGAGACCTCAATGGATGGAAGGATTTTAGATGGACTGTGAAGACTTTTAACATTGGATTCAAGATCCAATTTAGAAGTGCAAAAGTGGTTTTCGACGCAACTTAATTTCCACCATGAATTTGATGAAATTTTCAGATTAGCCTAATCTATCCTACTTGATCGTCATATGGCAAGAATACATAATTTGTGATGATTTCCCTATTGTACCAAGTCATCTTTAGTCGTCGGACTGGTTATGATAATGACAACGACGAAAAATGTTAATTTGAGATACCGCCATGCAAAAACAGTTGGAGAAAGAACTAAAAATCAACCAGCAGATTTAATGAACCAGATGGATATTTCAAGATAAATGTCCTTTAGATACATGAGAATTTTTTGAAAAGATGGGTATTAAAAAATCGAGTGACCAAGTTAAATTTCAGTTAACTGTTAAGACGAAGACAGGGGGTGGAAAGCAAAAGCTGCATGGATCAAGATAAACGATTGAGCGAGTGAACTTCTTGAGATTAAAGTAATCTAAGTCATGCAGTTCAATCATATTACGGGACGATGAGTCATCTCGATTGCATGTATTCCTACCCACCGTTTCAATACGCGAAAGGAATCCAAACAGGATTTAATGAAGGGGTTGAATTACCCGGAAGCAGTAGGGGATTTGAGTTCAAGGTGGAAATGAAACGAAGTATTGTTTTTTAATGGAACAGAAGCGGACGTATTTTAAAAAAGAGAACGAAGGAGTGGCGAGAAGCCAACCATGAAAGCGATGCGAAACACAAGTTGATGATGGATGGCGGTGGGTTAATGTGTGGAGGACGCGTGAAAGCACAAAGTCCAACGCTGGTTTCAACGGTGACGAATTCGGCGGATGACATGAGTGTGGGATGCTTGGGCATGGCGGTGAGTTTGGCGAGGAAACTCGAATTGAACTATGAAGTAGTGTGAGTAAGAGTCCGAGTTTGAATGGCGTTTCAGCTTTGTTGGGGATGGAATTTTACCCAACAAGTTGAGGAACATACTCGAGAGTGTCTAGATCAGTCTAGAATTGTTTTGACTTGATCTTGGGTCAATGAAAAGGATGATGACTTCTGGTCGGATAGAAATTTGCTCTATTTATTTTTGAATTTTCTCATCCACGTCTAGAAGTAGAGTGAATGTTGTTGTGAGAAGAAGAAACTAGGCTTAGGGTATTGTCATTAGAAAGAGGTGAAAGAAAATTAAAGATATTTATTGTACAGGTCGCTTCGTAATTGAAAAATCGATAGAATGCTAGCATGCGTTATTGAAATTTAGAGATGCAATAATGAATATATTTAAAGGCAGTAAAAACATTCAAGATTGCGTGACGGTTGCGATACATCCCAAGTTGCGTGCACGATGTATCAGATCATCCTAATAAAATGGATGAAGGAAATTGAAATTAAAAGAGATGATGTAGAACAAAGAAACCAACTTTAGTTTTTAAAATTTAAAGATCCGAGAGATGAGGACTAAGAATTATGAAATTTCATTTTAATAGTGCATAAATTCCAGGGTGTGATTAACGATTTTAAATATGAAGAACGATTCAAGTTTGAAAATTTCATGGAATTCATATGTACTAACGAAATAGCTATGCTATAATTTCAGGCATTTATGATCAAGCATAGCATCCGATTTCTGTTTTTGATTTTCAAAAAATAATATGGGTTTAAATGTGAGACTCAATCGAAGAACTATAAATGAATCAAACATGGATTAAAATATTTTTAAATTTTAAGGAGGAGCACTATGGAGGTATTGCGTAGAAAAGTAGCATTGACCTTAGGACAAAAACAAGGGCCGTTGGAGGAATATAAAGCAGAACCTGCTCAAGAAATTTATGGATCACTCGTTTTTAACGATGTGGCGCAAAGAAAATTTTTATCGAAAGATATTTATAAAAAACTTCGTTCAACCACTTTGAGTGGGGAACCCTTGGATGCATCGATTGCAGATCAGGTGGCCCAAGGGATGAAGGAATGGGCATTATCACATGGTGCATCGCATTACACGCATTGGTTTATTCCAATGACGGGGTTGACGGCTGAGAAACATGATACATTTCTAGAACCAGGTTCAGATGGTGCGGCGCTAGCTGAATTTGATGGAAAGACCTTAATTAAAGGCGAACCTGACGCATCCTCGTTTCCATCAGGTGGGACGCGTTCTACTTTTGAGGCTCGCGGATATACGACATGGGATCCCACGTCGCCAGCTTTTATTCAAAAGGAAGTAAACGGAGCCACCTTAACAATCCCAACCGCTTTTGTTAGTTATACCGAAGAAGCATTGGATTTCAAAATTCCACTTTTAAGATCCATTGAGGCGTTATCGACGCAAGCGATTCGTCTGCTTCGAATTTTTGGCAATAAGAGCACCAAGCGTGTTTTTACAACGATGGGTCCGGAACAGGAATATTTTTTAATTGATCGGAATTATTTCGAATTGCGTCCGGATTTGATTGCTTGTGGACGGACTCTTTTTGGGGCGCATCCCTATCGGGGTCAAGAATTGGAAGATCATTATTTTGGGGCTATTCGTGAACGTATTTTGGCTTATATGATGGATTTGGATCGGGAACTTTGGCGTTTGGGTATTCCGGCTAAAACGAGACATAATGAAGTGGCTCCCGCTCAATTTGAATTAGCACCTATTTTTGAAAAATCATCGATTGCGGCGGATCATAATATGATCGTGATGGAGCTTTTGCGTCGTGTAGCATTGCGCCATGGTTTGGTTTGTCTTTTGCATGAAAAGCCATTCGCTGGTATCAATGGGAATGGCAAACACAACAATTGGTCTATGGCTACAAATGAGGGAGAAAATCTGCTGGATCCAGGTCATACGCCGCATGAGAATGCACAATTTTTAACCTTTTTAGTGGCGGTGATTGCTGCGGTTGACAAATATGCTGAATTACTTCGAATTAGTGTTTCAGGTCCAGGCAATGATCATCGATTAGGTGCCAATGAAGCTCCACCAGCTATTATTTCAGTATTTTTAGGCGAACAACTTGAAGATATTGTTAACCAACTTGAAAAAGGAAAAGTTTCAAGCAGTCGTAAGGGTGGCATATTAGAGTTGGAAATTCCTACATTGCCTCCTTTGCCGAAAGATAGTACGGACAGGAATCGAACTTCACCATTTGCTTTTACTGGGAATAAGTTTGAATTTCGTGCGGTTGGATCAACTGCACCCATTTATTGGCCCAATACGGTTTTAAATACGATTGTAGCGGAATCTATTGATCGTATTGCCAGCGAACTTGAAAAGGGAAAAGGAGATTTAAAGCCACTTGCTGATATCCTGATGAAAGAGATCAAGGAGCATAAAAAAGTACTTTTTAGTGGTAATGGGTATAGTTCGGAATGGCATGAAGAGGCTCGCAAAAGAGGATTACCAAACTTGAAAACCACGGTGGATTGCTTAACGGTCATGCCTAAAAAGGAATATAGGGAATTATTTAAACGATATAAAGTTTTGAGCGGGAAGGAGTACGAAAGTCGCGAGGAAATTATGTGGGAGCGTTATGTCAAGATTTTGAATATTGAAGCTAACGCCACCGTCGATATTGCAAGGAACCAGATTTTACCCGTGGTTCTTTCCTATCAAAACAAATTAGCATCAACTATTCAAGCCACCCAATCAGTTGTTGAAGTTCATCAACGAGGACAAGTTGCCTTGCTTGAGAAATTGGTCGAGGAGGCCAGCCAGCTATATGAGGCGGTACAATCACTGGACAAATCAATTGAAAAAGCCAATCAATTCAGTTCGCTACATCAAATGGCGGCTGCATTTAAGGATGGTGTGATTCCGGAAATGGATAAGGTTCGAAAAATTGTGGATGGACTCGAAGAGCAGATTGATGATGCGCTTTGGCCACTTCCTAAATATCGAGAGATGCTTTTTCAATATTAAAAATTAACCGATTGAAATTTTCCAAATGTATGAAAGGGGCCCTGAAAAGAGGGTTCCTTTCAGCCTTTGGAAATCGGGTGTTTTTTTTTAAAAAGGACTTGTAATTATTTTAGAATATTAGTATTATCTGATTAAAGGATGGTTATGGAAAAGCTTGCAGCTCAAACTCAACATACCGCTTATTGTATCAAGGCGATTGCTCATCCGGTGCGGTTGTCGATTTTAATGGCCTTATCTGAACATGAGAAAAACGTTCAGGAATTAACCCAGACCATTGGAACCACTCAATCCAACATCTCACAACATCTTTTCCAGATGAAAGCCAGAGATGTCTTGATCGCTCGACGGGAGGGCAATATGACATATTACTCGATCCGGAACTCTAAAGTGATCAAGCTGGTTGAGTTGATGAAAGAGATTTTCTGTAATCAATAGTTTTTTTAAAAAGTTATAATATAAGCATTTGATAATAATCTTATATAAAGGAGAAAAAAATGACAAAGGAATTTACAACGTCGAATTGGCAAACCGATGTTTTAGAATCAACGAAGCCTGTTTTGGTGGATGTGTGGGCGCCGTGGTGTGGACCTTGCCGTATGCAAGGACCGATTGTTGAAAAAATTTCTGAGGAAGTAGGTGCGGAAGCGATCGTTGGGAAGTTAAACAGCGATGATTACCCGGAGATTGCTGCCCAATATGGGATCCGCGGTATTCCGACGTTAATGATTTTTAATAAGGGAAAACTTCAAAAAACATTTGTTGGGGTAACAGGACCCGACGTTTTGAAGTCTGCTTTGCTAAAAAAGTAATAACGATCTATCTGGGAGAAAGGCATGACCATGAAAATCAATATTCAACGATGGGAACGAGCTGGGAGAATTATTGTAGGCTTGGTGCTGATTAGTTTTGTGTTTTGGGGTCCCCACAGTAATTGGTTTTGGCTAGGCTTAATACCGCTGATGACAGGATTTGTGGGTGTGTGTCCACTCTACTCGGTTTGTCGCATGAACACGAGCAGTCGCAATCCCGCTAAAAAGTAGTGCGGTCAAACACAAGACATTGGGTGACTTGCCAACGAAAAATTTGGGCGTAGTCGAAGGCGTCACTCAATGAACCTGGGGTGGCCTATTCAAAAAGTTTTTGAAAGATTTGAACCCACATGTGATACAATGCCTGCCAACAGTTGGAGACTCGTCATTAAAAAAGGATGGCATGAGCAACGCACCCAATAATCCCCCGTTACACCTTGTAATTGGGACGCCTTGTTATGGCGGGCAAGTCACCACGATTTTTACACGATCGCTGTTGAAATTACAAAATGCATGTTTTCAAAAAAGAATTATTCTAAGTACAAAACTATTGTGGGGCGATGCACTCATTACGAGAGCGCGCCAGAATATTGTGGGACATTTTTTAGAAGATGCGACGGCAACCCATCTGTTGTTTGTCGATGCCGATATCGGATTTGAGCCGGATCAGGTTTTTCGATTGATGGAATTCAATGAGCCAGTTACGGCAGCTATTTATCCAACCAAACGGATTGACTGGGATCGGTTACGCGTGCTTGCTTCAGCGGGCTATAAAGACTTAGAATCGATCTCGTTAGCTTATGTGATTGAATTTGAGGATCCTAAAAATGTGATCCGAAAAAATGGATTTGCCCAAGTTAAATATGTGGGAACCGGGTTTTTAATGATTCAACGAAATGCCTTGATTCAGATGATTCAAAAATATCCTGAATTGCATTATACGCGGGAACATCGAGCTTTGGATGAGTTGCAGGCAAGTCCATGGCGGTCGGCTATTTTTAATTGTATGATTGATGAACACGGGTTTTACTTAAGTGAAGATTATAGTTTTTGCCGCCGCTGGACGGATATGGGCGGGAAAATTTGGGCGGATTTACACAGTCGTCTCGTTCATTTTGGATCGATGAGTTTTAAAGGCGATTTAGCAACACAAATTTCCGATAATTCCAATCTTCCGGTATCTTGAAATAGGGCGGACGATGATCCGCGGACGCTTGGAAAATTCAGAAAAATACAGCGAGCATGTCTATTCACTTGACAAAACTCGACCACTCTCTCTAAAATCAACCTCTTAGCTTTGATAAGGGTTTAAAGCTTTGGGCCAAGAGCCATAAATTAAATTATTATCTAAGGAGAATGAGCGCGGTGTCCGTTAAAATCCGATTGAAACGCATGGGCAATAGCAAACGACCAATTTATCGAATTATTGTAATTGATTCGCGATTTTCTGGCAAGGGTCGCCGAGTGGATGATTTAGGAACCTATAATCCACGTCGATCTGATCAGCCGGTGATTAATTTCAAAAAAGAGTCCGTTCTGGAATGGATCAAAAAAGGGGCGATCCCATCCGAATCGGTACGGACACTCTTGAAAAATTCCAAAGTTTAAAATTTTAACAATGATCGAGGTTGGAGGATGAAGTTATTAATTGAATTTGTCACCAAATCATTGGTGGACAAACCCGAAGAAGTAGTGATTCAAGAACGCATGGAAGGGACGATGAAAATATTGGAGTTGCGTGTTGCCAAGGATGATTATGGCAAGATTATTGGGAAACAGGGACAGACGGTCAAAGCCATGCGAACACTGTTATCAGCCGCTTGCAATAAAAATGGTTTGAAATATACCTTGGAAGTCGTTGAATAATTCGCTTCCCGAAGGATATGTCGCATTAGCTCAGGTGATGAGGCCTCAAGGGTTGAAAGGGGATCTCAAGATTCACTTGTTGTGTTCGGGTATTGAACGTCTTCAAGCTTGTGCGGATCTGAAAATATTTCATTCCACCCAAGGGTTGATTTCTGTGGCAATGACCACGGCGGCGGTTCGTCCGGATGGATATGGCGTGATTCATTTAAAGGAAGTCACCAATCGATCCGAGGCTGAAAAACTTCGAGAGGCTTTTCTCGTCATCCAAGCAGACCAGACAGTTTCGCTTGCAGCCGATACCTTTTTTATCCATGATTTATTGGGATTGCAAGTTGAAACGATTCAGGGCGAAGATTTAGGAATCGTAACCGAGATGCTTGAATTGCCCGCGAATTGGGTATTTCTTGTTCAAAAAGGGAATCAAGAAACACTGATCCCCAGTTTGAAATCGATGATTCGACACGTGGATTTGAAAAAAAGAAAAATGATTGTCGCATTGCCCGAATTTTTAGAGGCTCAGTAGGAGCGGGAGGATGGCACTTCGGATTGATATTTTGACGCTGTTTCCCGATTATTTTTCAAGCCCTTTTTCGGTCAGTTTAATTAAACGGGCGATTGAAAAAAATTTGATTGATATTCGAACCCATAATTTGCGACAATACTGTTTGGACAAGCATCAAACGGCAGATGATGTTTCTTATGGTGGCGGAGCCGGGATGGTGTTGAAACCCGAGCCAATGGCTAGGGCGATACGACAGATTATAAAAAAACGAAAAACGACCGTGATTTACTTGTCCCCGCAAGGGCAGGTTTTTAATCATGCGTGGGCGATGGAACTATCAAGGCGCCGATCGATGTTCTTGATTTGTGGGCATTATGAAGGAATCGATGAGCGGATCGTTGATAAATATGTGGATGAGGAGATAAGTTTAGGTGATTTTGTGATGACCGGAGGAGAACCTGCGGCCGCTGCTATTGTCGATGCGGTCGTTCGTTTGCGGCCGGGTGTGGTCCAATCGGTTGAATCGATCGAAAAAGACAGTTTTTATGATGGTGGGTTGGACTATCCCCATTATACGAAACCAAGACAATTTGAAAAAATGGACGTTCCGTCGGTGCTTCTTTCAGGGAACCATCTACAAATCCAACAATGGAGAAGAAAGGCAGCTTTGAAGAAGACCCAAAGTCGTCGACCAGATCTTTTTCAAAAGATGATGTTATCGGACGAAGATCGAAAATTATTAAGTGAATAGTTAGGCCAGACAGTCAACTGATATTTGAAGGGGGAATAGGTTATGAATAGTGTTGTTCAGGCATTTGAGAATTCAAAAATAATTCGAGCGGAAGTTCCGTTTCGAATTGGAGATACGGTTAAAGTTTCGCTCCGAATCAAGGAAGGCGAAAAAGAACGAATTCAGATTTTCGAAGGTGTAGTCATTGCCATCAAAGGTAAAGGTGGTTCCATGCGCTTTACCGTTCGAAAAATTTCCTATGGTGTTGGAGCTGAGAAAAGCTTTTTTTATCAATCCCCCATGATTAAGGATATTAAGGTCATTCGATCGGGGAAAATTCGTCGAGCCAAATTGTTCTATTTGCGTGAAAAGACGAGTAAAAAAGATATCCGCATTGAAGAAAGTAAGAAAACCGGATTCAAATCGGCTCCGGGGGCTCCATCCAATACATCGGAATCATCAGAAGTGATTTCAACGCCTATCCCTGAAACTCCCACGGTCGACGCCACATCGGCTCCTGCTCCCTCCGATCCTCCCAAGGCTTAGTTCGCATCCTGTATTGATTAGGACTGCTGAGCAACTTGGGAAGGGTGGTTGATAAAATTTAGTGGGTAGGTTCAAGATGGGCTTTCAAAAGCCGTGGAGAAAATTAATCGTCAACTTTTCTATTCTTTTCATCACCCTTTTGGGCTTGGAATGGGGGTGTACAGGCTCAGGCGCCATTAACCCACTTTCGCCTCAAGCCGCCACCATTACGGCAGCCTCTTCGACATCTTCCGGCTCTGCTCAAATTCATTGGAGTTCGGTTCCGGTTTTTCCCACCACGACGCAAACATTGAATGGTGTCTTTATGTTAAGCTCGCAAGACGGGTGGGCATGTGGAAATAATGGCGTGATTTTACGATACAATGGAACCTCGTGGGCTAAACAAACATTGCCGTTCCCGGATCCGGGAAATTTATTTTCGATTTCATTTGCGGATAGTCAGGATGGATTTGCGGTGGGTTCCAATGGCGTGATTCTATATTATCATGATGGGACTTGGGCCGAAGAACAATCCCCAACCCAAAATACCTTATATGCCATTACTGTAACGCCTGAAATGACGGCTTGGGCTGTGGGAGCGGAAGGGACTGTTTTGAATTTTAATGGCTCGACCTGGCAACAAGTGACCATTCCCAATGTAACCCAAAATTTGTATGGCGTGAGTTTATCGAGTTTAAGCAATGGATTGATTGTGGGAAGCCAGGGAACAATTTTGAGATACAATGGCCAAGAGTGGAGTTTATTTGGATCCAATGTTTCAACAGAACGATTAAATGCAGTCTATACCACAAGTGATTCAGAGGCCTGGGCCGTCGGCGCCTTTGGAACGATTTTGGAGTTTAATGGCACCACGTGGAGTTCACAACTAACTCCTGCGACCGGCACGGATCTTTTGGATGTCTATGTGCCCAACAGTTCAGAAGGATGGGCGGTAGGAACGCAGGGTCAGTTTCTATACTTTGATGGCGATCGGTGGATTCTGGAAGAAGCCGCTAAAAATCGTCCAACACTTAATGCAATCAGTTTTACTCGGGGCAATACAGGATTTACCGTTGGCCAAACTGGGTCGGTTTTTAAATACTATAGTCATTTAACAAAACGGTATAAATTAACCTTAGTTGGAAAGGTTTTAAAAAAAGAATTAAAACCGTTTGTTGCATGGAAAATCCAATACACGATTCAAAATATTGGAAACCAAAATTCACCGGAATTTACGTATCAGGTGAAACTGCCATTTCAATTATCTCCGTTGCAAATTCCTACTCCAACCCCGACGCCCTTGCTCAATACAACCATGAGTGAAAAGATTGTTCATTTTATTTCCAATAAATTGGATCTAAACCACCCCACCGTAACACCAACTCCTGTGGTCATGCAAGCACGTCAAAACTGGAATTATTCGAATCGCCAATTGGTTTGGCCCCTGTCTATTCTGAAGCCCGGTGGCGTAGTGCAATTAAACTTGCTGTTGAAAGATACCCGGCCTGTGACCATCAAAAAGATTGCCTCTTTAAAAGCCATATTGATGATTCACCAAAAAGCGAAGATCCAAGCGCCGATTTTGTTTTTAATTCCACCCAAAATTAAAAAGCAAGCTTTGAGACGTTCCATTCAAATCAAAGCCTTGCGTCAACAGGAACAGGATATTTTAAATGCCATCCCATCGCCCTCTGAATGAAATTCAGAAGCAAATTTTTCTGGAACCTCGAACGATGGAAAATTATCAAAAACTCGTAGATCAATTTCACAACGATCCCCGTCGGGGTGTTCAAACGAGCTTGGAACGATTTAAACGCGAAATGGATTACCAGGATCGAGAAAAACATCGAATTCAAAAAATGCTTGAAATCGAAAAAACATTGATAGCGAAGGGAGTGCAGGGCATTGCCGGAATTGATGAAGCCGGTCGCGGACCCTGGGTGGGTCCGGTGGTTGCCGCCGCGGTTGTTCTGCCCGCGGTTTTCCATTGGGACGGACTCAACGATTCCAAAAAAGTTTCTCAAGCACGGCGGGAAGATTTGTTTTTGAAAATTACATCTCAGGCTTTAGATTTTGGTGTGGGAAGTGCCAGTGCCGCTGAAATTGATCAAGTCAATATCTATCGAGCCACTCAAATCGCTATGGAGCGGGCCGTTCAAGCCATGCATCAGCCACCCCAATATTTATTAATTGATGCCATGAACATTCCCAATCTGGCGTGGATTCCTCAAAAAAACATCATTCATGGGGATGCTTGCTCAGCCAGTATTGCGGCAGCCTCCATTGTAGCTAAAGTGACACGCGATCATTGGATGGAACAGTTGGATCTGGTTTATCCTCAATATGCATTTAAGCAACACAAGGGCTATGGAACTACTCGCCATTGGCAGGCCATACAAAAATATGGAATTTGTCCGGAACACCGGCGTTCATTTTCTCCCATTGCCCAGTGGAGTGGAATTGAAAATTAAATTCATGTCCTGAATGTGAAAACAAATTTAAAAGTACCGACATCTCAATCGATGCAAATATCGATTGAAAATACGAGGAGCCGTAGGGCATGCATAAAAAACAGGTTTTGAAAAAAACTCAATGACCCCACCCAATCAGATGATCCGATATTCAATTTTGGAGTTTCCACAATCCATTGGTCATCTCATTCGAACGATTGAGAAAATTTCCAAAGAGAGAAAAGAAAACTGTTATTTGGTTGGTGGATTCGTTCGTGATTGGATTTTAAAGGTTCCCAATGCCGATTTGGATATTGCCGTTGAAGGCGATGGCAATGCCTTTGCTCGTGAGCTGGCGCTTCAAACCCAGGCCACACTTAAATGTTTTGAACGGTTTGAAACGTCGACGTTGGGCATCCAGGGAGGGGGCAAGCTAGATGTTTCAACTTGTCGAAGCGAGGTTTATGATTCCGAGGGTGAATTACCAAGAGTCACCCGGAGTAATATTCAGGGTGATTTATTTCGACGGGATTTTACCGTTAATGCGATGGCTTTGAAAATTCAGAGCAGGCATTTTTTGGAGTTGATAGATCCGTTTCATGGGAAGCAGGATTTAAAATCTAAAATACTTCGGGCGCTTCACGCCAAAAGTTTTTTGGAGGATCCAACACGTATTTTTCGGGCATCACGATTCCAGGCTCGATGGCATGGAAAAATTCATCCTCAAACACAACGATGGATTCTGGATGCTGTTCAAACTGGGTGTTTGACGCGCGTTTCTGCCTTTCGAATTTGGAAGGAACTGCATCTGATTTGGAACGAGCCGTACCCTTCAAAAATTCTTGATCAATTACAAGCATGGAAGACTTTCAAGCCATGGAACATTCGGTATTCAGGACAAATCTTTCCTAGCAAGGTTCGCCAGTGGGTAAAATTTTTTAATCAAAAATTCAACCAAACGATTGATCCAAGAGATTTGTATTTTCTTGATTTTTTTTCAGGGTGGACCTCGCAACAAATGATTCAATGGGAAAATCAATTTCCGCTGTCTCGGTTGGAAAAACGACTGTTAAATCAGTGGATCCGAATTCGGGAAGACTTCCAACATGGGGCCACGATGTCCTGGAGCCAAAAAGATCGTGTTTTAAAAAAAATACATCCGGCAATGCAGGCATTTTTGTGTCTGTGTGAGTCGGAACCTTTTCAGCCTTACGTGGTCCACTATTTTCGAAAAATAACTTCGTTGACACCGTGGATTCAAATGAAGGATTTGGTTCGGGATAATCGATTTATACCGAGTCAATATACTGAAATTTTGTCAGAAGCATTGGGAAAACAAGTCGAAAAAAAATTCCCAAATCAGGAACAACTGCTAAAATGGCTTCATCAAAGGTATGGATCGAAATAAAGCAGTTGAAATGGAATGTGAGTTTCCTTAATAATTAATTTTAAACATCGGCAAGGATGTGTGAATGAGGGATGCCTTGAAAGCATTCAAGTAAAAGGATTATTAGTTTGGTGAATAGGGGGAGTTAACGATGTCGACTGCGAATATTGTGAAAATTTTTATTGAATTGGGCATATTGATTTTTTCATTATCGTTGCATGAATTTGGCCATGCGATTGCCGCCAATCGGCTGGGCGATCCGACGGCAAAAATGTTGGGACGGATGACCTTGAATCCATTGGCACATGCTGATTTTTTTGGAACCTTTTTGTTTCCATTGATTATGTTCATGTTACCGGGATCGTATATTTTTGGATGGGCTAAACCGGTTCCTGTGACCGCACAAAATTTCAAAAATCCTCGGCGGGATATGGCTCTGGTGGCCTTGGCTGGGCCCATGATGAATTTTCTCCTGTCCTTCCTTTCCGTCGTGGTGTTAAGTGTGATGGATGGAACCACTTTTTTTCAAGTCAATCCGGTTACGGCAGGGTTAACCATCAGTTTTTTTCTTTTTTTCTTCTGGATCAATTTTTTATTGGGTGTTTTTAACTTAATTCCCATTTTTCCCTTGGATGGATCATGGATTTTAAAGGCCATTTTACCACCACGGGCATCCGCCGCAGTCAGTCGATTGGATCCCTATGGATTCATCATTTTAATCGTTCTTTTAATTTCAAATATTCTTAATTATTGTCTTGCCCCCGCAATGTTGATCCTTTTTTTAGTATTGCATTACTTAGGGTTGGACCATGTAGCTCAGCTACTTCAAACCTGAAAGGCCAGTATGGCAGAATCATCAACTACAACCCGTCAACCCATGCGATATCTCTCAGGGGTGCAATCGAGTGGCCGGCTTCATTTGGGAAATTATTTTGGAGCGGTTCAGCACCATATTAATCTCCAAACCCAGGGCGAATGTCTTTATTTTATTGCCAACTATCATTCCTTAACGACCATTCATGATGGAGAGCAACTCAGGAAATTTACGTTTGATATTGCAGCCGACTATTTGGCACTTGGGTTGGATCCTCAACATGCGTTGTTATTTCGACAAAGTGATATTCCTGCGGTAACAGAATTATCATGGATTCTAAGTTCCGTGACCGGCATGGGATTATTAGAACGGGCGCATTCCTATAAAGATAAATTAACCAAGGGGATTGTGCCGAATGTGGGATTATTTACCTATCCGATTTTAATGGCGGCGGATATTTTAATTTATCAGAGCGACAAAGTTCCTGTGGGAATGGATCAAGTTCAGCATGTTGAAATGGCGCGGGATATTGCCGGTTACTTTAATCAGCAATTTCAAAAAACGGTTTTTAAGCTTCCGGAAACACTATTGAGTTCTACGCCCAAGGTTGTTGGATTAACTGGCGGGAAAATGAGTAAAAGTGATGATAAAAGTGTTTTGCCGATTTTGGGTGATTCGTCGGAAATTAAGAAGAGAATTATGAGTATTGTTACGGATTCCAAAGGGGTACACGATCCTAAAGATCCAGATCAAAATCCTATTTTCTTATTATATCAGTTACTGGCGACGCCGGTTGAAGTTCAGGAGATGCGTGCAGGGTTTGAACATGGAGGCCTGGGATATGGTGAGGCGAAACAACGTCTTTTTTTGAAAATGGAAGAGATATTTGGAGGCTCCATCCGGACTCGTCGCGCGGAACTCGAAAAGCATCCGGATTGGGTGGAAGATGTGCTTGTGGAATCAGCTAAAAAAGCGGACCTCATTGCACGGGCAACCATGGAACAAGTTTATCAGGTCACGGGACTTCGATCCTGGAAGATCAAGTAGCCCATCCCTGTAAGAAATGAGAAATGATATGCTTGAAAATTCCCAGAATGAATTAACAAAACTAGAGACGACCTATGAGTCCATATCTGTCCAGCTTCGGGAAATTCTCAATCCAGAAGATCAGCGGTGGACGTATCAAATTACGATGCCTGCTTTTGATGGACCGATGGAATTATTATTGCTCTTGATTCGGGAACATAAGTTGGATATTTATGATATTCCAATATCCAAAATTACCCAAGAATATATCGCGATTTTGGATGCACTTCAAAAGTTCAATATGGAGGTAGCGGGTGATTTTTTAGTCATGGCGGCCACGTTGATGCAAATTAAAAGCCGGATGATTCTTCATCAGGAAACCGAAGATGCCAATGAGGAAACTGAAGATCCACGTGCCGAATTGGTTCGACGGCTTTTAGAATATAAACGATTCAAGGAGGCGGCCGCTCAACTTTGGGAATTGGAAAAAAACACACGCTTGTTATTTCCAAGACAGGTTCCACCTGAACTCAAAGTCATTTCCAAAGAAGAACATTTAGTTGAAATAACCTTGTTTGGTCTTTTATCGGCCTTTAAGGATGTTTTGATTCACGCGCAGGAAAATTTTACGACTGAATTAATTCGTCCGGAAATTACCGTAACGCAAAAGATCAATGATCTCATGGATCTTCTTCAAAAGGAGAATAAACTGGCCATTATGGAACTCATGAAGTCTTTTCCCAGTAAGTTGGAAAAAATTGTAACCTTCTTGGCTCTTTTGGAACTCGTTCGATTGAAATTGGTGAGGGTTTATCAAACCAATGTTTTTGAAGAATTCTATTTGGAGTTGATTCTGGTGTCGGAAGCGTCAGTAGAAAAAAGTATTGAAGCTTCCCATGATGCATTATTAAATTAGGAGACCTGGTGTGGAAATCAATGAATTAAAAAAAATTATCGAAAGTCTTTTGTTTGTTAGCGAGGTTCCATTACCCATTAAACAAATTACATGGATTATTCATGAATCAACGCCGGACGAAGTTCATCAAGCTCTGTTGATTCTTCAAGAAGAATTGAATGGTTTGAATCGAAGTTTTCAATTGGTAGAAATCGCCGAGGGTTTTCAACTCGTGACACGGCCGGATTATCATAAATGGGCTAAGGAACTTTATAAAACGGTTACCACCACCCGGATTTCCCGGGCGGCGTTAGAGGCTTTAGCCATTATTGCCTATAAACAACCAGTTACACGGACGGAAATTGAAGCCATTCGCGGCGTGGATGTTAGTAATTTGATCCAATCCTTGTTGGAGAAAAAAATGATCAGAATCCTGGGGCGCGCGGAAGTTGTTGGGAGACCGCTGCTCTATGGTACCTCTCAAGAATTTTTAGTGCATTTTGGATTAAAAAGCCTTTTGGATCTTCCGCGGGTTTCTGAAATCCAGGAATTGGCAGGCGATAAATTGACGCCCGAGTTAATGAAAGAGATGGAAGGCGAACTTCGACGCCGAGAAGCCAAGCTGGGGATTGCTCCAGAGCAACCCGTGACGGAATCGGCCAATCCGGAGACTTCATCTCCATCGATGGAAGCGCCATCCACATTTGAGGAGCCAACATGAGATTAAATCAATTTTTATCCCGGGCTGGCGTAACTTCCCGACGAGGGGCAGATCGTTTGATCCAGTCAGGACAAGTTTCAGTAAATGCCAAGACAATAACGGAATTGGGCACCCAGATTAATCCGGAAAAAGATCGAGTTAAAGTTTCTGGAAAACGTGTTCAACTGGAGGAATTTAAATATTTTATTTTTCATAAGCCGCAGGGCATGATTAGCACTCTGAAAGATCCTCAGGAACGGCAAAGTTTTGAAACCATTGTGGAATCCGTGGGAACGCGTGTAGTTCCAGTAGGACGTTTGGATTACAATACGGAAGGATTGATCCTTCTAACGAATGATGGGGAGTTGGTTCACCGTTTTTTGCATCCTAAATTTCAAGTCCCACGTAAATACCATGTTAAAGTCAAAGGAATTTTAACTCCAGAAGAATTTGAAAAAATTAAAAAGGGAATTCATTTGGAAGATGGAAAGGTTTATGCGGAAGTCAAACCGCTTCATAAACTGGAAAAAAATTCAGAATTGGAAGTAGTTGTTCGCGAGGGACGGAATCATTTGATTCGCCGATTGATGCTTGCCTTGGGACACCCGGTCATTAAATTAACTCGCATTGGATTGGGTCCTCTGGTCTTGGGAGCACTCCCGAAAGGACAGTATCGACGATTATATCCCGATGAAGTCAAATTATTAAAAGCGTGGGTCGTTAAGAATACTCAAAAATCCAAGCAAAATTCAACCTCCAAACTTAGTTGAATTGGTTGAGTATAAAGACAAAATTGGGTGATACCCCTGTGTTGAAGGTAAAGGCTTTTTATTTTATTAAAACAGCATTTCCAAGTCGTAAACTACCAAAAAAATATTTTAAAGAGATAGAGCAATGAAAAACAATCATGCTTAAACCAAGAAGAAAAAGAAATTATGGAAGCTATTGAACAAGAGGAGTATATGTCAGTGACTGGGTTAGAGTTAAGAAAAAAGGAGGATGCATTAACTGCCTGCAAGAAAGAAATGACATTTACGATTTGAGTTTATCACAAAGGTATTAATCGGATAAAAAATGACCCAGAAGCACAAAATTCCTTATCAAAGCTATGTTTTTGAAGTCATTCATAGAGTGCGAAAGGGCTTGAACTGCAGGATCTGAACCGATTTGAAAAGTATTTATTACGGCTATCGGTTTATTGGCATTTTAAGGATATTATGAAAAACCATTTTTTTATTCTATAATAGTACAAGTTCGGTATTGCTGAAATTTTTAAAGTCGTAAGACGAGGAGACAATCCATCTATATGGCGAATGATGAAAAATCCACCATGGTCAAAATGGCAATGATTTATAGTCAAAATGAAGAGTGGTATAAGGCTATCGAAGAATATAAAAAATTATTGACGTTGGAGCCAGAGAATGCTCATATTTTTAATGTCATGGGTGATGCGTTTTTTAAAAAAGGCGATGACCAGGATGCCATGGACTGCTATTTAAAGTCTAAACATCTTTATACTGATCAAAGTCAGCAAGCTAAAGTAGCTTCACTCAATGCCAAAATCGCCAAACTTTCTGAATCTAAATTGGACGTCCTCCATCGTCGGCAATATAATGGGATTTGTAAAATCGCTCTAGCCGATAAGTTGGCTCGAGAGGATAAACTATCGGAAGCCGTTGAAGTCTATCAACAATTGATTGCAGCAGAACCCATTAATTACACCTATCGAGAACAACTAGCTCATTTTTACTTGGACCATGCGCAAGTTTATGAAGCGCTGGATCAATGGAAGTTTCTTGCAAACGAATTTCTTGCCCAGCAGCAGTTCGAGCAAGCACAATACTATGCTCAAAAAATGAAAGAGATTGATTCGGAAAGCCTTGAGGTGCTGGAAATCATGACGGGTATTCAACTTCAATCTGGAGGGTCGGTTCCGGCTTCGAGTTGGATCCAAATGGCTAAAAAGGCTTTTGAAGTTAAGCAGTTTGAAAAGTCCAAGCAGGCTTTGGATCGGTTGGCTTCCCCGCTAGAGCTAGATATCCGATTACTTCAGATTCAAGTGTTGATGGCGTTAAAGCTCTATAGTGAAGCACGCAAATCCTTAATGCAGTTTGAAACGCTCCAGGAGCATCCAGAGTTGATACTGTTTTTAATTGAGATCGATGAAGCATTGAAAGAGTGGGCGGCGATGGTGGAACATATTAAGGAATTTCTAAAACATCATCCGGACGATATCAAGATGCGTGTCAAGGAAGCTCGAGCCCAAATTCAATTAGGACGAAGTGATTTGGCACTTGCTATTTATTCTCAATTGGTTCAAGAAGCTTTGGCTAAAAACCAAGTGGATAGTGCCCTTTCTTATTTGGAATCCATACTGGCTTTTCAGCCCGATCATATTGAAACGTTGAAGAAGAAAGCCGAACTTTGCTTGAAACAAAACAAACATCCCCAAATGTTAGCGACGTATAAAGAAATGATTCAAATTTTAAAAAACAAAAATATGCATGACGATGCTCGAAAAATACAAATGGTTGTTGATCGTTTGTCACGATTGGTGAAATGATATGGAAAAAGATCCCAATACTCCTTGGCGCGGTGGCGATATACAATGTTTGCGGTGTCGATCGTGGAATATCCCGGATAATCATATTTGTGGGAACTGCGGGGCAAGCTTGCCAGTTCTATATGATGAGGAGGGTCACCCTCGCTTTTCCATGGAGCCCCGTCGGGTTGCAGCAAGATATTTGGTTCAACAATCCAATACCCGGTTTATAAAGATTCGGATTTTTTTAAGCCTTATTTTAATCGTTTTTATAATTATTTTATTGATGGTGGTTCTAGGTCATCTATAACGCACGGCCTATGCCAAATCTTTTGCGATATATTGCTAGGGCAGTCAGTCAAGGTTAGATAGATTGAAATCGGGGTTGAAAATGAATAAAATTAATGAACTTATTTTGAATTGAGGACGATATCAATATGAGTGGAAACAGCGATGCTCCGGAAATCTTGGCCTTGCCAGCCCAAAAGGTGTTTTTAGAAACCTTAGGATGCCAATCAAATGTTCTGGAATCCGATCATATCAAAGGCCTTTTAAAAAAAGAAAATTTTATCCTGACCAACAATCCCGATGAGGCCGACGTAATGTTATTTAATACATGTTCCATTCGTCAACATGCTGAAGATAAAATTTTTTCAAGATTAGGGGAACTTCAAGCGTGGAAAAAATCCAACCATCGTCGACGCATTGGGGTTTTGGGATGTATGGCTTCGAGTTATAAAGAGGTCTTGATCCAACGCATGCCGCATTTGGATATGGTTTTGGGACCCGATCAATATGCTAAGTTACCAGCACTTCTTAAAGGGAAAGCACTTCCAACTGTTTGGACTGATTTTGATCCAAGTTTTTTTGCACAAAATGATATCGAACAGTGGACCGGTTCTCATAAAGCGTTTGTAGAAATCATGAAGGGATGCGATAAGTTTTGCACGTACTGTGTTGTTCCTTTTACTCGGGGACGAGAAATTTCTCGTCCGTGGGAAACGATTCGGGAAGAAATCCAAGCTTTAATCGATGTAGGAGTCAAGGAAATCACGTTATTAGGTCAAAATGTCAACTCGTATGGGCAAGATATGAGTAAAGATCCTATCTCTTTTGCCGCTTTATTAGAGAAGATTGCACAACTTTCAGGATTGCATCGATTACGATTTATGACTTCGCATCCAATGGATCTTTCCGATGAGTTGATTCAGGTCATGGCCGATTATGCTGTCATTTGTCACTTTTTACATTTACCCGTTCAGTCGGGATCGGATGTGGTTTTAAAACGCATGAACCGGAAATACACCATTCAGCATTATCGGGAACGAGTGGCCACATTACGAAAATTAATACCCGATGTGGCTTTATCGACAGATCTCATTGTGGGATTTCCGGGTGAAACTGAACTTGAATTCAGAAAAACATTGGAACTGCTGGATGAGATTCAGTATGATTCGGTTTTTAGCTTTAAGTACTCAGATCGCGAAGGCACGCCATCGGCACGGATGCTGGATAAAGTCACGGAAGAGATCAAGGATCAACATTTAAAACAATTGAATGAAAAGGCCTATCATTATGCTGCTCTTAAACATCAGGCTCGGATTGGACAACAGGAGGAAGTACTGATTGATGGACCGGCCGATAAAACTCCGGGTGCATGGTATGGAAAATCATATCACTATAAAACAGTTGTTTTTCATGCTCCGGAATCGTCCCGTCTTCAGGCTGGCGATTTTGCTAAAGTATTAGTTCAGTCATCAAAAATTGCAACGCTTTATGGAACAAAGGTGAATTAAATGAAAAAAAATATTTGGAATGGATTGTTGCTGGGACTAGGACTGAGTCTTGTGGGATCCGGATTGTGGGGCGCGACGCTTTCTGGATCAATGCAAGCTCAACAATTATTTTTGAAAGGGAAAAAGGCGTTCGAATTGCGGTTTGATGATGAAGCGGGACAGTACTTAACGACCTTGATTACGAAGTATCCAAGAGCCCCTCAAGTTCCAGAAGCTCGACTGATGTTGGCAGAGTTAGAAATTAATTTGAACCAAGCAATTGGCCAGCTTAAAATATTGGCACACGAATATCAGGGTCGGCGCGTGGGAGAGCAAGCCTTGCTTCAAGTTGCAAGCCGATATTATTTATCTAAGCAATATTTTTCAGCGGCACGATCCTATCAAAAGTTTATTCGTCAGTATCCGGTTTTAGAGCGCGAAGATCGGTTGATGGAAGACTACGACTGGCTTGGAAATTGCTATTATTATTTGAAAAAATATGATCGAGCACAACAAACCTATCAGGCGATTCTTAAACAATTACCCACTTCTTCTTGGGCTCCAAGAGCTTTATGGGGCGAAGGCATGATTGCAATGACTCAAAAAAAATGGAAGCAATCGATCCGGTTGTTTTTGATGATTTTGAACCATTACCCAGCCTATAGTCAAATGGATTTGGTTTATTGGGAGTTAGGTCAATCGTATGCCGCTAAAAATAAAATCAACCATGCCCATGCGGCTTATTTAACTCTGGTGGATCGATATCCTCGATCTCCTTTAAAATCCAAGGCCGAAGTTCAGTTAAAGATGTTGGAACATCTGAAACCAAGTTTAAAAAATGCACCTACACCGATTCAGGCGATCGCCACCCCTGTTCCAACAACGACGCCATCCCAAGCCTTATTGACCCAAGTTGTACCAACTCCAACAGTCTGGCCTCAGAAAGAGCATTATTATCTTCAAGCCGGAGTATTTAAAACCCTAAGTTTTGCCCAACGACTGGTTAAAAAATTAAATCATGAAAAATTTTCGGCGGTTTTAGTTCGATTCCGAATGAAGGCTTCCAAGATACCATTTTGGAAAGTGTTAGTCGGCAACTACTCAAGTATTCGCCAAGCGAAACAAGCACTCCATCAATTTCAACGTCAAACTCACGTCGCTGCATTTGTGATCAAAGGTTAATAAAGTTCTTGAAATTTCGAATGGTTCCATATTTTGATTTAAACGGTGATGCATGATGTTAGATACGACTCCCATGATGCGGCAGTATAAAGAGTTGAAAAAAGCGCATCCGAATGAAATTTTATTTTTCCGGTTGGGTGATTTTTATGAAATGTTCTTTGATGATGCTCAAACCGCTTCTCGCGTATTGCATTTAACCTTGACCTCGCGGGAGGGAGGACAAGGTCATCGGGTTCCGATGGCCGGTATTCCTTATCACATGGCCGATAATTATATTGCGCGGTTGGTTAAAAATGGATTTTCAATTGCCATTTGTGATCAAACCGAGGATCCGGCAGTTGCCAAAGGGTTGGTCAAGCGGGAGATCGTTCGGGTAATCACGCCGGGAACGATTCTCTCGGAAACCCTGCTGGAACACAAAGTCAATAACTATTTAGTGGGATTGATTTGCTCCGAGTCGCAAATCGGAGTTGCTTGGGCCGATGTTTCGACAGGGGAATTCAAGGCTTTTGAAATATCAACCGAGAATCGCGCTTTAATCGTGACGGCAGAAATCTCCAAATTCAATCCATCCGAAATCCTATTTCCAATGAACTCAAGCTTTCAAAAGGATTTGGAATCTATGGTGAAAACTGCTTCTAATGCTAAGCTCACGAAATGGGAAGATTGGAAGTTTAATTTTGATGATACACAACAAGCCTTAAAAGATCATTTCCAAGTTCAAACGCTGGAGGGTATGGGATTATCCGCCCATCGATTAGCCATTCAAGCGGCTGGTGCAGTCTTGAAGTACCTTAAAGAAACTACGCATAGCGATTTGGCTCACATCAATACCTTGATACTGGATCATCCAGGGGAAGGAATGATTTTAGATACAGCAACCCAACGCAACCTTGAAATTTTAAAAACGATGCGAGATGATGAGAAACAAGGCAGCCTTTTATCCGTGATGGATCAAACCATAACTTCCATGGGTGGAAGAGAATTGCGGCGTTGGTTGGTGAATCCACTCACCACGGTACCCCAAATTCGTGAGCGTCAAGATGCAATTGAAGAAGGCTTGATTCAGCGAGATTCCCGGGAACAAATCCGAAAAATATTCAAGGAAATTGCCGATCTTGAACGATTGATTGGACGCATTGGATGTGCATCGGCTAATGCCAGGGATTTGATCGCATTGAGAAATACGATACGATATTTTCCCGCTCTTCAAGTGATCCAAGCTGGGTTTAAATCAGACCTTTTACGTCGGCAATTTGAAACGTGGGACAATCTCAAAGAGGTTTTACAGCTACTTGAGCAATCATTGATGGATGAACCCCCGTTAACTCTAAAGGAAGGAGGGTTGATTAAGCCGGGTTATCATGACGAATTAGATCGTCTTCGAAAAGATGCCCATGAGGGGAAAAGCTTTATTACCACTTTGGAGGGAAAAGAACGCCAAAGAACCGGTATTCATTCTTTAAAAGTGCGTTATACGTCCGTGTTTGGGTATTATATTGAAGTTTCTAAGACCCATTTGAATAAAATTCCACCCGATTATTTCCGGAAACAAACGTTGGTCAATGCAGACCGATTTGTTACGGCAGAACTCAAAGAGGCCGAAGGCAAAGTATTGGGGGCGCAGGATCGTGCCGATCAACTGGAATATGAAATTTTTCAGGCCATTCGGTCACAAATTTCAAAAGATATGGCGCGTATTCAACGCATGGCGAGGCATCTTGCAGGTTTGGATGTTTATATGAGTCTGGCCGATTTGGCTGAAAAAAACCACTATAGCCGCCCGGAGATTGAAAATACGTCAGAGTTAATGATTGAAGAAGGAAAACATCCGGTTTTGAGCCAGTTGATTGCAACTGATCAATTTATTCCCAATGATACTTGCTTAGGCTCAGAAGAGGCTCGCATCATGTTGTTAACCGGACCGAATATGGCGGGGAAAAGTACATACATTCGTCAAGTTGCGCTTTTGGTTTTGATGGCCCAAATGGGTTCCTTTGTTCCAGCCAAATATATGAAATTGGGGTTGGTGGATCGTATTTTTTCACGAGTAGGTGCTTCGGATAATTTAGTGCAGGGTCAAAGTACTTTTATGGTCGAAATGATTGAAACTGCGAATATTTTAAACTATGCGACAAACAAAAGTTTGGTTATTCTAGATGAAATTGGTCGTGGAACATCCACCTATGATGGGATTGCGATTGCGTGGGCTGTTGTAGAATATTTATCTCAAAACATCCAGGCCCGAACGTTATTTGCTACGCACTATCATGAGTTAACCCAACTTTCCAAGGAATTTAAAAATATTAAAAATTTCAATGTAGCCGTTCGAGAATGGAATGATCAAATTTTATTCTTGAGAAAGATTGTTGAAGGAGGAACGGATAAGAGTTATGGGATTCATGTTGCACGATTGGCGGGCGTGCCCAAATGGGTCATTGAACGTTCTAAAAAGATATTAATATTGTTGGAATCAACGAATTCGTTAGCGAGCCAGTTAGAACAGAAAGATCGCGAGGTGACAAATCTTGAAGAACCTGAAGTGAAACGGTCGCAGCTTCCTTTATTTGAATCTAAAATGCAACATCCGATTATCCAGGAATTAGAACGCATTCAGATTAATGAGATTACACCATTAATGGCGTTGAACTTAATTGAACAATGGAAAAGCAAAATATGGGATTTTAAAAATGATGCCTAAACGACAAGAATCATAAACGAGTACTCATGTTACGAAAAAAAAACAAACAACAGAAAAAAAAGCTTCTGTATGACTTCCAAGTTGAACTCGAAACGATCAATACGGAAACGGTGGTTGCTCGGGCTCTGCTTTTGCCAGGGTGTCAAGCTCAGGGAAAAAATGAACGTGAAGCGCTTGATCGTTTAAAAAGTGCCATTGAACTTTATCTTTTAGAATCAAAATCGTTTAGTTTTCGAAGCATTGAAGAGTTTCAGGATATTCCCATTATCTATGCCTTGGTGGAATTCCGGGGATTTTTATTTGCCGCAACGAATCGGGATATGATTCTTAAATCCAAAAATACGTTTTTAGGATCTTGGATTCGAGTCGAACTAACTCAATCTCCCTCTAAATTTTTTAATCCTCACCGAACCGGTAAAAGTGATGCAGAAGGGGATTATGTTACTCAAATTTATACCTTGGGTAAATTTTCTCCAGTGGGCAAACCTTTGCATCTCTATGCTGGAACCAATTTGAATGGGACAGCTTATCAAACAGAGGATGGAGAAAAGTGGGAAGAGGCTTTTTGTACCAACGAGGACCGCATTCATTGCTTGGTTCCATTTCGAGGAAAATTATATATTGGAACCAGTTCACAAGGAAAAATTTATGCATTTGATGGTTCAGTTTTAAAGCCAGCGGGAAGTTTAAATGAAACAGCCATAACGTGTATGGCTATCTATCACCAACAACTTTATATCGGAACTTATTCAAATGGGAATATTTATGCCTCGCCGGATGGCCATGTTTGGAAATTGGTTGCTTCAACTGAGCAAACGTTTATTCAATGTTTGAAAGAATACCAAGGGGATCTTTATGCTGGAACTTCAAGTACGAAAGGCGTGGGTATTTTTAAGACGTCGAATGGCAAGGATTGGATGAAAGTTTATGAAAATCCTCAATTTCTCAATATCTATTCCATGGAAGTCTTTGGAAATGCGCTTTATGTGGGTTTAGGAAGTTCAAGTCGAATTCTAAGAACGGAAGATGGCATGAATTGGCAAACTGTTTATGCAGCGGATGAAGAAGGTGTAAGAGCATTTTGCCAGTTTGATGATTATCTATATGCAACGACGGAATTAAAAGGGAAGATCATCCGTTCAACTTTTGATAGCGGGTCGATTCCAGAAATTCGCGATGTTCAGATCGATGTTCAATCATCCAGTGAAGTGATTATTACCTGGAATACGAATATTCCGTCGACCTCCACCATTTATTATCGCGAGAAAAAAGAAAAAGAACCCGTTTATGATTTTGAATGGAAAATCAATCAATTGGATCGTGTGGAAAAACATGAAATGCGGATTTCAAATTTGAAAGCAGATCAGGAATATGAATGTCAGCTTATCAGCGCTAATCGGGAATCATCGGTCTCTAGCAAGATGGGTTTGAATTTCAAAACGAAACCCATTTTTCCGCCTCAAATTTCATCAACCACCCACCCTTCAAACCAGTGGAGTAATCAATCAAAAGCGGTATTCCAATTGGAATTTCCAGACGGGATTCAAGAATGTTGCTATTGCTTCAATCAAAGCCCGGATGTTCTTTGGGATCAAATTGAATCCTTAATGACATCTGAAAAAACATTGGTTTTTGACACACCCCTGCAGGGAGTTTGGTATTTGCATGTAATGGGTGTTGATGGCATCGGAAATCGAGGAGTTCAGACAACAGCGTATCGGTTTCAAGTCGATCTGGAAGCTTGGCCCCCGAGTGATGTTTCCTCACCCACGCATCCAAATGCTCAGCAGTGGATTTCCAATGATAAACCCGTAATTCAATGGGTGCCTCCGGAAGATTTTTCAGGTATTAAAGGGTATTATTTAAAAGTTGATCAACTTGAATATACGATTCCGACCTCTGAAACAGGCGAATGGACAGAATCCAATTGTGTATCGCTGGGCTCCTTAGCAGATGGGATTTGGTATGCGCATGTGATTACGGAAGATCAATCAGGCAATTTGGGAAATACCGCAGCTCATTTTCAATTTAAAATTGATACCCACGTATCGGCACCTGAAATTATTTCCATGACCCATCCAAGTAGCGATGTGTGGTATGCATCAAATCAAGTACAATTTCAGTGGCTGGAACCTCAAGATTTTTCAGGCATTGCCAAATATTATTATCAATTTGATTCTGATTCTGAAAGTGAGGTGATTCCAAACCAGGAAAACGCCATAACGAAAAACCATTTTGAAATGAAAGACATTTCAGATGGTTTTTGGTATTTTCATTTGCGATCCCAAGATCAAGCTGGGAATATTTCCAAAACGACCAGTCATTTTAAAGTTTGTATTGATACATATGCTGCATCGCCAGTCATTACTTCTCGGTCTCATCCACAGTCTCTGCACTGGAGTAATCAACCGCAAGCTGTTTTTCAATGGGAAGCGCCAACCGATGATTCAGGCGTTAAAGGATATTTCTTTATTTTGGATCAAAATTCAAAAACTCGACCCGATGAAAAAACAGGTATATGGACTGAACAACGTGAGTTGTCGATTCAAGTCATGGAAGATGGAATATGGTTTTTTCACTTGGTGATGAAAGACGCGGCAGGCAATCTCAGTGAACCAGATCATTATGAACTTCGAGTGGATACGCAAATTGCTCAACCTCAAATTCAATCGACCAGTCATCCCGATGAAAATAAATGGTACACGGTAACTCAAGCTGTTTTTCAATTGATTCCGCCGCCCGATTTATCGGGTATTGTTGGATTTTATTACCAATTGGATACATCATCTGAAAATTTTGATGTGGATCAATCTAGTTTTTCAGAAGCTCCCAAAATTCAAATTCCCATTCAAGAAGAGGGTATTTATTTTCTAAAAGTAGTTTGTAGGGATGCAGCTGGCAATAGGGGAAGCGTTCCCGCGTTATACCGAATCCAGTCTGATTTGAGAGTTCTTACTCCAATACTCCATTCGCCAAGTCATCCGGATCCTCAAAAATGGTATCGGTCTAAAAGCGTTCAAATCGTGATAGATGCTCCACCCGATTTATCAGGCATTTGGGGATATTATGTCAAATTTGATCAAAATGAAGCTTATGAGTTTAATGAGACCCAAATGGAGTTTGTTCAGAAATCGGATTTTGAAATTGAGGTTTCAGGTGAAGGGATTGGATTTATTCATGTTGTGGCACGCGATCAAGCGGGGAATATCAGCTCTGTCATTCACTTTAAAGTTCAAATTGCAATGGAAATTCTGCCACCTCAAGTTAAAAGTCCAACCCATCCGTTAGAACACTGGTCGAATCATCAATCGCCTATTTTCCAGTGGGAACCCCAAACTTCTTTATCAGAAGTTGAAGGATATTATTTTTTTATTGATTCTCAAGAAACAACGATACCTCAACCGGATCAAGCTCAATGGACAACAGAACTGCAATACAAATCGAATCCCTTACCGGAAGGGAAACATTATTTCCATATTATTGCGAAGGATCGTGTGGGGAATCTAAGCATAAAAGCTTCCCACTATCCTATTTGGATCGATATTACGCCCCCTCATTCTAAAATGAATCCATTATCTCTATTTTCCAATCAATCCGAAATTCAGGTTTCTTGGGAAGCTGAAGATCCCTTCAGTGGTGTTGTGAATTATGATATCCAAGTAAAAGAAGGAATGAATGGAGTATGGCGAGATTGGTTAACGACCACGACTCAAACTTCTAGTACTTATTTGGCAGAATCTGGGAAAAAAACATTTTTCCGATGTCGTGCCCGAGATGGTGTCGGCAATGTCGGTGAATTTTCAAGTCAAGAAATCATTTCAACCACAGTGGATCTGACTCCACCTCCACCAGTGATTGAATTAAAGGCCACAGCACAACCATTAGGAAAAATTTTACTTCAATTTACTCCGGTTACTGATGAAATTTCAGGTACCGCTTTTTATCGAATTTATCGCTGGACACAAGTAGAAAACGATAAAAAACTTATTTCAACAGATGGTATGAATGTGCCAGAATATCTCGATTCGGATGAACAACTTAAGGATGGAACGACTTATTTTTATTGTGTTCAACCCGTGGATCATGTCGGGAATGAACAAATACAAGGCAACGCAACGGCGTCGGCAATTTCAGATCATTATGCTTTAACACCAATTGTGACAAGCACAACGCATGTTTTGGGGGCTTGGAGTTCTAATCCGGTGGTGACCTTAAACTGGATGCCAGTTTTGGATGCATCAGGTATTTATGGATACTACTATATTTTAGATCAAAATGCGCAGACGGTAGTAGATCCAAAGAAAGCGCAATTTACAAAAGATCTAACATTTACAATGGGACCGCTGAAAAGTGGGCAATGGTTTTTTCATTTAATCATGCAAGATCGTGCCGGAAATTTAAGTCCTATAGCTCATAGTTGTATCAAGATTGATTCAGATCAACCGCAATCTCCGACCATTGTCTGCCTGACTCATCCAAACTCAAATCAGTGGTACACCAATGCTTCAGTTGAGTTTGAAATCATTCTTCCTGAAAAGCTTTCAGGCTGGGATGGTTATTATTATGTTTGGACACAAGAGAGCCGCACAGAATTGAATTCTCAAAATTCTACACGAAGTATTGAAAAGAAGTTAACGTTGAATATGGATAAAATTGGGAAATGGTATTTGAAAATCATGGGACGAGATTTGGCAGGGAATTTTTCTAATGCTGTTCAATATGAAGTAAGCTACTCAGGACATTTTGGATCTCCTCCATCTATTTTTTGTTCAACGCATCCTCGGGAATCTAAGATTGAAACCAATAATTCTCCAGTGTTTATTTGGGAAGATAAGAAAACGGATCATTGGGTACCTTCAGGCTATGTATATAAGTTGAGCAAAAATGAATCTGAAATATTATCTATGCAGGATTCTTTCACTAAGGAAAAAACCATTAAATTTGAATCCTTGGAAGATGGCGTCTGGTTTTTCCATTTATCAACTGTGGATCAAAATGGAACTTTAAGTCCTTTGATTGCTAAGAAAAAAATAAGCATCCAACAAGCGATTTCTATTTCTGGAAAATTTTTGTCTAAAAATGGTGTTCAGGGTATAGCTGGCATTCGCATAGAATGGTTACAGAATGACAAAGTGATAGGTACGATTGAAACGAATGCTAACGGGGAATTTTCTATTTTATTAACCTCTTCAGGAAAGCACGATTTGAAATTTTATGAACCCAATTTTCCGGTACTATGGTTAAAGAATATATTGATCACATTGGATTCAATTACTGATCAATGGGTATTTTCAGAAGATCTTGGAATTTTTCCTGCTGTAGTGGATTCTGGTCCGGTTCAATTTTACTATTTTCTAAAAGAAGATTGCAATGTGGTGATTGAAGTTTTTGATTCGAAAGGTGTTTTAATTCATAAATTAGAAGAGAAAAAATCCGGTGGATGTTATAACTATTCTATTTGGGATGCGAGTCCTTATACTACAGGTGAATATCTTTATAAATTGACAGCCAAAAGTATTTTAAAGGGATCGATGTCGAGGTTTAATATTAAAAAGTTTAAAATTAATAAAAAACAAAAAATGATGATTGAAGCAATGAAGTGATCATTTATATATAGTATATAGTAATGTTGGTTGACTAATGGTAATGTTATTTGTACTATAAGCGTCTTAAATGGGGTTGTAGCTCAGCTTGGTTAGAGCGCCTGCCTGTCACGCAGGAGGTCGCGGGTTCGAGCCCCGTCAACCCCGCCATTACAAATTTAAGCTGTCCCCAGCAGTCTCTAAAGGTCTTTGCCTGTAAGGGTTTCGCAGCCCGGAGCAGGTAAAGGCCTTTTTTTGTTCCGGTGGTCAGCGGGGATCAAAGGGGGGAAAAGGGGGTTGGGAATGACATCATAAGACTCCTATAAGACACCGGGCCGATACCCCTGCAATCTCCTGCCATTTAGAGGCGACCTCCTCCGGTTGGGCTACCCGGTTTTGACCCCCTCCCCGGCCTCCTCCGGAATATGACACAAGCGCCATAGGCTTTTGGGGTATAAAGGGCCAGTGGTTGACAAAAGGCTATATTTGGATAAATATGTATATAGAAATGAATAACTATAGGCATATTTATCCATGAATACGGCGACCAAAGCAAAAACCTATGAAAGGGCCATCAAGGTCTTCAAGACCCATGGAGGGCTCCTGTCCTCGACAGAGGCCATTCAGGCGGGCATCCATCCAAGGGACCTTTACGCCATGAGGGATGCCAAACTGCTCGAACAGATGAGCCGGGGGCTTTACCGCCTTTCGGATATGCCTTCCCTCGAAAACCCAGACCTTGTGACGGTAGCCAAGCGAGTGCCAAAGGGGGTCCTTTGCCTGATCTCGGCTCTTGCCCTTCATGAGCTGACCACCCAAATACCCCATGAGGTTTATGTGGCGCTCAAGATGGGGGCGAGAATCCACCGGCTGGAAAACCTGCCTCTTCGGATTTTTCATTTTTCCGGTAAGGCTTTTACGGAAGGGATTGAGGAACGAAAGGTGGATGGGGTGGCCTTCCGGGTTTATTCCAAGGAAAAAACCCTAGCAGATTGTTTCAAATATCGGAATGTCGTTGGGATGGATACGGCGCTGGAGGCCCTCCGTAATTATTGGAAGAGCCGGGGGAAGAATATGGATAAGCTTACCCATTTTTCGAAAATCTGCCGTGTCGAAAACGTCATGCGGCCTTATTTGGAGACCATTCAAGAATGAAAAAACCCATCGTCAATATGGCGGCCTCGGTCCACCAGCGGCTCCTGAACATGGCCCAAAAGACAAAGCGGCCTTTCAATGAGCTACTTCAGTATTACGCCATGGAGAGATTTCTCTATCGCCTTTCCAAGTCCAAATATTCGAATAGCTTCATCCTGAAAGGGGCCCTTCTGTTCAAAGCCTGGGAAGTAGCCGATTCCAGGGCCACCATAGACATCGATCTTCTCGGAAGGTTGAAGAATGAAACGAAACATATTGCCCAAGTCGTAAAGGAGATTTGTTCCCGTGATGATGATCATGATGATGGTCTTCGTTTTGACCCTGCCACGGTAAAGGCTTCAAGAATCGTGGAGGGCGCGGATTATCATGGCGTCAGGGTGAAGTTTCGCGGCTACTTGGGCAATGCTCAAATACCCATGCAGATCGACATAGGATTTGGGGACCTCATAATGGCTGGACCTATTCCGTTGGTATATCCCACACTCTTGGATCTTCCGGCGCCCCATCTCAAAGGCTACAGGCCGGAAAACACGATTGCCGAAAAATTCGAGACCATGTGCAAGAGGGGAACGGCCAATAGCCGAATGAAGGACTTTTTCGATATTTGGCTTTTGGCTAGAAGGTTTAACTTTGATGGGACCAAGCTGTCCAGGGCCATTAAGGAAACCTTTGAGAACCGCCACATGGAAATCCCAATGGAGCCCCTAGCTTTGAGCACAGATTTTTCGCGGGACAAGACTAAAGCAACACAATGGAAAGCTTTCGTGAAAAAGAGCCGGTTACCCCATGCGCCTTCCAGCTTTACCCTGATAGTAAAGGTGCTAAGAAGTTTTTTGGGACCGATTGCAAAGACCCTGAACGTGAAGAAGAACTTCACTGGAAGGTGGAAAGCATCAGGCCCCTGGAAGGGTTTAAAGAAATGAGAAAATCAAAAGAGTTCAGCCAAAGCCTTAAAGAAGGTCTTAAGTTTGCTCAAGGCAAGAAGGCGAAAGTTAAGGTTGAAAGACTTCTCGTAAAGCGCAAACCCTCCAAGCTGAAAAAGTAAATCTCTGATTTTGCGGGGAAAGCCTTCCCCCTGGCCTCGGCTACCTTCGGTGATCCTCGGCACACCCCCTTCTTCTGGGGCTTTGCCCCAAGCCCTTTAAATCATCTAAACCCAATGTAGAAATGACTTAAAGTTTGAATCTTTTTGTAATTAAAAAAGTCCTTGAATTTATAGGAAATTAGTAATACGCTAATCAGCGGATTTATAGAATCCTAGAAATAGGTGATAAAAATGACATTTGGAGAATTTGTAGCCACTAAGCGGAAGGAAAGGAAACTTACCCAGAAGGATTTGGCGGCGAAGATTTTGAAAGAAGACGGCAATGCCATAACGGCCCAATATCTCAATGATATTGAGCACGATAGGCGAAATCCCCCGGCTGGCCAGTTGCTTGAACAGTTTGCGAAAATGTTAGATATCCCGGTGGATGCTTTGTACGTCTTGGCTGGCAAAATGCCAGATAATCTTTTGAAAAGTAAAGATGTTGATGTTCAAAAACTTGAAGTCGCCTTTCAAGCGTTTAGAAAAAAACTTAAGGAATAATTTTGAAATACGTTCGCGACATTTCGGGAATCCTAAGAACCAGACCTCACTTGCAACCTGTCGAAATCGACAGGAAGTGCGAGCAAATCATCCGCGAATTTATGGAGCTTGAATGCGGTGGGTTTGTTGTGCCAATTCCGACCAGTGCTTTGACGCGGTTGATTGAACGTGATGCAGATGACCTGGATTTGTACGCTGATCTTTCAAAGGACGGCCAGGGCATTGATGGTGTAACCGATTTTGTGAAAGACAAGCGGCCACGGGTTAGGATTTCAAAGGAGCTTTCGGAGGCAAAAAACGAACATCGCTTACGTACGACCTTGACCCACGAATATGGGCATGTGAAATTTCATGCTCCGTTGGTAGCCGCCGAGGCTCTCGATCAAGACCTATTTGGTCCTGGTGCCACGAAAACCCCGCATCACTGTAACAGGGAGCGTATTTATTCAAAAAACACTTCAAATTGGATGGAATGGCAAGCTGGTTATGTTTGCGGGTCACTATTGATGCCGTTGACGATTTTCAAGGAGTTCGTTTTGGAATTTTTTAAACGTGAAAATACCCACGCCCCTCTGAAAATTTGTACCCCGCTGGCAGAAAAACTTTTGGCAGAAATCTCTCAAAAGTTTCATGTTTCCAGGGACGCTGCCAAAGTGCGGCTTTTCTATGTTGGAAATGGGTCTTATCTGACGGATGGGGATCCCCACCCAACCATGCTTTAATCTCCAAAATAATCGGTTCAAAACATTGACAAGAACAACCTTTCGTGATACGCTAATCAGCGGATACTCAAATAAGCTTATTTTTGTATAAAAAAATCAGCAGTGAAAGGAAAAGACGATGGCAGAGCGAGTGGAAGTAAGTTGTATCGACAAGCGGGACCGTCAGAATCCGCATGAACGGATTCAGGCCATTGGCGGTGTGCATGGTGGCCAGCGATGGAAGATGTCGGAAGAGAATGCAATCCAGAGCATTAAGGCTGGAAAATACGATTTTTACGTTACTCGAGGCGGTCGGACCGTGGACGTGATTATCGACACCCACAGCGGGCGTGAATATCTGAAAACGGAAAATGACGGGTATAGCCCGGACAACCTTCTCAGTTTAGACGCATGCAGGGTAAATTAATGGGGACGGCCTGTCGGTGACGGCGGGTCGTTTTTTCAAAAAGACATAATGAGGTGCACAATGCTCGTTTACTGTACTAATTGCAAAAAAGAACATGCTGACCCAGGTATGAACCTCCCGTGGTCATCCTGTCGGTTCTGCGGCGGAAACCTGGTTCGATCTGCAGGAGTTGGTCGTCTTGCCGGTGCTGGTGCAGGGGCGGCGCTTGGATCCCTTGGGGGACCTTTCGGCGCCGTTGTTGGTGGCGTCCTGGGATTTTTCCTTGGAAATACTGCAGAAAAAAACATCAAGAGGTGATGTAATGGTACATAAGGTATTTTTTAGTTTTCATTATGAGCGGGATAACTGGCGTGCCGGACAGGTGCGTAATAGTGGAATCACCAAGTCCGACGTCGAATCCGCCGGGTTCATCGATGCAGTTGAGTGGGAGTCCATTCAACGCGAAGGTGACAAAGCTATCGAATCGTGGATCGAGAAGCAGATGGAAGGGACGGCGGTTACGGTAGTCCTGATTGGGGCTCAAACGGCCAATCGGCGCTGGGTCTTGCACGAGATTAAGCGGAGTGCAGAAAAAGGCAATGGATTGCTTGGCATCTATATCCACAACGTCAAGGACATGGAGGGTAAAAAGGACTCCCAAGGGAAAAACCCATTTACAGAATGCGGTATCGAGGATGTTCCCATCTATGACTGGGCTGAAGACAACGGATACGAAAATTTCGGGAAATGGGTTGAAGCGGCATATCAGAAAGCTCTTCCGAAGGCAGGAAAAGCCGTTGGTGCTGGTGCAGGTGCCGCTATCGGTGCACCCTTTGGGCTCCTCGGAGTCGTTATAGGGGCGGCGGTTGGGTACCTTTTTGGAAATGAAGTCGATAAAGAAAGTAAGGGATAATTAAATGGGAAAAAAATTTAAACACCTAGAGTTTATCCAGGCAATTATCAACCGAATGGCCGGCAACTCTTTCTTAATCAAAGGTTGGTCGGTAACGGTTCTTTCCCTTGTTACTGCATTCGTGCTAAATGATGGCGACCCTCGGTTGGTTCCTGTGGCTTACTTTCTTGTTCTGATGTTCTGGTTCCTTGATGCCTACTACCTAAAAATCGAAAAGAACTATCGGGAACTATACAAGGCTGTCTGCAAAACCGAGGAGAAGGCTATCGATTTCAACCTCGCTTCCAATGGCTACTCCAAAAAAGCGGGTAGCTATGGAGCCGTTCTATTCTCCACCACCCTGCTTTTGTTCTACGGGGCGTTGATTGTTTTTGTCGTCGTTGTTCATCTTATGACGGGAGTGTGTCATGGCACGTCGTGTATTTTTTAGTTTTGATTATGATCGGGACATTTGGCGGATTGGACAAATTCGAAATAGTGGTTTGACTAAACCGGACATTGAAACTGCTGGATTTGTTGATTCTGCATCCTGGGAATCCGTCAAACGTCAGACCGATGAAGCAATCGCACGATGGATAAATAATCAGCTTAATGGAACTTCAGTTACTGTAATTCTTATTGAGGTGGAAACGGTTCAAAACAGGTGGGTAAAGTATGAAATAGACCAAAGTATTTTGAGGGGGAACGGATTGCTTGGAATTTATATCCACAATGTTAAGAGCGCTTTAACTGGGCAAACCGATTATCAAGGTAAAAATCCTTTCGATGCTTTTGTGCTCACTTCAACCAATTTACCCCTCTCTCGCTATTACTACACGTATGACTGGGTTATGAATGACGGATACAACAATTTTCCTGCTTGAGGGGAACTTGCGGCTCAACGAGCAGGTAAATAATAAATCGTCCCTTTAATAATTCCCCTAAGAAACATCCTGAAACTCATTTAGATGGTTTTCTTCATTTCCGAGCGGCCTTAGCCACCAGTGGATCATTGAAATCTTTCAAATTTCACAACGCCGGGTCTGTCAAGTGATGGGTTTATCGAGAAATATATATCGGTATGCGCCTCCGGGTCGCTCGGAGGAACCGTCTTTGATAGCTCGAATGATCGAACCGGCATGTCTGTATGGACGCTATGCCCCATATGTCAGGATAGATGTCGCTTTTAGAGATATACTTCTCACGGGGTCAAAAAGGAAAAGGACCGATGGAACAGTTCAAATATTCAGAAGAATTCAAAAAGACAGCCGTTCAAAAGTTGTTGAATCGAGGTTCTCGTTTAGCGGAAGAAATCAGCAAGGAGCCAGGGGTTGCTTTGAGTACCTTGCACCGGTGGAAGACGGAGCTAGGCTACAAGGGAGAAATTAAAAGTACGAGTCCAAGGCCACAAGATAGAAATCCTGAAGAAATGCTGAGATTATTGATTGAATTTGAAAAAACACCTGAAGAAAAGAGGGGTTAGTTTTTGCGCATGAAAGGTTTACACACGCAAGAGATCGAGAACTGGCGAAACCAAATCAAAATGGCTTTAGGTCCAGGTGGTAAGAGGGTCGTGGATCGCAATGAACAAGTTAAAAATCGACTCCGGATTAAGGAACTGGAGAGGGATTTCGTGCGCAAGGACAAAGCTTTGGCCGAGGCCACCGCGCTTTTGATTCTTTAAAAAAAGCCGAATTGATTTGGGGAATCGAGGAGAACGAGTGAGCGCTGCCGATAGGACTCAGACCCAAGAGTTGATCGACGAAGCGGTTCGGGGGGGCCCATCAAGACAAAGCGGCTCACTAACTGGGCGTGTCGGTGAGAACTTTACAACGTTGGAAATTTCAACTGGAAAATGGGCGAAAAGGCCCCCAAACACCACCCTCCAATGCGCTGAGCTTACAAGAGCGCGCTCATGTGTTGTCAGTGGCCAATAGCGCGGAATTTGCGGATCTGTCGCCGTGGCAAATCGTGCCGCGTCTTGCCGATCGTGGAGAATATCTGGCAAGTGAATCAAGCTTTTATCGGATTCTGAAAGCTGCCAATTGTTTGGCTCCTAGGTCAAGATCCAAGCCCAAGCAGCGTCAAAAACCAGAGGCGCTGATAGCTGTCAGACCCAATCAGGTTTGGAGCTGGGATATTACCTATTTGAAGACTCGAATCCAGGGAATGTTCTTTTATCTTTACTTGCCCATGGATATTTTTTCTCGAAAGATTGTTTATTGGGAAGTGCATGAAAGTGAAAGCGCTGAACTGGCCAGTGGAATGATGGCCAAGGCCTGTGAAGTGCAGACGATCGAACCTGGTCAAATCAAACTCCATTCGGATAATGGAGGCCCGATGAAGGGGGCGACAATGCTGGCAACGCTTCAGCGTTTAGGGGTTGCACCGTCCTTTAGCCGCCCGAGTGTGTCAAACGACAATCCTTATTTAGAGTCGTTTTTCAAAACACTGAAGTATTGCCCGAGTTATCCGACAAATGGTTGTTTTGATAGTATCGAAGTGACACGGGAGTGGGTTGAAAAATTCGTTTATTGGTATAACCACGTACATTTACACAGTGGCATTAACTGGGTGACACCCGATTCCCGTCACGAGAACCGTGATCAAGCCATCTTAAAAAAACCGTGAAAAGGTTTACAAGACGGCCCAGAGCCAAAAGCCCAACCGATGGTCTCGATCAACGCGCGATTGGTCACGTCTAGGTGCCGTGGAATTAAATCCGGGTGGGAGTTCACAAAAAATTCAAAAAGAAGTTACTGAAGCTGCTTGAAAATTTAGGCGACATCTTTCTTGAAATTTTCGGGTAGCGTCCTATATGAACAAAGAAGATGTTGACAGAGCAATCAAGAACAGTAAAATTTTATATGGATATCTCTTCATTACTACGAAGCTGTGGGTTTAGAGTTTCGGTTACAAAAAACCAAAGTCACCCTGGAACGATCTCTTAAGAGTTTATACTTGGAATACCTAGATCTTTATCGGATTGCATGCAGGAGGTTATGGGTTCAAGCCTCGTCAATCCCGCCATTTTTTAGCATTTTTGGGTGTTACAGCTAGATTAGTTGACCCAATTTTATGATTACGACAATCAAGGAACTTTAAACAATTCTTCAGAAAATGACTTTAGAATAACAGAATAATACCTATTTCCAGAAAGCATTTGTAAAACTTGACTATGAATTTAAAACCACTTGCAAAAAACAACAATACTTGAATTATTGAAGAATAATAAGTTTAGTGATGAACCGACCGGATGAAGTATTCACGACTAAATAATAGAGTCCATTGGCTAAAGGTACATGACTTATATCCAAAGGCGTAATCCGAATGATCGACGCGCCACTTGGGAAAGAACCAAAATCTTGACTGAATATCTTTCGGAATGCGGTTGTGAATATCTGTATCGTTAAGGAATTAACAGACTGGGGTAAAGAAATTTGTACTTGAAGTGGACCATCACCAAGATATGGATTTGGAAATGGAAGTGCAGACAAATGCTGGATCACAGGTGTGGGGCTTAAGGCATTTTGGAGGATGGGAGTTGGACTTAAAATGGGTGTCGGTGTGCTGGTTGATGTAAATATGGGAGTCATTGTTTGCGTGGGTGATGTTGTTAAGGTGGGTGTGAAGGTATTTATTTTAGTAAATGTTGGAGTTGGAGTCAAAGTATAGGTTGGTGTGGAAGTAGTAGTCAAGGTTGGGCTCCATGTAGGAGTGGGTGATAAGGTCAAGGTTACAGTTGGTGTGGGGGTTGTTGTATCGGTGAATGTGGGCGTAAAGGTAGTCGTATCTGTGGGGGTTAAAGTCAAAGTGTCAGTAGGAAACGGAGTTGATGTTAAGGTAGGTGAAAATGTCGAGGTTAGGGTAGGGGTGGTTGTCCAAGTCGGTGTTGACGTTTGAGTTGGAGATGAAGTGATGGTTGGAGTTAACGTTGAAGTTATTGTCCAAGTCGAGGTTGGGGTAGCTGTAAAAGTATTTGTGGGTGAAGAAGTCGGGGTTGAAGTAGGCGTGGAAGTGAGCGTGGGAGTATAGGTTAAGGTGGGGGTTGGAGTCTGAGTGGGAGACGGAGTGGATGTTTCGGTTGAAGTAAAAGTGGCCGTTGAAGTCGGCGTCATGGTAGAAGAAGGCGTAGTGGTAGGCGTGCACTGAATATTATCGTTGACAATTTCAATTCCAGTCACTTCCGCATTATCCTTGGTAGGAACTTCTAAGATATCAATGAGTTGATTGGTTACGGGAACGACAAAACTTCGATTATAGGCGGCATATTGTCCAACTTCGGCATAAATATCTAAATTGGTAATGACAGTAACGCCGTTGATCATGACGCTAAAAATCCGATCATTGGAAGCCGTCCAATATTGCTCCACGAATCGAAGATTAACGGTATAGGTCCCATTGGTGGGAACGGTAAATTTATATTCAACTGGATTGCCGTATCGTTCTGTTTGATAAATCGTTGGATTTTTGGTTCCGGAGATTGCATTGGTGATAGTGGCAGCTTGAGTATTGGTTCCTACATAGCCAAACCCACCCGTAGTATAAGCCTGATCGGGAGACCACGTTCGTCCGAGATTGTCGATATAACCAGTTGTTCCACCTAAACCACAATCAATTCGGATCATGGATTGAGCACAAGGATTTTCAGTGGGTGTAGGAGTGGGTGGAGGGGTTGGGGTGTTGGTGGGTGTAGGGGTGCACGTGTAGGGAGCACAAGGATTAGGAGCAGTATCATAAGCTTCTTTTACGGCCCATACGGTATTGGCACGCATATAATAATGTGCACGAACATTTTGAACACCTGAAGTCCAAGCTTCGGGTGTTCGAAACCAAAGTTGGGCGGTATTCCAAATGGTGTTATAAAGGCTATAGCCAATTTGAGTCGCTTGCGTATTCATGCCAAGTTGGATCATGCCAGCTACAACGCCCCAGGCGGTTCCCACCCAAGCTTCTTGTGTTTGTGAGGACGAGGTATCAATCGCACCTGCGGCGGTCATGACATTAACCACGCCGTCAGCTCCATTATCAAAAAGTTTATAGTTATTGTTATAAATCGTTTGAAAAGCACTGATGGCATCGGCGGTAGGAACAATGCTAGGGAGTCCGCAGGCTTCCGCATACCATTCGCCGCATAATTGATCATCCATAATACGGGTATCGGCTGGTGGCGTATTCGTTGTACTGTAGTCAATATCATAATAGGTGTTGTTCCACAAGAGCGACTGATAACTGGCTTGTCCGGTATTAAACCAGCTGGTATAGGATGTGGCAGTGGTTGTATTCCCTTCGGCCGTTGCAATTTGTTCTGCCGCTTCACAGGCGGCGAGAAAGAGTCCACCACAGTAAGCGGTATCGCCGGTGAGCGACATGTTGTCGTAGGTTTGATCAACTCCCGAGCTAATTGGAAGTCCGGTGGCATCACATTGACTATGGACTTTATTCATAGCGACTTGAACAGCCGGCCAGCAATAATTAAGAAAAGCCGTGTCGGTTTTTCCTGTAATTTCCCAATCCCGGTAAACCATGAGGACAAATTTGGAATTCAAATCTTTCCAAGTTGTGGTATCGCGATAGGTATAAGCATTCCATTGAGTAAAGCAAGTATTGAGGTCACCCAAATCATGAGCGCAGGTTCCAATAGCAGCCGGATAGAAACTTTGAGAGTTAATTAAGCTATTGCTAAATTCTTTTACACATTGTTTATCCAAATTAGGCCAAAGCATAATTAAGGGCCAAGAACTATAAAATCGTACATCCGAGGTTTCATAGTAGGGATAAATATAACTTTCCAAATGAGCAAACATATCATCACTGGGATTGGTGTTGGTGGGTTGACCTGAAGCACCACCGGCTTCCCACATGGTTCCGCTGGTAAAAAGTTCATAGAGTTCATTGAATAAATCGGTTTTTAACCAATCCGGATAAAGTCCATTATTTAGAATTTGATTCTGCCAGGTTGTGATGGAGGTGTCCCAAGTGGGGTAGTTATTAAGCGCATCATTGGCAATGGCCCACGAATTGCGTCCAGTTTGTCCATAATACCGAGTATATTCTCGGTACCATAAATCCCCGGTCCCGCCATCAGCGGCAGCAGGTTCCGCTAACGGAATATCCCAAGACAAAACGATGGGCACCACAATGGATTGCCCAGCTGATAGAGTGGTGGTAAAGGCAATGCCCCCGATAGCATTATTCCCAACGGTATTGTTGAGCTGTCCGGTACTGATAAATTGACTTTGAAGAGTTTGAATTGTAGTCGCTGATTGGTATGTGATGGTTACCGAGGTACTGGATTGACTGGCTAAACAGAACTCACCTTGAGTTTGATCAGTGGCATTTCCCGTTCCAGTGCGTGTTAAGATCAGGCCCACGTTGTTATTGACTTGGGTAACGGCAGCTACGCCACCTCCAAAGGTATTGTCCCAAGTGAGCATAACGGATACGGTAGTTGGCAGAGAGGTGGGATTGCTGATGGCCCATTTATAAATAGCAACCGGATAAGAGGAACGTTGATAATCATTGGGAATGATCGGACTAAATTGTGTGACTGTGGCAGGACATGAAAAAAGATTGCCAGTGTAAGTAACCCATGCTTTGGGGAACAGAGCATAATAAGTGGCTTGACCTGTGCCTAGCGTAGCCCCATTAAGTTTTTCAGCTGTGGGAGTTCCTCCTTGAGGTTGTTCAAACAAATAAAAATCACAATTGGTATCAACGGTTTGATTATTACTTCCAATATTTAATCGACCCAGATAAAAATCACCACTGTACATCCAAGTGATTGTGCCTGCTCCAAATCCACCGATGGGGGCTCCATCATCGTAACCACTGGAACCAACATCTCGACTCCAAGCTTGGGAGGGAATGACTTGAGCATGGAGGCGACTTGCGATTAATCCTGAAAGAATTAATAATAAAAAAATAATTTGAATACGAGCTGGAATTGAAAAAATTTTTTTTATTGTCATTATTTTAATTTTATCATAAAGCAGAAAATTCAAAGACAAAATTGATTGAAGTGCTTTAACGATACACTAACTTAAAATTAAAGTTGGATCAGTTTCAAAAAAAAATTTTTTGAAGTGGTCAGTTGTTCAAAATAGCAGGACGATAAAAATCAAATACTAATGAATGAAAACGAAATCACAAAATAAAAGAAAACGAGTTCAAATAATTCATTTCAAAAATATTTTTCAGTACACGTTGAACTGGGTTTTAAAAAATCAAGTGACCAGATCCGTTCAAATGAGTACCGAAAATCAGAAAGGAATTGTTAAGGAAGTGTTGACTGAAATTTAATTCAAATATGAAATTTTGAATTAAATTTGGAGTTGGATCGTGGGTTCGGACGAGAGGATTTAATCCATTTTCAATTTATGTGAACAGGGCATGAAAATAACATGATAGGAAAATGAAGTTTCGTGATTCATTTTTAAAAAGTTGATCGGGTATGAAAAAGTGAATAATTAAGTGCAGGGAACGCATAGGAATTTATGACTTGCCGGCAGGGTTTTTTTGGTTTTTTAAACAAAGGACATCCAATACATTGATTCGTTTAGAGAAATGAGTTGTGTAAAAATCAAATTCAATTTAGAAATTTTGAACATAAGTTTGATAATAAAATCAAGGGACGAGAATTCTAAAATTAAAGTCATTGATCGTGTCTTTTTTTAAAAAATTGGACCTCTCCTGATTTGAAATTTCTGAACCCAGCGTTAAATCCGTTGTTACGCCGGGCGAGAGGATTTCCCGTGAGTTGTGACCTGAATGGGCAATGCAGTATTCGTGTAATATCCTTGCATAACTTCACTAGAATATTCGCTCGATTGGGAAAAGAGGAATCAACCCAGAGTGCCTGTATCAAGAAGGCTAGGAGTTGCAGATAGGACGTTTCATTCATAAAGGAGATCAAAATTTTGGAGGTTAAGCCAAATTTCAAACTACCGTTCAGGGTAGGAAATCCTTCTAAAATTGATGAGTGGAATCATTGGGATGCGGGAATGGATCGAGAAATTTGATGATCGAAAAATTGTATCTTGGATGAATTTTTTTAAAAGAGGAATTAGTGGCGGGGTTGAGAGGCGTGAAGAACGGGGCCATAAAGTCAGGGGGCTTCATGAATACAATGCAAGAGTTTTTAAGGACGAATTTGATTGAACAGTTGGATAGAACTTTGTGTAACGATAAAATACTTTGATCCATAGAAAATTCAAAGATCTTATTCAGTGATGCGATGCACGGATTCACTTCGATTTTAAAAATATCGCGGAAAGTTTTCAAAAAGAAAACCGGCAAGAAAAATTGCATTCATAAATCTTTTTGAGCACTCAAAAAAAGTCACATGAGGTTAACGGTTTCCTTGGATTCAAGATCCACATGACGTGGTCAACGATTTCCTAATTTCACTAGTTCAGTTTATTCCAAAAACAGAGAACTATGATAATCTTCATATTGCAGTCATTATTTTTAAAAATAAATGCTCAAAGGATGTACATATAAACACGCATAAATTTGAGCAATGAATGGATGAATTTATAGTTTGATTTTGAATTAAGGTTGCTATGCAAAAATTTTCAACATGGTCTAAGTTTTTTTCTGGTCCATTTTTTATGGTGTGTGTACTCTGTTTTTTTTTTCAACTTCGGTATAGTTATGCCCAGCAAGTTTGGCCCAATGGATGTTTCACGGATGACAATTTAACAGATTGGACATCCTCCATCAATGTCGGACCCAATGTTATATGCAATCCAGCGGTGAATGTGGTTGTTCCCGGCATTGCTCCCAATTCCAATGGACTTTTGAATATGGTGCCACCCGGTCAGACAAATTCCGTGCAACTTTTTTCGGGTCGCGGTGATGCGAATCATGAAGATTATGCGCAAGTGTGTAGTACGACAACAGTGCCCACCAATGGCATGTGTTGCTTGCAATTCCTCGTTGCGGGTATTTTCGAAAATTACCATTATGTGAATGATCCGGGAATACCGAATGATGATGCTTACTTTTTAATTCGAGTTTTTGTGGGAGGAGGCCAGTGTGGAGCCGGGGGACAATTAGTTTACAGCATTCTCCTGAATTGGGAGTATTTGGTCGGCTCTAATTTGTTAGTGTTAGATGGATTAGTTGGAAATAATGCGGGAACCGTGGGAGCCACCCCCGGGGGGTGTCCAGTTGCCCCCTCAGACGGAACGAATTGGGGTGTTCTGCCTTGGACGCAGTACACCGTGAATATGTGTCAATATGCGGGCCAACAATGTACGCTGGTGGCGGATGAATATGATTGTGGAGAAGGAGGACACTATGGTTGGGGATATTTGGATTGTCCAACGTGGGTGGACTGTCCGAATCCAACGATTCAATTAACGAAGACCAATAGTCCGACGGGAACCATTAGTCCCGGTCAAGCCATTACGTATACACTATCCTATAAAAATACGAGTACGTATCCCATTGATGGTGTGGTCATTAATGATACGATTCCGGCCGGAACCAATTTGCTGGGAGGATCAGTGACCAGTAGTCCCTATCAACCGGTCACCACTTTAGTTGGACAGGATCTCAGCTGGGATATTGGGTATTTGTCACCTGGAGCGGGCGGGACGCTTTCTTTTAGTGTCACATTTGATGCCATTCGATTGCCTCCAGGAGAATGTGCGGTCCAAATCCCCAATATTGCGGAAGAAGAAAATTTTGAAACCGATCCAGCGACTTTGCTGTCTAATGCCGTAACCAATTGGATGGGATTTACGTGTACACCTTCGCCCACGAAAACCAATACACCGACGCCGACGTATACTCCTACGGTGACGCCCACCTTTACTCCCACCAACACGCCCACGCATACCCCGACCTTTACGGTTACCAACACGCCCACGAATACCCCGACGTTTACTCCGACGTATACGCCTACGAATACGCCCACGCATACCCCGACCTTTACGGTTACCAATACGCCCACGCATACGCCCACCTTTACTCCCACCCACACCCCAACATTTACGCCGACGCATACGCCCACGTTTACGGTTACCAATACGCCGACCTATACCTCGACGTTTACTCCAACTTACACGCCCACGAATACGCCGACTTATACCCCGACGTATACTCCCACGAACACCCGAACATATACGCCGACCTTTACGCCTACCGATACGTTTACCAATACACCCACGAATACGGAAACATGGACACCCACAAATACGTTTACCCCCACCTTGACTCCCACCAATACGTGGACGCGAACACCAACCTGGACACCAACGAATACCCCCACCGTGACCTTAACCGATACCCCCACAGTCACTCCAACCCATACACCAACGCATACTCCCACGGCCACGCCTACACCCACCAGTACGTCAACACCGGTTCCCACCCTTCAAATCACGAAGGTCGCTTCGATTTTATCGGCGGCCTCAGGGGATACGGAAGTCTATACGATTCAAGCGCATGTCTTGAATGCTACGGCATTTGACACGTTAGTTTGGGATACCATGCCGTCAAATTTGACTTTTGCAGGTGGTGTTTCACCCGTGGCCACGATTGTCCCGCTTCCAACTCCGGGAAGTTCTTCAAGTGGAACATTATTAATTTGGAATTTGGGAACTACGCCACCTGGGACGTATACCTTTCGCTATGATGCGGTTGTGAATAATTTATTGGTGGGGGGGACGGTGATTGATAATGTGGCATCGATGAACGATCAGGAAGTCTCCATTCCCATTACCGCGAGTGCTCCGGTAACGGTTCAAGGATCGTATACCATTATCATTGCTGTCTATAACGAGTCGGGAGAAATTGTTAAGCATATTGCTATTACACATTTTTCCGAACCCATCAATAGTGCCCAAATTCAAGTCGGATCAACGATTGCAAGTTTGGAACAAACGGTTGGAATTTACTTTGATGGTGTGCTGATCGGCACGTGGAATGGAACCAATGATCAAAATCAACCTGTAACGAATGGTCAATATTATGTTCAAATTGATAACGTGGATCCGTTAGGGGCCGTGTCGACGGTAACAAAAGATGTGACGGTAGATCGAACCATTCAAACCATTCAAGTCATGGTTTATAACGAAGCGGGCGAAGTGGTGCGCCACTTATATACCCAGATGACGGATTATAACGTTGAAAATACCATCACAAGTGCTACCCTTTCGACTAATGTGATTTCTCCTAGTTATGTCACGACCCCAACGGGGATTAAAGTGACCTGGTTTGGAAGCCGTGGCAATACCGTGGGCACAGCCGTTTGGAATGGTGAAAATGATAAGGGGAAAATTGTGACCAATGGACAGTATTTTATTGAAATCGTTTCGGAAGATGGATCCGGATCGAAATTAATTGTCACGAAATCCGTTACGGTTTTAAGCCTCGTGAACTTAGGCGTTATTAATGCAGAACCTAATATTTTAAATCAAGGTCAGACACTGTTAACCTTCCGCGTGGTTCCTCCGCCGGGAAGTGGTAATTGGACGATGGACAAGGTTCGCGTCTATGATACGGCAGGAGAATTGGTGGGACAAACCAATGGCAATCCAGGTATGAATGCAGCAGTTTATAATGCGCAAGGACTGGCCAGCGGCTTGTATTTGGCAGTGGTTGATATTGTCGATAGTGAAGGTCATTTTATTGGAAGACAAGTTGTTAAGTTTGTGGTCATCCATTGAGGATGACGGCAGTCATCATTCATTTTGATTGGGTGACGCTGATAAATCCCAAAGATCAAACGGGTTAGAAACGATATTGAATTGCAGGGAAAAGTAAATTAAAATATTTTTCATCTTCAGAATTTTATTCCTATCAACCCTTAAATCCAACATCAGACTCTGAATCAGGAGCTCAATTAGTTGAAATCAAAACTAATCATTTGGTTGATATTTTTGTACTTGGGCTTAGCGGTTGTTTTATTGAGCTTTCCCGCCTTCGGTTGGGGCCAAAGTTGTTCTCCTGCAGTAGCTCAAATCTGCGTTGCGGTAGATGATTATGCGGAAGTGTATATCAATGGAATCTATATAGGGCAGGTTAACTATTGTAACTGGAATGGAGCTGGAACTTGTCCGCCAGGATGTTTGAACGTTCCGGTTTCGCTATTAACCGGAAGTGACGTGTGTATTGCAATTGAAGATCAAAATACAGCTCCTCAAGTGACTTATGCTTCTTGGGATTTGGATATCACCTGTTCCGGTGGATTGCATTCAGAAATTACATCCATGACGAATGATTATACGGGTTATTATGAACCCTCGGGCAATCCCGCTCCCACTCCATCCAATGATGCCAATGGAAATCCATGGTATTCTCCTAATTATACGGGAACAGGATTTACATCAACACCTGCAACGGTGACGGGATCAACTTGGGGACAAGCTATTTTTGATCCGGTGACGGGACAAGAAATTCCTTTTATCTCCAACAATAATACCGGGGATTATGGAAGTTCGGTTGGTGCAGTTTTTTGGAGACAATGCGTACCGATTCCGACACCACAACCACTCATTGGGGCTCCAGATATTAATATCACGAAATCACTAGCCGGGCCGGTTTCAATGTCAGGCGGCGATTTAACGGTGACTTTTAATGTCGCCGTTTGCGATTCAGGAGGTCCAGTGACAGATCCGGTAACGTTGACGGATTTTTTCCCTGTGTCCATGGGGTTTAATTTTATCAATTGGGGATACAACGGTGAGTATCCTTATAATAGTCAATATAATGGAGAATCGCCTATTCCTAAAGCGAATACCTTGGAATTTCCATTCGGGTTAGGCAATGGATGCGTAACCGTACAAGCCGTTGCTGAAAACTATGATTGGCCAGCAAATCAATGCCAGAATTTCGTCAATGAAGCGGCACTCGCGTATAATACCAGCGTAAGTATTCTCTCAAACGCAGTAACAGTTTTAGTCCCTTGTTTTACACCCACCGGAACGTTAACTCCTTCAGCCACCCCTACCGTTACTAATACCTTTACACCCACCAACACGCCTACCAATACGCCAACCTTTACATCGACAAACACGCCCACCAACACGCCCACGGTGACCCCGACATTTACGCCAACATGGACTCCAACCTTTACACCGACGAATACACCGACGAATACACCCACCAACACGCCTACGATGACTCCAACCTTTACGCCAACGTGGACTCCAACGTTTTCGCCAACCTTTACACCGACGAACACGTCTACCAACACACCCACGGTGACCCCTACGTTTACGCCAACATGGACTCCAACCTTTACGCCAACCTTTACACCCACTTATACCCCGACGAATACGCCCACGTTTACGGCAACCTCGACGCCGACCAATACATTCACGCCCATCTTTACACCAACTCAGACACCCACATTCACCGTTACGCCGACATGGACACCCTCCTTGACGCCAACGTGGACGATGTCACCGACGAATACGGCTACGCGTACGATGACGCCTACAGTGACCAATACACCCACGCCGTCCAATACGCCGACATGGACCTCCACGACAACGCCAACGAATACATGGACTCCAACGTCTACAGCGACGCCGACCTATACACCCACCCATACACCGACTATTACGTCAACACCCACTCCAACTCAGACTCCGACCACGACTCCAACGGCTACAGCTACACCGACTCCCATCGTGACAGTTCAATTAGCTAAAAAGGCTTCCAATCTAAACCCGTCCTCAGGAGATGTGGTTACCTATACCATCATAGCCCAGGTTTCTAATAATCAAAGCCAGGATTCAATCCTGTGGGATACAGTTCCAGCTAATTTGACTTATGTTGGAAATGCAACGCCTGTAGCCACTGTTCAAGCTTTGCCGACACCCGGAAGTACGGCAACAGGCACACTTTTGTCTTGGAACTTAGGAACGGTTTTACCAGGACAATATGTATTCCAATATCAAGCTTCGGTCAATCAATTAGTTCAAGGCGGCAGTGAAGTTATGAATCAAGCCAATTGGATCGATTTCGAACATCCGACACCTGTCGTTGCAAGTGCCCCCATTACGATTGCTGGCGAATATCAAGTAAAAATTAATGTTTATAATGAGTCCGGGGAAGTCGTCAAACATATTTTGATCGCAACCTATTCGCAGCCATTAAACAATGTGGATATTCAAATTAATAACTTGATTTCAACGCTCAATGGAAAAATTGATATTTATTACAAAGGGATTCTTATTGGAAGTTGGAATGGAACCAATGATCAAAATCAGCCGGTAACCAATGGTCAGTATTATGTTGAAATTGCGAATATTGATCCTTATGGGTCTGTAACCACCGAGACCAAGGATGTAACGGTCGATCGACTTGTTCAAACCTTAAACGTGTTAATTTATAACGAGGCCGGGGAAGTAGTTCGCCATTTATATCAACAAGCAACCAATTATAGTTTACAGAATGAAGTGGTGCAGATGATTGTTTCTTCTAATACCTTGAATCCCAATTACAGTATTAATACTCCAACCATACAAATTCAGTGGAGTAATAGTTCTGGAAATAAGATTGGATCAACCATATGGAATGGACGAAATGATTCCGGCACGATTGTTACGAATGGGCAATATTTTATCGAAATTACTTCAAATACAACCAATGGAGCCGAAGAAGTAGTGACGCAAGAAGTAACGGTGTTGAGTAATGGACCGACGACGGGCTCCATTTATGCAGCACCCAATATTTTAAATCATGGCCAGACGAAGTTGGTCCTGAAAGTTAGTCCACCGCTAGGAGCCGGAAATTGGACCCTAAGCCAAGTTCGGCTGTATGACGTAGATGGAGAATTGGTTGCGCATTTTTCGGGATCTCCCAATACCAATTCAGCAAGCTATAATGTCGCTGGTTTAGCTAGTGGATTGTATTTTGCAGTGGTCAGTCTGAAAGATGCTCAAGGAGATCAACTTGGCCGCCAGGTCGTAAAAGTGGTATTACTCCATTAGCCGTCATATTTAATTTTTCAAACTATGGTACAATTAACAGTTAAGGTTGTGTTTGGGAAATTTAAAACAACGTGGGATAACGAATAAGGGATTTTTCTAAAGCATGAAGCGCCAAGTGATTCCATATAATAATGCTTTTAAAATCAAAAAAGCAGAGGGGCAACATGTACATGTGATTAAACTGCTTTTGTTTTTATTTTTGATTGGAAACGGTGGGTTTATTTCGTTTGCATGGGCTAATCCTCCTCAACTGAAAATTGTGGGAAATCAAATTGAAAATGCCTCTACGGGATGTACGGTTCGGTTAAAAGGAGTGGATGTTTCAGGTTTAGAGTACAGTCCAACGGGCGATACAGGAACAGGTTATCCTACGACGGTTATCAATGGGATCACCATGACAAACTATGTTTCCATTATTAATGAAGCAGTGAGTGTTTGGCATGCAAACTGCATTCGCTTCCCATTAAATCAGGATTTTTGGTTTGGGTGTTCCAATTCCAAGGGAACTCCTAATGAGACCGCTTATCGTGATATGGTTCAATCAGTCGTCAACTATTGTGATCAAAATAATGTTTATATTGATTTGGATTTACATTGGTCGGGGACCTCCAATTCAACAACCGTAGTTTCACCTTGTAGTAATTTAGGAACGGATTGGGGAACAGCTACAGGTCAACAAATAATGCCCGATGAAGATTCGGTGACTTTTTGGCAATCGGTGGCTTCAATCTATGCCAATAATCCAGCGGTCCTTTTTGATATGTATAACGAACCCTACAATGTCACTTGGGATGTTTGGAGAAATGGAGGATCAACGGGTGGGACTCCAGGATATACACCCGGATTACAAGGATTACTCAATGCCATTCGTGGGGTAGGGGCCAACAATATCGTTGTTGCCGGAGGATTAAATTGGGCATTTGATTTAACTCAGATTGCAAGTAGTGGTGTAAGCTGTAATGGTGGACCTTGTGGATTAACCGATACCGCAAGTGGCAATGGTGTTCTTTATTCTGCGCATTGTTATTCCAGCAAAGGATATACAGTAGGGAGTGGATGGGATCCATACGTAACCATTGCGACACCGAATAATGCGGTGATTATTGAAGAATTTGGAGCTCAAGCGACAGATCCCACAGGTTGGGATAATGCCGCGATTAGCTGGATTGATGGCAATAACGACAAAAATTATGTTTATTCAGCGATGGCATGGTGTTTTAGTTCCGATGTGACGCCCTCTTTGCTAACAAGCTTTGCAACGTATGCAACAACAAGTTATCATGGAGCACCCGTATCAACGTGGTTGGCAGATTTAAATGAAACTCCCACTCCCAATTGTGGAGGAGCTGTAGCGACTTCAACGCCAACAAGTACATCAACGCCTACAGCGACATGGACGTTTACGCCGACACGAACGGCCACATGGACTAGTACTCCAACCGATACCCCGACAGCGACTCCCACTGCAACGGGGACGTTTACACCGACACGAACGGCCACATGGACGAGTACTCCAACGGATACTTCGACAGCTACTTCTACAGCGACTTCTACGGCGACTAGGACGTTTACACCGACGCAAACCGCCACATGGACGAGTACTCCAACCAATACTTGGACAGCCACTTCCACAGCGACGGAGACGTTTACACCGACGCAAGTAGCAGTATTGACGAGTACTCCAACCGATACTCGGACAGCTACTCCTACAGCGACTTCAACAAGTATCAATACGTTAACACCTACGGCAACTACAACAAGCCCAGGGACACCAACGGTAACGAATACCCCCAATCCAACGGTATTGTTGACCGCTACTTCAACGAGGACGGTTACTCCGGTAAGCACAGCAACATTTACCGTTACAGCCACGATGACTTATACGCCAACACCAACGTCAACGGTAACGCCATTAAACACTCTAACAGGGACTCCAACCGCAACCCCCACTTCAACAATGACACTGACCGCAACAGCAACTCAAACGAGCACGGTAACACCAACACCTACGTTAACCAGCACACAAGTACCGACACAAACGATGACCGTTACAAGGACGATCACGCTCACTCCTACATGGACTCCAACGAGCACCCCTACATTTTCTCAAACACCGACTGAAACATCGACGACAACCGTAACCCCAACGCCAACGGCTTTGGTCATGCTGAATCAGCAAACATCGAGTATTTCGACTTATCCCGGTGGCACCGAAACCTATACGCTGGTTTTAACGGTTGGCGCATCATCAATTCATCAGGTTCAAATAATTGATCATGTGCCGTCTCAGGCCACGGCAGTCAGCTTGGGTTCGGATACCCTATCAGCTTCAGGTCAAATTTCTGGCAATCAGATTACTTGGAATATATCGAGTTTATTACCGGGCACATATAATGTTACATTTTCAGTTCTGATCAATACTAATACACTGAACGACAGTCCCGTGATTAATAATGCTGGAGTAACCTACGCGGGTATGAGTCAAGGGCTCCAATCGTCAGTGACCGTTATTTCATTTGATTTAACGCCGACCCCAACACCCACTTCGAGCTTAAGTTTGATCAATCAGGCTTCTGATTCGTATCCTAATCCAACCGAATTAGGACTCGGAGTCAAGATTCAAATTCAAATCAATGCTCCTTCGGTAGTTCAATATGCCGTATTTACGACCGATTATCGTGTTATTTTTGCATCATCCGTAGTCATGGATTCTTCAAGAGTGATTCAATGGGATCTCAGAGATGAAGAAGGACAACCCGTATCAAATGGACTTTACTATGTCCGGATTATTATTGAGAATGCATCGGGAAAATATCAGAAAATCGATAAAGTTATTGTTTTAAATTAGTAAAATTCAATAAAATTATGACGTAAATGATTTAAAATATTTTTTAAAAATGAATAAGCTGAAATCTTAATTGCTGAGTATAATCAATCGACTAAAAAAAAATCAAAAAAAAATACTTTGAAAATTGATTTTTTTAAAAAAAATGTATATATTTCAACTCTGTAGTTTAAATATTAGGATGAGAGCGTGGAAATACAATTATGATCGAAGTTAAAGAACTAGTCAAAAATTACGGGCTAATTTCTGCGGTCGATAAAATAACTTTTTCGGTTAAAAAGGGAACTATTCTTGGGTTGCTTGGTCCCAATGGAGCGGGTAAAACAACGACGATGAGAATTCTAACTACGGCGCTCCCTCCAACCGGAGGCAAAGCCATTGTGGCTGGATTTGACGTTGTGGATCAGTCCCTAGAGGTTCGTAAAAAAATTGGATATCTTCCAGAAATACCTCCTATTTATTTTGAGATGACGTTAATGTCCTATCTTTCTTTTGTGGCCGATATCAAAGAAATTCCTTTATCTAAAAAAGTGAATCGAATTGGAGAAGTTTTGGAAATGTTAGCTCTGACGGATATGTCCAGACGATTGATCGGACATTTTTCATTAGGCTATCGTCAGCGGGTAGGATTGGCACAAGCATTATTGCACGACCCGGATATTTTAATTTTGGATGAGCCAACAAGGGGTCTTGATCCTAAACAAATTCTTGAGATCCGGAAATTAATTAAATCCTTGAGTGGGCAGAAAACAATTATCCTTTCTACTCATATTTTAGCTGAAGTTTCTTCAACCTGTGATGAGGTCGTGATTATTGATCAAGGGAGACTGGTGGTAGCGGATAGTGTGGAACATTTATCTCAACGATTGGCTGGTGGAAAAACCATTGAAATAGAAATAAAGGCTTCCTTTAATGAGATTGAAACCATATTTAAAAAAATTGATGGTGTTTTATCTGTAAAATCGATGGGGAAAGAAGCGCATGGCGTTTCAAAGCTAGAAGTAACAACGAATGGGGAAATTGAAGTGAGAGAAGAGCTGTTTCAATCGATTGTTAAAAATAAATGGATGTTGCATCAATTAACTCCTGTAGGTGCCAGCTTGGAAGAGGTCTTCTTGAAGTTAACTACCAAGGAGGGGAAAGAATGAGCTGGAGAAAAGTTTCTGCAATCGCCAAAAAGGATCTGACACATTATTTTTCATCACCCATGGGCTATGTGGTTTTAGCTGTTTTTTTTCTAGTCACGGGATTTTTTTTCTATTTGATTGCAGGCAAGGCTAGAATGGCCAGCATGACACCTGTATTTCAAAATGCAATCATTTTGCTTTTGTTTTTAACGCCTATGATTACCATGCGACTTTGGTCTGAAGAAGAAAAATCAGGGACCGCTGAGCTTTTGAAAACTTCGCCGATCTCAACATGGGAAGTTGTACTTGGAAAATACTTGGCCGTTTGTGCTTTTGGAGGGGTTATGCTTTCCGTCACGTTGGTTTATTTGTTGATTATGGTTGAGTACGGAAATCCAGATATGGGGCCAGTTTTAACGTGCTATATCGGTTTTATTTTAGGAGTCATGGCTTATTTTTCTTTAGGATTACTGGCATCGACATTTAGTGAAAATCAAATTATTTCTGCAGTCATTGCTTACGGCCTTTTATTGATGTTATGGGTCATTGGAGCTGCGGGCAATAATGCCAATGGACCAATTGCTAAATTACTTAAGTATCTTTCTTTTTTTAGTCATACATCCGATTTTTTCAATGGAGTGATCAATTCAACGCATATTGTTTATTTCGTGAGTCTGATTGTTGCAGGATTGTTTTTTTCAGTTAAAGTCTTAGAAAGCAAGCGGAGTTAAATGTGAAAAAAAATTCTTTCTTATTACAGCTTCGGCAATACAATGTTGTTTGGCTCATTGGAAGCTTAGTATTGATGCTTGGTGGAATTTTTTTAATTTTAATTTTCAACCAAACGTGGTGGAATACAATTTGTTTTAGCTTAGGAGTCTTAGGGTTAATTATATTTTTAATGATTAACCTCACCCAAGTCAAGGAAACTGGCAAACAGCGGACGACGTTGGCTCGGGCGAATTTAACGCTTGTGGCAATTGCCTTCTTGGCCATTTTATGTGCGGTTAATTATATAGCCGCTCGTCATCCAATTCGTGCTGATTTAACAGCCGATAAATTGTATACGCTTTCCAATGAAACCTTAAGGGTCCTCAAAAAATTGAAGGGACCAGTAATTATCAGTTTTTTTGGTACCAGTAATCCCAATCATAATCCTCCGCAAGTAGCTCAAGCGAAACAGCTTTTACGTGAATATCAAGAAGCATCTAATAAAATTCATCTCGATATTATTAATGTGGATAAAAATCCATCAATGGCTCAAGAATACGGCGTAACGCAATACAATACTGTGGTTTTTGAAAGCGGGGGACATCGGCAAACCGTTCAAGAAGCGAATTATTTAACATATGCTTTCGACGGTGGTCGTCCCACTCCACAATTTAGTGGTGAAAGTGCATTTACAACGGCCTTGTTTAAATTGGAAAATACCAAAGTAAAAACAATTTATTTTACAATTGGACATGGCGAAGAGGACATTATGAGTCCCGAGCCCAACGGCATGAATGCATTTCGTCAAGATTTACAAAATGAAAATTATGTTGTAAAAACCATTAATTTGCTAACGCAAAGCAAGATCCCTCAAAATGCGGCGGCGATTTTTATTGCCGGTCCCAGGAAGCCATTTCAATTTTCAGAGATCCAATTATTGCAAAATTATTTGAAGCAGGGCGGAAAATTAATTTTATGCTTGGCTCCCCTGGTTCCCACAGCTGATTTTGAACCCATCCTTCGGGATTTTGGAATTAAATATGGCAATAATGTTGTTGAAGATCCAACACGATTTGCTTACCCAGATATTCGGTCGATTATTCCTCAATATGAATACTCAAAAATTGTTAATAAGCTTTCAAATGGAAATATTTTTTCCATTTTACCTTTCACTCGGAGTGTCCAAACAGTGAAAGCCGCATGGCCAGGAGTGGTTCAAACTGTGTTTTTAGAGTCGACGATTCACGGCTGGGGTGATTCAACGCCAACCCATCCTACGGCAACATTCAGACCGGGGATTGATTTGAAGGGCCCGGTGCCAGTTGCGGTTTCTTGTAATTGGACGTCTCCTAAAAACGCGAAGATCAAAAGTCGTGTTGTTTTTTATGGTGGTTCTGATTTTTTAACGAATCAACTGTCACAGGCTCCCGGGAATTTGAATTTAGCGATGAATACAGTTGATTGGGTAACGTTAAATCAAAGCAATATTTCGATTCGACCTAAAACCGAACAACCTCGAATGATGATGTTATCGAATCACGCCGAAAATGTTATTTATTATCTTTCAGTTTGGATTTTACCATTGTTGGTTTTGGCGTTCGGTGGTTGGGTATGGTATAAACGCAGGGCCATATGAAAAATTTTCGGTCAGCCTTCATCTATATAATTATTGCGTTGGTTTTAGGAGGTTATATTTATTTTTTTGAGCAAGGTCCTACGGCGCAACAAAAAAGCAAGACATATAAAATTTTTCATTTTGTGGCCGCTCAGGTGAATGGTCTAACCATCCAGCAGTTCCACCAGAAAAAGAAAATCAATAATCTTCCAATTGAAATTACGGAAGTGCCGCCGGATCACTGGAAAATTATATCACCACGCAAACACAATGCTGATACGATAACGGTTCGTTCCATTTTAGGCCAATTGGGAAGTATGCATCCGGACCTGAAAATTAAATTGATTAACCCCGCTTTGTTGGTGGAGGCAGGATTAAACTCTCCGACTGCCCGAATTAGCTATCACTTGGTCAATGGAACCACTCAGGTTTTAACGATTGGGAATAAAAGTATTTCAGGATCGGATTACTATGTTGAAACCTCCGCCCAGAAAAAATTTATCTATTTAATGCCGACTTTTGTGATTCAAGATTCACTAAAAACCTTGAATAAACTTCGCAACCGTCATCTGATTAAGACCGATGCAGCATCTGCACGAAAATTTTTATTGGTTTATGCACATCGACGCATTTTGATTTCCAAAAATCCCCAATTGCGTTCATGGGAAATTCTTGAACCGCATGAGTATCAGGCCGATGCGTCGAGTGTGAAAAGTATGTTGGATCAAGTGAATTTGCTTCGTGCCATCAGTATTGTCGCCGGTCATCCTGCCAATTTAGCAAGCTATGGCTTCAATCATCCCAAGGTTGAGTTTACCGTTTGGCCGTTACAGGGCAATGTAACGCAAGAAATTTTGATTGGAAGCAAAGTAAAAGGTGGAACAGATTATTATGCCAAGTTAAAGCATAAAAAAGCGGTCTATTTAATATCAAATTACTTTGTGAATGTTGTTTTGAACAAGACAGTTGATCATTTTCGAAATAAAAATATGATGCAATTCAACAGTGCCGATGCCCTTCGACTGACGATTCATTATCATCATAAAATTTTTGTTTATTCCAAAAATAAAAAAGGAAACTGGATTTGTATTCCCGGCCGTCCGAATTCAAATGAAGAAGCGGTGGCCCTGATTAGTGAGTTGTCCCAAACAACGGTAACGGGGTTTCCTGTTGTTTCAAAAGCAAGTTCGGATTTGGTACATCCACCGATGGTGGCTGATGTGACTTTGATTGGGAATACCATGCGCAATTTTGAATTTGGAAAGGTCGTCGCCAATAATGTATATACGACTTCGTATGCGTTGAAACGGATATATTTGGTTTCAAATCGTCCCGTGAATTTGATGAACAGCTACTTTAAAACTCCTGTACCGACGCCTACGGTGCCTCCTAAAAAATAAATTCACTCATTTCTGTTCGATATGTTACATGGGTTAATATTCTGATATGGAAATTAGGTGAACATCATGTCTGATTCCAAAGAAACCTCCGCTTCATCCGATCATGTGCCGGTGGCATCTTTTTCGGAGCATCTCATGGAGCTTCGAAAGGGATTAATTCGAAGCTTATTAGCTTGTTTAGTAGGATGGATTATTGCCTATTGGAAATCGGCCGATTTTTTTAAAGTTTTAATTCATCCGGTTCAACAAGCGTATGCTTATTTTCCTCAATTTAGCTCCCAACATGTTTTTTTGCAAACATTAGAACCTATTGAGGTTTTCATGATTAATTTGCGATTGATTTTTTTAGTTGGGATTCTTCTTGCTTCTCCGGTTTGGATTCGGGAAATATGGGTGTTTGCTTCTCCTGGTTTGAAATCCCATGAACGGGGTGTTGTATTTTGGATTTTTACAGCGGGAATGTTTTTTTTCCTTTTGGGAGCCAGTGGAGCTTATTTTTTTATTATTCCGGTCGCACTGCGATTTTTAATTCAATATAACATTGGGTATCATTTACTGCCACGATGGAGTTTGGGGAAATATTTTGATTTCTTAATTTCATTTCTCTTGGCGTTTGGATGCGTATGCGAGCTTCCGCTTATTATGGCGGCACTTTCATTTTTTGGGTTAGTGCCTCCCACGTTTTATTCTTCCAAACGCAAGATTGCAATTTTAGGCATTTTTATTTTAGCTGCTTTTTTAACGCCAACCGGCGATCCAGTCACCCAAACCATTCTTGCAATTCCTCTTTTGATTTTGTTTGAGTTGGGCATTCAGTTATCTTTTTTGGCATTTCGACATCGCAAAACGATGGTCGGGTAGGTCAAGTTCCAGTACTCTGATAATTTTTTAATCCCCAAGTCCATAATTGTTTTGCAATCCATATCGAAAGAGCCGCAAAAACGGGAGCGATCCAAGCTCCAAAGAGTCCAAAGAGTTTGTGGAAGATAAAATTACCTGGTAAAAAATTAAATGCTCCAAATGGAATGAGGAATAACAGTAAATATTTCAACCAATTGGGATAAATACTAAGCGGATAACGACTTGCTTGTAATAAGCTATGAACAAAGTTTAAATTATAGGTATAGGGACCAATAAACTTGAACGAGAGGCTGCAAATACAAACAAGCATTGAGGTGTAAATGATAGTTCCACAAAAACTCCACAGTGGCACCATCATCCAGATATACCACGGTTCATGAAAATGGGATAGGCAATAAATGAGGAGCACCATTCCCGTTAAAAGATTGCCGAATGAATGGAGGACCGGGCTAGAGATTAATAAAAATGGCAACGGGGGCGTAGGGTAGATGAGTAAACGATCTAAATCACCCATGACGATATAGTAGGGTAACATCCAAATGTGATTAAATAAGAGTTCCGCAGTGCCAAGCGCAGTTGCTGAAATGCCAAAGAGGAACAACACTTCTTTTCCAGTCCATCCACCTAATAACGGCGATTGATGAATCACGACCCAAAGCAAGCCTAAGGCGGCTAATTGCAGCATAATGGAGGTAATCATGCCGATAAGAAAATCTAGCTTATATTCCATCTTAGCTTGTAAGGATGATTTAAAAACACTCCAGTAAATTTTCAGTTCATTCATAGTTATCCACCCTGAATTTCAATCGATCGAAGAGTCCATTTGAACACCCAGTAACCGAGTAGATACATTCCAAGAGCCCAAAGCATTTGGTGGACTAGTGCGGCTATAAGCGCAAGTCCATGATATTTCCCCATATAAATCGAGATGGGAACATAAATGATATTTTGAAATGGAAGCCATTCACCAATGTGCCGCAGAATTAAAGGATAAAGCGTCAAAGGGGCGGAAATACCTGAAAAAGTTAAATGAAGCGAAAGTCTGGAAGCACTAATTCCATAACTGCTATTCGTGTAGAAAATGCCCTGAATGAATAAAAATAAAACGGAAAATTGAATAATAAAAGCTAAAAAAACACTGACGAGAAAGGCCAAAAAGTCTTCCACACTTGCAGGGAATAGATTTCCTTTCAAAAGTAACACGGCAACGATAAAGACGCCTAAACTTAAAAAAAAATTAAAAAATGCGTCGCTAAGTGCTTGCATCATTTGTAAAAATTGAAAATCCAGTGGTTTTAAAAGGTCAGTGGCAATTAATCCAAGACGAATGCGTTGACCAATTCGAATATCAATATTAGTTGTGAGCGCGAAGTTTAAGCAAAAGGCAAGTGGAAGATAAACAAACATTGCGGTTCGTGAAATCGTAAGCCGTGGAGAGGGATGCGCATAAACATATCTCCAAATTAAAATAGTAAAACAATAACTGATAATGGAGGTGAGAAGTGCTAAAAATGCAGAAGAACGATAGGTGAAATTAGCCTGTAAAGCCCGATAAAGGAAGGAACAGTATCCCTTGAATCGATCCATCGGGGTCAGTGTTTGAAACACAGAATCACGCATGGGGAATTTCTTTTTTCTTGTAAATTTGTGTGACAAGATTTTCAATATCCGGTTTTTCGAGGCTGAGGTCAACAACCGGTAATTTTTTTAAAAGCAGCTTAGTCAGTTCCGGAGTGCATTTAGCACTGAGATATTCAAAAACAAGCCGTTTCCCTTCGATTTCTAATAATTGGGCATTTAATTTTGCCAAGGCGGGTTTTAATTGTTGAATTTTGGCTGGAGCAGTCGGAGCTTTGGTTTCAATAATAATTCTTTTCTTTTGAGCAAATTGATTTTCAAACTGTTTCAGGGATCCATCAAAGAGCAGTGTTCCATGATCGAGTACAATTAAACGTTTACAAATTTGAGTAATATCTTTGAGATCATGGGTCGTAATAATTAAGGTCGAATTGAATTTTTTATTAATCTCTTGAATAAATTCCCGAACTTGTTCTTTGATGGAAACATCAAGACCAATGGTGGGTTCATCTAAAAATGCAATAGAGGGAGCATGCAGCAGTGCCGCAGCTAAATCACACCGCATACGCTGTCCTAACGAAAGAAGACGAACGGGAGTACTGAGCAAAGGTTCCAGATGTAACCGATGAAGCGCTTCATGAAGGACATAGTTAAAAGTCGAATCGGGAATACGATACATTGTTTTTAAAAGTTGAAAGGTTTCTCGAACGGGAATGTCCCATAACAATTGAGGACGTTGTCCAAAAACAACCCCAATGTTCAAAGCTAACTGTTGTCGCTCTTTCCAGGGAATCCTTCCAAGAACATTAATTTTTCCACTTTGAGGGACTAAAATGCCAGTCAGCATTTTCAATGTGGTTGATTTACCTGCTCCATTTTCGCCAATTAACCCTACGCGTTCTCCAGAGTTTATTTTAAAAGAGATATCTTTCACAGCGAAAACTTCGTTGGATTGACTAGAAACGAATGCAAGCAGCGATCCCCACAGCCCTGGTTTTTTGATACGAATTTTGTAAGTTTTACATAAATGGTCAACATCAATTGCGGGGTTCATGAGGACTTATAATAAATCTAATTTAATGTACTGTCAAACTTTTTGGAAAAAGCTTTGTTATATTTATGAAAACGATCTCATGATTATGCGATAAAACTGCAAATAAAGTTTGTTTTCAAGATCAGAAGCGAAGGCCAAAGAACGACGAAACTTGGAGTCGATGGAGTCGGTTAAAAAAATAGACGCACGATTTCCAGAAATTAGTTTCTTCATTTTTAAGATGCGAATAATGGAGTTAATCCATCAGTTTAAATGGTTTTGAAAATGCGGGTTGAATCGCATTGTAAATCCAGTCGATTTTTCAATGCGGGATTTACCGCGTGAAATCGTGAAACTTCAAATAACTGTTTTTTTTATCGAAGTTTGAGGCTATTTCTTGGATAATAGCCCCATCCCTAAAGTGTTTGAATAGTTATCGTGAATGGATGTTTTTAAAACTGGGCACTGTTGAAAATGTATCAAACAAATGGAGGACGAGGATGAAACATATGTTCTTTTGGATTATGGTGGGCGTGATAGGTTTAGTGGGGTTGGGCTGTTCAACTAAATTAAAATCAACGGGAAAATGGATCAAGATATCGACCGGGCTCCATTATCAGATTCTTCAACATGGATCCGGAGCGATAGCGGCAAATGGTGATTTAGTAACCGTGAATTATACCGGCTGGCTCCCGAATGGGACTCAATTTGACAGTTCAGCCGATCATGGCAAACCTTTTCAATTTGTATTAGGGGCAGGCGAAGTTATTCCCGGATGGGATAGGGGCGTAGTTGGAATGCATGTCGGTGAGATTCGCAAATTGATGATTGCACCCGCATTAGCCTATGGATCGGCGGGAGTTCCCGGAACCATCCCTCCCAATTCCACGTTAACATTTCGGATTCATCTTTTGAACATTTCCAATTCAAATTGAGATGACCTCAGATCAAATCATCAGGATTTTAGATTTAAAACCCTACTTAAATGGAGGATTCTTTCGCGAAACCCATCGGAGTGAACTGCATTCACTGGGAACCATGAATTTAATTGCGACCTCAGTGTATTATCTGCTCACGCCAGCCGCGGTTTCAAAATTTTATAAGTTTTCTGTCGATATGAGTTTTCATTTTTATTGTGGCGATCCAATAACTTGGATTTTTTTAAAAGAATCTGGCGAGGTTGAAAAATTTGTTATGGGCTCACTGTTGGAGCATCATCAGGTTCCTCAATTGCATGTTGCAGCATCGACTTGGGTGGGCGGGTTTGTCAATCCAGGTGGTTCTTTTTCTCTTTTAGGAATCATACTATCGCCGGGAATGGATTTTCAAAATATAACAGTGGCCGATCGCGAACAGCTGATGACCCAGTATGCCATTGCGGAAAAATATATTAATCAATTATCTTGAAATTAAATCATGGACTTCACCATTTTTAAAGTTTGAAAGTCCGATGTGCATAGTCGAGGTCAATCAGACTACCGATCTTAATATCAAATAATCGATCGTCGGGTGGATGAATTTTAAAGTTCAGGGGGTCAATCAAAAATAGACCAAAAATTCGTTTAACCCTAAAACGTTTGAAGTGTTTTAAACGAGTTAATTTCACAAATGGGTATTGCCCGTGTACTAGTTAATAGGGATATTTTAAAATGATTTTATACAGTCCAAAATTGTTTAAAAAATATTTCAATTAAAATAGCTGGTGGAGTTGTTTTTTTCTCTCGAGGTAGTTTAAATTAATTCTTTCAATCAGTTATTTAGTTATTTTAAGATTCTCAAAACTTCGAATTTTAGAATTGACGATAACGATAATATAATTAAGGAAACGAAAATGAAAAAATATATTTGGGGATTGCTGACAGTTGTTTTTTTTATTTCGATGAGAACGTTGGTTTATGCCAAGGGGGCTCAAGTCACCGTGCGCGGCAAGCTGGTGGATGCGGCTTGTTATCTGAAGTTTGGATATACCAATAATAATCATATGGGAACAATGGCTTGTGGTACGAGGTGTTTGGTCCAGGGATCCCCGGCAGGCCTTCTCAAGGGTCACCATATATATATTCTGATTTTTCCAGCCCGTTTTTTTTCCAATGACATCGGAAAGACTTTTCAAATTAGCGGAAAGATTATTCAAGGTGATCTCTTAATTCCACATATAGTTAAAATTCTTGAAAATGGAAAAATGCAAAAAGTGAGTATTGCGGGCGTAACCATGATGTAGTATTAATAATATCTTACGAATAATGTATAGTTTATAAAGGCTACCCATGTCACAAAAAAAATTTAAACCCATGCTTTCTCAGTATCTTCAAGTTGGGAAGAAAGCCGCTGAAGTCGGCGGCACCCTGGCTTTAAAATATTTTTCAAAACAAGCCGTTAAGGTTTTTTATAAAAAAGATTTGTCGCCGGTGACGCAAGCCGATAAAGAGACCGAATATGCCATTCGAAAAGTTCTTAAACAACACTGCCGACAGCATCAAATTTGTGGTGAAGAATTAGAGGATTGGAGCATTCAACAGTCTGAATTTCGATGGTGGATTGATCCAATTGATGGAACTCGTTTGTTTATCCGTGGCATTCCATTTTGGGGAACTTTACTCGGCCTTGAATATCAACAAGAAGTAGTGTTGGGAGTGATTTATCATCCCGCGCTCAATCTCATGATTTGGGCCACGAAAGACCAGGGATGTTTTGTGAACGGTAAACGGACGCGTGTTTCATCCATACGAAAAATTGAGAAGGGGACTTTGGGATATGGCAGCATCCGACTTTTTAAAACGTCCATTCAAGCCCGATTGGTAAAACTGGTATCGCATGTTTATGATGAACGAGGCTTTGGCGATTGTTTAGCGCAGTCTTTTGTAATTCAAGGAAATATGGAAGCTGTGATTGAACCAGTCGTCAAACCGTATGATGTTGCTGCGGTAAAAATTTGTGTCGAAGAATCCGGCGGAAAATTTACCGATTGGAATGGGAAGCCAACGATTTATTCGGGACATGCACTATCGTCTAACGGATGGGTCCATCAGCAAATTTTAAATGGATTAAGAGGATCAAGCCCCAACGCATGAAACCACATTCAATCAAATTATTTAATTATCTTTACTTAGTTATTGCGTTGCTGGCATTTATTCTTCTATTGAGAAGCAGTTGGTTTGTTTTTGATGGTTTAATTGTTGTTTTGGCATGGTTTCACATCCGGATTACGACTTCGATTTTAAGCCATCCAGATAAACCTATCGAACAACGTTTCTATATCATGCTTTATTTGATTCGATTTTTTTTTATCAGTCTATTGATTTTAGGTGCGGAGAAATATTTCAAGTAATTGTTGAATAGGATGGGGGGCCATGAAAAATTCAATGACACCTTCGTGATATTCAATTGATTTGATATCGAATGGATTTTGAATCGAAGATTAAAAGAAGGAGAAATTTTATGGATCCTCGAATGGTTACAACTGCTTTTGAAATTCCCGGATTTCAGATTACCCAATCCTTAGGAATGGTGCGAGGGATTACTGTTCGATCCCGATCTGTTTTTGGGTCCCTCGGTGGTGCGTTGCAAAGTTTAGTCGGGGGCAATATTACCTTATTTACGAGTTTGTGTGATAAAAGTCGAGAAGAAGCTTATACGATGTTAGTCAAACATGCCGAAGAGCTTGGTGCTCAAGGAGTGATTGGGGTTCGGTACGATGCCACAGAACTTATGCGTGGAATTACCGAGGTGATTTGTTATGGAACCGCCGTTCAAGGAAATTTCTTAAAATAAAATTTAAGCGTGCGAAGCTAGCCATCGTTCGGTTTCAATGGCGGCCATGCATCCCATACCGGATGCGCTAATGGCTTGTCGATAATAGTGGTCGGCGACATCGCCAGCTGCAAAAACTCCCTCAATATTGGTTTGGGTTCTGGGAGGATGAGGAAGAATAATATAGCCTTGGTCATCTAAATGAATTTGATTTTTAAAAATTTGGGTATTGGGTACATGACCAATGGCAAAAAAAAGTCCCGTCCAAGGATAAACTTGTTCCGTTTGAGTTTTAACGTTTTTAACTTTCACACCCGTCAGATCACGATCCCCTAAAAGTTCAGTGACTAAGCTATTAGTCAGCCATTGAATTTTAGGGTTTTTCTGAGCACGTTCCAACATGATACGAGAAGCTCGAAATTCATCCCGACGATGAACAAGAGTCACGGTTTTTGCAAACTTGGTCAAAAAAAGCGCTTCTTCCATGGCCGAGTCACCGCCTCCGACCACACCGATGTCTTGGGATTTGAAAAAAAATCCGTCACATGTCGCACAAGCAGAAATACCATGTCCAATTAATTCCATCTCGCGGGGAACTCCGCCATATTTAGCCGAAGCTCCGGTAGCAATAATGACCGATTTCGCTTCAAGTAATTCCACATCATCAATGGTTATTTTAAAAGGATGGGTTTGAAAATCCACTTTGGTGACATAACCTGTTTTAAAACGAGTTCCAAAATTTTCTGCTTGTTTTTTCATGTTTTCCATTAAAGCAGGTCCTTGAATACCTTCGGGGAATCCTGGAAAATTTTCGACTAACGTTGTGGTTGTCAATTGTCCCCCCGGTTGCGGTCCATCAATTAAAAGAGGCGATAAGTTCGCCCGAGCGGAATAGAGTGCGGCAGTATAGCCGGCAGGACCTGAACCAATAATAATAGTATTTTCCATAAGGATACCTTGCTTTCATGGTTGAACAAACACTGGGTTACATAAATTAATTAAGTGATTAATAATAATTTTTTTACCATAAAAGTCAAGGGGGTGTTTTGAGCACTTAAGATGGAAACGGGAAGAGCTTGAGCCGATAGGTCTTGAGCTCCTCTTGAAGTTGCTGAGGTGTCCAAGATAATAGTTCAGCCATATAGGAAGCAATCGAGGTACACATGGGTCCCCATTGATAGGGGGTATATCCAAGTTCTAAGCGCCGCAGTAATACATCATCAAGATGTTTCGCTTTTTCAAATTGAACCGCATAAAGAATTTGAGCGAATATTTCCGGACGGTCGGGATGAATGGGTTGAGCCGTTCGGGGATTCTCCACCGTTAAATTCAAAATTTTTTCAGCTTGTTGACCATAGAGGTTAATTAAAAACCTAATTTGATCCTGTGCTAGGGCATACCGAGCAGACCATTGGGGCGGGATTTCTTTTAAAAATTCGCTCCAGGGCATTAAAGGTGTTCCGGGCAAGTGCGTATCTAACCACGGACGATGTTTAAGATTTAAAATATCAAAAATTTTAAATAATAATTTTCGGGCCATGGATTGGTAAGTAGTTAATTTTCCACCAACAATACTTAGAATATTTTCATTTTGAATGATGCGATCCTCTCTGGAAATAGAGGAGGTTGATTTATAAAGATCTGAACTTGCCAAGGGTCTAAGACCTGAAAAAGCAGCTAAAATAGGTGGCGTAGTGCGTCGCAGTGAAGGAAAAATTCTTCCTGCCTCGTGCAGAAGATAATTAACTTCTTCTTGGGAAGGACATACCTGATCCGGGGAGCGGGAATCATCTAAATCGGTTGTTCCAATTAAACTGTAGTTCCTCCACGGGATGACAAAAATAATCCGATGATCTTGTTGGTTGGTAATTAAAACGGCGAAGTGATCAAGGAGCTTAGGGATAATCAAGTGACTTCCACGTGTGGGGCGAACCAGGGTTTGCTTCTTTTTGAAAATCATTTGATAAAGGTCGTTGCTCCAGGGGCCGCTTGCATTAACAAGGCATGACGCTGTTAGAGATTGAGTCTGGGAAGGCTGAGACTGATAAAAAACTTCAATAAAGGTTTTGTGAGTTTCGACATTAAGTACTTGACAGTAATTCATGCAAATTGCCCCGGCTTGCTCGGCTGCAAATATATTTTCCAGGACGAGACGGGCATCGTTAGTTTGAGCATCGTAATAAAGACCGCAACCCTGAAGTTGTTCGGCATTAATTTGTGGAAATTGTTGAATGACTTGTTGGGAGGTTAGCCACTGATGTCGGTGAATATTTTGAAGTCCAGCGAGACTGTCATACATCCAAAGCCCGGTGCGTAATATCCACGGCTTGCGATGATCAGTTTGATAACACGGGAGGAGAAAAGGAAGCGGATAAACTAAATGTGGTGCTTTTTTTAAAAGATTATGCCGCTCGTGGAGTGCTTCGAAGACTAACGGAAAATGACCATGTTCTAAATATCGAATACCGCCATGAATGAGTTTGGTTGACTTACTCGAGGTTCCCGATGCAAAATCGCCTTTTTCAAAAAGCACAACGGATAAGCCATTTTTAGCGGCTAAAGCGGCTAATCCGGCACCATTGATTCCGCCGCCAATAATGGCTAGATCTACTTGAGAGGGTTTCCGAGCAATCATAAAGATTAGATTATACTAGTCTTCTATTTAAAAACAATCTAGCTTGTTTTTGTTGAACATTTTGCAGACAATAGGGTATAGTCTATAGTTTTAAGTTTAGAAAATTTTAAGTTCTAGTAGATTGATGAGCAAGGTGATGAATAATGTCATCCGATGTGTCTGACTTTAGCGAGGGTGGCGAAATGGCAGACGCACCAGATTTAGGTTCTGGCGGGGCAACCCATGAGGGTTCAACTCCCTCCCCTCGCACCAATTTACAATTAAGGAGCTATTGTGAATTCTGAAGTTTCAATACAAGTCATGGATCAGGCAGGATGTGTGAAAGAACTCCAAGTCGAAGTTGTAGCGGAAACCGTTCAAAATCGCGTCGATGAAATTTATAATCGAATTTTAAAAACAGCGAAAGTTCCTGGATTTCGGAAAGGGAAAATGCCGATTCATTTAGTGCGTCAAAAATTCAAGAACCAAGTTCGCGAAGAAATCCTTCAAGGCACCATCCCGGAATTTTTTCGGCAGGCATTGACGGAAAAGGGCATTGAACCCATTTCACGTCCTGAAGTGACCAGCTTTTTTTTTGAAGAAGGAGCTCCTTTAAAATTTATTGCGCGCATTGAAGTTCGTCCATCGTTTGAACTCAAGGAATACAAGGGTTTGAAACTTAAAAAAGACAAGATCCAAGTGACTCCCGAAGATCTGGAGAAGGAACTTTCAAATATTCGTGAATCGGCTGCGGTTTTAGTTCCCATAGCAGATCGCGAAGCTCGTTTGAATGATGAAGTCATTATTGATTTTGAAGGGAAAATCAACGGCGAAGCGTTTAAGGGCAATCAGGGCAAGGGCATCTCCGTTCGAATTGGCAAGGGGCGCTTGCTCAAGGAATTTGAAGATGCATTAATTGGCGTAACCGTGGGACTCCACAAGAGTTTTTCGGTTGTTTTTCCGGATACTGCGGGGTATCAGGAGGTGGCTGGAACCAAAGCCGAATTTAATGTTGTGGTTCATGAAATTAAAGAAGTACGATTACCGGAATTAACGGATGAATTTGTGAAGGAAAATTTTCAAATTGAATCGGTGGACAAACTCAAGGAAGCCATTGAAAAGGAAATTCAGCATGCCCGATCCGTCGATCAGCGTGCTAAACTGATCCACCAGATTACGCATCATTTTTTGAGTGAATATCAATTTGAAATTCCGGAATCCTTGACTTCGGCCGAATATCGCCGGTTGTGGAATGAGCAATTGCAGCATTTCAAGTCCAATCAAATTGATTTTGTGAAACTGCCGCAGGACAAACAGGATGAGTTAGTGCGACACTTGAAGGACCAGTCAGTCGAAAATGTTAAAATGGCTTTTATTATTGAAAAAATTTCAGAAGCCGAAAAAATTATCTGTGAGGAAAAGGATTTTCATAACTATGTGGAAACCCTGGCCCACAATGCGCATCAATCCCCTCAGGCAATGGAAGCGTATATTCAGAAAAATTCGGCTCAAGCCAAAATACAAGAGTGGATTCAGTATGAAAAAACACTTGATTTTTTAATCTCAGTTGCTGATATTGAGATAATTGAAAAGTAGGAAATTCACGTTGAGGAGGAACTAGCTGTGGCGCTTATTCCAATGGTAATCGAACAAACGAATCGGGGCGAAAGAGCCTATGACATTTATTCCCGGCTTTTAAAGGATCGCATTGTTTTTTTGGGAACACCGGTAACAGACGAGATTGCAAATATCGTGATTGCCCAACTGCTTTTTTTAAGTTCAGAAGATCAAGAAAAGGATATTAATTTATATATTAATAGTCCCGGCGGAATTGTCACAGCAGGGATGGCTATTTATGATACCATCCAATTTATGAAGACGCCGGTTTCAACTATTTGTGTCGGTCAAGCGGCAAGTATGGCAGCGGTTCTTTTGGCTGCTGGGAAAAAGGGGAAACGGTTCGCTCTGCCGAATTCCCGAATCATGATTCATCAACCTTCAGGCGGAGCTCAAGGCCAAGCGACCGATATTCAAATTCAAGCTCAGGAAATCATGCAAACCAAAAAACGCCTGAATCAAATTTTAGCCTATCACACGGGCAAGTCTGTTGAACAAATTGAAAAGGATGTTGAACGCGATTATTTTATGTCTTCGGACGAATCCAAAAATTATGGAATCATTGATGAAGTGATTATCAAGCAGCCGGAAGTGAAAAAAGAGTAAGGATTGTATATCAGCTATGACTACGGACAAACCGACATACCTCCGATGCTCGTTTTGCGGGAAAAACCAAGATGAAGTCAAAAAGCTTATTGCTGGGCCTACCGTCTATATTTGCAACGAGTGCATCAATCTCTGTAATAATATTTTAAAATCAGAAGAGAAAGAAGGGCAAGCCTCGCATCATCTTAAGAATAGTGCGAAGCTGGTTGTTTTAAAGCCTAAAGAAATTAAAGCCATTCTCGATCAGTATGTCATCGGGCAAGACCGCGCTAAAAAAATATTATCCGTGGCAGTCCATAATCATTATAAGCGGTTGACGTTGAAACCCTCGGCCCAAGAAGTTGAACTCCAGAAAAGCAATGTACTGCTCATTGGGCCTACGGGTGTCGGGAAAACACTGTTGGCTCAAACCCTAGCACGCCTTTTGGATGTTCCCTTTGCGGTGGCGGATGCGACCACATTAACGGAAGCAGGGTATGTTGGCGAAGATGTGGAAAATATTATTTTAAAGCTGCTTCAAAATGCCGATTTTGATGTTGCCCGTGCGGAACGTGGCATTATTTATATTGATGAAATTGATAAAATCAGTCGTAAATCTGAAAATCCCAGCATAACGCGGGATGTTTCAGGCGAAGGGGTTCAACAAGCATTGTTGAAAATTATTGAGGGAACAGAAGTGAATGTGCCACCCCAGGGTGGCCGAAAACATCCGCATCAGGAATATATTAAGGTGGATTCAAAGAATATTCTTTTTATTTGTGGTGGCGCTTTTGTTGGATTGGAAAAAATCATTGAAAATCGTGTTGGCCAGAAAACGATTGGCTTTAAAAGTGAGTATCAGTTTCGACATGGAAAAAAGATTGACGAATTATTTAATTTAGTTCAACCAGAAGATCTAATGAAATTTGGTTTGATTCCGGAGTTTGTGGGTCGGTTACCAGTTCTTGCCACGCTTCATGAATTAAGTCAAGAAGCTTTGATTCAAGTACTTTTAGAACCTAAAAATGCTTTGATCAAACAATATCAAAAATATTTTGAAATGGAATCAGTCAAATTGAAATTTACACCGGAAGCCATTGCCTTGGTTGCTTCGGAAGCCATGCGCCGAAAAACAGGTGCTCGAGGTTTACGAGCGATTTTGGAAGATGTCATGATGGATCTGATGTTTGAAATTCCATCTCGTAAGGATATTAAAGAAGTAGTTTTAACAGAGGGATTTATTCGTAAAAATGAAGAACCCATCATTGTTTATCAGAAAGATCGCGAAAAGCCTCGTAGTGAAAATACCGCTTAATCAATAGCAAAATACCTTCCTAATAGATTTAAAAGCTTACCTGGATCATACTTTGTGAAATTTTTCACAAAGTTGCTTGACATCCGCCGGATAATCCGTGTATGGTAATCCTACTTTGTGAAAGATTTCACAAAGTAGGTGAGTCGGGAACAAAAATAAAACTATCATGGTTTAAAAAGGATGATTGAAATGAAAAAGAAATATGTTATGGCGCCAGGGCCTACTCCCATTCCATCCGAGGTTTTGGCAGAAGCGGGACAACCGATTATTCACCATCGAACGCCACAATTCCAGGAAATTTTAAAAGCTTCTGAAATTGCTTTGCAAAAAATCTTTAGAACCAATCATCCCGTGATTATTTTTCCATCGGTTGGAACAGGAGCGATGGAATCCGCTGTGGCGAATTTAACCTCGCCTGGAGAGACGGTCTTGGTCGCGTCAAGCGGCCATTTTGGAAATCGATGGAAGGAAATTTGTCAAGCGTTCCAAGTGCAAGTCGATCATTATGAAACCGAATGGGGAAAACCCATTGATAGTATGGAAGTTCAAAAACGACTCAAGGCTAATTCCAACATCCATTTGGTTTTTTCAACCTTTAGTGAAACGTCAACTGGAGTTCGGAATGATATTCAAGCGTTAGCCAAAGTGACGCAAGCCCAAAACGCCCTTCTGGTCGTGGATGCGATTTCAGGGTTGGGAGCCATGCCCTTGGAAACTGATTTATGGGGTGTGGATGTTGTAGTCGCCGGTTCTCAAAAAGGATTTATGATTCCTCCAGGGCTTTCGTTTGTGAGCGTTTCTCCAAAAGCATTAGAAAAATCCAAAAATTCTAAAAGTCCAAAATACTATTTTAGTTATGAAAAATCAGTCAAAAAATTAGTTGAGGGGAAATCACCGGACACACCATTTACTCCTGCAATTACCTTGGTGATCCAACTAAGAAAAGCTTTGGAATTGATTGAAAAAGAAGGCATTGAAAATGTTTGGAAACGACATGAGATTTTGGCCCGCATGACTCGAACCGCGGTCAAGGCACTCGGATTACCTTTGCTGGCGCCCGATAGTCCGTCGGATGCTTTAACGGCAGTGTCGTGTCCCGAGGGGTTGGATGGAGGAGCAGTAAGCAAAATGTTTCGAGATGATTATGGGATTTCAATTGCCGGTGGACAAGGCAAATTAACAGGGAAAATTTTCAGGATGGGTCATTTGGGATATATTGATAGCTCGGATGTGATATTAGGTATAGCAACACTTGAAATGGTCTTAAATCGTTTAGGAAAATCAGTGCCTTTAGGCGCTGGTGTGAAAACAGTTCAAGAGATTATTTTAAAAGAAAATATTAAATTCTAAATTTAGGATACAGTTATGATCAAAATATTAGTCACGGATAAATTATCCGATCAGGGTATGCAGATTTTGAAAAATGAACCCACTTTTCAAGTTGATGAAAAATTAAAATTACCACCAGAAGAATTAAAAAAAATAGTCGGTGAATATGAAGCATGGATTATTCGAAGTGGAACCACGGTGACGACGGAATTAATTCAAGCGGCGACCAAGCTTCGTATTATTGGAAGAGCTGGCGTAGGGGTCGATAACGTTGATTTGGCGACCGCTACCAAACAGGGGATTATCGTCATGAATACCCCGGATGCCAATACCATTTCTACCGCCGAACATACGATTGCGATGTTAATGGCCATGGCGCGCCAGATTCCCCAGGCGAGCTTTTCATTGCGTGAAAAAAAATGGGAACGTAGTAAGTTCGTCGGCTGTGAGTTGCATGAAAAGATATTAGGCGTAATTGGATTAGGACGTATTGGAACCAATGTGGCCCGTCGGGCAATTGCTTTAGGTATGCGTGTGTTGGCTTTTGATCCCTATTTAGATCCAAGTAAACTGGAAGGTCATGAATTTCAATTATCCAATTTAGAAGAGATCTTTCGAAAGTCCGATTTTATTACAGTACACACGCCACTGACTCCAGAAACCAAAGGACTGATTGGGAAAAAGCAAATTGAAATGATGAAAGATGGTGTCTTTCTGATCAACTGTGCCAGAGGCGGCATTATTGTTGAAAGTGACTTGTATGAGGCATTAAAGTCTAAAAAAGTTCAAGGGGTGGCGCTGGATGTTTTTGAAAAAGAACCTCCATTTGATAATCCCTTGTTGGGTCTAGATTCGGTGGTCGCGGTGCCCCATATTGGTGCAGCAACTCAAGAAGCGCAGTCGAATGTCGCACTAGTGATTGCCGAACAAGTCAAAGAAGCCCTTAAAGGCGGTCGAGTGCGCAATGCGGTCAATATGCCTTCCTTGGATCCGAAAATGTTGGAAATGTTAATGCCCTATTTAGTCTTGAGTGAAAAAATTGGTGCATTTCATTCTCAAGTTTCAGAATCCTATATGAAAAAAATTCATATTGAATATTTAGGTGAAATTACGAATTACGATATCAAACCATTAACGTTATCATTAATTAAAGGCATTTTAGAAAGAGGTATGGGAGCTTCCGTGAATTATGTGAATGCTCTGGTTTTAGCCAAAGAACGTGGTTTTGAAATCTCGGAAACGATTAATAATCGAACCGGAGATTATTCATCATTAATTACGGTAACCATCACGAGTGAAAAAGAAAAACATATTATTGCCGGAACGGTTTTTGGAAAAAAAGAATACCGAATTATTAACCTCGATGGCAACAATACCGATTTTTCCCCCGAAGGCAACATGATCTGGATGGTGCATCAAGATCGACCGGGAATTGTTGGAAAACTGGGAACGATCCTTGGTTCGAACAACATTAATATTGCAGGGCTCTATGTTGGAAGACGAGAAGTTGGGGGCACGGCGGTTGCTATGATTAACGTAGATAATGAAGTCGAGGTCCAAGTTTTAAATGAGTTGAAAACTATTGCCGGTATTCAAAAATTAAAATTTGTAAAATTTTAATTTTATAGAATTAAGCCATGCAAAATTAATATGTGGAATTCGATTTCTCGATAAGCAAGAGGCGAATGGTTCTTGTGGAGATTTCCAGTGATTCCATATGGTTGAGCGGGGTCATGGTTTTTAAAAAATGAAGACAACGCTCTAAAAACTCCTCTTGACAGGACCTAGCAAGCAAGGTACCTTAACTTCATGCAACGCTTATATTTTATCTTCCTCATAATGATTTTCGTGGGTTTAGGAGTTCAAAGAGTTCAAGCTCGACCTATCTTTTGGGCGACGACGCCTACCCCTGAACCTCCGCAGGTTACGCAACCTTTAGAATCAACAGCGGCACATCCATTATCACCCACCCCCACTCCGGCACGCATCCCTGAAAAATTACTTTTAAAGATTTCACGCCCCAAACACGTATCAAAACCTTATCCGAATTCAACGCTTAAAAGTACTACGGCGGCAGCTATTTTGTCGGCTATTATTCCAGGTAGTGGGCAAATTTATACCAATCAGCCCTTTAAGGCTCTTGGTTTTGCAGCTGTTTTCGGCGTTACATTTTGGCAGATGCTTGAAAATTTTCGACTGGTTGCGGATCCTCATGAACAGGGTGGCGTCATTGCAATTAACCAAGATGCTGGGTCGTTATTTGGGTTGGCAGCGGTAGCCGCCTACGGTTTTGGAATTGAAGATGCGATGGGCGATGCTGCCAATTACAACCGTCACATTAGTGAATTTCAACCTGATAACCCTCAAGGGGCACAATGTTTGTCAGCAGTGTGTCCAGGGTTGGGTCAAATTTATACCAATCACCCCTTCAAAGGCGTGGTTGTTGCAGGTATCTTTGGAACGACACTCTGGCAAACAATTCTTAACCGCCACCAAACAATGGGATATATAACCGGGGCCGTATGTCTGCTGGATTATGTTTTTGGAATTGAAGATGCATATTTTGATGCAATTTCTTATAATCGGCAAAGTCAAGTTCATGTTTCATGGAAATCGAATTCATCTTCATCGACGCTGGCAAGTCTAAGTTATTCATTTTAATTTCCCTTTAAAAATAAATAGTTCTCAATTTGATGGTGGATTATGAAAATAGATGATCGGTGGAACAAGTGGATATTAATGGGATGTGGCTTTTTTATTTTTTTCCTATTTCCTCAAATTGGGTGGTCGTTTCAATTGGATCCGTCCCCGATTTCATGGTGGATGACACCTCGCCCATTTTCAGTCATTCTCTACCGACAAGATTTAACCAACTTTTACTGGTATAACGCAGGAATTCCACCTGAGTTTTTTTCAGGAAGCTATAGCGCCAATGATCGTAGTCCAAGTTATTTAACGACCAATTCCGATAGCTTTCAATATGGAATTAGCTTAGAAAGTTGGATTATCCCTCAAGTACAACTCCATGTTGATTTCCCTATTGAAATCAATTCGATTACCAATTCCGAGGGGGTCACCGATAATTTGGCCCGAATTGGAGATATGAGTTTATCGGGAAATTTTCTTTTGGAAGGGAATCAAAAGTCCTCAGACTGGATGGCGCTTGAATTTCATATTAGTTTACCCACGGGAACGAATCCGTTTAAAGTTGCTTATCCATTTTTATCGACAGGAACCGGTGTTTTGGAAACCGGTATTGGAGGGTTGGCAGTTCAGCATTGGGGATTATTCTCTTTTTTTCAAAAAGTACAATATCAGCAAAGTCAACCATTGATGATACCCTCTTATTTTTCGATTGAAAACCCGGGCATGCTTTTGAAATTCCAATGGCCATCGGTTTGGAGTTTTACGGGACGTGTGCAATATCTGATTTTAAATCGCTCTATTCGTCCAGTGTATGTTTTCTATCAAATTTATTTCCGAAGAGATAGTGCCTTTCTATTAAACGGAAATTCAATTTATGGGCCTACCGATGTGGTTTTTTCAACGATAGGCTCAATCATCGGAATTGACCCTTGGTTGTCAATTGAATTGCGCTTGTCTTATTTTTTAGGTAAATATTATTATGCATCGATTCCAGGATTTGGACCTCAAGCTTCAGTAGGCCTTATTTTTAAACCATTTTAGAAATGGATTTTCTTTTGTATAATTGAGGTTAAGGGGAGTTAAATATGCAAACCGCAACAATGTTTATAGAACGAAGAAACTATCCACGGATTCAAGTTAAAGTTCCGATCAAATACCGTGTACTGGATGATCAGAAAGAAATTCAGTCCTTATTAGAGCGAAAAGAAAAAGAGATATCGACACAAACAATTGATTTAAGTATTGGAGGTCTTTATATTGCCTCTGAGGAAAAACTGTTGATTGGTTCAATTTTAAGACTGGAAATGGCATTTTCAGAAAACCAAAAGTCACTTTCGGCGTTTGCAGAAGTTGTTTGGACTAATTCAAGTGGTGGCGGAGTTCATTTTTTAGCCGTGCAAGAAGAAAATGTCGAATTTTTGAGAACTTATATTTCAAAGTTTTTGGAGTAGAATGAAAACCTTAATCATTGGTAGTGGAATAATCGGAATGGCGATGGGCATGAGTTTGGGATATTTAAAAACTCATGGACATAATTGGAATGAAATATGGCTATTGGGTTTATTGGCAGGATTAGTCTTGATTGTCTTGATTTTATTTGCGTTTCGAGTTATGGAAATGCGATATCTTCGTGAACTTCACCATGAACTGAAAGACGTAAAACAGGATCATTATTTTATGGATAGTTTGTTGAATCCATCCAAAAATGTGCAGGCTTGGATAAAAGCTTTTTCAAACACCAAAACAAATGCTCAAACAGGACAAGGCAGAAATATTCTGACGACACGAATCCGCGATGTGCTGGAAGCAATTGATAAAATTTCCAATGTCACCCTGGAGTTGCAGGATAAGCTGAAAACACGTGTTCAAACTGGATTTCAAAATGTTGAAAAAGCGCATCGCATTAATAAAAATATTTCAAGATTAACTCAACTCATTTCGGGAGATAGTCGAAAAGTCACTGCGGATACGCAACAAGCTTCTCAAGTCGCCATTGGTGGTATTAAATCGATTGGGAGTGAAATTCAAACGATGAGCGATTTAAAATCCACATTGGGTTCATCCGCTCAAGTCATCCAGCAATTAAATGCCACCTCGGATCAAATCGGTGAATTTGTTTCAACGATTTCCACAATTACTCGAAAAACCAATTTGTTAGCTTTAAATGCTGGGATTGAGGCGACTCGGGCTGGCGTGGATGGGCAGGGATTTGCAGTGGTGGCTAACGAAATTAAAATTTTGGCGGAAGCATCAGCTCAGGCATCCTCCGATGTGCGACAACTAGTTGAAGATATTCAGCAAAAAACGAAGAGTGCGGTCTCCTTAATTTTGAGCACAGAGAAATTAGAAGAAAATATTAAAGTGGTTTTTAATGTAGGGGATATCTATCTTTCGATTGCAAAGTCGATCAAAAAGGCAGTCGAGGTGCTGGGCGAAATTTCAGACGCGTTGGATGAACAAAAGAGTAATCAAGAGCTTTTGAGCCAGCTGATGGAGACTTCAGTAAATCAAGGATTAGAGATTCAAAATGATATGCATGAGATACAAGAGAAATATCAAAATTTTTCATCTCAACTTGAAACGTTAAAATCAATATTAACAGAGTTGGAAGTGAACTGATAAAGTTGACAGAATTATCAGTTCAGGTTAAAGTACCATCATGTTTTTATTCTTCTTAAAAGGTTTTTCGATATGATTCTATGCCCATTGTGTGGTGCTGAAAATCCTGATGGCTCAAAGATTTGTGCGAAGTGTTCAACAGAATTACCTAAACCTGAAAATACGGCTCCCGCAAAAGAAAAAGCCCAAGGCAAGGCTGCTGCAAAGCCTCATGTCCGAATCACATTAAAAGATCTGAGCCGTGATTTTGTAGATTTATTGTGGTTGTTGTTAATCCTTTTGTTAATTCTGATTGGTTTTTTAGGTGAATCTACGAATTGGACATTTCAGTTTGCTCAAGTTGAAAAGCCCATTCAAATTGGTGCGCTTGTCGCTCTACCTCCAAAAAGAGTCCAGCATCCTCAAAAGATTTATGCTTCACGACCCCAACAGTATAAAAGGAGTTTTCCGCGGATGCTGGGGATTCATCATGAAATTCCGATTACGGCACATTATTTAAGTCCGGAAGAATTGTATCGAGAAAGTCGGACACAGTTCAATCGGGAGCACTATGATCGGTCATTGTCATTGTTAAAACATGCTTTACAAATTGATCCAACCTTTTCAAAGGCATATTTTGGATTGGGATACATCTATAGTTTCTTTAGTATGAAAAATACGGCAGTACGCATGTATCAAATGGCACTTCGGTTTGATCCTCAAAATACGCAAGCAATTAATAATCTTGGAATTATTTATATGCAATCGGGGAATTTCCATTATGCCTCTCAATTTTTAAAACAAGCGGTAAGCTTGGAACCGCACAATGCAGCGTATCAATATAATTTAGGGAGTTTATTAATTCGAACAGGACATTTCCATGGTGCGATGCAAGCTTTGAGAGCATCGGCTCAACTACATCCTTCAGACATCACATACAATGATTTAGCGATCACATATGAGCATCTGGGAAAAGTTCATGAAGCCGAATCCAGTTGGAGGCAGGTTCTACATTTATCCAAAAATCCAATCTTGATTAAACAAGCTACATCGCATTTACAATATCTTCAAACTTATTCAGGCTAACTATTTTAATTGTTTATATAATCGAAACAACTCTTGAAACGCTTTGAAAATAACGGATAATTTAGCGCCCGTGGGCGAGCCGGCTTGTCTTGGATAGTGTGTTACTGGCACTTCTACAAATCGGAAGTGTTCTTTGTACGCACACGCCAATAATTCAGTGGAGATCATGGCGCCTCGAGCATGCAGTTGAATTTTTTTAAAGACATTTTTTTTGATCAATTTAAAAGCACAATCAACATCCCGAACTTGAAATCCAAATAAAAATTTGACGAGACTTCCCCAGAGTTTGGCATTTAATTTTCGATTCCACGGATCTTGGCGGTTTCGACGGTATCCTAGAATCAGGTCCCCTTCATCACATCGTTCAATAAGCGAAGAAATTTCTCGCAGATCAAATTGGAGATCTCCGTCGGTAAAAAAAATCCATTCATATTGTGCTGCTTGAAATCCTGAAATCAGTGCTGCTCCATAACCTGAATTTTTTTCATGGTGGACGGGATGGAGATGGGGATCACTTTGGGCTAGTTGATCAATAATTTCCTTGGTTTTGTCGCGACTCCCATCGTTGACAGGAATAATTTCCCATGTTACTGCAATTTCAGGAAGAATTTGTTGCGCCTTTTGAATGGTTTTAGCCACATTCGCTTCCTCGTTATATGCTGGAAAGAAAAAAGAAAGTTGTGAAATTTTTGACATATAGCCTCCTCGATTTTATTCCCAATGAATCCACATGCTCAACAGGCAGGATTTATTATTATTCATAAAATGTTTTTAATTGTATAGAAGAATCCACTAATTGAGCAGCTTGATTACCCACATCGACCGCAAAGTTGGTTCCACGATCTTCGGGGTACACCAGTGAAGTGTTGGCCAAAATCACATCTTGAATCGGCGTTTGATACTGGGGCTTAATTTGGCTATAGTTGAGTGGAATTAAGGGCTGGGCATATCCATCTCGAAAGAGGTAGGAATTTTCAATCCAAGAAAGATCAAAATTGGGGTTTATTTTTTTTAAGTAAGGTAAATATTCCTGTATCAAGGTTTCTTTGGGTATCTGAAATAACCGATGATTTTTGGGAAGGTAATTCGCAATATATAAAATATGCTTTTGGTTATACCATTCCTTTGGAACTAAATTGGTATGTTCAATCAAGGCCATGATGGGGATTTCAGGATCGGAAATATTTAGCCAATAGATATCGGTAAAAGGCTGATTCATAACTAGAATTAAACATTGAGCAGCCAAAAACTCGAGTTGCGTCGTATTGGTTATATAATCCTGGGGTAGCGACGGGCATAGGTTTAAAAAGGCCGGCGTAGCTGCAGTAAAAATAAGCTTATCATATTTTTTTTCTTGATCGGCTACGAGTAAGCCTGAGAGATGATGGTTTGTAGTTAATATTTTTTGAACTGGGGTATTGAAGTGAATTTTTCCGCCTTGGGTGAGGATGGTCGCAGCGAGTCGATCATGCAAACTGGCAAACCCACCTCGAAAGTATCCAAGTTTTTCAATGGATCCCTGTCTTGACGATGCGCGGGTATGTACGCGTGCCCAAAACCAGGCCATCGCGACTTGATTATAAAAGGTTCCAAATTTCCCGCGTAATAAAGGTTCCCAAATAATTTTAAGGATATTCGGCCCAAAATACTTCGAAATCCATTCGTATGCGGTAATCTTTTCATATTTTTTCCATTGATGAACTTTCCCTAAATAGAGAACAACCAAACCAAATCGAATACGGTCTAAAAAAGGTAGAGGGCTAAAGTGGAGAAGTTGACTGGGACTTCCGAATGGATATAACTGATCTTGGGTATAAAATCCCATGCTGCTTTCTAACCAGAGTAGATCTTGTTCCATGTTTAATTCTTTAACTAAATTCCGTATGAAAAGATCACTGATAAAAATATGATGGTAGTATTTTTCCAATTTGGCATTTTCATGTTCAAGCATAAAACAGGAGGCAAGTCCCCCGAGATGGTCGGAAGCTTCAAAAATATCAACCTGATGGGCGTGTTGGGTCAGTCGATAAGCAGCCGTCAGCCCGGCCACACCAGCTCCAATAATTGCAATTTTCATTTCAGCTTTTCCTCAAGTTGGATTGCCTTATTCGACTGAAAATTCATTCCTTCATGGAAAATAAAGAAAAGCCCAATAACGGTTACGGGGACTAGGACAGCAAGATGCGTTATGAAAACATAAGCAATCGCCATTTCCTTGGAAATGGGATAAAGTCGCAAGAAATTAATGCCGATTAATTCAAAGATGCCAACGCCCCCAGGGGTTCCAGGAATCAACATACTTAAGATCGTGACTGCCATTAAAAGGGCAACCGAATTATAGTGCAGGGGCCAAGGTGCTAAATGAAATCCTAAAGCAATAATATAATAGGTGGTAAATTCGAGTGTCCATGCAATGAGCGAGGTGAAGAAAACAATTAAAATTTCTTTGAAGTTCTTCAAAATATTTAATCCATCTAAAAATTTATGGGTGATTTTTTCGAGCAGTAAATGATATTTTTTTGGCGTGTGCCGAATGAGCGATCGAATAATGGAAACGCTCGTGTTTCTAAATGATAAAATTAAAAACATAATGAGTAATCCACATCCAAAAAAAATGGCGGCTCCTTGTGCAATACTCGAGATGTTAATAATACTGGAGTGAGGATGGGGATTGGGATGACGAAATAGAATGGCGGTCAACATGATGAACAGCAAGGCGGTGCCATCAAAGAGTCTTTCGATAATGATCGTTGCAATAACCGAACTTCGGCTTATTTTTTCGTGCTTACCGACTAAATGTGCTCGATAAATTTCACCAATGCGCGCGGGCAAAAGATTGTTAATGGTAAATCCAATGAGTAGAAAACGAAATAGATTTGATAATTTGCATTTTTTAATGGGCGATAACAAAACTTGCCATCGAAAGGTTCGAACCCAATATCCAATAAAATAGACAACTAAAGCTGGAATTAAATACCATGGATTGAAATGGAATATTGCGTTTTTGAGTTTTTCGAGGTTTATATTTCTAAAAATAAAATAAAAAAATAATAAGATTAAGGCGATACCAATAAAAAAACGCTTTAGGTCAAGTGGGATTTTTTCTTTATACTGGGTCACACTACATCCATTCTGGAAAGCATTGTAAGTATGTCGACATGGTTGAAAGTTTATCGAACGATTCTTATCATGTCAAGATAAGGCTAAAATATCTACTGATACATTACCTCCGGCTAAAAATGGACTTGAAATGGTAAACGATTATTCAAATTATATGGTTAAGCCAAGGCCAGAATCGAAAAAAAGTCTATTGTAGGATATGGATTTCAGTCTGCCAAATTTTCTTTTATCAAAATTCAGGATTGTTCCGATTCAAGGTGTGCATTTAGAAAAATTGGATTTAAAAAAATTTTTTTATAGTGGTAGGGATAAATCCGTTTGATTAGGTAGGGAATTTTAAAAATTTATGTAGTGGTGAAAACCGCATTCGGATTTTGATATGGTATTAAATTGAATTACTTGGCGGTAGCAAGAATCGGCGATACACGATCGCGAAGTGTGAAAATTTTCGAAATGAAGGAACCAGTAATTTAATAGTGAACGTTCCGCAGATCAAATGCGAAGGCTTTTCAGGTTATTGTCAAGGTGGAAGTGCGATAAATTACTGAATTGTATCGTTTCAATTAATTAATTGTTAATAATTATAGCAGTGTAAAAAAAATGAAATTTATTGAACGCGATAAGGTATCATATATATCAGGCAATAATCGTTTTAATAAATAATTTTGTTACTTTGTAATTCTATGTTGATACATGCGGGCCGAAGAGTTCAAGATCCTTTGAGGGTAGATATGAAAATTGAAGATTTAAAGCGAGCATGATATATTTGGTGATACAAGTGTCCAATCAATTTTATTAATGGGATGTATACGAGTGCTATGGAAATGATTGAGAAAAGATTGAAATATTTCAGATCCGAATTTTTTGTTTGGATTATTTTTGTACTTCTGTATTTGAAACCAGTAATGGGATGGAGTCAATTAACACTTCAGCCATCTGGTTCGTCGTCGGAGGTATTTACTTCTTTTCAGACCGCCTATCAAGCGGGCGATCAATTAATGCATCAGAATGGCTGGAAGGGAGCCATTCAGGCTTATCAACAGGCCGTTTCTTTAACAACCAACCATTATTTGAAAAGCGTAGCTGAAAACTCCGAGGGATGGGCATGGATAACGTTACATAATTATTCTCGAGCTAAACGCAGTTTAAAAAGAGCGATTCATTATGATTCTTCAAACAAAGTGGCATTATCCAATTTAGGGGTGGTTTATTATCGAATGTATGAATTCGGTTTAGAAGGCATCCGTTCCTTAAAACAAGCGATTAAGTACTTTAAAAAATGTAATGCTATTGATGCCAATTATCATCCAGAACTTTTAATCCGTGCCCAAGAAGATTTGGATGATGTCGATTCTTGGGCGCAAGCCACTCCGATTCCTTCTCGTGAATTAAGAAAAAGTCTAAGTTATCAAGATAGTATAGCGTTAGGAGATCAAGCTCAATCGCAAGGCCAATTGCCGCTTGCACTCAAAGCCTTTCAATTGGCAGCCCGCGAAGCTCATTCCATGCGATCGAAGGCTTCGGCTATTAATCGCCAGGGGAAGGCTTGGCTGGATTATCATTTTCCCAGCAAAGCGCTTTCTTATTTTAAACAAGCGGTAAAACTCGAGCCGAATCAACGGATTTATTTAAATAATCTTGGCTTTACTTATTGGGAGATATACGATTCGGGTTTAGGCAATATTTCGGATCTGATTCATGCCGTTAATTTATTCTATCGAGTGAATGCGCTCGGCGACTCATATCGCATTGAAAACTTCAAAATGGCTTTGGCCGAATTACAAAGAGTTGATCCCAAAGATGCCCAAAAATATGAAGTTTTATTAGGCCAAAACGGTAATCCCAATGCCATGCCAAGCACGGGATCTCTGAACACCAATTCAACATTGAATTCCGATTTATCAAATTAATAATGTCCAAAGCACTCGAGGGGCGACTTTCTGATTTGCACCAAGCAATTCGCGCGTGTCATCGTTGTTTTCCTCAGAATGACAATTGTCCAGTACCGGGGGGCGGGGGCATTCAAGATAAAGGGTTATTTTTCATTGGGCAGGCTCCGGGTATTCGAGAACCACAAGCTCAAAAAATGTTTGCTTGGACTGCGGGCAAGCGATTGTTTCAATGGCTGGCTCGCGTAGATATTCATGAAGATCAAATTCGAAAGTATGCGTATATGACTGCCGTGACTAAATGCTTTCCGGGAAAGGCATCGCATGGTAAAGGGGATCGTAAGCCATCCATCCAAGAAATCGAAAATTGCTCCGAATATTTAAAAAACGCACTATTAATGTTAAAGCCGAAGGTGATTGTTACGATTGGAAGTCTGGCCTTAAATCAAATGATGCCCAATGCAAAATTTTCGGATGTGATTGGATTGGAACTCCATCAAGAAATAATAAGTGGAAAGACATGGATTATCCCATTGCCACATCCATCAGGAGCCAGTCCATGGGTTTATTTACATGAAAATCAAAAGAAGTTAACAAAAGCGCTTGAATTATTAAAATATCGATTGCAGCAAGAACATCTCTATTCTTTTTTTGTGAAGTCGAACCCATAAAAAAACAATCAATAAAAAGTGGCATTGTAGATTTTAAACAATTCGATTAAACTATCTAGAATTATTATCTACGTCATAAATCCGATTAATTTAAAGGGGACGATAATGCTTAAAATGACAGTCACGCCGATCAATAAATTGCCGAAATATTCTGTAAAAACATATGTGCTTTTTTCTTATGAAAACAAACCGGCATTCATTAATCGATATCCAAATCTTGATCTTGAAAAAATTCGCTTGAAGGCTCAACAAGAAGGGTTTGAGAGTAAATTAAATCAAGCCGCCGTGATTCATCCTGAAAATGCCGTGGGGATTGACCGTCTTATTTTAATTGGATTAGGTCTACATGAAGATTCCAATGCTGAAGTATTTAGACGGGCGGGGGGGCGGCTGGCAAAAAAACTGCTTGAGTTAAAATTGAAACATGCCATCATTGATTGGACGGGAGACGCGCTATCAGAAATTAAACGAGACGATATTTTCGCATTAATGAGCGGCATTTTATTGGGCTCGTATCAATATACGGTATTTAAAACGGTCGAAAAAAATATTGCGTTAGATGAAATTATTTTTAGAGGGAAAGACTCCAATATCAGTAGTTTAAAACGGGAAGCGGATCATGCATTGAGCTACGCACGTGCTGTTTTTCTGACACGTGATTTGGTAAATGGTCCTCCCAGCTTGATCACTCCAAAGCACTTGGTGAATATCGCCAAGCAAATTGCAAGCTCCAATAAAGTTCATTTGAAAATATTTGAAAAAAAAGATCTTATTAAAATGAAAGCTGGCGGCATTTTAGGCGTAAATCGAGGCAGTGCTCAAGATCCTTTTTTAATTCATTTACATTACAAACCTGCAAAATTTCGGAAATCGATTGCGTTGGTCGGCAAAGGTATTACATTTGATTCTGGAGGACTCTCGCTTAAACCGGCTAATGCGATGGAAACGATGAAGATGGATATGGCGGGAGCAGCTACCGTGTTGTCTGTTTTTAGTGAACTGGTTCATCATGCTCCAGCGGTCGAAGTCCATGGGATTATTCCCACAACTGAAAATATGCCCGGGGACAATGCCTATAAACCAGGCGATGTTTTAACGGCTTTAAATGGGAAAACTATGGAGGTTTTAAATACCGATGCTGAAGGACGTTTGATATTGGCGGATGCCTTATCCTATGCAGTGCTTCAAAAAATTGATGGCATCATTGATTTGGCCACCCTGACCGGGGCTTGTGTTATTGCTTTAGGCTCACTAGTTGCTGGCGCCATGTCTAATAATCCAGAATTATTGGATAAACTCAAGCAAGCCACGATCAAAGAAGGCGAATCCATCTGGGAACTGCCTTTAGTGAAGGAATATCGCAATGATATCAAAAGCAAAGTGGCAGATATTAAAAATATTGGGGGTAGTCGAGAAGCTGGCACGATTATTGGCGCTCTTTTCCTACAAGAGTTTGTGGGCAGCACCCCATGGATACATCTGGATATAGCCGGGCCGGCTTATTTGGAAAAAACAGTCTCTTCAGTTCCGTATTTACCCCATGGAGGAACTGGATTTATGGTAAGAAGTCTTTTGCGGTTTTTAACAGAATAAACAGATTTTCAATCCAATGAACTGGCTATACTATAGTATGAGTGATTCACAATTTGTAACTAATTGGGCCATTTCCTCGTCTAATCCAATACGAGATAAGATGATTGAAAATCAAGCTATTGCTCAATGTAAAGACGGCGATGTGGCGGGATTGAAAATTCTTTATGAGCTTCATGCCAAGAAAATTTTTTACTTGGCATTGCGTATATTATCATCGCCTCAAGAAGCGGAGGATGTGGTTCAAGATATATTTATAAAAGTTTTTAAGAATATTAAAAATTATAGAGGTGAAGCAGCTTTTGGTACGTGGTTGTATCGTGTGACGAGCAACCATTGTTTAGATATCTTGCGCAAAAGGAAAAAGCATACGTGGGTAGAAATCGATGAAACGTTAGAGAACTCGAATAGGATTAACTTTAAAAATGATCCGGAACATGCAGAGAAGATGTTGAGTCCCACGATTGTTCGGGCGTTGGATCAATTATCACCACGACAAAGGATTTGTTTGGTAATGAGGGAAATGGAAAATTTGTCGTATGAGGAAATTAGTATATGTTTAGGAATTTCATTGGGCTCGGTCAAATCAAATATTTATAGAGCGAAAGAATATTTGAGAAACTATTTTAAAAAAATGGGCTTTGTGGGAGAATATTAAGTATTATGGAGGAAAGATGAATCAGGATAAACAACTGGATGATCAAATTGATCATATGGTAAGTGCATATTCAAAGCAATCGTCCATGGAAACGTTTCATCAGGAAAAGGTTTGGAAATCCATTGAAAATCGGTTAAATAAGAAAATGGAAGTTATCCATTCCAAATCGAAAATCAATAAATATGTTTTAAAAACGGGGCTGATTGCGGCTGGATTTTCGATTGCGCTTTCGGGCCTCTTATATTATCGAACGGTCGTCATTCATCGCAACGGAATAACGGCGGCCAGTATTTATCTTACCCCCCAAATCCATAAAAAATCAGGTCAATCGCAGTTTTTATTTCAAGAAAACAACCTCAAACTTCGAGTCGATACACGAGATTTTAAAGGATTAAATTCAGACCCCATTTTATTTTCGAAAATTTAAAAATTATTTTATAGTGTAGGATGAAAATGAATCAAACTAATTTTTTTAGTAAAATATTCTTCTTGTTGTATGCACTTTTTTTTATTCCAGTTCCCAAAGGATATGCGTGGTCTCGTTCAACCAGTTCTTCATGTACGCAAAGGGAACTTCAAAGTCAAAAAAATCGCGAAGAACAACGGGCAATTATTCAGAGTCTTTACTTGACGCCGGCACAACATAAGGCTATTCGAAAATTACACCGTTTTTTTCTTAAAAAATTAGAAGTCATTCAAAAGCAACAAAAAATTGAACGTATGAAATTGCGGCAAGAACTTCAAAAATCATCCCCCAACAAGGTTCAAATATACAAGTTAACCGTGATCTTGGGACAATTGCACTGCAAACGCTTAGACTTAATGATTCAGGCTCGCCTGGATTTAAATGAAAAAATTTTAACTCCCGCTCAGCTTGAAAAATTAAATCAAGAAGAGAATAAACTTATTTCTGGCAAATGAGTTGCGAATATGACCAACCTCATATAATTTTTACAGTAAAGCTGGTAAAGTATGATAGAGAACTAGGAGCGAGTTTATGGACATGTTTTTAAATATGTTATCGCCAATGCTAAAATGGTCTAAAAAAATTTCAGATCGAGCGGAATTAAAATCCTTTAAGGAATCTATTCGTAAAAATCCCAATGACATTGAGTTGCGAATGAAGTTTATCAAATATTGTTTGAGAAAGCATTTTAAACATCAGCAGTTATCATATCATGCCACCGAAGCGGTTAATCAATTTGAAAGTATTGCCTACTCTAAAATTACGGATGTAGAAGTTTTTTATCTCATGGGTAAGTTTTATGAAGGCAACGATGATAAGAAGACGCAGGCAGTGTATCGGCAAGGGATTGAGTTGTTTAACAAGTTTGCAAAAGAAAAAATGATTTTGACCTCTGATTTTGTAGAACTGGCGTTTGCCATGGCATTGAATTTATTAAAGTTGGAACAATATCATCCGGGCGAAGAACTCAAGCAATTTTTCAAGATTGTAAAAAAACGATATTTGAAACCTTTGTTCGATGAAAAAAAAGATTTTTCGTTCGATTTACCTCCCTTTGAATCAGATTTCCCCACCTTGACGACCGCTAATTAATCTGAAAAAACACCCGTTTTGAGCCCGCCTCCTGTTTGGGGAAAGAGTCGCTTGTCCAATCACTTTGTTTTTAAAATAATATTTTGAAATTTAAAAATGATTGAATTAAAGTAGGGGGTATTTTAAGCACGAAGGGCGTGAAGTAACATCGTGCAGGTCAGTCAAATCAATAAAATTTAAACGGGAGACGGTGATGACGACAGGCGCTACCATCACAGAAGTATTAAATATTTTTTTTCGATGGCTGCATGTTTTATTCGGCATAATTTGGGTTGGTCTTTTGTATTTTTTTAATTTTATCAATGCATATTTTTCAAAGACACTGGATGCTCCAACCAAAGAAAAAGTTTTTCCAGAATTAATGACGCGGGCTCTTTTCTTTTTCCGCTGGGCCGCCATGGCAACATTTTTATTTGGTTTAATCTTGTTATATATCAATTACCTAGGCCCGGATCATGTGGCCTCCCTAAATAGTATTCGTGGGGAATGGATCATTCTGGGTGGAGGCTTGGGGACGATTATGTGGTTTAATGTTTGGTTTATTATATGGCCGTCACAAAAAAGAATTATTGAAGGGATAAAAACTAGAACCCCCGTTCATTCAGCATTTTTAGCTCGATCAACAATGGCTTCGAAAATCAATGTGTATTTATCGATTCCGCTTATTTTTGCAATGTTGGCTGCGAGTGGCCATTTTATTCATGGGAGCTGGTATTGGGTAGTGGGTGTTATTTTAATAGGTTTTTTTATAGCTTCCCAACTTTATGTTTTAGCGGAAAAAATTGGTTTAAAAAACTAAAAGGTATGGTGCGCCAGACAATTAATTCAAATAGAAGTATTTTTAAAAAAAGATGAAGAATCGTAGGCGAATTCCAGTTGGGTGCTTAAGATTTATTGCCGATCATTAGCAGCAGTCCTGACCGAAAGCCAGGCGAGTTTAAAATGGGTTCAAATTGAGGGGTTTTATGATTGATTCAAGTCATCATGAATATGAGCACCGGAAGATGATCAACTTTCCAAAAGTTCAACGCAAGGATACATCGGGCGAGCGGAATCTGTTAACGCAAGACGTTTTTAAGCAAATCGTCCAACAGTATATTGATTCCGTTTATACAGCAGCGTTCTGGTTGGTGGGCGAACCGACCGTATCTCAAGCGGTTACGTGTGAAGTTTTTTCAAAAATATATCGATTTGGCAGTAATTTAAAATCCGAAGCGGAAATCCCATATTGGATTTATTCTTTTTTGATTAATATTTGCAAATCCAATGAAAGAAAAAATCCACATATGTCGATTCCCAAGACGAAAACAATGCCCAAACAGTTGATTTTTAAATGGAGAAAAAATCCCAGATGGATACGGGTTTTTTTTAAGGAGTTTTTTCAATTTTCTTTGAATCAGCGGGTAGTGTTTTTTTTGAAGGAAATACAGGAATTATCCTTCCCTGAAATTTCAAATCTTTTAGGGCGCGATTTGGAGGAGCTGCAGGTGGATCTTTTAGACGTTCAAAAAAAAATCATGCGTGCTTTATCGGGGGAAACATTTGAACCAGTGTGATCGGATCCATCCTTTGCTTTTCCGATTTTCTAAAGAAGAACTTTCTGCAGCCGATAAACGAAAAGTGCTGTTGCATCTAGGTCAATGTGCCATTGCAAGACGGGAGTTAGCCCAATGGGATAATTTCAAGACCAATATCAAGCAATTCAAACCTCCGCAACCTTTTCATATCGAACATAGAGTATTGGAAAGCGTCGGAATAAAACACACTCTAGGCGGAATTAGGTTTCGATGGGTTCAAATCCGATGGGCATTGCTTGGAATGGCGATTTTAATTTTGATTGGAAATAGCGGACGGCTGGTTGATTTTTTAAGGATGGGGAAGCACACTCGTCAAAACAATTCTTTTGTCCAAGAAGCGAACCTTGAAAATCAAACCGCACGGACGATCTCCAGGAATCATGCAATTCAGCAGATCAACCATTTTTTTACGGTAGTACAGGGCTGGAGCGGAACTCAAGCCTTAACGGTCTATCCGTTTATAAAAGTTTTTAAGAGTCAAAAACAATTTCTTGCAATTTGGCAAATACTTATGCCCACACAGACCTTGCCACCGATTGATTTTCACACGCATCAAGTTTTATTGATCGTGAATGTCATTCATGCGAATTTCGAGGATTTTATTCACATACACCATCGAACGATAAAAAAACACCAAGTTTATTTTTACTATCAAATAGGTCAATCGGATCATGCTGCATCGCCAAAGTGGGAATCATCGTGGCACTTGGAGGTGATTACTAAGTTTTCTTATCCAGTGATTTTTAAACTGAATTCGTCAAGGAGGTTATGAATGAAAATGGGCATTGTGGGCCTTCCCAATGTTGGGAAATCCACTTTTTTTAATGCATTAACCCGAGCACAAATCCCGGCCGAAAATTATCCTTTTTGTACCATCGATCCGAATGTTGGCATTGTTCTCGTACCGGATCCTCGCATTGATCAATTAGCGCAAATTGAACATTCGGAAAAAAAAATTCCGGCCATTATTGAGTTCGTCGATATTGCCGGATTGGTGCGCGGGGCAAGCCGCGGAGAAGGACTTGGTAATAAATTCCTTTCGCATATTCGTGAAGTCGATGCCATCGCCATGATTGTTCGATGTTTTGACAGTACCGAGATTGTGCACGTGGAGGGGAGTGTGAATCCAATTCGCGATTGTGAAACCATTGTAACGGAACTTTGCCTTTCAGATTTGGAGACGCTTGAGCGGAGACTGCAACGGGTTGAAAAAAGTAAAAAATCCGGCGAGGCAGAAGCGATGGGAGAGTGGGCACTCCTGCAAAAATTAAAACAAGAACTATCACAGGCTCATTTAATAGATCCGTTGCAATGGTCGGAGCTCGAATGGGAAAAAATAAAATCCTATCAGCTTCTGACCTCAAAGCCGTTTCTTTATATTGCCAATATTGCTGAACAGGATTTATCGTCACCGCAGGAAAATAAATATTTTATTGAATTACAAAACTATGCCCAACAGCAAAAAAATCCTTCGCTAGCTATTTCTGCTCAAATCGAATCTGAAATTGCTCTTCTTTCGTCGGAGGATGCTGCGCTTTTTTTAAAGGACTTGGGATTAAAACAACGGGGTTTGGATCAGGTGATTCAGCAATCATACCAACGGTTAAATTTGATATCATTTTTTACAGCGGGGCCTCAAGAATCTAAGGCTTGGACAATTCCTAAAAATACCTTAGCACCTGTGGCGGCCGGAAAAATCCACTCCGATATTGAACGAGGCTTTATTCGCGCGGAAATAATTTCATATGAGGATTATGTGACCGCCGGATCAATGGTGAAAGCTAAAGAAATGGGTAAACTTCGGATTGAGGGGAAGGACTATGTTATGCAAGATGGCGATGTAGTACATTTCCGATTTAGTGTGTAATAGCTAACTAAAGGTTACCGTTTTCCTCTAAATTCGGAGTTCACTGGGTTTCGATTACCATAAAATTACAAGCTATGATATACTTAAAAATACGTTAAAAATCGTTTTGAGATAAATTTTTAAGAGGGCTGGGATTTTATTTATGCCATTTAGCCTTTTGAATTACATAAAAATAAAAAGGGCCAAAACAGTTCGACTTGTTTTGGGAATGATGTTTGTTCTGTTTTTAAAAGCTTCTTTGGTTTTAGCTCAAAATGCTCCATTAACATTATTGGTTTCACCGACCAATCCAGTCCCGGGCGAAACGGTTACCTTAACGGTGAGTTATACTACTGAGGATTTTTATGTTCCAACAGCATTCCTTTTAACCGTTAATAATTCAGGTATAGGGGGATTAGAAAGCTGTTACACAGGAACGTTAGGGCAATATTTTTTAACGGATGTTAATGGGTTAAATCGAATGGATACATTCCCTGCTAAAAATGGAAGCCAAGCAGGGTATCTTTATCCTAACGTTCCCACTCCAACGTCTGGTATTACAAGTAATCCCATTACGGTTACCCAACAGTTTTATTACCAATTACCAGCCAATAGTTATGGAGTAACCTATTGTTTTACAGCAATTGAAGCTCAAGATGGATTTTATTGCACATCTGCAAGTGGCGCAGCAACCGAAACAGGATGTGTGGCAGTTCCAAATTCAACGACGCCTGTTGGAACGGCAAGTAAAGAAGTGAATGGAGCTATTGCCAATGGAGCTAGTGCAGCTCCGGGTGATTATATTTTATTTACGATTAATTATGATTTTGATGCAACCACCGGTACAAATACGATTACGGATCCAATTCCGGCCAATACGACTTTAGTTACTGAGGGACCTCCAGGATACGTGACATCAACTACAGGATCTGTAGTTTGGTCCATTCCTGGAACTGGAAAAAATCAAGTTGGTCAAGTATGGATGCTGGTTCAAGTTAACGGTGGAACTCCTAGTGGAACGGTGATTCCGAATCAAGCAACCATTAGCCCTGCAGGTGGACCAGTTACAACGACCAATACAGCTCAAGCAACAGTTAATGGAGGTGGATTTCAGTTAGTTAAAACAGAATCCTCATCTGTGTTGGCTGCAGGTGCTCCAGAAACTTATGTGCTTTCATATAATATCAATGGTCAAAGTTTACAATGGTATGACTCGTATGACAATAATCCGCCTGGAACAGCTGGGGGGGCTATTGTTGGATTAAATGGTACGACTTATACATTAATTCCCAGTAATGGTGATAGTGGATCGATTTCGGTTGTTCAAGGTCCTGATGGCAACAATTATATTGGGATGACGGTAGCATATGATTCTTCTGGAGGCAATTATCCAGTTTTGCTGAGAAGTGGTGGTGTGAGCTTGTGTAATGGTAGTATATATACAGTTGAAGGTGACTTGCAAATTCCTACAACAGCACCTGGAGCTCAGGGAGCAAGTGCCGGTGCCGATGCAACCATGGTTATTGGCTACCAAGTCAGTGGTGGAGTGACATATGCGTTAATGGGCTTGATTTCAATTGATACAGCACCAGCCAACGGATATATGGGCATACAGTTAAACGATGGAAGTACCGTGTCTTGGAGTTGTGGTAATGAAACTATGCCACCGATTATTGCAGGTCAGTGGTATACCATGGAAGTCACCGTTCAATATATTGGTGGCAATTGGGTAGTCACACAACAATTATGGGATAAAGGGGATATTGCTGCAGGCGTATGGACATCAACTTGTACGGTTCCTGCAGGAACCTTACCGTGTAATGGAGGCCTATGGCAGCAAGGATGGCAAGATGATGCGACGGCGGGACAAGATAATTACGGAAACTTAATGCTTTTTACTAATGATCCTGTGGTGGACACAACGCTTACCGATGCGGTGCCTACGGGTATGACCTATGTTGGCTGTGATACTACAAATGCAGGTGTAACGGGTATTCCATGTCCATCGGGTGGACCAACGTTAACTTGGGATTTTCCTGCGACAGTTTATAATTTAAGTGGAGCCATTACGTGGTGGGGAAATGCTCCTTCCTGTAGTGTTGCGGATGCAGTGACCAATCAAGCTGTTATTTCAGCTTTAGGACAAAGTCCCGTCACTTCTAATACGGTTGTAGCAAATATTTTATGTAATACACCTACACCAACTAATACACCTACGGTTACCAATACACCTACGGTTACTAACACACCAACGGTTACCAACACACCCACACCAACTTTTACACCGACGGAAACCCCAACGTTTACACCGACGAATACGCCGACGAATACGCCGACGGTTACGCCAACCTTTACACCAACCAATACACCGACGGTCACGCCAACCTTTACACCAACCAATACACCGACGAATACGCCAACCTTTACGCCAACTTTTACGCCAACCAATACACCGACTCACACTCCAACGTTTACGCCAACTAATACGCCAACGGTTACGCCAACGTTTACACCGACGAATACGCCAACCAATACACCCACGCGCACCCCAACGTTTACACCGACGAATACGCCAACGGAAACACCGACCTTTACGCCAACCAATACGCCGACGAATACTCTAACGTTTACACCGACGTTTACACCGACGAATACGCCGACGGAAACACCAACCGATACTCCGGTTCCATCAGCGACTTCAACTCCCACCTTTACGCCAACGAATACACCAACCAATACACCCACATTTACACCCACATTTACACCCACGAATACCCCAACTCAAACCCCAACGTTTACACCGACAAATACGCCGACGGAAACACCGACCTTTACGCCTACATTGACGCCAACAAATACTTTTACATTTACTCCGACCAATACTCCAGTGCCCTCGGCAACGCCAACACCGACATTTACGATTACGTTTACGCCCACAGATACGTTGACCTTTACACCGACGGCGACTCCCACCAATACGTTTACTCCAACAGAAACTCAAACTGTCACATCTACGTTTACGCCTACGCGGACTCCAACGTCGACCAATACATTTACCGCAACTCCAACATCGACAAATACGGTTACTCCTACGGCAACTCCAACTGCAACGTTTACACCGACTCCTATCGTAACGGTGCAATTAACCAAAATTGCGTCTAATTTGTCACCAGCAGGTGGCGCTCCTGAAACGTATACCATTCAGGCTTATGTTTCCAACAATGAAGCGCAAGATGCAATGCTTTGGGATACCGTGCCGGCCGGCCTGACGTATGCAGGCGGAGTAACACCCCAGGCAACAGTAACCACGACCTTAATTAATGGAGCACCCGCAACATTTTTAATTTGGAATTTGGGAACGGTTGTGCCAGGGTTATATACCTTTAGTTATGATGCAACTGTGAATAAAGTTTTAGTTGGAGGCGGTGTGATTGTGAATCAAGCTGCTTGGGGGGATTTGGAACATCCACCAGTCCTTGCAAGTGCACCTATTACAACTACAGGTGTATATACAGTTAAGATTGATGTTTACAATGAGGCTGGCGAAGTCGTCAAACAAATTTTAATTGCGAAATATACAGTTCCTATAAATAATGTTCAACTTTTATCTTCCAATGAGATTACTAATCTTGAAACTAAAATTGGTATATATTATGAAGGTGTTTTAATTGGAACGTGGGACGGTACCAATAATAATGGACAAGAAGTATCCAACGGGCAATATTATATCAAAATTGATAATGAGGATCCCTATGGTGTTGTAACGACGGAAACCAAGACAGTTACGGTTGATCGAAATCTGCAAACGATTCAGGTCGAAATTTATAACGAGTCAGGAGAAGTAGTTCGCCATTTGTATTCCCAAGTAACCGATTACTCGAATCAAAATAAAGTTGTGAGTACCACGGTTTCTACAAATGCTTTTGCTCCTAATTACACCGCTAATTCTCCAACTGTGAAAATTCAATGGGCAAACGAGTCAGGAACGGTTATTGGAAACATAATATGGAATGGACGGAATGATAATGGAACGATTGTATCCAATGGACAATATTTTATTGAAGTTATTTCAAGTGATGGAACAGGAACACAGATGGTGGTTACCCAAGATGAAACGGTGATTAGTGGGACACTGAATACGGGTGTAGTTTATGCAGAACCCAATGTATTGACTCATGGTGCAAGCACATTAACACTAAGGGTTCAGCCACCGATCGGTGGTGGAAATTTGACGATTAATCGCGTTCGGGTGTATGACACCGCCGGAGAACTTGTAACTGAATTTGCGGGATCTTCTGGTTCAAATTTTGCTACGACGAATATCCAACAGTTGGCCAGTGGGCTCTATTTTGCGGTAGTTAATTTAGAAAATAACCAAGGAAACCAATTGGGTCGTCAGATTGTCAAATTTGTAATCATTCAATAATCAATTTTTTAATTGCTTTTATTTTTTTCCAAAAAAGCAGATGGACACTGGGATTGAAGAAAGCAAATATTACAACGAGGTTTTCGGGCGATACAAAGATTTCTTCCATGCTGGATAAGCCGATGAGAAAAAGCAATCCATTCCGATTGAGGAAGGATTCCCATCAAATCTTGTTCTATTTTTTCTGCGGTGGAAGATTGTGTCAACTGAAGTCGTTGCGATAGACGCGCAACATGAGTATCAACAACAATGCCTTCGGATTTCTTATAAATCTCTCCTAGAATTACATTAGCTGTTTTTCGACCTACACCCGGAAGACGAACTAGCTCTTCTAAAGTGCTGGGAATTTGTCCATGGTAGGTGTGATGTATAATTTTTGAACATTCCAATATGTTTTTAGCCTTATGACGATAGAATCCCGTTGAATGGATAAGGGTTTCAATGGCTTTGATGGGCGCACGCGCCATTTTTTCTGGTGTGGGAAAATTTTTAAACAATAATGGAGTGGTTCGATTGACACGCTCGTCAGTGCACTGGGCGGAAAGAATGACGGCACAGACAAGTTGAAACGGTGTTTGGTACTTTAAAAAACACTGGGTCTGAGGATAATGCACTTGAAGTTTTTTCAAAATTTTTGAAATTGAAGAATTCAAGCCGCCCTCGCATTGAGATTGAAAACAAACAAACTTTAAACTATAATAATAACCCCATGTCGATAATTGAAGTCAAAAATCTTACTAAAACTTATTTAATTCAGAAACGAAAGCCCGGAGTCATCGGTGCGCTGAAAGGGCTCTTTTCCAAAGAATACACTAAAATCAATGCAGTCAATCAAGTTTCGTTTCAGGTTGAAGAGGGAGAACTTGTTGGGTTTTTAGGGCCCAATGGAGCCGGGAAGACAACAACGTTAAAAATGCTTTCGGGCATACTTTATCCAACCTTGGGAACGGCTCGCGTTTTGGGTTTTTTGCCTTGGGAACGGAAAAATGAATTCCGAAAGCAATTTGCTTTAGTAATGGGACAAAAAAATCAACTTTGGTGGGACTTGCCGGCTCAAGAGTCTTTGTTTTTAAATAAAGAAATTTATGGTATTCCATCCAGTGCCTATTATCGTATTTTGGATGAAATGGTTGAATTATTAAATGTTAAACAGTTATTGTCCGTTATGGTACGAGAACTTTCATTGGGTGAGCGAATGAAGATGGAGTTAATTGCGTGTCTCCTCCATTCTCCGCGTGTTTTGTTTATGGATGAGCCAACAATTGGGCTGGATGTGGTTGCGCAAAAAAACATTCGCGATTTTGTTCAAAAATACAACAAAAAAAACAAAATTACCATTCTGTTAACTAGTCATTATATGAATGATATTCAAGCGCTTTGCAAGCGAGTCATTGTTATCAATTATGGGCAGAAAATTTTTGATGGCCCTTTGGCGGAAATCATTGAAAAATTTTCAGCGCATAAATTAATAAAAATTGTAATGAATAATCCTAAGTTTTCTAAAGAACAGTTATCAGAGTTTGGAGAGATTGTAGAGTGGGAATCCAATAAAATTGTGTTAAAAGTGGATCGGAATCAGATCGCAAGTGCCTCCAGCGGGTTGTTAAATCAATTTGAAGTATCGGATATTACGATTGAAGAAATTCCCATCGAGGATGTCATTGGCGAAGTTTTTTCAAATTCGGAAAGACATATGAAAAATATGGTATTGGGCGAGGCAAAATAATTTCATGAAAAAGTATTGGGCTATTTTAACAACTCGAACGCAAGAGGATATGGCTTATCGTGCTAATTATTTTATCGGAGCGCTTTTCCGCTTTTTGCCTCTGGTGACCTCGATTGTATTGTGGTATGCGGTTTTTAAATCCATGGGGGGGACGCATCCGAAAATCGAAGGTATGAGTTATCAAAACTTAATTGCATATACCGCTTTGGTTTATATTTCACGGGGTGTTTCAAGCATGCCCGGGATGACTCGAGACATTTGTAATGATATTAAGGATGGAAATTTAAATCGCTATATTGTGCGTCCGATAAATTACTCCGGATATCAAATTGTTTATCGGCTGGCGCATAAGCTGGTCTTTTGGCTGATTGCCGCAGTTACCTTTCCGGTTATTTTTTTTCTTCTTAGACATGATTTTACACACCAAATTCAGCCTGAAGAATGGGTTGCTTTTATCATCGCTTTAATTATTGGATTTTGGATTGGAATGCTTTTTTCACTGACCATTGGGTTATTGGCGTTTTGGTTTTTGGAAATATCAACATTTCTTTATGTCATTTCCACGATTGAATACTTTTTATCAGGCAATTTAATTCCGCTAAATTTGTTTGGTCCCAAAATGTTTGAGATTGTTGGGAAATTACCGTTTTCATATGAAGCATTTTGGCCAGTACTTATCCTCTTAGGGAAAGTAGCCCAGCATCAGTTAGTCAGCATATTACTCTGGGGAATCGGATGGGTTTTTTTCTTTTTAATCGTAATAAACATTTTATGGTTTTTAGGAATTAGACGATATAGCGCGGTTGGCGGATGAGGCGATGAATGGTACAAATTAAACAATTGTTTCGATATATTCGAGTTTTTGGGTATATGTTTTTGAATTGTTTAGTTCGTGAAATGCAATTTAAAATTAATTTTATGATCCGTCTCTTGGCGGAATCATTATGGCTGTTTTTAATGGTGGCCTATTTTTTGATAATTTACAAACATGTCCATGATATTGATGGATGGACCAAGTGGGATATGATTCTATTATTGGGAACGAATCATTTTATTAACCAAATATTTGAAGGGATTTTTTTTGAAAATTGTATCAAATTAACGGATAACATCCGGCAAGGAGATTTGGATTTCGCACTCACGAAGCCAATGAATAGTCAGTTCCTTGTTTCAGTTCGATATACCGATTTTGCTTCAATCATGAATGCCGTAGTGGGGTTAATTATGGTCGTGGTCGCACTTCATAAAATGCATTATGTTCCTACATGGAGTCAAGATGTAATGTATGCAATTTTAATACTGAATGGCATTTTGATTTATTATACGTTTATGTTTTCATTTTCGATTCTTACCTTTTGGATGGGCAGAGCTAATAATTTATTTGATCTTTATTATCAATTTTCTACTTTTTCAAGATATCCGGCGAATATTTATAAAGGGGCATTAAGATTCATATTGTGGTATTTAATTCCGATGTTAGTCGTGGCCAATTGTCCTGTTGATGTTTTTAAAAGAACACTTTCGGGAGTAGGAATGATTTATGGGTTTATTGTAGGTTTTTTGTTTTTTATCATGTCTACTTTTTTTTGGAAAAAGGGACTTGCACACTATCGAAGCGCCTCCAGTTAATCGTCAATGGGTCTATCAAAAATTAATTCGGATAGACCCATCTAAGGAAATTTAAATGTTTTTAACCCATCGGAGCATAAATTCACGTCCCGCAGCATACTGGTTTCCATCAAAACCATTTTCAATAAATATTGGATAAATCGTATTGAACAGATTCATCAAATCCAAGCTGATTTGATTACCATTTAGACCGCTTCCTTTTTTAAAGGCATATCCCAGACTGATGTTCAGTGTGAAATGCTGCGGTAAGGTTGAAGCATTGGTCGGCCCGGTATGCAGTCCAGATCCATAAATACCTTGCGTGGTAATCCACAAGCCTTTCGACTGATAAGTAAAACCTGCATTCGCATAATTGATTTCACCATGATCCAAAAATTCATAACTCGTACTTGAATATGTGGTGCCCACCGGCAACGCAAAAATTCCACCGGCAATACCTTCTCCTTTAGCAATTTCATAGGAATAGTTAAAAAAATCTGACCAGTGTTGACTTAAAAATCCATGGATTGAAAATTCAGTCCCGTAAACAAAACCTTTTTGCCAGTTAAACGATTCAGCAATGGCGGTGTTTAAGAGTTGGGTATCATCGAGCATATCGACCGCATTTTTGTAGTATTCGGTCACTGAAAATACTTGGGAACCGGCTCGTTGGGTAAGTCCAATTTCAGAATAATCGTCTTTTTCAGGTTTAATATCATAGGGAGTCAGTTGGCCAATTTTTAAATTATTGAACGTGGCCTCTAAATTCTCTGGAGGCGGAGGCATATAAAGTTTTCCATAGAAGAGGTGTAATTTAGTCAACGGCGTGAATAATACGGATATCCCAATCCTGGGTTGAACCATACTGCTAGTGGAATCAACGGCGGGAACATATCCAGAAGAGGTATTGGCACTGGGGGATAAAAATTGTGACGCATCAAATCGAATCCCTAGATTAAAAAACAACCAATTCAAACAAGTGATATTGTCTTGCATAAAAATACCTTCTTGATAGTAGTTGTTAGTTTGATTTAGGGCGGAGGTAAGTGTGGTTGGCGCATTGCCAGGAGCATTTCTTGAAGCATAAATCACGCTGATGGGTCCTCCCGATTGTGTCCAAAGCGTTTGAAGACCTGCTTTAAACAAATTGGATGAGTTAATATGCCAAGTGTAATGGAGTTGAATTCCATAGTTGTTAACCAGTTGATTCATCGCAAAAGAATCAGCACTGAGTGTTGAAGCAATTGTTATGGGAGCAAGATCATTGGAAAGATCATTGGTGAAAATTAAATTGCTTTGGCTCCAATATGGAGAAATTTTTAAAAAAGAACGAGTATTAAATAAATGCTCCCAGGAGACTTCTGTAAATCGATTCGATTCGGATTGTGTATCATTGGTATTGGTGGGTACATAATTAAAGGGACCATTGCCATAGCTATCCGTGGAGCCATCAAAAAATGGACTGGACGCTACAAAATCAGAGGGATAAGTTGGAATTTGATAGAATTTGTTTTGTGAAAGTCCAATCAAGGTCCATTGATTGGAATTGTTCATTAGCCAATTCAAAGTTAAAAATTGGTTTGAGCCATAGCTTTGGTTGTGGATCGATTGAGATCCACCAACTAAATCTTCCGTTGGATTTGCAGGTGTGGACGGTTCAGGTGTATCTAAACCTCGTTCAGTATATTTACTGTTGGTTGAAAAAAAGTAGTGAAAATTTCCTTCTCGATTCGATCCACCATAATTAGCAAAAGGCTCTATCTGATTATATGAACCATAATTCAATCCAATTTGTCCGTTAGGAACTAGTTGTCCGGATTTAGTAACAATTTTAACAACGCCAGCCAAACGAGTTCCATATTGAGCGTCTAATCCCCCAGTCAGAACAGTCATACTTGAAATATCCGACGTTGGAAATATTTGTCCAAAGCTTCCCCCGGGCAAATCGGGTAATTGAATTCCATCAATGTCATATTGTAAATTGGCCATATTGCCACGAGTAAAGATTTGTCCAAAAGGGCCTTGAATGACTCCGGCCGTTGTGGACGTAATAAGATGGGATAAGCTCGCACTAGTTCCTTCGGGGAGATGTTGAATTTGAGTTTCGGTGATTAATCGATGGCTTGATGAACTGTTGGTGAGTAAAACGCGTTTAGCACGAATGATGAGCTGAATAACCGGTTGATTTTTGGATACCAGTTGAATGTTTTGGATGGTATGACCGTGGACAAATAGACTAATTTTTTTTGAACGGAACCCGGTAGCCCTAATTTTCATATTATATTCTCTATGGTTGAGATTCAAAAAATGATAAGAGCCTATTGAATTCGAACTGCATTTTTGGATAATTTTTCCATTTTGAATAACAAGATGTGCATCGGAAATGGCAATACCAGTTGAATCAGTAATTGATCCAGAAAGGGTAGCGAGTGTTGAAGTCCATCCTTGGGTATTAAAAAATAGCATGAACAGATAACTCAAAATCAAACATTTAAATTTCATAACGTCCCTCCATTTTTAAAAAAATTTAATAATTAGGAATGATTATTAAAAAATTTTGGAGGTGGGTTAGTTGTATCGAGTTTGGGTTGGCGGATAAAAAAATTACGGGAGGAGTAAAGATGGGTTTTCAAAATCCTCCAAGAGGGTTTAGATAACCATAAAAAATATTGATGAGGTGATAACGCTGTCTTTTGAACTGAACAAGTGTGCATAAAAATACATACAGCGCTATGACATGACAAAATTGATTTTCGACAGCAATCACAGGGATGCACGCAACAAGCCATAGTCTTTCCTGAAATACAGCATGACTTTGAAGTTGGACAAGAACAGGTATGTGTCGAAAAACTAGGGTGATAAAGGGTCCAACAGATCATACCGCTCAATAAAAACTGTAGTGCTTTTGAATGATATTTTAGCATGTTTTTTGATCATAATAAGCGTCATAATTAAAATCAACATAATTACAATGAATTAATCAAGCCCAGATTAATTGTATTTAAAATAGTATTAGTTTGATCAAATTATGAGTATGATGCTGGAAATTATTAAAGCAGAAGCATTTTTTACCAATTGGGGATGGATGTTTTATAATAAAGCTGAAGTGGAACCGATAAAACACCAAAAGTTTTGAAAGTATCGAGTGATGATCAAGAATATGCATGTATTTTTTAGTTCGTTTTTCCCGATTTTTATTTCCATGGACTCGATTGGGTTGTTACCTTTCTTTATTTTTTTTACTTCAAAAATGTCACCCGCCAAACGCATTCATATGACGTATCAAATTATTCTAGTGGCAGGCGCCATTGGCCTTCTTTTTATTCCCTTTGGATCATTAGTGCTTCAATTGCTTGGATTGAAAAATGGTGATTTCCAAATAGCGGGGGGAATATTACTTTTAGTCATTTCACTTAAGACAATTATTGGCGAAGAGAAACATCTCGTATCCAAAACCTCTCTGGGTATTGTTCCAATCGGAATTCCTATGTTGGTAGGCCCCGCAGTTTTTGCAACCTTAATTTTACTAAAAAATAATTTCTCGCTACTGGATATTACAGTGAGCTTATCTTTAAATTTAATCATCGCGCTAGTAATTTTCATGCAATCAAATACCATTATTCAGTATTTAGGGATCACGGGAACTCAGGTATTGTCTAAATTATCAGCATTGTTGCTTTCGGCATATGCCATTATGATGATACGAGTAGGCCTGAGTTCTTTAAAGATGTTATTTTAGTTTTGAATTGGTAGGATAACTTTCTAAAATAGATTTTCAAATATAAGTTGAAATTTCTCGGTGCCATATGCAATTATCAAAAGTTTTAATTGTTTGTAAACGAAGTACTTATTCTGTAAATAAAGCACGATTGAACCGTGATCGCCAGTCGCTGGGATTAATATTTGAAAAAATGAAGCTAAGCCATCATCAACAAATTCAAAGTTTAAGGGAAGTTACTAGGGAGCTGAAAAAATTCAAGATTAAATTTCAATTGATTTATAGGGATGATTTAGAACGGTTTAACGAAATTGAAAAAAAAACGGATTTGGTTATTTCGATCGGGGGCGATGGAACTTTTTTAGAAACGACCCATCGATTAAATCGTGTCCCCATTTTGGGAATCAATGCCGATCCACAACGCAGTATTGGTCGATTTATGGCGGGTACGTCAAAAGAATTCTCGATGATTTTACACCAGTTAATACAAAACAAAATTTCAATTTTAAAATTATCAAGATTGCAATTAATAGTTAATGGCCAAAAGATACATCCACTGGTCCTCAATGATGTTTTGATTGCTCCATCTAGTCCGGCGGTAACTGCACGGTATCTTATCCAATTGAATCAATATGGGGAGGAGCAAATGTCGAGTGGGATTTGGATTAGTACTGCGGTTGGATCGACCGCAGCCATCTTTTCTGCAGGTGGAGAAAAAATGAATTCGTTGAATACAAAATTCCAATTTGTTGTTCGCGAAATTTTCAAAAAAAAATTCGGGAAACGACATCTTCTCAGCGGCATTGTCGATTCTTCAAGCCGATTAAAAATCACTTCTTTTATGAAAAATGGATGTTTATTTATTGATGGCCCACATAATCCCATCCCCTTTGAATGGGGAGATAAATTAATGGTCAAAATTTCATCCCATCCAATAAAGGTGGCAGGTTTTAAGTCAATCTAAATTTGAAAAACTCAGCACATTTAAATTTACATCCATCTGATAGACCCGGGGAACCCCAGTTTCTAAATTGAGTTCGAGAACTTGTTCTTTCGAAAGATGATCGAGTTCCATTACAATTGATCGCAAGGAATTGCCATGAGCGACGATCAAAATATCTTTCCCGGATTTTAATTGGGGGATAATTTCTTTTTGAAAATAAGGAATGGTTCTTGCAGCTGTATCTTTTAAGGATTCTCCATTGGGGGGCGGAACATCATAGCTTCTGCGCCAAATTTTAACTTGGTGATCGCCAAATTTTTGAGCGGTTTCTGCCTTGTTCAAACCCTGCAGATCCCCATAGTGTCGTTCATTTAGAGCAGCATTCTTAATGACAGGAATTTCAAGTTGATGAATTTCAGTCAAAATAAGGGTTAGCGTCTCTTGCGCTCGTTGGAGTGCGGAGGTGAAGGCCATATGAAATTTATAACCTGATAATTTGCGACCGGCCGATCTTGCTTCTGCTTTTCCTTGGTCCGTCAGCGGGACATCAAGCCACCCGGTAAAACGATTTTCAAGATTAAATTGAGATTGACCATGACGTACTAAGATTAAAGTTGGCATATAGTCTCCTTTTTATTATAAAATACTTTGATCAGGTAAATGTAGATTTTACCCGTGAATGAATGCTTTTTAGAAGAAGTATATTACTAATTTTACGAATTTAAAATGAATTTGGATAGTATCTATAATCATGGTGATTAACAAATTTGATCAACACTGGATGACGCATGCGCTGCAGGTAGCTCGAAAGGGGAGGTATGCGTTTCCCAATCCACAGGTTGGTGCTGTAATCGTTAGAAAGAATAGAATTTTAGCGGATGGATTTCATAAACAGTACGGGAAGAATCATGCTGAAATTGAAGCACTACAAAAACTTAATTTTAAAGCTCCGGAGACCACATTATATGTTACGCTGGAACCGTGTAGTCATTACGGGAAAACCGCACCATGTGTAGATGCAATTATTAAAGCGGGGATTTCGCGAGTAGTTGCTTCTATGGAAGATCCATTTCCTAAAGTTCGTGGACAAGGCTTCAAAAAATTAATGAAAGCAGGCATTAAAGTAACAACCGGTGTCTTGGAAAAAGAAGCTCGGGAATTAAATGCGGGTTTTATTTTTAGTCAGTTAAATCAGCAGCCGTATGTGGTGATGAAAATTGCAATGACTTTAGATGGAAAAATTGCGAGTCATCAATATCCAAAATCATGGATTACGAATGAACGATCCAGAAAGCTTGTACATGAGTGGAGAAGTCGAAGTGATGCAATTTTGATCGGGTATAAAACCGTGATCAACGATAACCCGGCGTTGACAGTCCGGTTACGTGGATTTAAAAGAACGGATGGATGGCCATGGAAAGTTATTTTAGATCCTCAATTACAGATTTCAACGAGTGGAAAAATTTGGGAAGGGTTTCAAAATGTATTGATTTTTACTTCAAAAGAATCTTCAATAGATAGACAAAAACATATGGAAAAAAATGGTGCAAAGATTTTTAGGGTTTCTAAAAACTCAGAAGGATTGAATTTAAAGGAAATATTGAAATATCTTTATCAATGTGGAGTTTATAGATTGTTGGTTGAAGGCGGGAGTGGGATTTTTACCTCTTTTTTAAATCAACAATATGTCAATGAACTGAAGCTGTTTATTGCACCACGCATTTTTGGATCTACCGGACTACCTTGGTTTCAAGGTAAAATGATGCATGCCGGAAGACGGATATTTCAAGACATGCACTGGATCGAAAGACGAATTCAAAACGATATTTTAATCGAAGGAACTTTTAAAAAACACTAATATGTTTACTGGACTTATTCAAGAAACGGGGAGTGTTGTTCAGTCTCGGTTTAATCATGGGATGAGGACACTCGTGGTTAAAGCCGCAACTGCTTTTAAAAAAATCAAAGTGGGCGATAGTGTTGCGATTAATGGTTGCTGTTTGACCATAATCAAAAATCGCCAAAACTGTGGAACTTTTGAGTTGGTTCCCGAAACATTGAAAAAAACGACTTTAGGAACGATCCAAAATGGAATGCGTGTTAATTTAGAACTCCCATTACGAATGGGTGAATTTCTAGGTGGACATTGGGTTCAAGGACACATTGATGGCATTGGCGTCATTCATGCAAGAATTCCGGAAGCGTTAGGGCTGCGATTAATTATCCGTGTTCCCAAAGAATTAAAAACTTATATCGTTACCAAAGGTAGCATTGCAATTGATGGGGTGAGTTTAACTGTTGCGAAAATTTCAAAAAATGGAGTAGAGGTCGCCTTGATTCCTGAGACAATTAAAAAAACCATTTTGGGAGACAAAGGCGTTGGGGATTCAATCAATATTGAAGTGGATAGTATGGCTAAGTATTTTGAAAACTTTTTTAAAGTATATAAAGTAAGGTTAAGAGGGCAAGAATGAAAATTGAACCAATTGATTCTTCAAATGAAAATACCAATCCCACCAGAATTGACTTTATTTCAGCGCATTTTTCCCCCATCATTAATCAACGCGTTGAAAGGGTCATGGACGAAAATTTGCGAAGGAAAATTAATGATCTGATTGTCGATATCGATCAAAAAGGGAAAAAGCTTTTAACGGCTAAAAAAGGCCAGGAATTTGATGAATATAAATCTGCGATCAAGGCTTTTTTACAAACAGTTTTGGATCGTTCAATTAAAATGGAAGGACATCCAAGTCAACGAAAAGATGGAAAATTTGTAGTTCACTTTATGTTAAAAAAAGTTGATGAGGCGTTGGATGATATTGCCCGTATTTTATTAGTGGGTCAGCAGGATTCGATTAAACTACTTGCACGGTTAGATGAAATTCGAGGGTTGCTTTTAGATTTTTATCTTTAAGAACATTGAAGGTGATTCCGATGGAAATGGAAAACATAACGAAGGCTATATCCGATCTCCAGCAGGGGAAAATGGTTATTATTGTGGATGATCGCAATCGTGAAAATGAAGGGGATTTGGTAATGGCAGCGGAAAAAGTGGATTCGCAGGCCATTAATTTTATGTCAAAAGAAGGACGAGGATTAATTTGTGTCCCCATGATGACCAGTGATTTGGATCGATTGGGAATTGATCAAATGGTTCACTGTCAACAGGATGATTATCGCACGGCGTTTACGGTTTCCGTGGATGCTAAAGAAGGGATAACAACTGGGATATCCGCAGGCGATCGCGCTCGAACAATACAGGTTATGGTTAATTCAACTAGCACGGCGGCGAATTTAGTGCGACCAGGCCATATTTTTCCATTGAAATATCGTGAAGGAGGCGTTTTGCGACGTGCAGGGCATACCGAAGCAGCAATTGATTTAATGCGATTAGCACAGCTTAAACCCGTTGCGGTTATTTGCGAGATTATGAAGGATGATGGATCAATGGCTCGTTGGGACGATTTAAAGCTTTTTTCGAAAAAGTATAATTTGCAATTGTTAACGATTGCTGAAATAATTGCTTACCAACGAATACATCAAAAATTGGTCAATCGGATTTTAGAAGTAGATCTGCAAACTACGACGGGTAAATGGAAGTTGATAGTTTATCGTGCATTGACAGAAGATGATGATAGTTTAGCTTTAATAAAAGGGACCATTAAAAATCCAGTTTTAGTTCGAGCGCATTCAGAATGCTTAACTGGGGATGTGTTCGGATCTCTACGCTGTGATTGTGGTGACCAGTTACAAGCTTCAATGCATCAAATTGAAAAAGAAGGAGCTGGAATTATATTGTATATGCGGCAAGAAGGGCGCGGGATAGGACTTTTGAATAAATTAAAGTCATATTTATTACAAGATCAAGGTTTTGATACGGTAGAAGCCAACGAAAAGTTGGGTTTTCCAGCTGATTTGCGTGATTATGGTATCGGAGCTCAGATTTTAATTGATTTAGGAGTTGAAGAAATTCGACTTTTAACTAATAATCCTAAAAAAATTATCGGTTTAGAAGGCTATGGATTAAAAGTGGTTGAACGCGTTCCTATAGTTATTGCGGCAAATGAAATTAATCAAAAATATATGGAAACTAAGCGTCTAAAAATGGGGCATTTTTTAACGCCGCCGAATTAAATAAACTTATCCAGCTATATTAAAGAAAATGAAAAATAAAATTATTGATAATAATACATTTGAAAAACGACCATGGAAAATCGTGATTATTGTGAGTCGGTTTAATGAGATAATTTCCAAACGCCTTTTAGAAGGTGCGCTAGCCATTTTAAAAAAATATAATGTGAAGGAAGAGGATATTGGTATTATATGGATCGCTGGAGCTTGGGAAATCAGTCTGATTGCACAAGAAGTGGCTGCTACGAAAAAATGGGATGCAGTATTAACGCTCGGAACCATTATTCAAGGGGAAACTTTGCATCATGAATATCTGGCTCAGGCAATTTCGAATGGACTGATGCAGGTTTCATTGAACGAAAAAATACCCATTGGTTTTGGAATTTTAACAGTGAAAAATTTAGAACAAGCCTTGGCTCGCGCAGGAGATATTTCCCAGAATAAAGGGGCAGAAGCGGCATTTCATGTTTTGGAAACGTTATCAGTTTTAACCCAAATTTCCAGACTGCCTGACCCATCATGAGTAATCTTCGCAGAAGTCGGGAATTAGCACTACAAATGCTTTTTCAACTCGATTGTGGAGGGGTGACCCTTTCAGATCTTGAAAATTTTTTTTTATCGTCAATTTCTGAAAAGGAAAAAGTGAAGATGCGAGCATGGAATAGTGTGAAACAGACATGGCTACATTTACAGGACATTGATCGGCAACTTCGACGGATTACAGAAAATTGGGAATTATCTAGAATGGCGGCAATTGATCGGAATGTACTTCGATTGGCTGCGAGCGAAATTTTTTATGATCCCAGTATCCCCAAATCAGTTTCGATTAATGAAGCTATTGAAATCGCAAAAAAATTTAGTACAGATGAATCAGGTAAATTTGTAAATGGTGTTTTGGATCAATTGGAAAAACAATAAGTGAATAATTGAGTTGGATAGGGATACAATGTCATCCGTTCTTCCGGAAAATATAGAGAACTTTATCAGACAAGTTGTTCCCTCATTTATTTCATGGGATATTTTAATTTGCTTTTATAAACATCCCAAAAACACCGGGACTATTTCTGAAATTGCGTATATGATTGGGCGGTCGGAGAAAGACATTAAAGAGCCGTTGATTTTGTTGGTTCGATTAACTATTATTTCTGCAAGAAAAATCAATGAGGAAATAGGGTTTGAACTAAATAAAAATTCAAATCTCTATCCTGCTTTTGTGGAATTTTCTGAATATAATGTTTCTCAAGAAAATCGATTAAAAATTTTAAGTTGGTTGCTTGAGCAAAATAGACACTAAAAGCGTCCTGAATCTCAAGTTGAAAATAACCGCTCAATTCCAACACCAAAACTGAAATTGCAGAATACAGTCAACCAATTTTGAGTGGCTTTGAAAAGCGATGCATCATGAGCATTTACTAACGCATACCACACTTAAAAACACACTTTGATAGATCGATTTACAAAATTAGGTTGATCGACTGAATAAATTAAAATTTCAAAAATAAATGGATATGATAGAATTTATCAAGAGGAGGAGTAATGATTTACGGGATTTTTTCAGATATTCATGCAAATCTTGAAGCCATGGAAGTGGTTTATCAATCCATGAAACAAAAAAAAGTGGAAGAGTATTTTTGTTTGGGAGATTTGGTTGGCTATCATGCGAATCCCAATGAAGTTATTGACTTAATTAGAGAGATGAATTGTTGGAAAATTATTCTCGGAAATCATGATGCCGCGTGTATTGAGCGTATATCGATGAATCGATTTAATGAACCGGCTCAAAAAGTTTTAGAATGGACTCGCAAGCAATTAACCGAATCTAACTTTCAGTTTTTGAATCAATTGATTTTGCGATGTGATGTTGGAGATATCACGTTAGTTCATTCATCACCATTTCAATCAGAAGAATGGCATTATCTTTCCCAACTGGAGGATTTGGAAAAAAATTTCCGTTATTTTCAAGGTAATATTTGTTTTTTTGGGCACGTCCATAAACCCATGATTGCTGAACAAGCTTCTAATGGGGAAGTAAAATTAATTAACCAATTGGAGTATACCTTGAAGCCCCATTGCCGTTATTTAGTGAATGTTGGGAGCGTGGGTCAGGCGCGAGATGGCAATCCGCAAACAGCGTATGTCTTATATGATTCTCAATCACATCAATTACTCATCCAACGGTTAGATTATGATTTTAGAAAAACAGCTCAAAAAGTACGAGATGTAGGTCTCCCGGAATATTTTGCCCAACGTTTGTTGCTTGGAAAGTAACTAATGAGTTTGTCAAACAAGCAAATTAAAAATCAAATTTCGCATCTTCGAAAACTTATTGAATATCATAACCGAAAATACTATGACGAAGCCAATCCCGAAATTTCTGATTTTGAATATGATCAAATCTATAATAAACTAAAACATCTTGAATCCTTGGGTCAAGTATTTCAAGATCCGAATTCGCCAACGCGTCATGTGGGGGAGCGTCCTTTAAAAAAACTTGATGCGATTAAACATCGAGTGCCGATGCTCTCTTTGGATAATACCTATTCATTAGATGAACTTCAGGAATTTGATGATCGAATTAAAAAGAAATTAGCATCTGAAAAATATGAATATGTAGCTGAATTGAAAATAGATGGATTGAGTATCGAATTGATTTTTGAAAATGGGGTTTTTACTAAAGCGGTCACACGCGGCGATGGAGAATTTGGAGATGATGTCACTGAAAATGCTCGCATTATATTGGCATCGCAAAACATACCCGATAAAATTTCAAGAGATGAGGAGAAAGATCCCAATGAGTCATGGACTTTAAATCGGTTGGAAATTCGGGGTGAAGTTTTTTTTCTTAAAGAGGACTTTGAAAAAATCAATCAAATTCGAATTCAGGACAATGAAATTCCTTTTTCTAATCCTCGCAATGCAGCTGCGGGCACATTGAAATTATTGAATAGTGATGAATTTAAAAAGCGTCCTCTGAAAATGCATGTATATCAACTTTTAACTGCAAGTAAATGTCCTTTAAAAACACACTTGGAGGTTTTGCAATGGTTAGCTCAAGCCGGATTCCCTGTCGATAGGCACTTTCAGCAGTGTCCGACGATTCTTGATGCCTATAAATATTGTGAATTTTTTGAAAACAAGAGATCAACAATCGCATTTGAAACGGATGGGGTGGTTATTAAAATTAATCAATTTCAACAGCAAAAAAATTTAGGTGAAACTTCAAAAACACCGCGCTGGGCCATCGCATATAAATTTATGGCTGAAAAGGCCATTACGACGTTGAAAAATATTGTTTTTCAAGTGGGCCGTACAGGCGTGGTAACTCCGGTGGCAGAATTAGAACCTGTTTTTATTGATGGATCGACCGTAACGCGGGCAACGTTACATAATGAGGACGATATTCAACGAAAAGATTTGAGAATTGGCGATCAAGTTCTTGTTGAAAAAGCAGGGCTAGTGATCCCTAAAATTATTCATCCAGTTCTTCACTTGCGTGTTGGGAATGAAAAACGGTTTTGCATGCCAACCGAGTGCCCCGAATGTCACTCGAAATTAATAAAAGAAGAGGATGCAGCTGCATGGCGATGTGAAAATGATGCTTGCCCAGCTCAAGTCCATCGCAGTATTGAACATTTTTGTAGTCGTGATGCGATGAATATTCAGGGACTGGGTCCGGCCATTATTAATCAATTGATTCATCATGAGTTAATTCGAGACTATGGCGATATATATTTTTTGGATGAGAAGCACCTTCTTTTACTAGACCGCATGGGGAAAAAGTCAGCGGATAATCTGCTAAATCAAATAGCTCAAAGTCGAAATGTATCATTGACTCGACTTGTTTTTGCATTAGGGATTCGACATGTCGGGATACATATCGCTGAATTATTGACACATCATTTTTCGTCCTTAGATAAATTAATCGATGCTTTTCATAATGCACACGAAATACCTTTGGAAATTGAAAAAGGGATAGGTCCGCAGATATTAAATTCACTTAAAACTTATTTCCATTCCCCCAATTTGAAAATTATTGAAAAACTCAGGAAAGCTGGAGTTGATTTTTCTCGGTTGAATGATGAATCCATCAATCATCCTTTGGAGTTGAAGGAGACAACATTTGTATTTACAGGAGAATTGGATCATCTTAGTCGACATGATGCGGAAGCGTTTGTTAAAAAACATGGTGGGAAAGCAACAACTACGGTATCCTCAAAAACAAATTACGTGGTAGTTGGTAAAAATCCAGGTCAGAAATTCAAGCAGGCGGAACAACTCAAAGTTCCAATTTTAACAGAGCCGGAGTTTTTAAAGTTAGTTCAAAAATTGAATTTAAAAGGATGAATTATGAAAAAGCAATATTTTTTTATATTAGGACTGACAGTATTACTTGGAGTGGCGAATAAGCTATTAGCACAAAACGCCAAGATAGCGATGGGTAAGATTGTAACGAAAGAAAAAGCCATGGAGCAGCAGATTCAAAGTGATCAGAGTCAATTGCGTTTATTGACGCATGACTGGATTCGGGCCCGCTTAAAAACTGTTTTATATAACGATCGATATCTTCGTGCCTATCAACACTGGATCCATGCTCCGGACGCAGATCAAACTCGCGATGAATATTATGAAAAAAAAGCACAAAACTTATTTTTTATTTCAATTGAAAACAGGAAAATCGCTTGGTACAAAATGCAAGATGCCCAACATCGTTTATCCATCGATAAAAGAAAATTATCTATGGATAATGCTCAAGAACAAATTCTCAAAGCCGAGGTAACGATTGATCAGTTAAATGCTAAAATTAAGTCGTATGATCAAAAAATATCCAAATAAGGATAGGTTTATAAAAGTTATTTTAACTAGAGCAACCAGAATTTGATTTTAGACTAAGGTGAATCGATAAAGTAACAGACATCTTGAACTTGATTGACGTGACAATCAAGAATACGTATAGTTAAGGTCTATTGGAAAATGTTTTTGAAATGCATTTTATGGTAAAAGATTGATTCTTGATCCAAATAAAAAAAGTCATAGACGAATCGTCTATGTATACCTTTGAGAAAGTGAATAAACGATGCTTCAAAATATGTTGAAAAAATTTTTTGGCACACATTCGGAACGACAATTAAAAAAAATTGAGCCCCACCTGCAATCGATTAATGCATTAGAACCCACAATGAAATCGCTTAGTGACACGCAACTTCAAAAAAAAACGTTGGAATTTAAAGATCGATTAAGTCATGGCGAGAACTTAAATGATCTCTTAGATGAAGCTTTTGCGGTGGTTCGAGAAGCGGCTTGGCGAACCATTGGATTGCGCCCGTTTGATGTTCAACTTTTGGGTGGAATAGTTTTACATGAGGGTAAAATTTCCGAAATGAAAACCGGAGAGGGTAAGACCTTAGTGGCAGTATTGCCAGTGTATTTAAATGCGCTTACTGGCGACGGGGTTCATGTGGTGACTGTGAATGATTACTTGGCGGAAAGAGATAGTTTGGGACGGGGTACATTTAAAGGGATGGCGAATATCTATCAGTTTTTAGGACTGTCCTGTGGTGTTATCAAACACGGATTGTCTTTTGAAGAACGCCAGGCCGCCTATGCTTGTGATATTGTCTATGCGACAAATAACGAGCTAGGATTTGATTACTTGCGCGATAATATGTCTACGGATCCTCGGTATTTGGTTCAACGCAAATTAAACTATGCGATTGTTGATGAAGTTGACAGCATTTTAATTGATGAAGCTCGTACACCATTAATCATTTCAGGTCCAAGCGAAGAGTCAACGGAATTGTATTATCAAATTGATAAAATTATTCCAGATCTCAAAAGAGGTGCGGATTATGACCTCGAAGAAAAAACCAAATCTGTTTTTTTAACAGAAACTGGGGTAGCCCATGTTGAAAAATTAATCAAAGTTGATAATTTATATGATCATAAAAATGTTCACTTGGTACACCATGTTCAACAGGGATTAAAAGCACATGTTATTTTCAAAAAGGATGTCGACTATATTGTAAAAGATGGAGAAGTAATTATTGTGGATGAATTTACAGGTCGATTAATGCCCGGAAGACGATATAGTGATGGGTTACATCAAGCTTTAGAAGCCAAGGAACATGTGAAAATTGCAGAAGAGAATCAGACGTTAGCTACAATTACGTTTCAGAATTTTTTTAGAATGTATAAAAAATTAGCTGGGATGACAGGAACTGCGGAAACTGAAGCAGCTGAATTTGCAGAAATATATAATCTGGAAGTGATACCTGTTCCAACCAATCGTCCGATGATTCGTCGAGATGAATCTGATGCAGTCTATCAATCCGAACAAGAAAAATTTAATGCCATTGTGAATGATATAGCTGAGTTTTACAATAAACAACAACCTGTTTTAGTTGGCACGGTGTCGATTGAAAAAAATGAAAAATTATCGACCTTACTCAAGAAAAAAGGAATAAAACACCAAATATTAAATGCAAAATTCCATGAACGTGAAGCAGAAATCATTGCACAAGCAGGTCAATTGGGAGCAATTACGATTGCGACCAATATGGCAGGCCGTGGTACTGATATTGTTTTAGCTGAGGAAGTAAAAAAATTGGGAGGTTTGGTTGTCATCGGGACAGAAAGACATGAAAGCCGCCGCATTGATAATCAGCTCCGCGGTAGATCGGGACGCCAAGGCGATCCTGGCCTATCAAGATTCTATGTTTCATTAGAAGATGATCTAATGAGAATTTTTGGGTCCGATCGCTTGAAAAATTTAATGGGGAAATTAGGAATGCAAGAAGGCGAAGTAATTTCACATCCATGGGTTTCGAAAGCCATTGAGCGAGCTCAAAAAACAGTGGAAGGGCACAACTTTGATATTCGAAAACACTTATTGGAATATGATGATGTAATGAATAAGCAACGTGAAGTTATTTATAACGAGCGGAATCGAGTATTAAAAGAGACAAATCTTCGGGATCATATGATTGAAGTTTTGGAAGATATTGGGGCCAATGTGTTGGATATTTATGCACCGGATCGAGTCCGGCCAGATGATTGGGATGTTCCGGCGTTAAAGAAATGGTTTCTAAGTGTTTTTTTAAAAGATCTGTCATTAAATGATGAAAATATTTATTTAATGAACAGAACAGCATTGTTTGAAGCATTAAAATTAGAAATGATAAAAAATTATGAAATAAAAGAAAAAATCTTAACAGCTGAGGTTTTGAGAAATTTAGAGAGAACCATTTTGCTTCAAGTGGTGGATAATCAATGGAAAGATCATTTATTAAATATGGATCGGCTAAAAGAGGGTATTGGATTACAGGCTTATGGTCAAAATGATCCACTCATTGCTTATAAAAAACAAGGCTTTTTAATGTTTGATGAAATGATTGCTCGAGTGAAGGAAGAAACAGTACAGATGATTTTTATGGTACAGTCCATGAATGTGTCGGATCAAATGTTCTCGCAAAATCGATCTCGTAAAATTCGGGAAGAACACCCTGAATTTGATATGAATATAGCTGCCCAAAATCCCGTTTTAACACGGGCGGGAGGAAGTTCAAATGTAGTGCCTTCCATGGTTTATTCTGAAGGAGGAACCTCCGAGGAATCAGAGCCGGTTAAACTGCAGCCGATTCGTCGCGATTCTCCTAAAGTAGGAAGAAATGATCTTTGTCCATGTGGGTCTGGGAAAAAATATAAAAAATGTCATGGACAAAGTAATTAAGTATAAACAATAATTGTATGTTATTTTTAATCAAAAATTCATATAAGAAATTTTATTGGTATGGATGAATTATATGCAGGACTTGTTTTCCCAACTCCATTAAAAAAGATATTTTATTATTCAGTTCCAGTTCATTTGCAAAAGAAAATTCAAATTGGAACACGGTGTTCAGTTTCATTCAAAAATAAACAAACCATTGGCTTGGTCATCAACTTAAATTCTCAAATATCTTCGGACATCAAGAATATTAAAACCATTAATAGTTTATTAGATGAACAATCGTTGATAACTTCCGATCTTTTGAAATTGGGATTGTGGATTTCAAAATATTATTATTGTTCGTTGGGAGAAGCTTTTTTTTCAATGTTGCCTATTAGTACTCGGAGAGTCGGAAAAATCGTTTTAACCCTTACAGAAAAAGGACTAAAAAATGAATTGGAAGTAAAAAAAATATTGGAGGATTCAAAAATCACAGGAATTACAGTCGAAGATCTCAAGGGAAAAGTAAAATATTATCCAGAACTCCATGAATTATCAGCTCAATTACTTGAAAAAGATTTGGCGCAACTTCAAGTCCATGCTCCTTTAAAGAAAAATTATACTCAAAAGGAAACAATTGGATGGATATCTGATCCTCGACGGCCCGAATTACTCAATCAACAAAAAAGTGTAATTGAAGCATTGTCAAAAATATTGGAATTGGGTGTTTTTAAGTCGGTTTTGCTGCAAGGGGTAACTGGATCTGGGAAAACAGAAGTTTATTTACGATTGATTGAAAAAGTTATTCAATTTAAAAAACAAACCATTGTATTAATTCCGGAAATATCATTAACCCCACAAACATTATCAAGATTTATTGATCGATTTGGTAAAAATCAGGTTTCTGTTTTTCATAGTAAATTAACACCCTTAGAGCGTGATTTTAATTGGCATCAAATTTTTTCAGGCTATTCTTCGATTGCGTTGGGAACTCGATCAGCTTTATTTGCTCCGACTAAAAATCTTGGACTTATTATTGTCGATGAAGAACATGATCCATCGTACAAACAAAATGAAAGCCCAAGATATCATGCTCGCGATACTGCAATTAAGCGTGCACAATTGAATCAAGCATTAGTGGTTTTAGGAAGTGCGACCCCGTCATTAGAAACAATATATAACACTAAAATTGGGAAATATGATTGTTTGTACCTACCGAATCGTATTCATCAACGAGTGCTCCCTAAAATGCACTTAATCGATTTGCGGGAAGAAATGACGAGCCGCCAGGCTAAAGAAATTCCCATTTTTTCATTGGCATTAGAAGAAGCGATGAAACGGACACTTTCAAAGGGGGATCAAGTCATTTTGTTTTTAAATCGTCGTGGATTTAATCCGGTCAGCCAATGTTTAAAGTGTGGGAAAATTGTTTATTGTCCACATTGCTCCATTGCCGTGACCTATTATCAGTCGGACAACTGTTATATTTGTCATTATTGTAATTGGCAGGGAAAACTCAATGAGAAATGCCTTTATTGTGGAGAAACTGCTGTTTACCAGACGGGAATTGGAACAGAACGTGTAGAAAAAGAAGTTATTGAAAAATTCTCTGGGTTTAAGATCGATCGGATGGATACAGACTCCACGAGAAAACGGAAAAGTTATGCAGAGATTCTTCAGCGGTTTTTAAAAAAAGAAACGCATATTTTAATAGGCACACAAATGATTGCGAAAGGTCATGATTTTCCTGATGTGACACTTGTTGGAATATTGCGGGGGGAAATTGGATTGTCTCTTCCAGATTTTCGCGCAGCGGAAAAAAACTTTAATCTATTAGTTCAAGTTTCTGGACGGGCAGGAAGATTTGAAAAGGAAGGTCACGTATTTTTACAGACATTCAACGCGGATCATCTAAGTATTCAAAAGTCTATGCTACAAGATGTGGATGGATTTTCTAAGGCTGAGCTTTCTCTTCGAAAACAATTGTTATATCCGCCTTATGTTAAATTAGGGTTAATCATTTTTGAAGGGCATTCTGAAGACCAAGTTTTGAATGAGGCCAATCAAATTTCTTTATTTCTTAAGAAAATAGCCTTGGATTTTTCAGTTGATGTCTTAGGCCCTGCCCCGGCCCCAATTCCCAAACTAAGAAATTTCTATCGATTTCAAATTTTGTTAAAATGTCAATCGGCTGAACCGCTTCGATCTCTAGTAGAAAAACTTGATGAACAATTTCATGTAAAATCGACCATCCGCCGAATTGTTGATTTTGATCCGCAAAATATGATGTAATGGAAATGCGCGTTGGTGAGTCATAATCAATGGGTACAAGGTTGAAAAAATGTCTGACGTTATTTGTTTAAAGATAAAAAATACAAAAAAAGGATCCCAACGTATCATCGATTTTTTAGATAATCGCTTTAAGTATTTTGATGTTCACACATGGAAAGCTAAAATTGAATCAGGGCATATTTTAGTCAACGGTAAGGAGGTTTCTCAAGATCAATTGATTTGCTGGGGCGATATTGTTTCATATCGGACAACGGCTTGGAAGGAACCCGCCGTTAATACACAGTATCATGTGATTTATGAAGATGAACATTTCCTGGCGGTATCAAAGCCGAGCGGTCTTCCCGTTCATAGCGTAGGTCGATTTTTTCAAAATACACTGGTATCACTATTGCGGGCTCACTACCCTCGATTAAATTATTTAAATTTGGCACATCGCCTTGATTCCGAAACAAGCGGCGTTGTCTTATTGTGTAAAACCCACGAAGCATTAAGGTTTATACAAAAAGAATGGACTCGAGGGAGTGTGCATAAGGAATATGATGCTTTTGTTTTTGGACAATTTCATCCCCAAGTGAGAACTATTTGTGCGCCCATTGGAGCTAAATTGAATGGTAAAATTAGGATAAAACAAGGCATTGATTGGATTCGTGGGAAAATGGCCACTACAATTTTCAAAGCAGTTGAAATTAAAAGCACATTTTCATGGATCAAAGCTTTTCCAATTACTGGTCGGACGCATCAAATTCGAGTTCAATTAGAGGCCATCAAATTTCCAATTATTGGGGATAAACTTTATTCAGGTAACGATGAAATATTTTTGAACTTTCGGGGAAATGGATTTACAGATGAAATTGAAAAACAAGTTCAATTTTCAAGAACCGCATTGCACGCATGTCGACTCGAATTTACACATCCTCAAACGCAAAAAAAAATTGTTTTAGAAGCACCAATTCCATCTGAGATGCAAAAAAAATGGGAGTCATTCACTTCATAAATGTGGATGAAATTTATTGAATCAGATTCTGGAATGACTGGTTCGAAATTTTCCAGGTGATGTTTTGAAATTTTTTTTAAATAGTTGAATAAAATAAGAATAGGAGTGATAACCACATTGGACTCCAATTTGCCGAATGGGCAAGCTGCTGGTTTGTAACAACCGTTTAGATTCGTTTAAACGTTGATTTTGAATATATCCTTCAAAGGTAAAGCCGGTGAGCTTCTTAAAACCGAGGCTAAACGATGATGACGATAAACCAATACTTTTGGCTACTTCTTTTAATCGGAGTGGTTTTGAAAAATTTTCATCTATCATTTTTTTTATGTCATCTATAATTAACGTTTTTTTCAGAATAGAAGGTTTCAATAATAAACTGGTAAGTTGATCAAAAGTTTCATTGAAAGTATGAACCATGTTATTAGCGGTTAATGAATTTTCTAATTTTTTTCTAAATTGATCTAACCAGTGCGTTAAGTCAATGGAATGCATTTCAAAATTATTTTTGACGGCTTGAACAATAAATAAAAGACTGTAATTTAAATGTAAATATAACTCTTCCGGTTGATTGTTGGACAATCGAAGTACGGTATCTAAAAAACGGTCCTTGAGGATTTGAAGATCATATAATGTTCCCGATGCCAAAGAGGATTGGATCAAGACTAAAAACTCCTGAAATTCCTGCACGGTGTTTTTGTAGATAACGGTTGGAGCCGGCGAATAAAATATTATTTTTTTCCCCGAATTCCTTCCATAATGAAGTGCCTGAATTGACTGATGATAGGAATTGTTTAGTGATTCTCCAGGGGCAACAGTTTCTCCAACACCAACGACAACGGGACAACCTAGTTCCTTGGAAGCAAAATCATGAATTTTTTCGGCCAGTGTTCCAATTTGACTTCTTTTTTGTAACCGAGTGCAATGGGCGGGCGTGGAGGTCACAAATACTCCGCCATAATTATTGAGCGCGCCTCCCACAGTTTCAGGTAATGTTTGTGCAAATTGGAAACATTCTTTTTGAAATGAGTGAATTAAGAGCATTTTTTCGATGGGATTTGACTTTTTTTCAAGCTGATTTGGAACAACCGTTATAACCGTGGTCGGAATTCGAGTAATTCGAAGTTCTTCTTGAATCCAGGACAGATTTTCAATGCCACGTTCCCAAATAGGCGTCGATTCATCCGCGGTGATTCCAAGGGCCCAATTAAGCCAGTATAAGTGGGGTGTTTTTTTTGAAATGACTTGAATCAATAAATCATGGAGTCGTTGTTTGATGATATGTGGATGAGTATTATCACCAAGTACAAGTGCGAATAACTCTAGTGACTCTTTATAGGCGTCAAAAAGTGGCTCGGTTAAAATGGGTGTTGAGAGAATTGTCTGACAGAAAAACCTGAAGTTGTCGTGATGATCATCTACTTGATGGTACCCTGTGAAATTCGTCCATGCATTTTGGAGGTCTGAAAAGGAAAAATTTTTTTTTGAAAAAGTTCCACTTTGTAAATATCCTTGTAATTCGTTGTTATAAAAAATGGGGACAAATAAATCATGAAATCCTAAAAAAGATCCACAAATCGTTTTTCTCTGATTTTTTGATTTTTGAAAACATTCTTTTACGAATTCTCGACGTTGGTGTATTTTGCCGTGTTGAAAAGTTAATTTAAATATCGGATTTGAATGTCGAATGCGATTGAGCGCCCACCAACCGGGATGGATGGATTTAGTCATTACAAAGCAACTGAGATTGATATAAAAATTGATGATTGAATGAAACGGCTGAAAAGTCATGAAGGTTTCAAACATTGAATTTGAGTTGAGGCGCTGCTTTTTTTGTGATCTTGTCAACGTAGAAGATCCTAGGTTATGGTTTCAATTTATAGAATCATGACTTGAGAATAATTTTTATGATAAAATTAAACAAATGAAATTATAGCATGGTTTATAAAATAATATAATCAGGAAAGTGGTAACAGAGGACCACATTAGAATGGGTGGAAAATATTAGGGTAATATCAATGAATATCAGCGATTCATATCAAATGAAGTAATGTCCTAATTCAGGAGCAAGAATGGGGCAGTGCTAAAGGAAGGATCGTAAAAATTTTGTTTTCTAGTAGAGCGTTTGTGTAATGCTAGTTTGTTTTAGTCACAGCAGCGGGTCAGAAAATGGCAAGTCCGCTAAGGTATTTTTCTTCAAATAATCTCAGCGCACTCCAGGGATTTCGTTCGGCCTAAAGGGGGAAAAAAATCAGAGGTTGACTGGTCATGAGAAATATTATACTGGGGTCCCAGTGGGCGACTAATCCATCTCAAATCAGGACTATATAATGATTTTCAGCTTGACGCGTTCTATTTCATATTTTTGAAATATCGCAGAATACCCAAGTGAATTTAAGTAATTTAAGAATTAATCAGGTTGTTATTTTGAAAATGCACATATCGATTGGTAATAGAGCAATTGAATCAAGTAGCCCTTAAATGAAATTAGAGGCCACCAAATTTAACGATGACCTCTAATTTAAAATATTAGTTAAATAAAATGTTGAATTCTAAATTGCAGATACTCCGCTTTCGCCTGTTCGTACGCGAATAGTTTCTTCAGCATCAAATACAAATATCTTTCCATCACCAACGTTCCCGGTATTTAAAACATCCTGCATGACGTTCATGACATGAGGTACATCCCAATCATTTACGACGAGATCAACTCGAATTTTGGGAAGAAATTTAATTTTTTCTGGTACATCATCAGAAACCTTCGAGCCCCGTTGACGACCAAATCCCTTAACTTCGGTAACAGTCATGCCTTGAATGAGTTTTTCTTGGTTGAGTGAAGCGACTAACTCATCCAAACTGTCTGGACGTATAATGGCCGAAATCATTTTCATTCCATAATTTCGTTTGACAGTTGTAATCAGCACATAAAGAAAGCTTATTAATGCCCATCCACCTGCAATAAACAAACAGATTTTTAATTCTAATTTATTATCAGCAGTTCCAATGGCATTTAAGTAAATAATTCCTCCAGCCATTAACAAATTCAAAACAAGTCCGCCGAATGGAATGATAACATGTTTTACTACACTGAAATCATCTCGATTTTTAAATGCGATAAAAGTCCAGATACAAACTAAACCGTATAAAATAAATGTACCTAGATTTGATGCCAGTGTAATACCTGTTAAACCATCGACCGATTGAATTCCAATCGCTGCAATTATGCAAGAAATCACAACTAAGATCCAAATAGTTGTGTGAGGTGTCTTCTTTTCTTCATGGAGAAAACTTAAGAACGAAGGCAATTCACGGTCAGTTGCCAATCCATTGGTTACCCGTACAGCAGTATTTAAACAACTCAAGGTAGTCCCGATAACAGCGATGGCTACGGTGAGAGCTATCGTTATCATTAATCCAAATCCCAGCCCTCCGAGTAATGAATTTCCTAAAAGTTTAGCCATATCACCAATAGGAGCACTCGAAATAGCCATGGCATTCATTCCAGTAACCACTTGAGTTGAAGCGGGAGTTTTGGATGTTGCGGCGACGGTTACCATCTCGGTAAGATGATTATTAACCATGAAATTAGCTGCAAAATATTCAAATAAATATGCAACGAGCCCCTGAACAATAAGCGCAATGATAATGGCTTTAGGTATGTTTTTTCCTGGATCTTTAGTTTCAGCCGCTAAAGACGTGCAACTTTCAAATCCAACTAATATTAATATAGCTATAGTGGATTGAACAAGCACACCTTGAATTGAATGAAACTTAACGATATCAAAAGCGCCTGAGAAGGCCCAAGATTTTATATGCGATGGATTGAAAACACGATATAAAATGGCGAGTAAACTAAAAACAGCAAGTGAGATCCATTGAATGATATTTATCCAGATATTAGTTAAAGTGGAACCGGTCACTCCTCGATAAGCAATATAGCCCACAATAAAGGCAAAGAGGGTTCCAATGATTGTTAAAGTGGTAGTAGAAAGAGTCGCACCAGTAAAAGACGTCCAAATGTAACCGATCATAGTTGCCATCATGGCAACCATAACGCCTGGATAGACCCAATAGAATAGATGGGCGGCCCAGCCTGTAGCTAATTTTGCAAACCGTGCAATCGATTCAGGGGCAGCTCGTTTTTTGGATTGCGAATCCAGAAAGGCCTTTTCCGCAAAATAACTACAACTCGCAAATCCAGCCTCAGGATAAATACGAGCTAATTCTGAATACGAAAGAGCGGTTAAAAAAGCTAAAATCAACGCAACGAGAATGCCACCCCACATGTCGTTTGCGCATGAAGTGCCATTAGGCAAGGTTGCTGAAGCCTGTATTTGATAGGTAATCCATAAAAAAGCGCCTGGGGCAATGAGCGCCATGGCGTTCATGGAGGCTCCTAATAAGCCTAAAGTGGGTGTTATTTTTTTTTCGGATGGTGGTTCTTTAGAAGGTAATTTACTCATAACAGACTCCTTAAAGTTAAATTGAAGCAATTTCTACTTGATTTAAGCAAGGGTCATGCCAATGTTTAATTACTGAAAAAATCGAGTAAAGATATCGCTTAAAGCGCTGATATAGGAAATTCAGCTGAAAAAGATTACTTTTTTGTTTATTATTTCATTTTTGTATTTTAAGAAATTTGAGAATTTTTCACTTAGTACTCATTTCTGAGTAGGGTTTGAAAATCAGGATAATTTTAAGAGAATTTTGGAAGTGGTATTCCAATGAGCCATTAAAATAAAAATATTAAGGGAAAACTTGCTAAAAGGGGTTATTTTATGGGATAAAAAGGACCATCGTTTATTTTTTAAAAAATGGAGGTTCAAAAGCTGGCAACGAGGCCTGAAATTTCAAACAGTTGTTGACGTATATCTTTCTCAATATCTTGAAATACGAGAAGAAATATAGATCCCCGAATGAAGCATGTGAAGAAATGTTGTAACGACTTTCTAAATTTATTGAGAACGTGTATAACGAGGATCAACGGCTTTTATTTTTTTGGATGCCTTGCGGTTGAATGAGTTAGGCGAGAGTCGTTTTTTCATTTAATAACTGGAATCCAGATTGCTACATTAGGGTTACAACTGGTTCAATTGTGGCGTACAAGGCACTGCGCTTAAAGTGATGTCAAATAAATTTTTGATGGGTATAAATTGGATTTTGCATAACAAAGGGCAGAAGCAGGATGGTATAGTTAGATGCTCGAGAACATCTTTAAAGCGGCTTGAATTTTCTGCATATAATAATCTCCTTGTATTTGAAGATAAGTTATTAGAATTTTTTTTGTGAATAGGATATAAATTTAAATACATTTAAAATGATTCAACTTTAGTGAGTAGAGAGTTTTTAAAAAACAGAGGAGCTAGTAATACATGGATAATAAAGATACTCGTTTGTTTGGGGCAACGTACACGAATCGACAATTATTCAAAGGATTTTGGAAACTAGGGAAACCGTATTGGTTTTCAGAAGAAAAATGGCCGGCGAGAGGATTGTTGACGCTTGTAATTTTATTAACGTTGGGATGGGTATATTTAATGGTATTAGTAAACACGTGGTATCGAAACTTTTATAATGCGATTCAACAATTCAATGAAAAAATATTTTGGTCATTATTGGGTTATTTCGGAATTTTAGCTGCATTTGCCATTTTAATTTCGGTTTTTCGACAATATTTTACCCAAACGCTTCAAAATCGATGGAGAAAATGGATGACGCGAAAATTTTTAGAGCAATGGTTACAGGATAAAAGCCATTATTTGTGGCAACTAGGTGAGAAAAAAACCGATAACCCTGATCAAAGAATTTCGGAAGACATTCGGGATTTTGTCAACTATAGTTTAACACTTTCAGTGGGATTGTTAAATCAAGTAGTAACATTTTTTTCATTTATCTCAATTCTTTGGATTTTATCAGGACCTCTTCATATTCCATTAGGGCATGGACAATATTTTTCAGTTCCGGGTTATATGGCATGGGCTTGTTTAATTTATGCAGGTATTTCCACGTGGATTGCCCATCGGATTGGAAGACCGTTAATAGGGTTTAATTATAATCAACAGCTTTTAGAAGCAGATTTCAGATTTTCATTGGTTCGATTAAGGGAAAATGGAGAAAGTGTGGCATTAAGTGATGGAGAAAATGTAGAGGAGGCAAGTTTAAAAAATTCGTTTCAATGGGTTTTTTTTAATTTTAAATCAATTATAAGAAAAACAATGCATTTGAATTTTTTCTCAAGTGGATATGATCAACTGGCAATCGTTTTTCCACTTATGGTTGCGGCGCCTCGATATTTTGCAAAACAAATTGGATATGGTGGATTAATTCAAGTTACAAACTCGTTTGATCAGGTTCGAAGGGCTTTGTCTTGGATTTTGGATAATTATGCAACGTTGGCATATTGGCGATCGGTGGTTGAACGTTTGGAGGGATTTGAATATGAAGTAGATCGAACCAAACAAATGCGTATTCAAGCTCAATCAGTAGTACAGCATGAGCCTAACCAAGGTGCCATTCGTTTAGATCAAGTTACACTCCTATTGCCGGGCAATGCTAAACCATTGTTGAATTCACTGGATATGCAGTTTCAGGAGGGGAAATATACGTTAATTCTCGGACCGTCAGGATGTGGGAAAAGTACTTTATTTAGAACGATTTATGGAATTTGGCCCTATGCAAAGGGCAAGGTTTACTTGCCAGCAAATGCCAAAATCATGATTGTTCCTCAAAAACCCTATTTGCCCGTTGGGACATTGCGAGCAACTTTAACGTATCCAAAATCGGAATTAGAATTTTCTGATCATGAAATAAAGGAAGTGTTGGCACTGTGTTCGCTAAGTCATTTAGAGCATCGATTGGATGAATCGGCCAATTGGGCCTTAATGCTTTCAGGTGGAGAACAACAACGTGTTATATGGGGGCGCATTTTTCTTCATCAGCCTCAATGGATTTTTATGGATGAGGCCACTTCAGCACTGGATGAAGTAACTCAAGAAAATTTATATTCTGTTTTGAAACAAAGGTTACCTGCAACTACTGTGATTAGTGCAATACACCGACAAGATCCACAAAAATTTCACCAAGTTATTTTGGATATCCTTCCGGAACAAGCTCAACCAGCATAAAAGCATCGAATACACCTCTCATGGTTGCAAAAGTTGAATAATTAACTCAAAATGCAAGCATGAGAGGTAGTAGTTGAACGCGTATCAGGCGATTTAAGCATTGTCAAATCGTTCGACCACTTTTCGCCAATCAATAATTTTCATAAACGTGGCAATATAGTCCGCTCGATTTAATCCGTAATCAATCATAAAAGCGTGTTCAAACACATCTCCCACAAGGATTGGGGCACAACCCGTAAGTGGGCCTGCATCATGCTCATTAATCCAGCAATTAAAAAGCTTTTTCCCGTCATGATCCCAGAACAAAACCGACCAGCCAATTCCACGTAAAGCACAGGTGCCTTTGAAATCTTTTTCCCAGTTTTCAAATGAACCAAAATCAAGAATTATTTGTTTGCCTAGCTTGGAATTAAGATCAAAAGCTTGAGAGTTTTTGGATAAATTACTAAAGTATAGTTCATGCAAGCGCATTCCATTAAATTCCCATCCAAATCGTCTTTTTAGTTCAGCATAGGCTGGTGATCCAATTTCAGAATTTTTAAGCATATCGAGAACTTTATTGGTATTGGCAACATAGCCTTCATAAAGCTTGAAATGGTTTTTTAAAAGCGTTTCACTTAAGCCAGTAATGCCTATAAGCGTTGAAAAGTTTTTTGCCTCATAAGCCATAAGATAGCTCCTTGAATTTTATTTTGAAAATACCCCTGTATAGTAATGTAAGATCTCTACCAATAGCAAGATTGAATATGATATTATCTTTGTTGAAAGTCCCAATTTTATTGAGAAATTAGGGTATTAAAGTAAGGTCAATCCTCTAAGTGGAACATGTGATTTTTATTGTTAAATACATAACACTTTTAAAAAATTTCAAGACGAGTTAGAGGTGAGCGTGCTAAAAAAAAATTCTTGGTTGGGAATATTTATCATTGCCATGTTGACATTAATTCCGGAAGGAGTTTTGGCTCAAATGGCAGTGACAGTTACCAATAATAGTGGAAGTGTAAGTGTTGCGGGAAGTCTTGGTGAAGCGGTGTCGGAAATTAACGGATATAGCGGAGGTGGTAATATTGTTTTAGCTATTTCACCCAATGCCCCAATTACGTTGAATCAACCGCTACCTGCTTCAGAAAGTGTTACATTTTTAGGAACCAGTACAGATTCTACACTAACAATGATTGGTGAAAATGAGTCAACGGCTACCAGTAATTTTTCAAACAATTTAAGATTAGATTCAGGAATGACTTTTAATTTTGAAAATGATGGTAGCGGAGGGGTGGGGCAATTGGATTGTATGGTTACAGTAGGCACCAACTTAAGTGTGGAAGCGAATACCGCGTTAACCATTCTTGCCGCGGATGGGACAACCGGAAGCGCGGCGGGTAGTGCAGTATTAGGCGTAAATGATTCAAGCATATTGAATAATTCAAATTCAATGTTTTTAAAAGGTGGTACTGGCGGTGAAAATACGTCTGGAACTGGAGGCGCAGGAGGGGATGCAAGTATACAAACTGTTATCTTGAATTTTTCTGGAAGTGATTCTCAAGTTAATTTAATGGGTGGAAACGGTGGTATTGGGGCCACGACAGGAATAGGTGGCAATGCATCGATCGTGGGCGCTCAATTAACATTTTTAGGAAGTTCAAATGAAGTCACCCTTTCTGCGGGCAATGGTGAACTGGGTGGTAGTGCCGGGATAACATTGGATTTATTTTCTACTTCTGAAAATTCAAATAATTTAAGCATTCTAAGTGGATCCGGCATACAAAATTCTGGTAATGCCACTGGATCGATTTCTGCAATTTTTCTAACTGGAAATTTAAATAAAATTCTTATTCAAGGAGCCATCGGCGGCAATGGTGGTAATGCTGCGTTGACTAGTAATTCTGCGATTTTATCGAATAGTTCAAATGGAATTCTTATTCTTGGTGGAAATACCAATAGTAATGGAATTGGCGGAAGTGCTTGGGTTTCCATAGGAACCGTTGAACTATCAGGATCATCAAATTTAATAGATTCAATGGGTGGCTCAGGAACTACAGGTGGAAGTGTATCTATGATGCTTGGGAAGCTTACATTGGAGAACTCTCAGGATGACCTAAATATATTAGGGGGGACAGGCACCTCCCAAGAGGGAAATGCATATGTTACCGTTGGTACGTTTCAAGGCGATGGCGTTGTAACTATTTTAGGAGCGAATCCAGAATTTCAAATTAGCTCTGGAAATTTTTCAGGAACGATCAATGGAAATTGCAATTTGATAAAAGTGGGAAATGGAATACTCGATTTAAATGGGATTAATACTTATTCGGGAGGTACAACAGTTAGTGATGGGACGTTAGTAATCGGCACCTCCGGAAACATCGATTCGAAAATTACGAGCAATTTGACACTGGCGGCGGCAGGCGAAGTACAAGGTGTGGGGACAATTGCGGGCTCAGTGGTAAATAATGGTTTGGTGGTTCCAGGCAATGGCATATCCGGAACCCTTACAACGGAAAGTTATAATCAAAACACCAGCGGAGTTCTTGGCATCAATATTACTCCAAGCCAAGAGACGGAGTTAAGTGTTACCAATACGGCACAATTAAATGGAACGCTGGCGGCAACGATTATTGGTAATTTTGGAATTCGGTATAATTTTACGTTATTATCGGCTAAATCAGTAACCGGCGAATTCACGAATCTTCAAATCGAAAATCCAATTGGATTTAGCACTTCATTAATTTATGATTCCAATTCGGTTGTTTTAATGATGGATCGTTTAAATGCAAATTTTGATCAGTTTGCTCAAACACCCAATGAGTTATCGGTTGCCCAAGTTTTAAATCAACAAATACCCACGGCGAGTGGTAATTTACTGTCGGAAATGAATCAAATTTATGTACTCAATGGACAATCAACCATTTTAAGTCAACTTTCTGGATCAATTTATACGGTAGTACCAGAGGTTGAAATGGAGAATATTCAATCACAAATCGATACCTTGCTGCAACATTTAAGCAATAGACTGTCTCAAAATTTGGCTGGCTCAAATTTTCAACATCAGAGTGGTTTAGATGGATACTGGGTGAGTAATTTAGATAATTTTGGAACGATATTGGGTAATGCTAATGTTTCGAAATATGAAACATTTCAATATAGTCTGATGGCAGGTTATGATTGGCGGTTTCATGAAAATTTATTGGGAACGGCGTTGGGATACCAACATGCAATCATGAACTCATCAGACCTGTCTGGTGGATCAGCTAACATGGAGGCCTGGATCAATGATTTTTATGGAAGTCATACATTCGGATGGTTTTCTTTAAACGGAATAGTTGGATATGGATTCAATCACTATCAGATCGTGCGGAGCATTTCAATCGGTAATTTAATAAATGGAAATTTAGATGGCTATCAATTAGTTACCAATTGGAATATTTTAACTCAATTCAAAATTAACCAACTCAATTTTGAACCAATATTGGGTGTTCAATACAGCTATATTTCAACATCACCCACGGAAGAAACAGGGGGGCAAAGTTTTGATTTAATTGTTCCGAGTGAGCACGTTAATTCATTGCGTCCATTTTTAGGGATTTTGATTAAATCGAGTTTCAAAATATTAGCCACTGAGTTTATTCCCTCGATCAAAATTACAGCATATAAAGAAGCGATTCCTCAAGGGAATCAAGAATTAATGGCGTTTGCTGCGGCGCCGAACGAGATGTTTGGGGTTTATGGCATTAATCCCCCTACGCTTATTGCGAGCATAGAGGCTGGTATGAACATCATCGTCACCCCATCCAGTCAAATTCAATTAAGTTATGAAGGAATATTAAGTGCAACTGAAAACCTCAACGGGATTTTGGGATCATTTGAATTAAAATTCTAATTTCTAGGTGACAAACGTCAGATCATCGGTAACACCATAATACACCAGATCATCGTGCATAGCAGAAGGCTAAAACTACCTGCTGTGCGAGGCTCCCCTTAGTGTATCTGTAGTCATATTCTTCAACTTTGATACCATCATGAATGATTTCTAGTTTCTGCCTGTGGACATTCGTCGTTCCAACCACATACTCATGTGTCAGTCCTTGCAGCGGTGTTCTTCCATGGATCTTGCTAAACGGTATCGACTATTTTGTTGGCTCTCCCATTTCAAGGATCCCTTGAACAAGGTGTTTTCGGTGCGATTGGTTTTATTCAGGAATTTTTGTTGGTAATGGTCATTGAATTTCTCCACTACACCATTGTGCCAGGGTTCCCTCATTGGAATAAACCACAGATCAATCTTTTGATGCAAACACAGCCGGATCAAAGATCCCATTCCGCGGATAGGTGGGATTTCCACAAAACTCCTGAGCATTATCTATCTGCAGATTTTGTGATACCCTAAACGTTTCCAAATGCCCCAAAAGGCATCAAAAACACTTTGTCCTTCACGTCTGGACGAGGCTTGGACCAAAACGCCCGGTAGCCAAATCCACTACGTTTAAACTGTAAAACCGTGGTCTTCCCAACAAGAAATTAGGTCCAATCCAATCGGTTTGCTGGGCTTCATTGACACTGTGGCCTAAAAGTTTCGGATAAGGTGTTCCTTTGGCCTGATACGTCCAGTACGACGATTAGGTTAACTCGTTTCGCCTGAGGATCCGGTCAACTGTACTTGCTGACGGTAAGAATTCAATACCTAAATCAGCCAACTCTCCCAGAATGGCTTGGGTTTCACAGAACAATATTTGGTTGTAGAGCTGGAGGTGAACCAGTTTAACGATTCTTTCAATTTCGTCCGAAGTCCGATCCGGATAATTTTTTCGAGCCCTCAGTTTTTAGACATACCAATATTCTTTATTGATTTGATAACGTTTAAGCCATTTATAAAACCACTGACGGGATCGCCCGAGCGACTGATAAATCACTACTGGAGTTTCTTCTTCCAAATACCTTTGAAGGGCTTATTTTTGAATATTTTCTTTGTTTTCCCTTCTGAATATCTCCTTTCAAGAGATATCAGAAGTATATTCATCCGGTGTCTACAACCGAGTGCACGATGATGTGACGTTTATCATCTAGGAGTATTTAAAAACGCAAGGTCATTTTAAAAAAATTGGATGAAATGGGTTGTGTTTAAGATTCCAAAACTCGAATTTAATGCATAAAGTTTAAATCGTCTAATTGTTTTAAAATCTCTGTTCCCTCTACTGGATCAATTACATGAAAGGTATTGGTTTTTTTGTGCCAATAATGGACGGTGGAATCTTTAATATTAAACCACATTCCATGAAGCATGAGGTTGCCAGCAGTGATTGCTTGGTTGACGATATCATAACTTTGCAGATGATTTAATTGTAAAATGATATTTTGGCGCGAAAGTTCGTCAATTTGTTCGGATTCAGAAAGGTGTTTTTGAGTCGATGTTAAGTAGTTGTGAAGCGAATCCGCATATTGTAACCAGTTACGCAAGTAGGGGTATTGAAGAGATTGTCTCCCATGAAAGATTGCTTTCATAGCTCCGCAATCGGAATGGCCACAAATGATGATATGTGAAACTTTTAGAGTATGAAGGGCAAATTCTATTGCAGCAAGGACAGACTCATTCAGGGATGCCAAATTAGAGGGAGGGACAAGATTGCCCACATTGCGTATAACAAATAGATCGCCTGGATCGGTTGAAGCAAAAACATTAACGGCTACGCGAGAATCAGAGCAAGCAATAAATAAAGCATCGGGTTTTTGTCCAAGAGCTAATTGAGCAAAGGTGTCTTTTATTTGCTCTCGGACGTTTTGATGAAAATTAATGATTCCTTTAATAAGCTTGCGCATTTAAGTTGTCTTTTTTTAATTTACTTAGTTTATTTTGAAATTTCAAGCAATTACTTTCGAAATTAAACATATTGACATTCTTGGTCTTTTTTTTAGAATGAAGCTCCTTCCAAATTAATTGGCTATTTATAAGCCGGAGTGGCGAAATGGCAGACGCAGTAGACTCAAAATCTACCGGTGGCAACACCATGTCGGTTCAAGTCCGACCTCCGGCACCATAGTTGGGTTTTTAAGTAAAAAACGCTTCGAATTAACTGTATATTTGTTTTTTATCATACTAAAATACTCCTAGAAGATGAGTATTCTTAGTCTTGATGTTTATAAAGTTTTAAGTGAAAAGTGTGATCAATATTTATGGATGGGTTTGCGGCACAAGATAAAAAAATAGTTGTAAAGATGGCACATATCTATTCCCAAGAAGAAAAATGGGATAAAGCGATAGAGGAATATAAAAAGCTTTTAATTTTAGATCCAAACGACCTCAACATTCAAAGTATGCTTGGGGATATGTATTTGAAGAATGGATCGATTTCTGAAGCATATACAATTTATGTAAAGTTGAGAAATGTTTATAATGCTATGGGAGACCAAGATAAGATTAGTAATATAAATAAAAAAATTTCATTGTTGGAGTCATCTGAATTGAGCATGGACGCACAAAATTTACAATCAACGATTCGGCTTACCCAAAAAGCTGATCAAGAAATAGAAAATGGCCAATGGGGTTCTGCAGCAGAGATTTTAAATCAGATTTTAAAAATTGAACCAGATAATTTAAGCGCTTTACAAAAACTTGCTATTGTTATGGAATCCAAGGGTGAGAAGCAAGAGGCGGCAAAGCAATATGTAGCATTGGGTTCTGAATTTTCTAAAAATCGCCTTTATAAGAAAGCTCAGGAAGTATTTCAAAAAGCTTTAGAATTGAATTCGGAGCAATTGCAAGCTCGAATTGAACTTGCACAAATTTATAGTAAGCAAGGCATGGAAAGTGATGCCAAAAAAGAATTTTTAAATTTAGCTGAAACCTACTTAAAATTGGATGATTTTGAAAAAGCTCAACAATTTGCGAATAAAGCAATCGAATTTAAAAGTATTGAAGCCCACTATGTTCTAGGTGTTATTTATTATTTTCGACAAATGTATGCGGAAGCTAAAATCGAATTGGAAGAACTTCTTCGATTTAAGATTAATCACATTGGAGCTCTTGCACATTTAGCAAGAATTTTTTTACAACAAAAACAATTTGATAAGGCATGGGAGCAAATTCAAAAAGCTCAAAAAAATGAAAAAAATAATGTTTATGTTTTAGAGGCTCTGGTGGATTATTATTTTCATAAAGGGATGACGAAAGAAACCACAGATGCCTTCGAAGAATTTATTCAACAAGCATTTGATAAAAAGGAATTTAAAGAGATTAGTCGAAATATTAAAATGTTTAATATGATTGAATTAACGAACCCGTCTTCGTATGAAAAAATAGCTCAAGCGTTTGAGCAATTGGGGAAAATGCAAGAAACGGAACAGTATTATTTAAAGGCCAAGCAATTACTGGGAGATACAAGCAATAAAATAGAATCGCTTGCACAGGGAAAAATATCGGGAACCAATGCGGAATCCAAAACAAATACAGTACAGAAAGAAATCATTCCACCCGAGACTAAAAAAGCCGCTATTGAATCTAATTCCTTAAACAAGAATTTGGAGACGTTAGTAGTGGATTTAGAAGTCGACTCGGAGATAAAGGAGAGATCGGCAAGTCCCAAAGCCGAAGTTACTCCTGCCCCAGAAGTGGTTTTTAAGGAGTCAAGCTCTAAAAATAGTGAAGTAGATGCCGAGATAACCATTCAAATGGGTATTGCGGATAATTATCTTAAACAAGAGCTGATTGAAGAAGCCATCGACATGTATCAACAAATTTTAGAGAAATTTCCACATCGAGAAGACGTCCGTTTAAAATTAAATTCGGCATATACACTTTATGTCAAAAGTGGCGAACGTATTCTAGACGCGTTAGAATCTGAAAAACGGAAAAAAGAATTGGAGGAACAACGCGTAAAAGCCGAAATTGAAAAGAAGGCCAAAGAAGAAGTTGAACGAAAAATCAGAGCCGATGTAGAAAGAAAGGCTCGCGAAGAAGCCGTAAAAACCGCTGAAAATGAATTGCGTCAACGTCGAGAGCTTGAGGCAATGACCAAGCGTGCTCAGGAAGAAGCAGATCGACGAATCAAAGAAGAAACGGAAAAACGAGCTCGGGCTGAATTCGAAAAAAAACGTGGAGAAGACGAACAAAGAGTAAAAATCGAACTTGAAAAACGTGTTCAAGCTGAATTGGAAAAAAAACGCAAAGAAGAGGAACAGCGGGCAAAAATCGAACTCGAACAACGCGTTCAAGTTGAATTGGAAAAAAAACGCAAAGAGGAAGAACAGAGAGCAAAAATCGAACTTGAAAAGCGTGTTCAAGCTGAATTGGAAAAAAAACGTAAAGAGGACGAACAAAAGGCAAAATTGGAACTTGAAAAACGCGTTCAAGAAGAAACAGAAAAAAGACTTCGCGAAGAATTAGAAAAGAAAAAACGATCCGACAATATGGGAACTAGTTTGAAAGAATTAGGCGCTAAGAAAAAAACAGATTCAAATCTGAATGTTTCGAGCAAAACCAGTTCACCTAAATCCAAAGAACTTGCGGAAGAACCGAAAGATGAGTTTATGACAATTGCAGTAGCAGATATCTATTTGCGTCAAGGGCTCTATTCAGAAGCAATGAAAATTTGCAAAAGCATTATGATTACAGAGCCGGATAACTTTGAGGCCAAGAAGAAGCTTGAGGAAATCGAAATGTTGATGAAGTCTAAGGGTTTGGAACCCCTAGAAAAAAAATCGGTTATGCAGGCGATTAATGTATCGGCCGAAAAACAAACGGTGGTATCTCCAGCTAAAGCAGATTCTGTAAAATCGGCGGAAAAAGAAAACTACACTAAAAAGAAGTCAGGAAAAGTCGGATATGTCTGATATTGGTTTCCATAGGAGCGGTGAATGAGTTATGAAAGTTTTTATGGGTTAAAAGAGCAAGCTTTTTCTAATGCCCCAGATGGGAGATTTTATTTTGAAAGCAGCCAACATTCCGAAGCCATGGTGCGAATGCTGCATGCTTTAGATGGGATGAAGGGCTTAATCGTAATGGTTGGCGATATTGGTGCAGGTAAAACGCTTCTTGCGCGCAAAGCGCTGGAAAAATTGGAAGAAGATTCACAATATGAGGCGACCTTACTGGTTATTATTCATTCTGAAATTTCTGCGGAGTGGATTTTAAGAAAAGTTGCTCAGCAATTCGGAGTTGAAAATATTGGGTCAACCAAAGCGGAAATTATTTCACAACTTTATGAGCGATTGATGCAATTATATGAGAATGGGAAAAAAGCAGTGGTTTTAATTGATGAAGCTAACATGTTGCAAAAAAAAGAAATTTTTGAAGAATTTCGCGGGTTACTAAACTTGGAGGTCCCAGGTCGTAAATTAATTTCTATTGTACTCTTGGGATTACCAGAACTCGATCAATTTCTAGTATTAGATCCCGCATTGCAACAACGTGTGGCGGTCAAATTTGCGCTCAAATCATTAACGCGGGAAACGACAGAACAATATATCAAACATCGACTCTTAATTGCCGGATGCATCAAGGAAATTTTTACGCAAGCGGCTTTTCAGGCTATTTTTGAGTATACTACAGGAACTCCACGATTGATTAATACGATTTGTGATAATGCAATGTTAGAATCATATTTGTTAAAACGTGAACTTATTGATTCAGATATTATCAATCAAGTGGCCGGAGATTTAGGATTACATAAAGAAAGTTGATTTGTTTTATACCAATAGTTAACGTATTTATTTCTTGCAATCATAAATATAGTTCTGATAAAACTATAGCCTGGATTGAAGAATTAATAGTTTAAAATTAATTGCGGGAATAACTCAGTGGTAGAGTGCAACCTTGCCAAGGTTGAAGTCGCGGGTTCGAATCCCGTTTCCCGCTCCAAAGTTTAACCAACGGCGGCATACCCAAGTGGCTAAGGGAGCGGTCTGCAAAACCGCGATTCGGCGGTTCAAATCCGCCTGCCGCCTCCATGATAAGGATGGATGAAATTAGCGTTGTCAAATAGCCGTAATAAATTATCACCACGAATTCGCGTTCAATATCGATATCTTCAAAATGATTCGAAAGTAATTAAGTTATTATATCCAGCAACACTCGATAACGGCATCTTAAAACTGAGATCGCAGCAAGAACGTGAATCGATTGTTGCATTTGATCAAGCGGCACAACAAGGTCGCTTTTTGAAATTTGTGCCGGCATCCGGTGCGGCCACGAGAATGTTTCAAGATATTCTCGATTTTATTCAATCAAGAATTCATAACGAGAAAATAGACCAATTCAGAATGCGGCGAATGCGTCAATTGATAAAATGGATGCCGAAGCTGGCATTTTATGATTTATTAAAGCGAGAAATGGATTATTATCCCATTGAAGTGAACCGTGGTGTGGAAAATCACAATGACATATCGCAATTCACTTTCCTCATGTTTACTCCAGGACTTAATTACGCCAAAAAATCCAAAGGCCTGATTCTTTTCCATAAATATGGCGAGGAAAGCCATACAGCTTTTGAAGAACAAGTTTTAGAAGGACTAAAATATATTCAAGATGGTCAAAAAAAAAGTAAATTTCATTTTACAATTGCACCCGATGAATATGATGAATATCAAGCCATGTCCAAATTAATAAAACAAAAATGGTTTTTGAAAAATCAATGTCGAATTGATATTTCATTTTCCGTACAGGATGTAGCAAGCAATACGATTGCCATCGATCTTCAGAAAAATATTATTAAGGATCAAAAAGGTCACATCGTAATGAGACCTGGTGGGCATGGCTCACTGTTATCCAATTTAAATAAATTAAAAGCGGATATTGTTTTTATTCGGAATATTGATAATATTGCATCGGAGTCAGCATGGAAAAAAACGGTTTATTGGAAAAAAGTTTTAGGAGGATATTTAGTTGGAATTCAGAAGCAGGTACATGTCTTATTGAAAGAGTTGCACAAGCGCCCTGCGAAATCAAGTGTGATCCATGTGTGTGAAAGATTTATTTTAAAAGAGCTAAAGGGATCATTTATAACTTCATATCATTTAAAAACGAATTCAGAGAAAATTAGTATACTGAAGCAATTTTTAAATCGTCCAATTCGTGTTTGTGGAATGGTGAAGAATAAAAAAGAACCCGGTGGAGGTCCATTTTGGATTTATGATGAAAAATATGGTAAATCTTTACAAATCGTTGAATCAGCCGAGGTGGATTTTTCGCAAAAAAAACAACGTGCAATTTTTCAATCGGCTACACATTTTAATCCCGTGGATATTGTGTGTGGCTTGAAAAAATGGGATGGTAATTCGTTTGATCTTCGACAATATATGAATCCTAAGGCGGTGATTATTACTCAAAAAAATGTTAATGGGATTCCGGCCAAGGTTTTAGAGCATCCCGGCCTTTGGAATGGATCGATGGCAGATTGGATTACGGTTTTTATTGAAGTGCCTTTGGAAACATTTACACCAGTTAAGACCATTTTTGATTTGATGCGTAAAAGTCATTTGCAATCACATTTTTGATTTTGAGGATATAAAAATATGGAAACTTGGTTAGTAACAGGAGGAGCTGGGTTTATAGGTTCTAATTTTGTCCAGTTAATAGTCCATCAGGATAAGCAAATTAAGGTGGTTGTTCTGGATAAGCTAACATATGCGGGGAATTTTTCGAATTTAAAGTCAATAACCCGATATGCACGATTCCATTTTATTAAGGGTGATATCAGTGATCGGCAATTGCTATCAAAGATTTTTAAAAAATATAAGCCGACTAACGTTATTCATTTTGCCGCTGAAAGTCATGTCGACCGATCGATTGATAGTCCAGAAGTATTTATTCACACTAATATTATTGGAACGTTTGAGCTCTTGGAAGCGACTCGCATTTATCTGAAAACACAATTGCCATTAGTTCAAAATCATTTTCGCTTTTTGCATATTTCAACCGATGAAGTTTACGGGAGTTTAGGCCAACGGGGCCTTTTCTCAGAAAATAGCCGGTATTGTCCTCGTTCGCCCTACTCGGCAACTAAAGCCGCCTCCGATCATTTAGTTCATGCCTATTTTGAAACATACCGATTACCAATTTTGATGGTTCACTGTTCCAATAATTTTGGTCCCATGCAATTCCCAGAAAAATTTGTACCGCTTACGATCCTGAATGCAATTGAAGGTATGGAAATTCCAGTTTACGGTGATGGGCGCAATGTCCGCGATTGGGTTTTTGTCGAAGACTTTTGTAAAGCGATCATAGTAGTCTTGCAAAAAGGGCAGGTAGGCGATACATATAATGTGGGCGGCAAAAGTGAAAAAATGAATATAGAAGTTGTTCAGGAAATTTGCGCTCAGTTAAATCACCTTTATCCGGCCTCCAAAAATGAAAAATTAAAAAAACAAAGGGTTTTTAATTATGAAGAGTTGATTCGTTTTGTAAAAGATCGTCCAGGGCATGATCGACGTTATGCGATGAATATTCAAAAGATCGAAAAAAAATTAGGATGGACTCCCAAATATTCTTTCTCTCAAGGATTGAATCGCACGATTCGTTGGTATTTACATAATAAAAAATGGTGTGCGGAAATTAAAAATAAGTATGCTAGACAACGACTCGGCTTATTAAATGAGAAATCCGCAAAGGAGTGACTGGAATGAAAGGGATTATTCTTGCAGGCGGGACGGGATCTAGGCTGTATCCAATGACCAAGGTCATTAGTAAACAACTGATGCCTATTTATGATAAGCCGATGATCTATTATTCGTTAGCCATTTTGATGTTAGCAAAGGTTCGAGAAATTTTGGTTATTACAACGGCTCAAGATCAAAATGCTTTTCAAGATCTTTTAAAAGATGGAAGTCAGTGGGGCATCCATATCCAATATATGGTTCAAATGCGGCCTGAAGGCATTGCTCAGGCTTTAATTTTAGGTCAAGATTTTATTAAGAATGATTCGGTGGCACTGATTTTGGGGGACAATATTTTTTATGGACATTCAATGTCTGCGATATTAAGTCAGGCAGCATCCATCGCCGATAAGGGGGCTGTTGTTTTTGGGTATTGGGTTAAAGATCCAGAGCAATATGGCGTAATTAAATTTAATAATGAAGGCGATGTAGTGGACATTATTGAAAAGCCAGTTAATCCGCCTTCCTCTTATGCGGTTACTGGTTTATATTTTTACGATTCAACAGCTTCTGAGAAATCCAAGCAACTCAAACCATCAGCTCGAGGTGAACTGGAAATCACGGATTTAAATAAACTCTATTTAAACCAAAAGAAGCTTTTTGTACATAAACTGGGACGTGGAGTTGCTTGGTTAGATACCGGCACACCGGAGTCATTATTAAAAGCCTCAAATTTTATTCAAGTAATCGAGGAAAGACAGGGCCTTAAAATTGCCTGTTTGGAAGAAATTGCGTACAAATTAAACTATATTTCATATGCTCAGTTTGAGAATTTGGCAGTACACTACTCTAAAAGTTCGTATGGCAATTATCTTTGTTCCTTATTGAAAGTAAATATGAATCAATGAAAGTTACACCCAAAAAAATTTCAGGCATGGTGACTATTGAGCCAACTATTTTTCGGGATGAACGCGGCTTTTTTTTAGAAGCGTTTCAAGCGAAACGATATGAACAATGTGGGGTTAATCTTAATTTTGTCCAAATCAATCATTCAAAATCGATTCAAAATACAATTCGTGGATTACATTCCCAATTCAAATTCCCACAGGGAAAACTTGTACGTGTTTTAAAAGGCGAAATTTTTGATGTCGGGGTCGATGCTCGAAGGACATCCCCGACATATGGACAGTGGGATTTTGAAATTTTATCATCTGAAACGTTTAAACAACTTTATATTCCTCCGGGTTGCTTTCATGGATTTGCAGTTTTAAGTCCTGAAGCAGAAGTTGAATATTTAACATCGGATTTTTATGTACCTGACGACGAAATTGGGATTATTTGGAACGATACCAAACTTTCCATTAATTGGCCAGTTCAAGCTCCGATTCTTTCAAAAAAGGATAAAAATTTTTATTCGTGGGAAATTATTCGTGATAAATTAAGTTTTTAATTTTAGAAGGGGAGGCGCTGTGCAACGTTGCACCTCAAAATTATTATTTTGCTAACGATTGAGGTGGTGCTGCGAAAAGAATCAAATGCGTAAGCAGAGTGTTTAAAAAATGGATCAAGCCTATGGCGCCGCCAATCGCCATGGAGCCTCGTATAATGACAGAGCTAAAAAGATTGGTTGGGTATCGAATTAGGGTATACGTTTAAATTTTATTTTATGCAATAAATGTTGACAATTTAACATTTATATTTTTTTTATAATATAATTTTGTTATAGTTTTAAGATCATTGAGGATGGGCTACTACCGATGTTTATTGTTATAAAGAAATATTTTTCCAACTTTGACTAATATCAATTTTAGGTTTGAGCAGAAAGGATTTCAATGAATACTTCTACTGTTGCAGTTCAAGGAATGATTTTTAATGAGGTCATGAAAGAGGTGGATTTAGAAATAAGAAAACAAGTAGAAGATGCGCTAATATTTTTTGCAAATGATGCGGATCAATCGGCTGCCGCAGAAAAAACGCGATCCGATAAATTAAAAACAGCCTATACGGCTTTAGCCATGTTTTTAATTTCTAACAAGTTAAATCAATTAAACAAATATCAAGTAACATTTTTATGTACAGGTGCAATTGGAGATTCGGTTGAAATAAGTGGGTCGAATGGTTCTCAAGAAATTAATCTTTTGCCTAAACCTTTTTATGAGTACTTGTTTAATGCTTCAAATGAATTGGCTCCAGAAAAATTAGAATTTCCAATTTATACCGTTTTAGAGCGTTTTGAAGCAATAGCTAAAGGAGATATGCTTGCATTTGAAATTGGCGATGAACGCAAAAGAGCACTTCGAAATTCTCCACAAGATCAAAAACGATTTCGAGAAGATGTAAAACGAAAATTAAATTTGGCTCGAATGGAAGTGATTACCGCGATTAATCAACTCGACATTTTTATTGGTAAGGCCTTAGATGCTTTTAGTGAAAATAAGACCAAGACACTTAAAACTAATTTGGAATTGATGAAAAAAGTCGGAGCTGCTTGGGGACATGGAGATGATGCCTCACCACAAGAAAAAGCCATTTTAAAAGCCTTTGAATTTAAATTGGGTGATGCTGCTACGGGCATAGCTAAATGGAGTGATGAGTCGAAGGAATATTTACGGCAAATCGCTGAGAATGCCGTTAACACGTCAGAAAAATTTCAAGTAGTTATGAAAGCTACATCAGACCTTTCAAAAATCATGGGGATGATGACGGCGGGAACAAGTATTAAAAAAGAAATCCTTTTTGATGCGGAGTCAATCTCCAACATTAAAAAAGATGTAGATACGTGTGCCAGTGTCAGTATTCGTGTTTCTGAAAATTCTCCTTTAAAAGTTGCATTTAGTACTTCTAGGATATTAGTACGAAAACAATTTCTAGATGGGGTAGCTCCGGTTCAGGCGGTATGTACTCGACAAGCCGTAATGACCTCCCTTAAAAAAGCTCTTTCGATTCATACCAATCTTTTTCCAAAAGGGGAAGATGGTCTTTACATTATTCCGTTTATTTTAATTGAGCCGTTGAGAAATTTCGTGGATTTTTTTGAAGACCGATTTATAGTGTCCTTTGTTTCGGGTGAAGCAGAGCGCAAAGGGCCGATTATGACGTTTACGCCAGTGGATATGCAAGTATTAAAATTGTGCGCCTTATACCTAACGAAAGATCCTATTTATGATTACCGTGGAAATATTAAGGCTGGAACATTTATGGGAGATTATGTTGGGCGGGTTGAAAAACAAACAAAAGTAAAATGGACAGGGCAAGATAAAAAATTCACGCTGGCAGCGACTCAAAGCCTTGAAGATGAAGCCAGCCGCGATGATGCCATTTCAGATTATTTGGATTTTATTGTCTCGGTTTCTAATAATATCGCTCCATCCCCTAAATTAAGTAAACGGCGCATTAGTACTTTATTGAAATATGTACTGTTTGATAAAATCGAAAAGAATATTGCTAGTGTTCTTAAATTAGTCTCACAGCAAGAACCAGCCGAAGCGAAGGAAACCATTATGTTTTTTGCAAAAGAAAAACCAGAAGTGGCTAAAGACATGATAAAATCCGCCATGGCGTTTGATCCGTTAGCTTCCAAATTATTCAGTGATAATCCCGAATTTGCCTATGCACGTATTTTAGGCCGCGGATAATAAAATTCATCAGCACTTGACAGCTTTTTCTTGGGCTCTTACAATTCATCGTAGTATCGATAATTGAATTAATGAAAATTATGGGGCGTATAGCTCAGCTGGTTAGAGTACTTCCTTGACATGGAAGGGGTCACTGGTTCGAGTCCAGTTACGCCCACCATATTGTATGTTATTTTAGATAGATTGAATAATCACGTAGGTAATATCTTGAATCAGGGCTTAAAACGCAATGGATGAGACCTTATATAAAATCCGTCATTCTTTAGCACATGTTTTAGCACAAGCAGTATTAGAAATCCGACCTAATGCGCAACTAGGATTTGGCCCCCCCGTTCGAAATGGCTTCTATTATGATTTTCTAGTTCAGGATCCCATTACTGAAAAAGAACTGCCGGATTTAGAAAGCCGCATGAGACGTATTCTTCGAACCAATGAAGTTTTTAAAAAAGAAGATTTGAATTTTGAAGAAACACTTGAAAAACTTGAAAAAATGAATCAGGCATTAAAAATCGAGTATGCAAAAGAATTATTGCAAAAATATTCATCGATTAGCTTTTTTTCTAGTGGGCCATTCACGGATATGTGTGAAGGGCCCCATATTGAAAGCACGGATAAAATTCCGGAAAACTGTTTTAAGCTAGATTCAGTTGCCGGGAGTTATTGGCGCGGGAATTCTAAAAATCCAATGCTAACTCGCATTTACGGACTTTGTTTTCTAAATGCGCAAGAACTCAAGGAATATATTCATAATCGGGAGTTGGCTAAAAAGCGTGATCATCGAAAACTTGGGCAGGAATTAGAGATATTTACTATCCAAGACGATATTGGGCGGGGATTACCGCTGTGGCTGCCGAATGGAACGGTTATTCGTGATGAATTGGAAAAATATGCAAAGGAATTGGAATTTAAAGATGGTTATCAACGTGTGGTAACTCCTCATATTGCACGAGAAGAAGTATATCAACGTTCAGGTCATCTTCCGCTTTACAAGGAATCTATGTTTCCCGAAATGAAGGGGGAGGATAAAGAAGTTTTTTATTTAAAACCGATGAATTGTCCACATCACCACATGATTTATATGTGTCAGCCAAGAAGCTATCGCGATTTGCCATTGCGCCTTGCGGAATATGGAACGGTTTATCGTTATGAAAAATCAGGACAATTATCAGGACTTTTGCGGGTGCGTGGACTTGCAATGAATGATGCTCATATTTATTGTACGATGGATCAGGTCGAAAGTGAATTAAAGAAAGTAGCTGAGCTTCATCGCGTTTACTATGATATGTTTCGGCTTGATAAAATATGGCTTCGTTTATCCCTTCATGAACAAAATAAAGAAAAATTTGTTGAAAATGAAGACAATTGGCGAATAACGGAAAATATACTTCGATCAATTTTAAAAGATTTAAAATTGGAATATGTTGAAGAGATGGGCGAGGCAGCTTTTTATGGTCCCAAATTGGATTATCAAACGGAAAATGTTGTTGGAAGAGAAGAGACAATATCTACAATTCAATTGGATTTTGCAATGCCAGCTCGGTTTCAATTGGAGTATACGGATAAGCATGGTTCGAAACAACGCCCCATCATTATTCATCGTGCTCCGTTAGGAACCCATGAACGATTTATTGCGTTCTTAATAGAACGTTGGGGCGGGGCTTTCCCAACATGGCTTGCTCCTATTCAAGTGCAGATGATTCCAGTATCAATGGAATTTTCAAATCAAGCCAATCAATGGAAAGAGGTTCTGAGAAACGAATTGATTCGCGCAGAAGTGAATGATTCAACAGACTCATTTTCAAAAAAAATCAGGTTAGCGATCACACATAAAATCCCCAATATTTGGATTGTTGGATCCCAGGAAGTTCAAAAGCAAAGTATTACTTGGAGGCGATATGTGTCAGAACAGCAACAACTTATTAAATTTGAAGAGGCTAAAAATATTTTAAATTATATGATTAAACATCGAATTATGGATAATTTTTCAGATATAGAATTACCTAAAGTGATTTGAAATGCATCATATCGTAAGAAAAGCTTTGACAAAAAAAAGTAGTAAAGCTAATATTCAACATTATTTATAGTTAATGAAAACGTGGGTTGTATAAAATCAAGTTAGAAGGAGAAACAGTATATTTCATCAAAAGAATTAAGAATTAATCAACAAATTCGTTCCAAGCAGGTCCGAGTTATTGGCGACATGGGCGAGCAATTTGGAATAATGGATATTGCAGCAGCGCTTTTAATGGCTCAACAACGAAATCTGGATTTAGTTGAAGTGGCTCCCGAGGGCGCTCCACCAGTTTGTCGTATTTTAAATTATGGGAAATTTAGATATGCCCAACGGAAAAAAGAGAAGGATGCTTTAAAAAAACAAAAAGTTATCAAAGTTAAAGAAATTAAGATACGACCTAAAATTGATGAGCATGATTATCAGACTAAAATGCGGATGGCATACGGTTTTTTTAATCACGGTGACAAAGTAAAATTTACTTTAATGTTTCGTGGAAGAGAAATTAGCCATAAAGAATTAGGAAAGCAACTGATTGATCGAGTAATTATGGAACTGTCTGAAATCGCTGAGCTCGAAACCCCTCCCAAAGATGAGGGATTACAAATTGTAGCTATTTTTGGACCGAGGTCTTTGAAAAGTGGACCAACAAAAGAAATTATTCATGAAAAGGTAGAAAATAATGCCGAAACAAAAACTTAAGACGAAGAAAAATGTTATTAAACGGTTTAAGGTTACCGGAACAGGTAAAATAAAAATAAAACGGCTTTCAGGACGTGGTCATCTCCTCGCTCATAAATCAAGCAAACGAAAGCGACAGTTGAAACGACAACCTTTAATTCAAAAATCCGGTGTTCAATTAATAAAAAAACAAATTGGAATTTAATTGCTTTAAGAATCAGAAATGGAGTTAATTAATGGCAAGAGTTAAAAGAGCGGTTGCAAAACGTAAACGCAAGAAAAAATTTTTTAAGTTGGCGGAAGGGTATTGGGGCGCCAAGAGTCGCCAATATAGGACGGTTCGTGAATCAACGAAACGTGCAGGCAATTATGCTTTCCGTGATCGAAAAGCTCGTAAGCGTGACTTTCGAAGCCTTTGGATTGCAAGAATTAATGCAGCGGTACGGTCACAGGGCATTTCTTACAGCCAATTTATTAATGCTTTGAAAAAATCAAAGGTTAATTTGAATCGAAAAATGTTATCAGAAATCGCAGTTACGGATTCCAACTCATTTCAACAATTGGTGGAGATAGCCAAAAAATCAAAAGCATCCTGAGTTTTTCAATTTGCATTTTAAAATGGAATTATGGCGAGTAATCCTCTTATCCAGAGTGTAAGTAATTCGATGGTCAAGTATGCCCATTCCTTGACCTCGGCTCGGAAAATTAAAGAATCAAGCGATTTTTTATGTGAAGGCTTTCACTTGGTAGAAGAAGCCATAGTGAGTCAACAAAAAATAAGATTCATATTTTCTACATCCCGCATTTTGAAATCCAAAGAGGGTCTGCGACTATTTGAGCAAGCTCGAAGAGAAAAAATAAAGTGGTTTTTAGTTACAGATCAAATTGTTATTTATTTATCTTCTACCGTAACGCCTCAAGAAATTATCGCTGTAGTTAAAAAACCCGAATGGCAATGGCCACTTAAACCACTATCCTCAATTCTTGGACTTTATCAAATTCAAGATGCTGGAAATCTTGGGACGATTTTACGTTCATCGGAGGCTTTAGGCGGTCAAGGTGTGCTTTTGACTTCATCTTCCTGTGATCCGTTTAATTCAAAAGTTGTAAGGGCATCCATGGGTTCAATTTTTCGAGTTCCCATAATGAGCAACGGCTCGTGGGAATCTTACCACGAATGGTTTGTTCAAAATAAATTAATGACTGTAGCCTTAGATGCGCATGCATCAAAAAGTTTATTCCAATTAAAAACTGATATTCCAATAGCCTTTTGGTTAGGATCAGAGGGTTCGGGTTTGCCAGAAGAGCTTATGCATAAATGCCAAGAGCGAGTCTTTATTCCTATGGCAAAGCCAGTTGAATCGTTAAATATTGCAGTGGCCGCAAGCTTGGCATTGTTTTTCATAAATCTTCAGAATGGCTATACTGATTTTTCGAAGGAGATATTAGTATAAAGATAAAAAACAGAACCAAGTTAAGGTTCATATAAATAAAGTATTGAATTGCACTTTGTTTTTTGATGGTAGACAGTGTGGTTGTGTTTTTTCTATATTCAATTTAATTTGAATGCGGCTTGTATTTTCAAAGAATAGCTTAAAAATTTTAACAGGCTTTGAAATTTTCATTGCTAAATATTTAATGTTTGAAAAATTTGGTTTAAGTTAGATAAATTGAAACTTCTGAAACACTCTTTCGTCTAAAGGCAAGAAGAAGGTCAACCCATACAAATGAGCGTTGGGATATTGTCAGACAGCATTAGCTGTAGAAAAGATTCTGTGGGAGGAGGTGGAGAAGGCCGAATTCCACGAGGATCGAGAAGTTGTTGATGACGAGGGACAGAGGCCAGATAAATACTTCCTCATTTCGTCCTTAAAGTTGTTTAAGGCTTTTAACGGGCCTTTGGATATGACCAATTGTGTGTAGAGGTGGAGTTCAGGAAATACGTGACAAATTATTCAAAAATAAGTCCCTTGACTTAAATTTTATATATGTGAAAAATTATTTTTAATAATTTTTTCTTTAATTTATGAGATATTGTGGATCAATGAGTTCCTTGACACCCCAAAAATATAATGATAAGCTTTCAAAAGTGAGTTTTATATGAAAATCAAACTTCGACAATCGACGACTGTTCGCCACCGCAAAAAATCATTGAAAACTAAAAATGAATTGTTGTGGGATAAATTTGAGAAAACCGGCGCCATTGAAGCGTATATTCGCTACGCTAGAGAAACTTATAAAATTCAAAAAAAGTAATTGAAATTCCTTCAATTTATTTGGTAAATTTCTACAAGCCTAAAGTTGGTTCTCTAGTTTAATTCAATTTGAGGGTATTTTAATTGGAAAAAAAGCTTGAGCAATTATTAAATAGTGCAAAATTGGAAATTGAAGGTGTTCAAACAACCAAGGAACTCGAAGATATTCGATTGAAATTTTTAAAAAAGAATGGACCGCTGGCAGAGATATTGGGATCCTTAAGCCAACTTCCGGTCGAATTACGCCCCACCGTTGGAAAAATTGCCAATCAGGTTAAAATTGAAATTTTAGAACTTTTGGAAGTGAAAAAAAGTGAACTTGAAAAAGTAAATGAATCAAAAAAACTTAATGATTGGGATCCGACTAGGCCTGGACGCAAACTTCCACTAGGGCATAGGCATCCATTAACCCAAGTTTTAGACCATATTTATGAGATTTTCAAAAATTTTGGATTTCATAGATCCGATGGACCTGAAATTGAAAGTGATTATTATAATTTTTTGGCTTTGAATTTTTCGATTGACCATCCTGCTCGGGATGCTCATGATACTTTTTATGTTTCAGATGACTTACTGATGCGAACACATACCTCGCCCATTCAAATTAGAGTGATGCAATCGGCTCAGCCACCATTTAAAATTATAGCTCCGGGAAGGGTATATCGTCATGAAGCCATTGATGCGACGCACCATCATGTTTTTCACCAAGTGGAAGGTTTTTTGGTTGACGAAGGGGTTCATTTTGGACATTTAAAAGGAATATTAGATGTTTTTGTTAAGGAATTTTTTGGTCAAGATGTTGAAACCAGATTTCGACCTAGTTTTTTCCCGTTTACAGAACCTAGTGCAGAAGTGGATATTTCATGTATTTTTTGTGGTGGAAACGGATGTAAAATTTGCAAAAATACAGGTTGGGTAGAAATGATGGGGTGTGGGATGATTCATCCAGTGGTATTAAAAAATTGTAAGATTGATACTGAAAAATGGAGTGGCTTTGCTTTTGGAATGGGTGTAGAACGTATAGCAATGTTTAAATACCGTATTGATGATATAAGAATGTTTTATCAGAATGATTTGAGATTTTTACATCAATTTTAATTTAGGGACGATCAAGGTTGAGGGCTATGGGAAATTTTAAAAAAATATTTGAATTGAAGGGATTTAAAATTTTTTTATTAATCATCAGTTGTATTTTAATCGCATATGGGATGGCCAACTGGGAAATTATTTATCGTGCGTCTGCTTGCTATTCAAGAGGCCAAATGTGGTTTGAGCGCGACAACTATCAGCGAGCCATGTGGAATTATCAAGAAGTGACGAATTTTTATTATCAGCCTAAAAGCCAGTGGTTGAAAAAAGCACAAAAAAAAATCTGGATGTGTAGAGCATATTTAAGCGATTGGGCACCACAAGCAGGGCCTTTATCAGCCGATGTTCGTAAAATGCATCCCCATCAGTACGCACAATATAAAGATATTCTTTTGAAAATTACTCCAGTACCCAATATAAACTATGTTCCAGCACCTTCAACAAAATTAAAAATCAAACAATAAGCTTAATTAAATAGTATTTGGCTTAACGTTCATTCCAAATGGCGACTTCCCAAAATCCTTTACCCTTAACATTCTCATGATATGTTGCGACGCGTATAATGCCTTTCTTATCTTGAAATACAAATTGAAATACAGTGTCTGGCGATGGATTGTTGGGGGTATTGGGCAGCAATTTTGAATACTGAATTAAAGTGCCCCAGTGGTGTGGAATAAACGGGCGGTATAAGAAAATAGCCTTAAAGGATTGAGACGGTCGGTTAATTTGTATATTTGAAGCATTGGGCGTTGACTGAGCATGCAATGCCTGAGACAAGCACGTTAAAATAAGAAGTATAAAGATAAAATTAATCCATTTATAAATCATAGGTATGTACTTTGCTTAAAAAGAAAAATTATTTTTTTTAAGTGCGGACTTATCGACCGCATCTTTGAAACGATTTGTAAATGGATTGTATCCTGAAACTTGAAATAATTGGTGTAAAGTAAAAGTTCCATGATAGGCACCACGTGCAGTAAAATTTCCGTGTCGATCACGGACATCATCAAACATAACTAAAACTTGATACATTTGATTTGTCTTCCAATGATAAAACATCCTTTTGGAAATAAGCATTGAGAAATGTTTTTCTTCAGGTACAGTTAGCTCGGAGAAAAAATCGTTTGGATGGCCATATTTACTAGTTCCAGCTTTCTGATCCATCCAAATGATAGTGATAGGTGTATTGAGCATTGAAATGAGTTCTTGATGTGCTTCTTGAAAAGCAGGACTAGATGGATCAATAAGTTGAAGTACATGATAGAGTCCAAAAGCTAACTTGAAATTAATGCGTTCAATTTGATGGTTGATGGGAACACTTTCAACATAAATAGGTTGTTTATGATTGTTTGTACCGTTTTGCATACGTTCATAATTCCAATAAGTGGTCATTGCGGTAATTCTCTTTATAACAATAGCGGCAAAACGTGTTACATATCCTTGATGAACAACGGTTGAGGAAGGATAATTTTGAGCTAATTGTTTAAGAGTCTTATAACATCGCTCGTAATGCCCTAAGCGAATTTGACAGTTGGCAATTAAATAAAGTGAATTTGCAATAAGCTGTGGATTGGATGAAACCGCGATAGCAGCTCTGAAATATTTTTCAGAGGCGACAAAATTATTTCTAGAAAATAATTGATAGGCAACAGTATAATATTGTCTATCGGAATAGGTTGGAGTCGCTAAGGTTACTCGGGGAGTCAAGAGAACAAAGACAGCGAACAGCGAAAAAATGCCAGCGATTAGTGAGAGACGGACCGAAGTCATGCTGTGCCTCCGCTCAGTGGAATGGTTAGCTTAATCTCTATTATGAACTATTCTACGTAAAATTGATTTGAAAACAAGGTAAAACTAAAAATTCAAGGATTTAGGTGTCATTTGAAAAAACAAATCAGATTTGGATATTATTTAACGGTCTTGAATATTTTGATTTTTTCCACATTGGCATGTCAAGCAAGGCCGCGCCATCATGCCCCCACGGTAATATTGCAAATTAAGAGACAAAAAATAAAAGTGGAAATAGCACGCACGGTTGTTGATCGTGCAATTGGTTTAATGTTTCGGAATCACTTGAAGTGGAATCATGGGATGATTTTTATTTTTCATCATTCACAAATTTTGCAATTTTGGATGAAGAATACGGAGATTCCATTGAGCGTGGCTTTTCTAAATAAAAAGGGGCGAATTATTAACATTGATCGTATGTTTCCAGAGACCGAAACCATTCATGATTCGATCGAACCCGCATTGTATGCACTAGAAATGAATTTGAATTGGTTTTCAAAGCATCATATTCATCCGGGAGAGCGGGTTAAAGGATTGACGATATTGAAGAAAATTAAAAAAAATAATTAATTGTTTTAATGTTAAACATGTACGTTTAAAGATAGTGCTTTTGAAAGATCGAATAAATTATTTGCAACAACTTTGAAGTTTGTTAAACTAGATTACTTTTAAAACCACTCAAAGGATGCTGCAGATGAAAAAAAACATATGTCAGTGGGGATGGTTAATAGTTTTTATTGTTGTGTCAAAAGTATGGGCAGGACCAACATATGTTACGAATACAAATATTACTGCTAATACTACTTGGACAGCTTCGGGAAGTCCATACGTTGTTCAGAATACAATTTTTATAAGTAAGGGTGCGGTTTTAACTATTGATCCAGGCGTTCAAGTAAGATTTGCTACCACCAATTCAGGACAAGCTTCTGGAGAAACCACTCCGAATACGGATTTAAGTATTGAAGGTGGGTTGCGAGCGATAGGTACGGCAACTGATCCTATTTCATTTTATCCACTCACGCCAGGACAATTGTGGGGAGCAATTTATTTTTCAAATTCGGATCCAGCTAATTCGATATTGCAAGATTGTATCGTAAAGGGTGGGAAAATAGTTTGCAACGCGTCATCTCCCGTTATTCAAGATTGTGATATTTTTGGAGCCCAAAGTGGAATTGAAGTGGCCTACAATGCCGATCCTCAGGTAATCAATAATCGAATTGCTGCAAATGATACGGGAATTTTATTGCTGTCCGATACTTCAGAAATTATGGCCACGCATAATCAAATTTATGGCAACAATTATGGTATTTATATTGAAGGCATTTTTAGTCAATATGCGATCAATCAAAATGAAATTTATTCCAACTTGAAATATAATGTAGTTAATACCTCGCCTGTTTCTATAGATATTTCTAATAACGATTTTAAATTGTCGAATGCTTCTAAAATTGCAGCAACAATTTATGATCAATCTGTTAATCCCAAGGTTGGGCCAATAAACTTTGAGCCTTATATTGGCGTCGGGACAGGGCAAAATTCATCAATGGTGGTTTCAACAAAATCCGCCAAAAACAATCCAAAACAAGAGCCCCATTTGAGTTATCAACAAGAGCTATGGAATTATGGAAAACCCTTTAATGCAATGGAAATCGGCAAGATGGAAAACGGTAAAAAATCATCAACCACCGTCAAAATTTTAGCTATCGGTGCTACTGCAGTTTTAACAGTTGGTTTTTTATTCCTGTAATAGAGCTAATTTAAAAACGCTTTATTTACACTAAAAAAAAATTCAGTTAAAATACCGCATCTTTAATTTCAGTAAATATTTTAAATGAAATTGAATTTCAAGCAAAAATTTTAAGGAGCAAAACAAAAATGAAAAAAATTTTAATCATGGTTGGAGTTATGATACTGTCGAGTCAACTTCTCTGGGCAGGTAATCTAAAAATTGCTACAGTAAATTTAGCAAAATTATTTAATGCTTATCCGGGCACCACGATCGCCAAGCAAAAACTTAAAGCCATTACGCATGAAAAAGAAAAAGAGCTTTCAGGTTTACAAGCTAAGCTATTACAGATGATGCAAAGTTTAAAATCCAAAGAGTCAGTATTACCTGCCAGTGAAGTAAAAAAACGCGAAGCTGCGATTGAAGCTAAACGGGAAGAGTACTTGACCGATCAAAGCACGATTGAAAATGAACTAACTCAAGAAGAAAATGTGATGACTCAAAATGTTATAAAACAAATTTCGAAAATTGTTTCAAAAGTTGCAGTGGCACATCACGTTGATTTAGTGTTGGATTCTGCAAAAGTTCTTTATTTAAAAAATCCAATAAATTTAACACAAGATGTCTTAAATGAGTTTGCGAATCTTTCGGTCCTAGGACAATAAGAAGATTTTGAATGTGGCAAGCAATTAAGAAATCCGTTGATTTAAAACAATTAGCGGAATTTTTAAATGGAAAAATAATTGGATCAAATCAAAAAATCATTACAGGCATATCAACGATTGATTTGGCAGATGAAAATCAAATTACTTTTTTTTCCAGTGAAAAATACAAATCTAGTTTATTAAAAACAAAAGCTGGAGCGCTTCTTTGTGAGGTTCAGCAGAAGGAATTTGAAAACCCACAAATAATTGTTCCAAATGTTCCGCTGGCTCTGGCTAAAACAATAGCGGTGTTTTTTCATGAAGAAGAATACCAACCATCAATAGCCTCTACTGCCAAAATTGATCCGGAGGCTAAAATAGATGCGACGGTTTGTATTATGGATTATGTTGTTGTGGAAAAAGGAGCCCAAATAGGCGCGGGCAGTGTTTTATATCCGGGAGTTTATATAGGAGCGAGAGCGCAAATTGGGAACCATTGTCGACTATATTCGAAGGTTTCTGTTTTAAATGATTGTGTTCTTGAAAATCGTATTATTTTACATCCAGGCGTTGTGATTGGGGCAGATGGTTTTGGATATGCTTCGGAATCCAAAGAACATTTTAAAATACCGCAAGTCGGTAATGTGATTCTGGAAGATGATGTGGAAATCGGCGCAAATACGTGTGTAGATCGTGCTTTACTGGGGGCAACACGAATTGGCCATGGGACAAAGATTGATAATTTGGTTCAAATTGGACATAATGTTCAAATTGGTAGTGATTGTATTTTAGTTGCTCAAGTGGGTGTGGCAGGATCAACACATTTAGGGAATGAAGTTATTCTTGGTGGTCAAGTGGGCATTGCAGGACATGTAAAGATAGCGAGTAAAGTAATAATTGCAGCCCAGTCCGGCGTAATGACCGATATTGATACACCTGGAATTTATTGGGGGTCGCCCATTCAACCAATACAAAACCAAAGAAAATGTGAAGCAATTTTTAGAGAACTGCCAGGCTGGGTAAAACGGATACGTAATTTAGAAAAACAATTTGAAGAAAATCAAAAATAACTATGCCGCCATTTCGAAATCAAAAGACAATTAAAGCTCCGGTAGAATTTGACGGGGTTGGATTGCATACGGGAACCCAAGCCAAGATGGTTGTACAACCAGCTGATGCAAACTATGGGATCCGTTTTTTCAAACGCGAAACACAAGAAGAAATTTTTCTTTCGCCACAAAATATCAGTAGTACAAATCGGGGCACTACGCTCAAAGGAGCCAAAGGATCATTAGTTCATACCGTGGAGCATTTTTTGGCAAGTGTTGGTGGATTAGAATTAGACAATCTCCGAGTTGAAATTCAAGGCGATGAAATACCGATTTTAGATGGAAGTGCATGGCCATTTTTAAAAAAATTAAAAGATGTAGGTTTTCAGGAACAATCGGAAATCATTTCGCCGGTTATTATTCAGGAAACTAAGGAATGGAAATTCGATAATACGCTCTTGAAAGTTGAACCGGCTGACCAACTGATCTTGGATGTTAAAGTTTCATTTCCATATCCAGGAATGGAAAATCAATCATATTTATTTACCTTAAAAAATGGAAATTTTGAGACGGAATTAGCCCGTGCACGAACTTTTTGTTTTGAAGATGAAATCGAAATATTGAAATCGCAAGGCCTTATTAAAGGTGGGAGTTTGGACTGTGCACTTGTTATTGGAAAACAAGGCGTTTTAAATGGTCCTTTGCGTTATTCAGATGAACTGGTTCGTCACAAGACACTTGATTTATTAGGTGATTTGATGATTTTAAATCGCCCAATACTTGGGAAAATATCAATTGTTCGAGGAGGTCATAAATATCATTTTGAGCTAGTAAAAAAAATAGAGGAAATGTCAATGAACCATGAAGAAATGTCAGTGAACCATAATGATACAATCCAAATTGATTTTCAAAAAAGTGAGCGTCTTTTGAACATAAATGAAATTCAAAAACTTATTCCACATCGATATCCATTTTTGTTGGTTGATCGAATACTAGAGTTGGTTCCTTATGAACGAGCTGTTGGAATCAAAAATGTATCCATAAATGAACCATTTTTTCAAGGCCATTTCCCGCAACATGCGGTTATGCCGGGTGTTTTAATTATTGAAGCATTAGCTCAAGTTGCCGGAGTGGCATTTTTCCCTACGCCACAAAGTACGGTAGGGCAAATGATGTATCTTGCAGGCATTGATAGTGCAAGATTTCGTAAACCAGTTTTTCCAGGAGATCAAATTCGCCTTGTAACAGAAATTGTACTAAAAAGAGGGAAAATGATGAAGGCCTCAGGAAAGGCGTATGTTGACGGGCAACTGGTAACAGAGGCAGAGTTTAGATGCATTTTAGTTGATGTTCTTAATGAAAGGGCTTAAATGTCAGGTATTAAAGTTCATCCATCGGCAATTGTAGACCCGCATGCCGAGTTGGGAAATAATGTCGAAATAGGACCATTCTCAATTATTGAAAGAAATGTTAAATTGGGTGATGGAACTATTGTTGGAATGCACTGTTTGATTACAGGGCATACATCGATTGGAAAAAAAAATCAATTTTTTTCTGGAGCGATTATTGGGAGCGATCCACAAGACTTGAAATTTCGTGGTGAAACAACCTATACAGAAATTGGCGATGAAAATATTTTTCGAGAATATGTCACAGTAAACTCTGGAACCGGAGAAGGAACTAAAACGATTATTGGGAATCACAACCTAATCATGACACAATGCCATATTGCCCATAATTGTATTTTAGGGGATCATGTTAAATTAGCTAATGTGGCTACGCTTGCTGGCCATGTGCAAATCCAAGATTACGCAACAGTGGGCGGACTGACGCCCATTCATCAGTATGTTCGATTGGGGAGCTACTCTATGGTTGGAGGCGGGTTTCGTGTGACGCAAGATATTGCCCCTTATGTATTGACAGGTGGAGAGCCGCTGGCCAATTATGGCTTGAATCAAGTTGGATTAGCAAGAGCAGGTTTTACTAAAGAAACTATTCAGCTTTTAAAAAAAGCTTACCGGATTATTTTTAGAAGTAAGCTATCGTTACAAGAAGCTGTTCTATCTGTTCAACAAAATCTTGAACAAACCACAGAGATTAAAAATTTAATTGATTTTTTAACAACGTCAACTCGTGGATTTATTCGATAGATGAATGAGCAATTCAAAGAATCAAGTATAGGCCTAATTGCTGGTTCTGGTGAATTACCGATACAATTTGCTCAGATGGCTCAAAAAAAGAAAATCAAAGTTTATACGGTTGCTATTCAAGGCGAAACGTCTGAGAAAATCAAAAACTTGAGTGAGTCTTTTGTTCAGCTTTCAGTAGGACAATTGGGGAGCATGCTGAAATTTTTTAAATCAAAGCATGTCTCTTCTGTTGTGATGGAAGGGCAAGTGCACCATGCGCATATTTTTAAAAATATTAAGCTGGATTTAAAAGCCTTGCTTTTATTGGCGACTACGAGAGACAAATCGGGAGAGTCTCTAATGAAAGCAGTGGCCAATGAAATGGAAAAAAACCAATTAAGGGTATTGGATTGTAGGTTTTTATTAGATGAATTAATCCCCAATAAAGGTTGTTTAACGAAAGTTAAACCGACTCGCGAGGATCAAGAATCTATTCAATATGGAATTCAAAGAGCAAAAGTCCTTGCACAGTGGTCGATTGGTCAAACGCTGGTTATTAAAAAAGTGGCGGTTGTAGCAGTTGAAGCTTTGGAAGGAACCAATCAAACAATATTGCGGGCATATCAACATGCAGGTCCAAAATCAATTATAATTAAAGTATCTAGTCCTTCTCACGATTGGCGATTTGATGTTCCAACGATTGGGATGTCGACAATTCGTGCAATGATTAAGGCAAAGGCTCGAGGGATTGTAATTGAATCAAAACGTTCGTTTATTTTACAAAAGGATAAAGTAATGCGGTTAGCTCAAAAACATAGTATCTTTATAGAGGCTGTCTAGATGATACATATTTCAGAACCAAGCGTTGGAGTTCCAGAGATAAAAGCTATTTCAAAAGTAATACGAACAAAAATTTTAGCTTCTGGAAAAACGGTTGAACAATTTGAAAAATCGTTTGATGGTTTTTTAGAGAAAAAAACGAATCATTCAATAGCGGTCGCGAACGGAACCGTTGCATTGCAATCCGCATTATGGGCGCTTAATTTAAAGCCCACGGATCAAGTATTAACAACAGCGTTTTCATTTATTGCAACGGCTAATAGTATTTTTCATGCCGGATTAAAACCCTGTTTTGCGGATATTGAATCACAAACTTTTAATTTATCGCCTGCGGAAGTTAAGAAAATTTTAAATAAATCAAGTTCTAAAAATATTAAAGCCATTTTAGTAGTGCATTTGTACGGCCATCCCGCATTGATGGATGAATTGATGGATATTAGCCGTAAGAAAGGTATTCCATTAATCGAAGATTGTGCGCAAGCGCATGGTGCAACTTATGATGGAAGAAAAGTTGGAACATTTGGGTTGGTATCAACATTTTCTTTCTATGCGACCAAAAATTTGTCAATGGGTGAAGGTGGGATGATTTGTACGGCGAATTCAAGAATTGAGGCATTAATTCGATCCTATATTAATCATGGGCGTGGTACTCATGGCCATGAGTTACTGGGCTACAATTTTCGGACAACAAATTTATTAGCTTCTATTGGGCTAGTGCAGTTAAAATATCTAGAAGAGCGCAATGCAAGCCGTCGAAAATTTGCCAAAATATATAATGCAATACTAGGGGGAATCAAATATTTAACATTGCCTCAGGAATTGATAGAATGCAAGCATGTTTATCACCAGTATACAATACAAACACCATATCGCATGGGGTTAATGAAATATTTGAAAAATTCAGGAATAGAAAGTAAAATTTTTTATCCTAGAATTATTCCCGAGGAAATTTTTTATAAGAACATGGGATATGGAAAAGAACGATATCCAATTGCTGAATCGATTTCTCGTTCTTGCTTGTCAATACCCGTACACCCAGGGCTTTCAGAGACACAGATTGAGATGATCGCAAAAAAAATCCGATCATTTTTTAAAAAACAAATTAATTGAAAGATCATTAGGTAGTTTTTAAAAATAAAAAATCGACGTTTGATTCTACATTAATATTTAATAATCTTTGAATGGAATAAATGCGTGGTTTAGTTTAAAAATTTTAGGAGGCATTTTTTGATTTCACGTTATACCTGCAAGGAAATGGAAAAAATCTGGTCGGATGAATTTAAATTTGAAACTTGGCTTAAGGTGGAATTGGCAGTATGCGAAGCTTGGGCAAAATTGGGGAAAATTCCAAAAAAAGATTTACTTACTATTCAAAAAAAAGCCCAATTTAATTTAGATCGTATTTATGTTTTGGAGTCTAAATTGAATCATGATCTCATTGCATTTCTGACATGTGTCGCAGAATTTATCGGACCCTCGTCACGATATGTACATTTGGGTTTAACCTCGACGGATGTTGTTGATACCGCACAAGCGCTGCAAATAAAGGCTTCGGTTAAGTTAATCGAAGAGCAATTAATTCGTTTATTAAAAATATTAAAATTATTAGCTAAAAAACATAAAAATGATGTCATGATTGGGCGAACCCATGGTGTTCATGCAGAACCAATCACGTTTGGATTAAAAATGGCTGTTTGGCATGAAGAAATTAAAAGACATATTAAACGATTGAAAATAGCTGAAGAGGAAATGAATGTTGGAAAAATTTCTGGTGCGGTTGGAACTTATGCGAATATTACTCCTCAAATCGAAATTATGGCCTGTAAAAAGCTAGGATTAAAACCGGCACCAATCGCCACGCAAACGCTGCAAAGAGACCGACATGCTTTTTTTCTGTCGGTTCTAGCGGGTATTGGAAATTCACTGGAAAAATTCTCAACTGAAATTCGTAATCTTCAACGAACAGAGGTATTAGAAGTGGAAGAGTTTTTCCAAGCGGGACAAAAGGGATCCTCGGCAATGCCGCACAAAAAAAATCCACTAACGTGCGAAAGAATTGTAGGACTATCACGCGTTTTAAGAGGCTATGCGCTTGCAGCTCAAGAAAATGTAGCACTTTGGCATGAACGTGACATTACGCATTCGTCGGCGGAGCGAGTCATTTTCCCAGACTCAACTAGTTGTGTACATTATATGTTGGTTAAATTTGTAAATGTGATTCAAAATTTAAATATTTATAGTAAAAAAATGCTCAAAAACATTTATCTTACACATGGCTTGATTTTTTCTCAGAGAGTTCTTCTTAGTCTGGTTGACAAAGGTTTGACCAGAGAAAAAGCCTATTTATTGGTTCAACGTAATGCTTTAAAAGCTTGGGAAAGCGAAGTCGAATTTAAAACATTGCTTTTGGAAGATGAGGAGATCAAAAAAATATTATCCGTGGATGAAATTAATGAAATATTTGATTTGAACTATCATCTGAAGCATGTTGATTATATTTTAAAGCGGCTTCAAATTATTTAAGAATGTATGAGGAGTAATTATGTCTTGGCATGCTAAAGTATATGTGGTTTTAAAACCTTCGGTTATGGATCCACAAGGTTCAACAGTTCAACGTGCATTACATCAAATGGGGTATTCAGCAATTGAAAATCTTCGCATTGGAAAATTTATTGAAGTAAACTTTGATCAAGCATTACAGGAACAAGAAGTTCATAAGCAATTAAATGAAATATGTGATAAATTGCTGGCTAACCCCAATATTGAAACCTATCAATTCCAAATTGAAAGGGTTTAGGAAATTAAATTATGCGATTTTCTATAATTGTTTTTCCGGGTTCTAATTGTGATCATGATTGTGAATATGCAATTCGTCAAGTATTGAAAAATCCCGTTGAAATGATTTGGCATAAAAATACCGATTTAAAAAACCCGGATTGTGTAGTTATTCCGGGTGGATTTTCTTATGGCGATTATTTGAGAACCGGAGCTATTGCGCGATTTAGTCCAATCATGGAATCAATATTTAATTTCGCCAATAAAGGAGGTTTGGTTATTGGCATATGCAACGGATTTCAAATTTTATGTGAAGCGCAATTTTTACCCGGAGTGCTTCTGAAAAATAAAAATTTGAGGTTTGTCTGTAGAAACACGTATGTTCGTGTAGATGAAGTTGACACCCCATTTACAAATCAATGTAAAAATTCTTCAGTTTTAAGTATGCCTATTGCTCATGGCGAAGGCAATTTTTTTATTGATGAAGAAGGATTAAAAAAATTAGAAGATCAACATCAAATTATAATGCGGTATTGCAATTCAAAAGGACAGATAACAGATGAATCCAATCCAAATGGCTCATTGAAAAATATTGCTGGAATTTGTAATCAAGCTAGAAATATATTTGGATTAATGCCGCACCCTGAGCGTGTGTGTGAAAAGGAACTTGGGGGAATTGATGGGCAGCTAATTTGGCAATCGATTAGTAATAGCTGATTTTAATTAGGATAAAAAACAACCATGAAAATTACGCCTCAATTAATTCAAGACCATGGGTTGAAACCCGATGAATATGAACGAATTGTTCAAATATTAGGTCGAGAACCTAATTTAACTGAATTGGGGGTGTATTCCGTAATGTGGTCAGAGCATTGTGGATATAAACATTCACGTGCATTACTGAAAAAATTACCAACTCAGGGGAAAAAAGTTTTACAAGGCCCGGGAGAAAACGCAGGCATTCTTGATGTTGGAAATGGGTGGGCTGTTGTTTTTAAAATTGAAAGTCATAATCATCCTTCAGCAGTTGAGCCTTATCAAGGTGCTGCGACAGGCGTTGGAGGAATTTTAAGGGACATTTTTACGATGGGAGCTCGCCCGATTGCTATTTTAAACGCATTACGATTTGGCCCATTATCCAACTTGAAATCACGCCAATTACTAACAGGTGTCATCCGAGGTATAGCTGATTATGGGAATTGTATGGGAATTCCAACCGTTGCCGGTGAAGTTTCATTTGATGATTCTTATCTTGATAATTGCTTGGTGAATGCAATGTGTGTGGGTGTGATTCGGCACGATAAGATTATTAAAGGGGTGGCTAGTGGTGTTGAAAATTCAGTGATTTATATTGGAGCGACGACAGGGCGAGATGGAATTCATGGAGCAACATTTGCATCGACCGAAATCAGTGAAAAATCGCAAGAGAAGCGCAGTGCAGTTCAAGTTGCCGATCCGTTTATGGAAAAACTATTGATGGAAGCTACGCTGGAATTAATTGAAAAAAATTTATTAATAGGTATTCAAGACATGGGGGCAGCCGGATTAACATGTTCAACGTGTGAAATGGCTAGTCGGGGTAATATGGGTATAGAAATTGATGTTTCAAAAGTACCACTTCGTGAATTAAAAATGAATCCCTATGAAATTTTGCTTTCTGAATCGCAGGAGCGAATGTTATTAGTAGCTAAACCAGGGTGTGAAGCAGAAATTCATTCCATTCTAAAAAAATGGGATTTAAATGCAGCAACAATTGGAAAAGTTACAGAAACCGGTTTAATGGTTGTGAAACATGAAGGGGAAAAGGTTGTTGAAGTACCTGCACAATCGCTGACTGATCCACCCATGTATCATCCCCAAAAATTAGAGCCAGCGTTTTTAGCCGAATATCGGAGTTTTAGAGAATCAAGTATTCCTGTACCGACAAATTTCAATCAAATTCTTTTGAGGCTGCTTGCGGATCCAACAATAGCCAGTAAGCAATTTATTTATCAACAATATGATCACATGGTTCAAACAAACACAATTGTTTTGCCAGGATCAGATGCAGCAGTCTTGCGAATTAAAGAAACGAATCAGGGATTGGCAATGTCAGTCGATGGTAATGGCATTTATTGTTTATTAAATCCCTATGAAGGTGGAAAAATTGCAGTAGCCGAAGCCGCTAGAAACGTTGCTTGTTCAGGTGCGGTTCCCATCGGATTAACGAATTGCTTGAACTTTGGCAATCCAGAAAAGCCAGAAGTATTTTATATGTTTGAAAAAGTGGTTGAAGGAATGTCGGATGCTTCTGTGGCTTTGGAAATTCCAATTACTGGAGGAAATGTTTCGTTTTATAATGAAAGTCAACTTGGCCCAATTGACCCAACTCCAATAATTGGAGTCATTGGTGTTTTAGACGATGTTTCGAAACATGTAACTCAATGGTTTAAAAAGAGTGGTGACTTAATTTATTTGATTGGGGAAGTAAATGATTTAATTGGTGGGAGTCGGTATCTTCAAGTTGTTCATGGGAAAAAGACAGGGATATGTCCTACAATCGATTTAAAAAATGCAAAATTACTTTATCAATGTTTAAATGAATTGGCAAACAAGCGATTAATCCAGAGTGCCCATGATTGTTCAGAGGGTGGTTTGGCAGTTGCGATTAGTGAATGTTGCTTTACTGGGATTGCATGCGGAAAGCCTTTAATAGGTGCGAAAATTAATATGGCTTGGCATGGGCGTATGGATGGAATTTTATTTGGCGAAAGTCAATCTCGAGTACTTATTTCGTTCTCGCCACAAGAAAAAAAACTCGTGGACCAAATTTTATCAACCTATGGAATGACATTTCAACAAATAGGTGTAGTTGGCGGTTCTCAACTTTTAATTGAACAGGCGGTTCAAATAGATGTAGAGTATATTGCAGAACAGTTTTTCTCTAGTTTGGAACATCAAGTTAACTCAGGAGGTAAGGCGTGACTCAATATTGGAGCGAGGATAAGCCGCATGATCAATGTGGAATTTTTGGCGTGTTTGGACATTCTGAGGCAGCCAAAATTACTTACCTAGGATTGCATGCACTCCAACATCGAGGGCAAGAAAGTGCGGGCATTTGTACATTGGATCGGGGGAAACTCCTTTTAAAAAAAGGGATGGGATTAGTTGCAGATATTTTTGATAAAGGCGAACTTAATCAACTAAGCGGCGAAGTGGCAATTGGTCATGTACGGTATTCCACGACCGGTTCTAGTGAATTGCGAAATGCACAACCTATTTCTGTTGAATACGCCCGTGGAAATTTATCGATTGCGCACAATGGTAATTTAGTAAATGTAAGACGTATTCGAGATGAACTTGAGGCTCGTGGTTCCATTTTTTCATCAACCGTGGACTCAGAAATCATTATTCACCTAATGGCTCAATCGGCCGAATCGACTTTAATTGAATCAGTGATTGAATCATTGAAGAGTGTCCAGGGTGCATTTTCGCTATTAATTTTATCAGATGAAGGATTGATAGCAGTTCGCGACCCAAATGGATTCAGACCGTTGTGCTTGGGCAAGTTAGACCAAGCGTGGGTCGTGTCTAGTGAAACTTGTGCCTTTGATATTATTGATGCGAAATATGTGCGGGATATTGAACCAGGGGAAATCCTTTTTATCAATGAAAAGGGATTGGTTTCAATGAAACCATTCTCTCATGTTTCATCATCCATGTGCATTTTTGAGTATATATATTTTTCAAGACCCGATTCTAAAATTTTTAATACAAGTGTTCAAAAAGTTAGAAAAAAGCTTGGACGTTTATTAGCACAAGAAACTCCCGTTGAAGCGGATATAGTAGTCCCAGTTCCCGATTCAGCTAATATGGCTGCCACAGGCTATGCGGAGGAATCTAAAATTCCATATGAAACAGGACTAATTCGGAATCATTATATTGGTAGAACGTTTATTGAACCTGATCAAGCTATTAGAGATTTTGGGGCACGACTAAAATATAATCCGGTTAGAGAATCTTTAGAAGGCAAGCGCATTGTTCTAATTGATGACTCGATTGTTCGCGGTACAACAATGCGAAAAATTGTTAAAATGATTCGTGGAGTTGGAGCTAAAGCAATTCACTTGAGAATTGCATCTCCTCCTATTATTTCTCCTTGCTTTTATGGTATGGATTTTCCAAATCGGAATGAGTTAATAGCATCGTCTCATACATTAATCGAAATTCAAAAATATTTAAAAGTCGATAGTTTTGCCTATCTATCTATAGAAGGAATGATGAAGGCGGTTGAGGGAACGCCACCCGGCCATTGTACAGCTTGTTTTACATCTAAGTATCCTATCCCATTTGATGAACAAGTTGAAAAACATATTCTTGGAACAAAATGCTAATCAATTGTTCTGGTATGACGATGTGGCAATTAGGTATTTTTATAAGTTGTTGGATAGCTGAATTCGAATTGAATATTACAAATTAAAATTTTAGAACTATGGAATCATTTGCCGCTGTTTTGTTGATTGGTCATGGAAGTAGAGATCTAGCTGCAAATCATGAATTTGAGTCTTTTGTTAAATTGTATGCATTGATTCATCCGAAATGGAATATTAAACATGCATATGTTAGTTTTGGGAATCCTAAGTTTAAAGAAATAGTCAAAATTTTTTCATTAAAGCATAATAAACTTTTAATAATTCCCGTTTTTTTATTTCCGGCATATCATGTTAAACAAGACATTCTGAAGGTTTTGCGCCAGCTTAAAAAAGAAGTACCTGAATTCGAATTTGAAATTACGTTACCAATAGGTATTATGTCGGGATGGATGCCTATAATAATTAGGAATATTCAAGAAGCTCCCTATGACATTTTTAAAAAAAACAGAAGCCAAATCCTTTTTGTAGGCATTTCTGGAAGAGTAAATGATTTAAAATCAAAAGCGTATTTTGAAACTTTATGTCAGCAAATTACCGATCATTTCCACTTGGAAAAATATCAAGCATGCTTTTTTGATAAGACCAAGCCATTGTTCCCCGATCAATTGGGAAAAAATATTTTTTTAAATATCAAAAATGTTCTTATCATGCCTTATTTATTATGGGACGGGAAACTGTTTCAGCAAATCCAGAGTGAAATTCAAGGTTTTATCAAGGAGCAACCGCATATCACCGTTTATACACTCCCTTGCCTCAGCAAGTATTCTGGATTATTTCAAATGATGGATAATTATCTTCATCAAGATATAAACGAAATAAATTGAGCATATTCTAGAACTTAAGACATCGAGGATGGTATTTGGGCGAAAGGGTTTTATGAAGAGTGTAAAGTCATCCGAAAAATTCGTTCGGGGTAACTACGTTTAAGAATTTTTATGCTGAGGAAGTAATTTTTTCAAAAAAATGAAATTTTTAATTGTTCTCAACTTGGTTTAAAGCGTCCACGATTGTTTTAAAAATGTAAATACTTAAAAAAGTTAATGTACAATGTATTAATTTAATAAATCCAGAATTGAGCGGAATAAAATGTTCAAAAAAAATAAAATTTTAGTTTTTTTTATTATTTTGGGATTTGCTCATATAAGTTTGTTAAAAGCAAACGAACTCTCGGATTTTAATTACTTATATAAACAGGGAGCTCGCTATTTTCACAAACAAAAGTGGACCCGTTCGAAAAAATATTTTTTAGCAGCAAATCAATTAATGGGAAATCAAAAAAGTGTTTTTCAATCGCTGGGGGCTTGCGAGTATCATTTGGGGAATTTTAAAAAAGCGATTCAATTTTATGAAAAAGCGTATGAGATCCATCCGGATCTATATTTAAAAAGAGTTATTGAGATATTAAAACAGAAGGTAGCTAGAATGATTTATTCTATTCACCGCTGGCAATTTCCCATATATGTTGGCGTTTTTTTGGAAAATCAATCAGTGAATTTCAATCAAAAGTATGGCAGTGTTTTAGGAATTCCAAATAGTCCAATCAATTTTAGTATTCCCAATATTAGTTCTGCAATCGGTTGGGGAATTTCATTAACTGCGTGTAATCTTAGTAAGGGCTTGAGAAATGCTTCATTAGAGATTAGTTATCAAGAAGAAGAACATTCAGACAAATACTTGAATTTAAGTGGGACCTCATTCAATCAAATGATCCAATTGAATTTTGAATATATTTTTTATCGCTGGAGGGTTTTATCACCATATTTTTTAATTGGCATGGCTTACAATAATAACCTTGTGCGTGGAGCATCTGAACAAGGCACTCAGAATGTTAATGAGGTATTCCAAGGAATGGGGGGGGAATTAGGTGCAGGTTTTAAGAAGCATCTTTTTAATCGATTTGATTTAAATTTGGAAATTATGTATGAAATAATTAATGCTTTTCAAGTCAGTACTGCACCCACTGGTTCAGTTGGAATTAGTCCAACATTGCTTGAAGCCGGTTTGGAAATTAAAGCAGGAATTTTAGTTGGAATTTAAGATTCAAATAAAAGTAAAATAAGTTTCATTATTGAAGGGAGAAATAATTGAAAACCTATTCATATGACGATGCAGGTGTGAATATTGACGCTGGCAATGAAGCCGTACAGCGGATAAAAAAAGTAGTTAAAGAGACATTTAATCCTTGTGTTTTAAGTGATATCGGATTATTTGGAGGATTATTTGAATTAAACTCACATGAATATCAACATCCAGTTTTAGTAAGTTCAACCGATGGCGTTGGAACTAAAACAAAAATTGCGCATGAAATGAAAAAATATTTTTCACTGGGACAAGATATTGTTGGACATTCAATTAATGACATCTTAGTTCAAGGTGCAAAGCCCTTGTTTTTTTTAGATTATATTGGTTCCTCACATATTCAACCTCAAATTGTCGAAGAGATTGTTTTAGGAATGGTTAAAACGTGCAAAAGTGTTAATTTAGCTTTAATCGGGGGTGAAACCGCTGAAATGCCATCAATTTATGTGGAAGGCGATTATGATATTGTTGGAACCATTATTGGTGTTGTTGATAAATCAAAAATTATACGCGGTGAAAAAGTAATTCCAAGTGATATTTGTATAGGACTTCCATCTGTTTCGTTGCACACGAATGGCTATTCATTAGCTCGAAAATTAGTTAAAGAAGTAGCTGGGTTGGAGTATACCGATTATGTGGAGGAGATAAAAGGAATCATCGGAGAAAATCTTTTAATTCCACATAAACATTATTTTAACGAAATTTTTCCTATTCTTAATCAAGTAGAAGTAAAGGCAATGGCACATATTACCGGGGGTGGAATTTTGGAAAACCCGCCACGCGTTTTGCCTGACAATTGCCGCATTCGTTTGAGAAAGAATTCGTGGGTAGTTCCTCCAATATTTTCCTGGTTGGTCAAATTGGGAAAGTTATCGGAGTATGAAGCATATCGAACGTTGAATATGGGTATTGGGATGCTGCTGATTGTGTCAAAGGATAGTTTTTTGCAAGCCGTTGAACTGTTAAAACAAAATCAAGCAGAGCCTTACGTAATTGGGGAAGTGATTCAAGGAGAGAAGGGCGTTGAACTTATAAATTAAAATTTTAAAGTTGTTGTTTTAAATAGAATTAAACCTGCAATTTATTTTTTTAAAAATGAAGAACCAATAGAAAATATTGGAAGGATGCTCTAATCGTGAATGAACAGAACGCTTCAATATCAGGCTGGAAGTTGGCTATTGAGCGAGCACCATTGTTTTTATCGGTTATATTGCTATTTGCTTTACCGATAATGACTCAATTAAAAGATGCCAATCCAATATACATAAAAAATATTTTAACAAATATTTTAATTCCATTGATCATTGAATTTTGGATTATCAATATAGCAATTTCTAAAAAGCTGATTTTTATTCGAACTCCGACGTTAATATGGATAGGACTTTGGCTGGGATGGAGTATTTTGAGTAATACGGTTTCGCCTTATCCACAGGTGGCATGGCATAATTTTATTGAATTTTTAAATCAGCCATTATGGTATTTAGGTTTAATTGCAACGTGTTTGGAATTATGGAAATATGAAAATTTATTAATAACTTTTTTAGTTTCGTCAATATGGACGGCAGTTTGGGCCATAGTCCAATTCATGGGCATTTTGAAGGATCCATGGACAGTTATTGTAAAAAATGAATTTAATGGAAGAGTGGTTGCTGGATTAGGAAATCCTGATTTTTTGGCAGCTTATTTATTATTATCGTGGCCATTTCTCATGCACTTTTTTTTCCGCGAGTCCAATAAGATTTTAAAGATGCTTCTTTTTTTGCTTATTATTATTTTTTTTATGGCGGAAATAGACACGCAAAGCAAGGCGGGATATTTAGGTGTATGGTGTGAATTAATTGTCTATTTTTTGTTTATGATTTTCAAAGATCGAAGTCATTTTAAAAAAATAAAGTGGATATTAATGATTGCCGCAATACTCGGATTGATGACTTTTATATCCCCTATTCGCCGTCGATTGTTGAGATTAGATAATGGCTCTAGTTCATCAGTGTCATTTCGTAAGTTAGTGTGGACTGGAACAGTAAAAATGATTTCGAAGAGACCAATATTGGGATGGGGGAGCGGCACATTCAAAACAGGCTTCCCTCAATTTTGTCCACAGGCACTTATGATGCATCAAACACAATACAGTTATGAAGTTAATCATGCTCATAATTTTATACTCGAATGGGTTGCAGAAACAGGATGGATCGGGTTGCTTTTCCTTATCGGTATTATTAGTACCATTTTCTATCAGTGGTGGAAGTTATATTCAGGTAATTATATACCTGTTAGTTTTGCTGCAGCGGCATTCGCCGTATTAATCGGTATTGGTGTAGATAATCTGTTTGATATGAATAGTTTTTTGCCTTCAACATATGTTCCAATAATTTTCATATCTGCTCTTCCGGTAGGGCTGTCGCAACGATTTTATTCTTTACCAAAATTTTGGATAAAAAAAACAGAAATAAATCTATCCAAGGTAAAGGTTTTACTTTGGGTTATTGTAATTGTTGGAGGAATATGGATTCTTAAGAATACTCAAGCGGGATTTCAAAAAATGGAAGCCAACCGCTTTTTGAAACGGGCCATAATTTTTTCTAGAAAATGTGAATGGAATCATGCCATTCAGGAATATCATGAGGCAATTAAACTAAACCCTCACAATTTGGAAGACATGTATTTTTTAGGCTCGGCTTATTATGATCGAAATAAATTGGGTGATAATCATAAAGCATATTTTTGGTTTGAAAACGTGATTAAAATTAATCCAAATTATCTTTTAATCCATTATAAGCTTTCTCGGCTTTTCCATCGATTAAACCAAAAAAATGCAGCATTGATTCAGATGCAAAAAGCAGTTGCCTTAAATCCTAAAATAGTTTTTAAATTAAAAAAATTCAAATTGGCGAATTTATATGCGGAAAAAGATCATTTTAAAAAATCATTTGCTTTATTTCAAAATTTACAGAAAGATTACCCAAATTGTTTTCCAATATTATTGAATTATGGAAATGTTCTTTTCCGATTGGGCGATTTAGTTCATGCATTACATGATTATCGCCAAGCTTTAAAGGTCGATTCGAATTCATTGTCGGCGAGTCTTGATTTTGGGTATGCGGCATATCGGTTACATGATCATGCAGCGTTAAGTTGGATTGAACAAAAAATTAAACTTCAATTTAATAATCAAAATGAGGTTAAAGTGTTTTTAAATTATGTCCAAAAAAAATAAAAATATTGCGGTTTTTGCATCAGGCAATGGATCCAATCTTCAAGCATTAATTGATGCGGAAAAAAGGGAAATCTTCTCTGGAAAAATTCAATTGATATTCTCAAATATTGCAACCGCTTATGCCTTAGAACGTGCTAAGCTTCACCATATCAAATCGTTTTGTTTGGAATCGAAGACTTTTCAGGGGACGCCAAATCAATTTGATGCTGAAATTTTAGCTGTTTGTGTGAAAGAAAAAATCGACTTAATTTGCTTAGCTGGATATCTTAAAATTTTAAGCTCGGTATTAATTAATCAGTATTTTAAAAGAATTATTAATATTCATCCGTCTTTGTTGCCTAAGTATGGGGGCAAAGGTTTTTATGGACATTTTGTACATGAAGCTGTTATAAAAAATCACGAAAAAGAATCAGGCGCAACAGTGCATTTTGTGACACTTGAACCAGATCAAGGTTCAATTATTCTTCAAAAAAAAATTGCGGTAGATGTTAATGATACGCCGGAAATATTAGCTCAAAGAGTGTTAAAGATCGAACATGAAATTTATCCTGAGGCCGTTAGACTTTTTTGTGATGATGAGGTGTAGAAAATTTGTCGTAATTTGAAAAGAGGAAAAATTTGGAAAGTAAAAATATTCGAATCAAGCGTGCGCTATTAAGTGTTTCAGATAAAACAGGATTAATTGAACTGGCTAAAGGATTAATTCGATGGAATGTTGAGTTGATTTCAACAGGTGGAACAGAGCAACATTTGGTTCAAGCTGGCATAAAACCTAGAAATATTTCTGAAGTAACAGATTTCCCTGAAATTTTAGATGGACGTGTAAAAACACTACATCCCATGATTCATGGCGGAATTTTGGCCATACGTGATTCAAACAAACACATGGAAACAATTCAAAAAGAAGGGATACCACTGATTGATTTGGTGTGCATTAATCTTTATCCTTTTGGTGATATTATTCAAAATCCGCAATGTTCTCTTAATGAGGCCATTGAAAATATTGATATCGGTGGGCCTTCATTGTTGCGATCAGCATCAAAAAATTTTCGTGATGTTGTGGTTTTAAGTTCTCCCCAAGATTATGCTGCCCTTTTAAAAGAAATGGATGAAAATCAAGGAGCAGTTTCATTATCATTACGTGAAAAATTTGCAGTTAAATCGTTTAGTTATACCGCGCAATATGATTCAACAATATTTAATTTTTTTAATCAAAAATTTCAAAATGAGATTACTCCAACATATTTTGTTTTTTCTGGTAAAAAAATTCAAGAAATGCGATATGGCGAAAATCCACATCAAAAAGCTGCATTTTATGCAGAGCCGGCATCACAAGAACCAAGTTTAACTCATATGATTCAACACCAAGGCAAGGAATTGTCATATAACAATATTGTTGATTCGGATTCAGCACTTAATTTGATTTCTGAATTTACTTCTCCTGCTTTATGTATTGTTAAACATACGAACCCATGTGGAGTTGCAATAGATGCCAATATCCACGATGCTTTTCTTAAAGCATGGTCAACGGATCCTATTTCTGCTTTTGGTGGAATTATTGCCGTAAATCAATTGGTTTCTGCAAATCTGGCAGAGTTAATATTGGAAAAATTAAAGTTCTTTGAAATTATTTTGGCACCTGCCTATGAAAAAGAAGCTTTGATTTTTTTTTCAAAACGACCTCAGTTAAGAGTGCTAGAAATTCCCTCCTCCAAACAGTCAATTAATGGTTTCGTGTATGATTTTAAAAAAGTCAATGGGGGATTTTTAGTTCAAACCAAAGATAGTTTAAATGAATCAATAGAAAGTTATCAAGTAGTAACTAAGACAGTTCCCACTAAAATTATTTTTGAACAAATGATTTTTGGATGGAAAGTAGTTAAACATATTAAATCAAATGGAATTATTTTAGTTAAAGACGGCAAAAGTGTTGGAATTGGCGTGGGTCAAACTAGTCGAGTAGGCTCTTTAGAAATTGCAATACGGCAGGCTGAAATGCGAGCAAATGAATCTGTAATGGCGTCAGATGCTTTATTACCATTTAGTGATAGCGTGGAACTTTGTAAAAAGCACGGCATTTGCGGTATTATTCAAACAGGTGGGAGTGTCAGAGATAAAGAGGTCATTGAATCTGCAGATGAAGCAGGTATTCCGATGGTGTTTACTGGGATTAGACATTTTAAGCATTAATGGATAAAATTCGATAAAGTCTTTAATTCAAATCAGGGAAATTTCAATGGAAATACTAGGTGCAATCATCGGAAGTATTATTGTTGTTGCTGTAATCAGTTTTGGATTATATAAAATTTTTTTAAAAAATAGAAAATTCATGATTATGGCCATGGTACTTGAGTGTATTTTATCCATAATTCTCATATTTAATTGGAGTATGATTTTTCCGCTTCAACTTTTAATGATTTTAATAATATTTACAATTATGATATCTTTCTTGTGTATTTTTATTTTCCCGGTTAAATCGCGAGTAAGTCAAAACCTCAATAAAGCTAATTTCCCATTGAAAATTTTAATAATTGGAAATGGTGGGAGAGAGCATGCCATTGCTCATGGTTTGTTGCAAACAAGAAAAAATTTGCAATTGATTTTTGCACCTGGAAATGGAGGACTGGAAAGAATTTCTACTAAATGTATTCCCGTAGAATTAACGGATGTCTCGAAGATGGTTCAAATTGCAACAAGTGTTAATCCAGATTTAGTTATTGTTGGGCCTGAAATACCATTATCTTTAGGGTTGGTCGATGAATTAAATAAAAAAGGCATTAACGCGTTTGGCCCTAATCAAAAGGCGGCACAGCTGGAATCGAGTAAAAAATTTACAAAACAGTTATTATTAGAAAACAATATACCGACAGCGTTTGCGGAATCCTTTAGTGCAACGACCAAGGCCCTCGATTATGTCAAGATTCAAAGATTTCCGATTGTTGTTAAAGCAGATGGATTGGCAGCTGGAAAAGGTGTCACAATCTGTCTGAATTTTGAAGAGGCCTACCAAGCGATAAAGATGGCCTTGGATGAGAATATTTTTCATCAACCGCAACCAACTGTTTTAATAGAAGAATATTTGACAGGAGAAGAAGCATCATTGTTACTGTTTTGTTCCAATGATCAAGTTATTCCCATGGTATCGGCAAAAGATCACAAAAGAATTTTTGATGGCGATCAAGGGCCGAATACTGGTGGAATGGGGGCTTATTCTCCAAGTACGGCAATGTCAGAGGCGATGGTCTTGAAAGTTATCCAGGAAATTATTCAACCCACAATTCAAGCTTTACAAAAGCGTGATATTGTTTTTAAAGGTGTTTTATATGCTGGATTAATGATTACAGAGCAAGGTCCTAAGTTGATTGAATATAATTGTCGGTTTGGAGATCCAGAGACCCAGGTGATTTTGCCCCGATTGGAAACAGACTTATTAGAAGTACTTTATTCAGTAACCAACGAAACATTGAAAAATCAGGTATTAACTTGGAATCCAAAAGCTTCGGCATGTGTTGTTCTAGCCTCAAAAGGTTATCCCGGGGCTTATCAAATTGGGAAACAAATTCAAGGGATTGAAAAATTAAGCACTTTAGAAGATATTTATACCTTTCATGCCGGAACTCAATTTCGGAATGGCGAGTTTTGGACTTCCGGTGGTAGGGTTTTAAACATAGTAGGACTTGCTGATAATTTGCCATCTGCTTTGAAAAAAACTTATGATGCAGTTAATCAAATCCATTTTGATGGAATGCAATATAGAAAAGATATTGGTCAAACAGGAAGGATTTAATAAAATTTTATCCTATAATATTTTCAGTAATTAGTTACAATATTTGATAGATAGTTTATTATTTTATTTATAGAAGAGATGCATAATGAACTCTAAAACGGTAACAAATTCGAACTTATTGGAAATAATATCTGTTTTAAAAAAAGGTGGAGTTGCTATTTTCCCAACAGATACAGTGTATACAATCGGAGCGTCAATTAAACAACCGGAAGCGTTAAAAAAAATATTTAAAATTAAGGAACGTAATATAACGCAGTCATTGCCACTTTTAATTTCACGACCTGAAGTTGCGCTGGAAATTGCGGATATTCAAGAGTCCGCGATGTCTTTTTTCAAAAAAATATGGCCGAGTTGTTGGACATTTATTTTAAAAGCTAAAGTCCAATTAAATCCTGGCTTAGTAGGTCCAGATGGAACAGTTGCGTTGAGATGCCCCAATCATAGTGAAGCCTTAGAAATTTTGCGCAGTACAGGTGAAACTTTAGCAGTCAGCAGCGCCAATATTTCCGGAGAAAAAAGTCCAATACGATTTGAAGAGGTTGCAGAAGAATTGATTGATCAAGTGGATATTGTTTTAGATGCAGGACCTACTTCACTAGGTGGGCAATCAGCTATTGCACGATTAACGGATCAAAAATTCGAGCTAATTCGATCGGGTTGTGTTTCAGAAGATGAGATTCAGCGTGTTCAACTTCTTTTTGAGAATCAGATAAAGTAGTTTTTATTTTAAGGAAAGTTTTGTGTCAACAAATGTGTTGTTTGTTTGTACGGGCAATATTTGCAGAAGCCCCATTGCCGAAGGAATATTAAAAAAGTTGATATTTGATAAAAATAGATCGATGCAAATTTCTTCATCGGGTATTTTGGCAATAGACGGAATGCCAGCTTCGTTAGAAGCTCAAAAAGTATGTCAAGAAATTCAAGTAGATATCTCCAAACATAAGAGTCAGACTTTAACGCGAGAGTTAATTTTAAAAAGTGATTGTATTTTAACAATGACCCAAAATCAGTACTGGACGATTTTAGATAGATTACCGCATCTTCAGTCCAAGGTGCATTTATTGTCGAATTTTTCATACAACACAAATGAGAATATTCTTGATCCGATGGGGAAGGATCTGGATTATTATCGAGAAGTTCGAGATCAAATTTTTAAATATGTTTATCGATTAATAGATCAATTTTGATTTTATTATTTTAGATTCATGAAGGAAGATTATGAAAATTGCAATTGGTGCGGATCATGCTGGGTTTGTAACCAAAGCTGAATTAATTAAAAATTTGAAATCATGGCAACATGAAATTACAGATGTTGGAACGTTTACTTTAGAGGCCACTGATTATCCACTTTTTGCTCTTAAAGTTGGTGAGGCCGTTGCGTCCAATAAAGTTGAACGAGGCATTTTAATTTGTGGCAATGGTATTGGCATGTCCATTGTTGCAAATAAAATTCCCGGTATTCGTGCGGCCCTTGTATTAAATGAAAAAATAGCAGTTCAGACGCGTGAACATAATGACTCCAATATTTTAGTTTTGGCTGGAAGAGAAATTGAGGTTGCTGAAAATATTAAAATTACTCAAATCTGGTTGACAACCCAATTTTCATTTGCAGAGAGGCATGTTCGTAGAATTAAATTAATTAATCGTATTGAAAAGCATATCACGGATCATGACGATAATATTTTTGATTGAGTGATACTAACTAAATAAAAGACCGGTAATTGAGATTGAAATTTGGTTAAATCAGTTCAAGAAAATAAGTGATTATTGAGCAATCTTGAAAAGCGCTTCAAACTTATTAGCAATTATGATACTTTGGAAACCGTTGAGGGTAGCGTTAATCGTTTTTTCACTAATCCAGAACGCAAACAACGTGTACATACACGTAAACGTTGTGAAGTTCCATTAATTATAGCACGAACTATTTGAAGATTTGGCATTTGCCGCCGTGTAGCTGCACCCGTAATGTTTAGTCCAATGCCGCCTTCTTTTTTAGGCTTGCCTCGTCGGGTGATTTTCCGAGCATGAATAGGTTTCTTTTGGCAAATGTCACAAACTTTTGACATGGGTTACTCCTAGAGATTTTTTGAAGTCGCTATTATACTCAAGTTGATTTAAAATATTCAAGAAAATTTTACTATAAAAAAAAACCATGTTTGAAAATTACTTTTCAATAATTAAGGCAGAAATTGCACATGATTTAGATAATAGATCTTCTGTAGGTGGGTTTGATGCCCACCTGATGAAGTTAATTCAGGAACAATTGAATCAGATTGCATCTGATTCAAAGTGGCTGGAACTTTTCATCCAAAAAAAGTTTGAATTTTCACAATATTTGACCTTATCAAAAAATGATCGAAAAAAATTGATTTTGGATTTTCGAAAACTATTAGTTCAATATGAAAATGAGATGACTCAAGATTCAGTAATATCAAAACGATTAAATTTATTTGATCCAGCCTTTCCGAAAGTTCCCAAAATAAAACAAAACGCATTTGCTAGATTGGGATTGAACTCTGTTGAGGACTGTTTGCGGTTTATTCCTAAGTGGGTTTTAAATCGATCAGTGATAACGCCTATTGTCAATGCTTCTAAAGAATTAAAACCTTCTTTCATGCTTTTGCAAGTAAATTCAATTCAGAATTTTCATCGGGCGAAGAAAACTATTTTAAAAATAACATTAAAAGATGAATCGGGATGGGTAACGTGGATTTGGTTTAATCGAATGTATCTGATGCGCGAGTTCGTGGTGGGACAGTGGATTATTTTGCATGATCAGATTGAAAATACGAGTTGGGGAATGCAAATTATTGGTCAAAATGGAAGTTATGCGATTTTGGATCAGAACGAGATCACTAAATTAAAAAACAACCATACAATAGTTATTTATTCAACTACTCCCACATTAACCCAAAATTTTTGGAAGGAACAGATCGATACGTTTTTGAAAACAACAGATATCAAAGATCGGTTTAATCATTTATTGAATGCAAAATTCATGCATCTTTCAGAAGCTTTTAATCAAATACACTGCCCAGAAGATCAAAAAAAATTCGAGTTGGCTCGAAGACGATTAGCTTTAGATGAATTAGTGGCTTTGCGATTTTATTTTTTAAAAAATAAAAAACGATTAGAACAATGTCATAAATTGAGAAAATATGTATTTAATGGAGAAAAGATAAAAAAATTCAGAGAAATTATAGCGTTTGAATTGACGAAGGCCCAGCAGCGGGTATTAAGGGAAATTCGCGAAGACTTGGCAAATCCGTTCCCAATGAATCGATTACTACAGGGGGATGTGGGAAGTGGAAAAACAATTGTGGCACTAATTAGTATTTTATATGCCATTGATTCCGGTGTTCAATGTGCTTTCATGGTTCCGACAGAAATCTTAGCCCAACAGCATTATAAAACATTAAAAAATTTATTAGGACCTTTGAAATTGGAATTATCGCTGTTAACGTCCGAAAGTTCAGGATATGATCAAAAAAAAACATTAAATGATTTATCAAATGGGAAAATTGAATTGGTGATAGGAACGCATGCATTAATTTCTTCAAACGTAAAGTTCAAAAATTTGGGCTTATTAATCATTGATGAGCGACACAAATTTGGAGTGGATCAAAGAGCTCGATTGGAAAAAAAAGGTAATTTTCCTGATTCATTGATGATGACGGCAACCCCATTCCCACGCGCAATTACGTTAACGGAGTATGGTGATACCAATCTTTCTGTTTTGGATGAAAGACCTCGTGGGCGCAAGACGATTCAAACCGTTTGGAAATTGGATATTCAAAAACAAGAAGTGTATAATTTTATCAAACAGCAAGTTGCAAAGGGGGAACAAGCTTATTTTGTTTTTCCAGTTTTAGATGAGTCGACTATGAATTTGAAATCCGCAGTGCAGATGTTCAAAACAATGAAACAAGAAGTTTTTCATGAATTCCATTTAGGACTTTTGCATGGAAAATTATCCAAAGAAGAAAAAGACTTTATCATGCAAAGTTTTTTAAAGCATGAAATTCAAATTTTAATTTGTACAACGGTCATCGAAGTGGGAATCGATGTTAAAAATGCCACAGTGATGGTCATTCAAAATGCAGAAAGATTTGGGCTGGCCCAACTTCATCAATTGCGCGGCCGGGTAGGACGCGGAGAGGCTCAATCGTATTGTTTCCTTTTAACTCCGCCGAGAATTAGTGCGGATGCTAAAATAAGAATGCAGGCTATGGAAACAATAGCAGATGGTTTTAAATTATCCGAGTTGGATCTTCAGTTGCGGGGTCCGGGAGATATTTTTGGAATTCATCAATCTGGTAAAAATGAAGGAGGGATTTTGGATTTATTTTCCGATATAGATTTGATTTCAAAAGCAGATGATATTTCGCGAACGCTTTTCAATCAAGATCCTAATTTAAGCAATGTAGAGAATTTTGAGTTTGAAAAATTTTTTAATAATAAATTTAAGAATAAATTTGAATTGGCTTCATTTTCATAACTTATGCGAATTATATCTGGATTTTTTAAAAGTCGGAAAATTTCTATTCCACCGGGTACTTCAATACGACCCACTGCAGATAAAGTAAAGGGAGCCATTTTTAATATCATTGGCTCAATTACTGATTTTTCTGTTTTGGATTTATATGCGGGAAGCGGTAATCTCGGATTGGAAGCCTTGAGCCGTGGCGCTAAAACAGTAACCTGGGTTGATCATTCCTTTAAAAGCATTTCCACGATTAAAGCAAATATTAAGGCATTGGCGCCGACGACAGTGATCCCAAATTGTGAATTAAATATTGTTTTGAATACAGTGGAGCGATCATTTGAATTTTTTTTTAAAAAAAAAATAATATTTGATCTAATTCTAGCTGATCCTCCTTATAATCAAGGAGCATTAAAGAGTATCCAAAAACTTTTAATTCAATCACCAATTTTAAATAATAATGGAATTTTAATAATTGAACATGGAGCCAAAGATACGGAACAGATAGAAGAATTCCAAAAGGCTTTACTAAGGCAGAATAGATATGGACAAACGATAGTATCGATTTTTAAAAATCCAAGTGTCTAAATTTTAAGCAATGAAGGAGCCAAAGTATGCGAAAGAAAATTATTGGTCTATATCCTGGATCATTTGATCCAGTAACAAATGGTCATTTAGACATTTCTTTTCGGGCGAGTAAACTGTGTGACATATTATATGTTGCGGTAGTAACGAACCCCAAAAAACAATCTTTTTTTAGTTTAGAAGATCGCATTGAATTTTTAAAAAGAAATTTTCAAGGCAAATCTCATATCCGAGTTTCTTCTTTTAATGGTCTTTTAGTTAATTATGCTAAAAAAATTAAAGCCTCTATTATTTTTAGAGGGTTGAGAGCGGTTTCCGACTTTGAATATGAGTTTCAAATGGCATTGATCAATCGAACGCTTTTTCAGAAAATTGAAACTGTATTTTTAGTTCCAAGTGAAAAATACGTTTTTTTATCTTCTAGTGCGGTAAAAGAAGTGGCGCAATTAGGAGGGAATATAAAGAATTTTGTTCCACCCAAAATCGTTCAATATATAAAAAAGAAAACAAAAAATACGGTTTCTGTTACAAAACCATTGCATTTTTAACAGAGGCAAAGTGTTTACTTGTTTGGATTTTATTGTAAAATGACACTGTATTAACTTGACACTACTTTTTTCTATCAATATAATCCAACCCTGTTTATTAATTGGGTTTAAGGTCAAATGATAAAAATAGGGCTATCTGAACTAAGTGAAAATGAAGTAATTATTGAAAAAATTATACAGATTGCTACATTAGATGACAAAAATATACTAGCGATCTTTAGAGATCCTATAGAAATTTATTTGAAGTTTAAGAAAAACAGTGAGGATGTTGTTTTCTTATGTGGGTGGGTTAAAGGGCAAATGAATTTGATTTGTGATAGATGTTTAGCTTCATATTCTTATTCATTTAAGTCGTTTATTGAAGTGCAGTACCAACGACCTGATAAGGAAAATGTACCTTACGAGGAAACATTATTTGAGATAGATACTGAATATTTTACGGGTGATTTTTTAGATGTGTCGGACGTGATACGTCAAACGCTGATATTATCAATCCCAATTCATGCCTTATGTAATGAAAATTGTTTGGGTTTATGTAATAGCTGTGGAAAAAGCTTAAAAGAGGGGCTGTGTCAATGCCAAGAGCTCAAGAGGGATTCAAGATGGGATGCATTGAAAAAATGGAAATTAGATTAAATTGGGGAAGGAGATAACAAATGGCTAATCCCAAAAGGCGGCATTCCCGTCAACGTCGGGATAAACGACGAACGAATTGGAAAATTAATGTACAATCACTTTCAATCTGTCCTCAGTGTAAAAGTGCCAAGCTCCCGCATCGAGTTTGTCCAGTTTGTGGATTTTATAAAGGTAATGAAGTTGTTCACGTTGATGTGGTTTGAATAAGTGATTTATGAAAATTGCAATTGATGCTATGGGTGGAGATTTTGCACCAAGGGAAATCGTTCAAGGAAGTATTTTGGCTTTGCACGATTCAGAAATCAAAAGTTTGTCCCAAAATGCTTTGGAAATTATTTTAGTGGGACAAAAAGATAAAATTCAACACGAATTATCATTAATTCATAAGGTCCCATTTGAAAGATTGTCAATCTTAAATGCCTCTGAAATTGTTGAAATGGACGAATCGCCAGCTCAAGCTTGTAAGCAAAAAAAAGATTCATCAATCATTCGCTGCTGTGAATTAGTAGGCCAACACACTGCCGATGCCTGTATCTCAGCTGGAAATTCTGGCGCAACGATGGCCGCCTCATTAATAACTTGCGGCCGATTAGAGGGAGTTTTACGTCCAGCTATTGTTACCATCGTTCCAACGACAAACGGCGTTTCAGTTTTAGTTGATGCAGGAGCCAATGTTGATTGTAAACCCAAGCACCTATTACAATTTGCTATTATGGGTGATGTTTTTGCACAAACGGCTTTGAATTTTAAAAATCCTCGAATCGGTCTTCTTTCGATTGGAGAAGAAGAAAGTAAGGGCAATGATTTGATTTTTAAAACTCAAGAGCTTCTAAAAAAAGCCTCCATTAATTATATTGGGAATGTTGAAGGTCGTGATATTGTGAACGGTCAATGCGATGTAATTGTTTGTGATGGTTTTGTGGGTAACGTCGCATTAAAAGCAATTGAAGGGGTTGGAGAACTTGTGTTTAAGTTACTCTCGAAAGAATTGCACTCAAACCTAATTACACTTATTGGCACTTTTCTGGCCGCTCCAGCTTTTCGCCGATTTAAACGGACGATTGACTACCGAGAATACGGTGGGGCTCCATTATTAGGCATTAATGGGTTGAGTATGATTACACATGGGAAGTCTAATGCTTTTGCAATTAAAAATGCAGTACGGGCAACGTTAAGATCGTTGAATAAAAACATAACGCATGTTTTAGGGGAACGTATTTTGGCGTATGGCCAAGAATTTTAGAATGTTAATTCAAGTTAAGGATTACGCATGAATGGCTTAAATACAGGGATCATGGGGTCAGGCTCATATCTTCCTTCGAAAATTTTGACGAATGCGGATCTTGAAAATATGGTAGAAACGTCAAATGAATGGATTATTGAACGAACAGGTATCCGTGAGAGACGAATTAGTGAAAAAAATGAATTGAATTCTGACATGGCAGTTCAAGCTGCCAAAATGGCACTTAAAAATTCAAACGTAAACCCAGAAGAATTAGATTTAATCATTGTTTCTACCATCACGCCAGATCGATTAACGCCTTCCACATCCTGTATTGTGCAAGGTAAATTAAAAGCCATTAATGCCGCAGCATTTGATTTATCGGCAGCATGCTCAGGATTTATTTATGCTTTAACTACCGCCAAAGCTTTTATTGAAAGTGGAAACTTCAATAAAGTTCTCGTTATTGGGACAGAAAAATTATCATCATTTGTAGATTGGAAGGATAGAAGTTCGTGTATTTTATTTGGAGATGGGGCAGGTGCTGTTGTCTTGAGTAAAAATTCAGAGCATTCAATCCTTAATACCTATATCCGCGCGGATGGTTCAGAGTCAAATTTATTGAGAATACCAGCTGGAGGATCAGAACTTCCAATAGATGAGAAGCAACTTTTACTTCGAACAAACTTTTTAAAAATGGAAGGCAAAGAAACCTTTAAGTTGGGTGTTAAATCCATGACCGAGGCTGTTTTGGAAGTGATTCATCAAGCAAAATTAAGTCTATCAGATATTGCATTAATTATTCCCCATCAAGCAAATTTAAGAATTATTCAAGCTATCTCAGATCGGTTGAAATTTCCTAGCGAAAAAGTTTTTACAAATATCGAACGTTGTGGAAATACTTCGGCGGCTTCAGTAGCCATCGCATTCGATGAGGTCTTAAAAAAACAAATAATTAAAAAAAATGATTATATCGTGTTAGTGGCATTCGGGGCGGGGACGACAGTAGCTTCACTTTTACTGAGGTGGTGATGAACTCAACAGCACTAGTTTTCCCTGGTCAAGGTTCTCAATTTGTGGGAATGGGGAAAAATATTTATCAGCAATTTCCAGAAATCCATTCTTGGTTTAAATTGGCGGATGATGTACTTGGGTTTAAAATTTCTGATATTTGTTTTGATGGGCCTGAATTAGAACTAAACAAAACATCAATAACACAACCGGCCATTTTATTGATTTCAAAAGTTTTTTTTGAAATTTTCAAGAAACATCAGTGGAATTTCGAGGCTGTTTCTGGCCATAGTTTGGGAATTTACAGTGCATTGGTAGTTGCAGAAGCAATCAAGTTTGAGGACGCACTTTTATTGGTTCAGTTCCGTGGACAACTCATGCAAGAAGCAGGTGGCCAAGGGAAAATGGCAGTAATACTTCAGTTGGACATTGAAAAGATTAAAGCGGTATGTCAAATTGCAAGTTCTGTGGGTGTTGTTGAACCAGCGAATGTCAATTGTCCTGGACAAATCGTGATTGCGGGCGAATCTAAAGCTTTGGAAATGGCTTGCCAAGAAGCTAAAAAAATGGGAGCGAAACGAGTTTTGGAATTACCAGTAAGTGGGCCATTTCACAGTTCTTTAATGAAATCAGCCGTTTTGCCCTTTTGGGACCGATTGAAAAAAGTTTCGTTTTCCACGCCGATAAAAAAAGTATATTCTGACACAACGGGGTTAATTCTCTCATCATCGGATAAAATTGTTGAAAATTTAGCACAACAGTTAACGACGCCAGTACAGTGGATCAATGTAATTCAAGAAATGGTTCAGGATGGGTATACTAAATTTGTTGAAGTTGGGCCAGGCAAAGTCCTGACAGGCCTCATTAAAAAAATAAATGCACAGGTCGAGACAATAAATTTCAATGATATGAATTCTTAGGTGGAAACGATGAACCGATTGTTTGAAAATCAAAGTATAGTGATTACGGGTGGAGGTCGTGGGATTGGAAAAGCTATCGCTTTTTCCTTTGCGGAGCAAGGTGCATCAATCGCTATTTGTGGAACTAATGAATCAATTTTGAAAGAAACGGCTTCTGAGTTGGAATCAAAGGGCTGTGTTGTAATGTGGAAGAAAGCAGATGTTTCAATAAAGGAGGATGTGGAAAATTTTTCGGATGAAGTTTTAAAAAAATTTGATAAGGTAGACATCTTAGTTAATAATGCAGGAATTGCTCGTGATAATTTACTAATTCGTATGAGCGAAGAAGAATGGAATTCGGTGCTGAATATAAATTTAAAAGGAGCATTTTTAGTTACAAAATCATTAATTCGCCCTATGATGAAAGCACATTATGGAAGAATTATTAATATTGCTTCGGTAATTGGAATTCGTGGTAATATGGGCCAGGCAAATTATGCTGCATCTAAATCGGGGTTAATTGGATTTTCTAAAACGATAGCGCGTGAGTTCGCGACTCGAAATATTACATGTAATGTGATTGCTCCAGGATATATTCAAACAGAGATGACGCATAATTTAGATGAAAAATTAAAAACGAAAATTCTAGAACAAATTCCTTTGGGTTTTTTAGGCGAGTCATGTGATGTGTCGGAAGCAGTTTTGTTTTTGGCTTCAAAATCTGCTCGATATATTACTGGACAAGTTTTGTGTGTAGATGGAGGAATGGTGATTTGAAGAAATTAGATAAATGAAAACTTATGTTGGTTAAAGGAGGCAGAACAATGGCGTTAGAAGATAAAGTGAAGGAAATTATTGTTGATCAATTAGGAGTTGAAGCAGATCAAGTAAAGCCGGAAGCGTCATTTATTGAGGATTTAGGAGCTGATTCACTGGATACAGTTGAATTGGTTATGGCGTTTGAAGAAGAATTTGATATTGAAATTCCAGATGAAGATGCGGAAAAAATTAAAAAAGTCAGTGATGCAATCAATTATATAAAGTCTAAGGTTTCAGAATAATTTTATTTTTATATTGGAGGGATATGTGAAGCGGGTTGTAATAACAGGGATAGGTGCTATTACGCCGGTTGGCAACACTCCAAGTACTTTTTTCCAAAATATTATTGATGGGAAAAGTGGTTTGGGTTTAGTAAGCCATTTTGATACCACCAATTTTAAATGTAAAGTTGGGGCTCAAGTAAAGGATTTTGAACCCGAAGAATTTGGTATAGAAAAAAAAGATGTGAAGAAGATGGATCGATTTGTGCAATTTGCTGTTGCGACAAGTCTTCAAGCTGTAAAAGATGCTAATTTGGATTTATCAAAAGAAGATGCGACTCGTGTTGGGGTTCTTATTGGATCTGGGATAGGCGGCTTGCCAATCTTGGAAAAACAACATATGCGTCTTCTTCAAGAAGGACCCGATCGCGTAAGCCCCTTTTTAATTCCGATGCTAATTATAAATATGGCTTCGGGTATGGTTGCAATTTATTTAGGAGCCAAGGGACCTAGTACAGCCACAGTGTCTGCTTGTGCATCAGGAGCCCATGCTATTGGGGAAGCAGTTCGATGGATACAAAGAAATGATGCCGATGTGGTCATTGCAGGGGGAACGGAAGCTTGTATAACTGCACTAGGTTATGCTGGATTTGAAAATATGCATGCGCTTTGTGTCGATTCGAATGACAACCCCACGCGGGCGAGTCGACCATTTAATAAAACTCGATCAGGGTTTGTAATGGGAGAAGGGGCTGGAATTGTCGTATTAGAATCATTGGATCATGCATCAAAAAGAAATGCAAAAATTTATGCTGAAGCAATTGGATATGGGATGTCATCCGATGCATATCATATTACGTCGCCAGCCGAAAATGGAGCGGGTGCTGTTCAGGCGATGACATTAGCTTTAAAAGATGCACAGGTTAATCCAAGCGAAATAGGATATGTCAATGCACACGGTACATCGACCATATACAATGATAAATTTGAAACTATAGCGATTAAAACTGTTTTTGGCGATCATGCGTTTACTGTTCCGATATCATCTACCAAATCTACTACGGGACATTTATTGGGAGCTGCTGGTGGAATCGAGTATATTGCGTGTATTTGTGCGATGATTTCTGGCGTATTGCCACCAACGATTAACCTTGATGAGCCCGACCCGGAGTGCGATTTGAATTTTATTCCAAATAATAAACGTGAACAATCTGTAAATATTTGTCTTTCAAACTCATTTGGGTTTGGGGGGCACAACGTTTCTTTAATCGTTAAAAAATTCAGTTGATTTGGTTTGGTATTGGATAAAACTCGATTAAAAAATTTACGAGAATTTTCAAAACTCCTAAAAATTCCTTTGAAAAATGCTGCTATTTTCAATAATGCTTTAACACATAAATCGTACGCATATGAGTTAGGCACACCCTCGCTGAACAACGAACGGCTTGAGTTTTTAGGAGATGCCGTTTTGGGATTAGTGATCAGTGAACATCTTTTTTTTACATATCCTTCTTTAAAAGAAGGGGAAATGTCAAAAATTAAATCAATCATTGTGAGTGCAAGCATTTTAGGCGAAAAAGCTAAAGAAATTCATTTAAATGAGTTTATTCTACTGGGAAAAGGAGAAGAAAAATCAGGCGGGCGAGTTCGATCTGTCCTTTTAGCAGACACATTAGAGGCAGTTATCGGAGCAACCTACTTGATTGGAGGCTTCAAGCTGGCACAAAAACTCATATTGACTTTATTTGGTAGCGAGATTTCTAAAGCGGCGAATGGAGAAATCAAGAAAGACTATAAAACTCAATTACAAGAATTCATTCAGAAAAGTTATGGAGAAGTTCCGAAATATCAAATTGAAGAAGCAACAGGGCCGGATCATAATCGAACGTTCAGGATAAGCTGTCAAATTAGGGGTCAAAAAATATCCTCGGGTGTAGGCAAAAGTAAAAAGGATGCAGAGCAACAAGCGGCGCAGATGGCTTATTTAAAAATTACATCTAAGTCCATGGAATAAGGGCAATATTTAAATAAAATTGAAGGAAGGATAAGCAAAAATGAAATCACTTGCTCAAACCATATTTGTGGTTTTTTTGGGTGCTATTTTAGGTGGATATCTAGGGGCGTTAATGGGCGTTTTAGTTCCGACGGGTATTCTTCACAAGATTTTTGTTATAGGGATTCCATTAGGCTTGAGCCAGCCTTTAGTGATTAATTTAAAAGTATTAGTACTTACATTTGGATTTCGTTTATTTATCAATTTAATGAGTATAGTAGGAATGTTAATTGCATATACCACCATGCGGTAAAAGTCATGGAGAATTTTATTTTTTTAGCATCAACCTCGCAACGTCGAAAAGAAATTTTCGAATGGATGGGTATTCCGTTTAAATGCGTTCATCCACTTCAAAAAAAAGAAATTCAATATCCAGGTGAAACGGCCGTATCTTTAACGCAACGTTTAGCTGTCGAAAAAGGGAAGTCGGTTTTGAAACGCTGCAAGGGGAAATGGATTTTAAGTGCCGATACAGTTGTGACAATTCAAAATGAGGTTTTTGGGAAACCTGATACATGTGAGCATGCCCAAAAAACTTTGATGAAGTTACGCGGTCAAGAACATAGGGTTGTAACAAGTGTTGCGCTATTTAGTGTTTACGGAAAACTGGTCGATTTATTTACCGAGATTAGCCGGGTTCAGTTTAAAAATTTTAGTTCTAACACATTAAAAAATTACTTGAATTCTGGAGAATCACTGGATAAAGCAGGCGCATATGGAATACAAGGCAAGGGCAAGGATTTGATTGCAGAAATTCAGGGTGATTTTTTTAATGTAATAGGACTTCCCATTAATAAAACAATGCGTTGTTTGAAAAAACGTTGTGATTTTTTAAAAAAATAAACTTATTAAAATTTCAATTCACTTAGTTCAACGTGGTATCACGCTTAAAGAAGAAATGTAACTTTATAGTACTTTTGACGGACCTTGAAAAAGTTGTGTTTCACATCCAGCCCAAATTGCGATGGGAAAACCCAACGCATGAACGTCAAAGAGATACGGGTTAATCCTTTTAAGCAATTTTAAAATAATTATATTGCTAAAGAATTAATATTAATTTTTAAAATCTTTCTTTGGGTTTTTAAATACGTATGAATCCATTCCTTGGATTCATAATTCTTGAACTTTTGGCGAATTTTCATTGCATTTTTTTTAATAAAGGCAGCGGTAATAGCGTAGTTGTGAACTTGGTTGATGATAAAAAAGTAAACATTGTTATTGATGGCGATGGGGCCTTTCCAGCTGTTGGGATATAAAGTTGCAAGACGTGTGCTGGCTTGGGTTGAATTTGGAATACCTAAAATGGGATGAAGGGGTTTAAACCATGCGGTGGTTTTTAATTTTAAATGGAATTGCTTGAAAACCTTTTTGGGGTTTTCACCGGATTGCATTTTTTCTTTGATTGAAAGACTAAGTTGTTCCATCTTCTGAAGCGCTTTTTGTTTTCGATACATAGCAAGAATTAATGGATAGGCAGAATGAAAGGTGCTGTGATACGCTGCTCGGAATTTTTGCACTTGAATCAATTGATACCCATATTGTGTAAGGATAGGTTCGGAAACTTCCATGGGTTTTAAATTGAAAATAACTTTTTTGAGCGCAGGAAGACTAATACTTTTTGAACTGACCCATCCAATTTCTCCTCCGTTTTTGGCAGTGACATCTTGTGAATAGAGTTTTGCAGCTTTTGAAAAACCAATTTTCCGTGAAACAATCAGGTTTCTATAATTAAGTAATGTTTTTTTAATAGCGATTTTTTCGGCTTGTGTAGCGCCCGGGTTAATTGGAAGAAAAATGGCCCGAATTTTAGCTTGTTCAGGATGATCAATTAACGATCTTTTTTTGGCATAAAAAACTCTTAATTTATTTTTGCTGATTGAAATGTTTTTTTCAAAGTTGGGTAATTTTAAAACAATATAATCGGCTTTGAGAGCTCGATTGAAAAAATGTGCAAATGTTTGTAAATCCAAGGGAGAGTATATGAGACTGCTTAATAGCAACGCTTCTGTTTTCTGAACTAAAAGATCTTTGCGAACACTGGATTCATATTCTGCTGGTGTGAGGTTGTTTTGTTCTAGAATTTGTAAATATCGCATTTTACTAAATTGGCCATCTGGATTTTGAAATATTTTGGTTTGCTGAATGTTATTGGCGAGATCAACTTTGGAAACCTTCAAATTCAATTGTTGAGCAGTGTTAATAAGTATGGCTTGATCGATTAAACGGTTAAGAATATTTTTGCGTAATGTTTTTAATTCTAAGTGAGATGGATTGATGTCTTCATTATATAACTGGTTTTCCATCCCTTGATAAACGCGATTGAATTGGTTGGTGGTGATTGGGATTTGGCCAACTTGAGCAATCAAATTTGGGTTTTGAGTCGAGCCATGGTATTCCATCCCCCAAGCTAAAAAAATTGTTCCTATGAATAAACCAACTAAAGACCATAGAATAAAATGCATTACTTTTTTATCACGCAATTGCCGCATCATGCTGAAATCCTCCATGATTTTTGAAAATGGGTGGTGTATTTTATCATAAAAAAAAGAATTCTAAAACAATTTGATATTAATAAAAGTATACGTTTAATAGGACATAATTAAGACATATAATTTGATAAATTAAAATAGTGGTAAAAGCGTTTAAAATAAAATCGTTAAATCTCTTGAATATCATTACTCATATGGTATATTTAAAAAAATATTGAGTTTGAAAGGCTTTTTAAATATGAAGTGTGTGCAATGTGGAACTCAAAACGAACCTCAAAATAAGTTTTGTATTGAGTGCGGAACGGCTTTGGTAGAATCTACTGCCCAAAAATATGTTATACCTTATTCGCGATTGGTTGGACAAGAAGTACCAGTGCTGTTTTTATTTGATGAATTAGGCCGAATTGCTGGAATTGTAAATCCATCACAAAAAATAATTGATGAGCATAAAATGGACGGAGTTTTACAGAAGGTGGTCATTTTAGAACCAACGGGTCAGGTGAAATCCAAGGGTAGTGAAATCGATACACTTTTAACGTTTATACAACAAAGTAAAGAGTTTTTAGGTGAGAAATATAATGCAGATGAGTTTTCTCAAATGTCGCCGGGTGATTTAAAAAAAGTCTATCTGCATTTGTTTGAACAGATTTTAGAATACAAATCTAAACGTCAAAATTCTTTAAAATCCTCGAATTCTTAAATTCAATTTAATACTTATGTTTTACAAGTAGTTTGAATTTTATTGATTTATTACGTTTTTGAATTATGTTAGACTTTCATGATTGATGGATGAAGTTGTGAAAAACGAACAAATTACTTAAAGATAATTAATGGAGGATTACTAGTGCTTAATTTCTTACTGGGGCTATTTTCATCGGATGTGGCAATTGATTTAGGAACCGCAACAACATTGGTCTATGTTAAGGGACGTGGAATCGTGTTACAAGAGCCCTCATTGGTGGTAGTGCATAAGAATACAAATCAAATTTTATCGGTAGGTAATGATGCCAAATTAATGTTGGGGAGAACACCAGGATCACTGATTGCAATTCGACCAATGAAGGATGGGGTTATTGCCGATTTTGAAGTCACGGAACGCATGTTGAGATATTTTATTGCCAAGGTGCATAACCGACGTTCATTGATTCGACCGAGAATCGTAGTGGCAATCCCCTCAGGGTGTACGGAAGTTGAAAAGAGAGCGGTTAGAGATTCAGCAGAGCAAGCTGGAGCTCGTGAAGTTTATCTTGTTGAAGAACCAATGGCGGCGGCTATTGGGGCTGGATTGCCCATTGGCGAGCCACAGGGCAATATGATTGTTGATATTGGGGGGGGCACAACAGAAGTGGCAGTTATTTCTTTAGGTGGAATTGTTTATGGAAAATCAATCCGAATAGCTGGCGATGAAATGGATGTAGCGATTAGTAATTATGTGAGAAAAACCTATAATTTATTCATCGGAGAAAGAACTGCAGAAGATATCAAGATACAAATAGGTTCTGCATTTCCATTAGATCAAGAATTGCGTATGCAGATCAAAGGACGAGATCTCGTTACGGGATTGCCTAAAACCACAGAACTGACTTCCGAAGAAATTCGTGGTGCTATCGAAGAACCACTGCGGTCGATTATTGAAACAATAAAAATGACTTTAGAAAAAACACCGCCGGAATTATCCGCCGATATTGTGGATCGTGGAATTATTTTGGCTGGGGGATCTTCCCAGTTGAAGAATTTAGATGAACGATTGAGAGATGAGACGGGTGTTCCAGTAAATCTTTCAGATGACCCAACTACAGCGGTGGCGGCTGGCGCAGGTAAACTTTTAGATGAATCATTAGATTTTTTAAGAAATATTTCTGTTTTAGAAAAAGAGTATGATTGATCCCAACAGAAAATTTTAAATTAATGATGGGAAGCCAGAGGTGCTAAAGTTTTTATATAAGCATCGGTCACATATCGTGATTATAATTGTTTTTTTGATTGGAAGTTTGTTCCTGATTTACAAACACTCAAACACAGGTTCAAAACAGAATTTTAAAAATCTATGGATTCAAAAAAGTATTTATCGTGTATGGGAACCCTTGCAGTATTGTTTAACTTGCATCCTAAATCTTCCAAGTCAAGGTATCTATTTTATTCGCAATCTTGAAAGTTTGGAACAGCAACGTCAAGCATTGATTCGGCAGAATCAACTACTTCAATTCCATATGGAAAAATATGATGATTTAAAAAACCAGGTGATGCAACTTGAATCAATTTTGAAGGTCAAACCAGCATTACCGAAGAATGTTCAGATTGCGCAGGTAATTTCTTATGATCCATCCGTGTGGAATAAAAGTTGTACGATTAATCGCGGCTTCGATGATGGCGTTCAGGTTGGTGCAACGGTATTAACCACCAATGGTATCGTTGGTCAAGTAATAATGGTGCTTAAACACTGTGCCAAAGTATTAATGCTATTGGATCCACGTGCCGCTATTTCTGGATATGATACTCGATCAGAGGTTATTGGAATTGCAGTTGGAACCGGGAGTACTCAAATGCAGTTTAAATTTGTTAATGCAAATGAAAGCGTACAAATTGGCGATAAAATTGTTTCATCCGGTTTGGGCGGAATTTTTCCACGAGGATATCCTATTGGAACGATTGTTCAAAAATCTCGGAATTCCAATAATTTAACACAAAATATTTTATTAGATCCAGAAGTGAATTTTGATGAATTAAATTATGTTTTTGTTTTGAATGTCAACTAATTACAAGTAATTCAGTTACGAAGGATCACAGGATGGCGTTAAGAACTACAATAATATTGAGTGTTATTGCTCTTTTTTTTCAACAATTTTATGGCTTTTCAGAGTTTGGTGTAGATTTCTTGTTAATCCTCGTTGTTCTAAAAGGAATTCGCACGACTCCGGCTAATGCGGTGGTATATGGGGGAGTAATAGGATTTTTTCAGGATGCCCTTTCATCTTCTTGGATAGGGCCAAATATGGTGGCAAAAATACTGATAAGTTTTTTAGTGTCTTTGTTGAAAAAAAACTTCTATCGTGAAAAGATTTGGACACAGACGCTTCTAATTTCGATAACCATGTTTTTTCAGCAAATAATTATTTTAATTATTTTGAATTTATGTTCACGGCAGAATAAGATTTTTTCAATATCGCTAATTTTTAAACCCACTATAATGACTTCAATTGTAGGAGCTTTAATTTGCTTTGTTGTTGTTCAATTCCGACATCGACATTATGATCCGGCAACAGCTTAATTATAATTATCTGGAAATATAATGCGGGCATTATATGAAAAAAATTTTTCAATAAATGGCATTCAAAGAAAAATCAGATTTTTTTATTGGATAATCTCACTTGGTTTTTTAGCTGTTTTTTTAAGAGTTTTTTTTCTTCAAATCCTAAATTACTCAAAATATCAAAACCTATTAAATGAAAATAGTATGCGGTTTTTCCCTAAACAGGCTGCGCGTGGAATTATTACTTGTCGACATGGACAAATCCTGGCAACAAACAAACCTTCGTTTTCATTGTTTTTGGTTCCTGCTCAATTGAAATCAACGAGTTCAACACTGGTTCAATTAAGTGAAATTTTAGGTGAATCACTGGATTCGCTTGAAGATATGGTGGCCTTGAGAAGTATTGATCGACGATATGAACCAATTTTACTTCAATCACATCTAACGGCGAGCTTGATTGCTAAAATCGAGGAAAATCAAGAACGATTGCCAGGTGTATATATCCATGTTGAGCCAGAACGATATTATCCATATGGCAAACTTGCTTCACATGTTTTAGGTTATATCGGACAAATTTCACAACAAGAACTCTTGGACTTAAAAGGCGAGGGTTATCAATATGGCAATTGGATGGGGCAAAAAGGAATCGAAAAATTCTATGACCAATATCTTCGTGGAGAAAATGGAGGAACTTATGTCGAAGTAAATGCGCAAGGAATTCAACAAAAAGTTTTATATCAAATTTCATCGTCACCAGGTGATACGGCAGTCTTAACTTTGGATATGAAACTACAACGTATTGCCGATCAATTATTGAAGGGAAAGGAGGGAGCGGTTATTGTCTCCAATCCTCGTAACGGACAAATCTTGGCACTAGCAAGTCATCCGAATTTTAATCCCAATGATTTTGTTGGTGGAATTTCAGTAAAAAACTGGAAACATTTAATCGATAATCCAGAACATCCCTTGGAAAATAAAGCAATACAAAATGGATACCCACCTGGATCTGTTTTTAAACTGGTTGTGTCTCAAGCGGCACTTGCAGATCGGGTAGTTACGCCATCACAACTTTTTCTTTGCCGTGGTATTTTTTGGTATGACTCATGGCCTTACCGTTGTTGGGATATTTATGGACATGGATGGATTAGCATGCATAATGCATTAGTGGAATCATGTGATATTTATTTTTATCAAGTGGGATTGAAATTAAAAATTAGTCGGATTTATCAAATGGCACGTCGAATGGGTTTAGGAAGCTTAACGGGGATTGATTTGAGTTCAGAAGGGATGGGACTTGTGCCGAATCCACGATGGAAAGAAGCAGTATTACGTGAGCCTTGGTTCCCAGGCAATACGATTCAATTGAGCATTGGACAGGGTTACCTTTTAACGACTCCCATTCAAATGTTAGATGTTATTTCTGAAATAGCTGAAAATGGAAAAGTTTATCGCCCTCACTTATTATTGAAAATTGTTGATCCAAAAACCAAGCAGGTAGTATTCAAATATAAAAAAACAGTTCTTCTTAGAACTAAAATTCCAAAAAATATTATTAATTTTGTAAAATCAGCAATGTGTGATGTGGTCAACTCTTCCTATGGTACTGGTGTGTATGCAAGAATTCCGGGCGTTGAAGTCGCAGGAAAAACGGGAACCGCCGAAACACCCCATCATGAAAAATCCGATGGATGGTTTGTGGCAATTGCTCCCGCCCAACATCCGAAGGTGGCCGTAGTGGTTATGATTGAACATGGTGGTGAAGGCGGATTATGTGCTGCGCCTATTGCCAAAAAATTGATTGAGGCTGCATTAGGGTACACAACAACGAATCGCAGGATGGGGTCAAAGTTGAATTTAGAAAAACATCCATAGGGGAGAAATTCAAATCAATGAAAGAGTGGTTTAGAGGCTTAGATTGGGTTTTACTAACCCAAGTCTTTTCATTATCAATTATTGGATTATTTATAATATATTCCTCCATTTACATGACCAGCCATCCGAGCGATCTGTATATGCGTCAATTTTTTTGGTTATTTGTGTCAATTATTTGTATGGCAGTTTGTTTTAAAATTGATTATCACTTATGGGTTGAGGCGGCGACCTATATTTATTGGACATCGATTTTTTTCTTATTAGTGGTTCTTGCCATTGGCAATTCAGCCAATGGAGCTCGTCGTTGGATTCGAATAGGTCCTATTTCATTTCAACCAACTGAACTTGCAAAATTTGCACTTGTGTTAATGTTAGTAAAATTTTTAAGTAATAAAAAAAATATTTTGACCGACATTAAAAATTATTTTTGGATTTTATTAATAGTTGCACTTCCGTTATTTTTAATTATTAAACAACCCGATTTGGGTTCAGCTTTACTTTTAATTCCATCAATGATTATCTTAATTTATACAGGTGGAGTTCCAATCCGACGATTGATATGGACATTTTTAAGTTTATTAGTCGCGAGTCCGATTATTTGGACTTTTTTAAAAGAATACCAAAAAAAAAGAATTGAATTTTTTTTAAATCCCCAATCGGATCCCTTAGGGTCAGGGTACAATATTATCCAATCAATTATTGCAATTGGATCCGGCGGAATAACTGGGAAAGGATTTTTAAAGGAGACACAAAATCGACTTTCTTTTATTCCAGAGCACCACACTGATTTTATTTTTTCAGTAATTGGTCAGGAATGGGGCTTCATTGGAACGACCATCACAATTGTTCTTTATTTTTATATTTTCAGACAAGCCATCCTGATTGCCAATAGAGCGCGTGACAATGAAGGCTCCTTATTGGCATTGGGTTTTGGATGTATGATTACCATTCAAGTTTTAGTTAATCTTGGAATGACAGTTGGATTATTACCCGTAACGGGATTAACGCTTCCATTCATAAGTTATGGTGGAAGTTCTTTGGTTTTTAGCTCTTTAGCGATCGGAATACTTTTAAATATTTCATATGCCAATCGCAGATCGGCTATTATTTCTCTTAAATAATTTAAGTGGTATTAGATTGGGTTAATTCAGTAAGTTTAATAATGGAAATACGATAGAATTTAAAATGAGATATCAAGATTAGTTTAATAGTATTAGCGTGAAAAAACTTGAACGTTGAGGATTTTGAAATGCGAGCATTAACTTGGAAAACTGGATGGTTAATATTTGGTATTTCTTGGTTTTTATCTTTTACTGGTGTAACTCTGCTTCGATCTTTTTTGATTCCTCCAAAAGAACAGAAGTGTTATAAAATTGTTGATAATTTGCAAAAAGCCGTTAATCACTGGAATCAATTGCATCCATCAGAAAAAATGATTAACAAAATTAATGAGAATCAATTAATTAGTGCTGGGCTTTTTCATCCAATCAAATATAATCATTCAAAATATTTCTTTTTTATTCAAAAGACACCGTGGGGTAGAAAGGTAATGTGCAATCGATACCAACAAAATCCATTACTCTTGCGGCTAACCGGCGTAACATTATTAGCCTGTATCATATTTTTTTTCTTGTGTTATTATTTAGGTTATGTTTTTTACAAACCAGATGATCAAATATTAAAGGAACATCAATGAATTCGGTGCTCATCGTTGGATCGATTGCGTATGATGATGTTAAAACACCCTTTGGATCCGTTAAAAATTCGTTAGGGGGATCAACCATTTACGCGAGTTTATCGGCATCTCTGTTTTCAAAAGCTCATATAGTGGGAATAGTGGGACATGATTTTAAAAAAGAACATGTGGAATTGCTGCGTTCCAAAAACATTCAATTAGAGGGCTTAACTCACGATTCAGGATTAACATTTCATTGGAGTGGACGATATGAAAAAAACATGAATATTCGGCACACATTAAAAACGGAATTAAATGTCTTTTCCAAATTTCACCCAACAATTCCTTTAGAGTGGAAAAAAATATCGTATGTCTTTTTGGGAAATATTCAACCTGAAGTTCAATTGGACGTATTGAATCAGCTTGAATCTCCAAAATATATTATTCTTGATACAATGAATTTATATATTCAGTCGCATAGAAAAGCACTTTTAAAAGTTTTAAAATATGTCAATTTAGTAGTGGTAAACGATCAAGAGGCGATATTATTAACTAAAGCGAACAACTTGATAACGGCGGCTGAAAAAATCCAATTAATGGGTCCAGATACAGTGATTATAAAAAAAGGTGAGCATGGAGCCATTTTGGTCAATAAAAAGAATGTTTTTGTAATTCCAGCGCTGCTATTAAAAAAAGTGATTGATCCGACAGGGGCGGGCGATAGTTTTGCGGGTGGATTAATAGGTTTTTTAGCCCAGCAAGGGAGTTACGACTGGATAACTTTAAAAAAGGCTATGTTGATTGGGACAGTGATGGCGTCCTTTTGTGTTCAAGATTTTAGTGTTCAAGGACTTTTGAAAATAAATCATAAATCAGTTCATGATCGTTGGTTAGAATTTTATAAGACAAGCAGTTTTCCACATTTCAAGTTGTGAATGGATTTACTTGTGTTTCAAACTGAATCAAAATTAATTAAAAAATTTCCGCCTTATGTTTTTGCAAAAATCAATGCGGCTAAATTGGCTGCACGACAAAAAGGAATAGACGTCATTGATCTTGGGATGGGTAATCCTGATGGGGGGACGCCCATTCCAGTGGTTAATAAATTAATTGAAGTTATTCAGGACAAAAAATCGCATGGGTATTCAGCCTCTAAGGGGATTTTTTCTTTTTTAAAAGCGATTTCACGCTGGTACGAAAGGAAATATCAAGTTCAAATAGATCCTAAAACGGAAGCGGTTTCTGTGATAGGATCAAAAGAGGGACTGGCACATTTAGGATTGGCGATATGGAATCCAGGTGATCAAGTGCTTGCACCAGATCCTACATATCCCATCCATCACTATAGCGTTGTCATCGCTAATGGCAAACTTATTTCTGTATCGTTGGGCGAAAGTCCTGAAAAATTTCTAGTTAATTTATATCGAATTTCGTCAAAACCCGGAGTTAATCCGAAAGCACTGATCATCAATTTCCCGCATAATCCGACAACACTTTGTGCCGAGCAGAATTTTTTTAAAGATATTGTTACTTGGGCTAAAAAAAGGCAAGTCTTGGTCATTCATGATTTTGCTTATGCTGATATTACTTTTGATGGATTTAAAGCTCCGAGTTTTCTTGCAACGCCGGGAGCCAAAGATATTGGGATTGAATTTTTTACACTTTCAAAATCGTATAATATGGCAGGTTGGCGAGTTGGGTTTGCAGCGGGGAATGCCAAAGTTATTGCATCATTAGCAAAATTAAAAAGTTATATGGATTATGGAATATTTACGCCAATTCAAGTTGCAGCAATTGCTGCATTGGATCGACCCGAAGTGGAATTAACAGAACGAGCTAAAATTTATGAAGAACGACGCGATATTTTTTATAAAGGGTTAATGAATATAAATTGGCCAGTTCCTAAACCGAAAGGATCAATGTATATTTGGGCTCCGATTCCCTCAAAATATGAAAAAATGAGTGCGGTTGATTTTTCAATGTTATTATTGGAAAAATCGGCAGTTGCGGTATCACCGGGGACTGGGTTTGGAAAATTAGGTGAAGGTTACATTCGATTTGCTCTCGTGGAGAATAAAAGTAGAATTCGTCAAGCTTTACGCAATTTAAAAAAAATATTTTGATATTTATTTACAAGGAGTGCAGCAATGGATATCGCAGAGCGTATGAAAAATATTTCTCCGTCGGTAACATTAACGATGGATGCACGCGTCAAGCAACTTCAAGCTGGGGGCACTGATATTATTAATTTTTCAGTTGGTGAACCCGACTTTAGAACACCGGAAGTTATATGTGAGGCTGCTCAAAAAGCCATTCAAGAGGGATTTCATAAATATACACCCGTGGGCGGCATATTGAGTTTACGGGAAAAAATTGGGAAATACTTATATACTAACTACGGCGTTTCATATAATCCGAATCAAATCATTGTTTCTTGTGGAGCAAAGCATTCGTTATACAATGCAATACTTGCCTTAGTCAACCCTGGTGATGAAGTGCTTATTCCTGTACCGTTTTGGGGAACTTATCCAGAACAGGTGAAATTAGCAGGTGGAGTACCAGTTTTTGTTAATTGTCCCGAGGCGAATCAATTTAAACTGGATCTTAAACAATTAGCTGAAAAAATCACGCCAAAAACGAAAGTGCTAATTCTTAATTATCCCAATAATCCAACCGGTGCAACATTAACTCGTAGTGAATTGGAAAAATTGGCGGAAATTATTGTCCAAAATAACATTTGGGTTTTATCGGATGAAATTTATAGCAAATTAACTTACAACGGCGACCATTGTTGCTTTTCATCTATTTCAAATGAAATTTATAATCGAACGATTTTAATTAATGGAGTTTCAAAAACGTTTTCAATGACGGGATGGAGAATTGGATATGCGGCGGGCGCCCCATCGATTATTAAGGCGATGACAGATCTTCAAAGCCATTCAACCTCTAATCCGACATCTATTTCCCAAAAAGCATCGGAAGCGGCTCTGCAAATGGATGAAACTGAAATCCAAAAAATGATCAGCACTTTTCGCAAACGGCGCGATTTAATTAGTAGTCGATTGAATCAAATTGCGGGCGTTCATTGCTTGGAGCCTGAGGGTGCTTTTTATGTTTTCCCGAACGTCTCAAAAATACTTAAGCAAGTTTCAATTAATACGACATTGGATTTTTCTGAGTTTCTTTTAGAAAAAGCGCAGATTGCAGTTACTCCGGGAGAGGCCTTTGGATTTGAAGGATATTTGCGTATTTCCTATGCGACAAGTGAGAAAAATATTGAAGAGGGCATAAGGCGATTTTCAAAAGTAATTTAAGAAGAACAGTTGTTAAATTCAATAAAATTTTGATACTATGAGAACACAAAGATAAACGCTCTGAAGATTGCTTCGGAGCGTTTTGCTATATTAAAGTAAATAACGTATATAAATTTCAAATGGTGTATTGGGAAACTTGAATGGATCAGAAATCAGTTATATATATCGGGATGGTCGGATTTGGTAATATTGGCCAAGGGATTTACAAACTTTTAGAAAAAAATAGAAATTTGATCGAAGCAAAAATTGGTGCACATCTTCAAATCAAAAAAATATTAGTTAAAGAAATTTCCAAGACACGGGAACTCATGATTCCTCCCAGTCTATTCGCGAATAACTATGAAGAATTAATTGCAGACCCGGAGATTGATATTATTCTTGAAGTGATGGGCGGATTGCATCCGGCACGAGAATTTTTGCTAGAGGCGATGAGCAATGGGAAACACATTGTAACGGCGAATAAAGCAGTTTTAGCCATGTTTTGGGAAGAAATAATTGAAACAGCTCGTAAACATAAAGTTGACATCTACTTTGAGGCCTCGGTGTGCGGAGGCATTCCGGTTATTCAAGCCATTAATGATGGACTTGCGGCTAATAATATTTTATCCATTTGGGGAATCGTTAATGGTACTACTAATTTTATTTTAGAAAAAATGACGAATGAAAAGAAAAATTTCAAGGAAGTTTTAACAATAGCTCAGAAACGAGGTTTAGCAGAACCTGATCCGACATTGGATATCAATGGGGCAGATGCTGCTCATAAATTAGCAATTTTGTCCTCACTTGCTTTTTCAAAACGTGTGAAACCCAGCGAGATATACATTGAAGGCATTGAAAAAATAACATTACAAGATATTGAAACAGCAAAAGAGGAATTTGGACGTGTCGTAAAATTACTCGCGATTGCTCGTGTTGAGGATGAGGAATTAGAGGTTCGCGTGCATCCGACTTTAATTCCAGAAGATCATTTGTTGGCTTCAGTCGGTGGAGAATATAATGGTGTTGTTGTTGAAGGTGATGTTGTTGGGTCAACCATGTATTATGGATTGGGGGCAGGTCAAAAACCAACGGCATCGGCTGTTATGAGTGATTTGATTTTTTTGGCCCGAAGCATTTCAGATAATGTTGCGGGAGAGGTATCGAATTGCTGGTTTATAACCGATAATCCTCAAATTCGAAAAATTCGTAAAATCGAGGAAATTAACTCTCGATATTATCTTCGGTTTACAGTTGTAGATCAACCAGGGGTTTTATCTGCTATCGCACGCATTTTAGGCGAACATCAAATTTCAATATCCTCAGTTATTCAAAAAGAAAGAAAAAAAGGAGACAAAGTTCCTGTTATCATAACAACGTATGGAGCTTTGGAAAAAAATGTTCAAGAAGCTTTAAAAAAAATTAATGGACTTCCATTTGTACGAGAAGAAACCTTGCTTATCCGAATGGATCGAGGAGAATAAAGTGAAACGCTGGAGCGGTATTATTGCCGAATATAAGGAATTTCTTCCGATAAATCAGAACACCCCTATTATAACCCTACAAGAAGGAAATACACCGCTGATTGAGGCATGTAATATTTCTGAAAAATTATTAAACAATAAGATAAAAGTTTATTTGAAATTAGAGGGTTGTAATCCCACGGGATCATTTAAAGATCGCGGAATGACCTTGGCCATTTCTAAAGCTAAGGAATCAGATGCCAAAGTTGTCATCTGTGCTTCCACCGGAAATACTTCAGCCTCTGCAGCGGCTTATTCTGCACGTGCGGGATTGGCTTGTGTAGTATTAATTCCTAACGGGGCAATTGCATTGGGGAAATTGGCACAAGCGTTAATTCATGGAGCTAAGGTAATTGCGATTGAGGGAAGTTTTGATGATGCATTAAAAATGGTTCAACTACTGGCTAGCCAGTATCCGATTACCATCGTTAATTCCAGTAATATATTTAGAATTGAAGGACAAAAGACGGCGGCCTATGAAATAGTCGACGCACTCGGTACGGCTCCCGATTATCATTTTATTCCAGTGGGAAATGCGGGGAATATTACAGCCTATTGGAAAGGCTATATGGATTATTTTAATTTGAAACAATGTTCGTCGCTTCCGAAAATGTGTGGATTTCAAGCAGCACAATCAGCACCAATAGTTGAAAAAAAAATTATCGAGCACCCAGAGACCATTGCGACAGCAATTAAGATTGGAAATCCCTTTTCTTGGAAATCAGCCGAACATGCCCGAGATGCATCGGGTGGAATTATTGAGTCAGTAACCGATGAGGAAATTCTGTATGCGTATGAAATGTTAGCTCAATTAGAAGGGGTTTTTTGCGAGCCGGCATCGGCGGCATCAGTTGCGGGGGTTATCAAGAAAAACAAAGAAAATTATTTTCGTTCAGAGTGTAACGTCGTTTGTACATTAACTGGTCAGGGTCTCAAAGATCCAGATCGAGCAGTTATGCGTGTTTCTAAACCAATAGTTTTAAAACCCGAACTCAATTCAATTATTAAAGTATTAAATTTATAGGTTGAATTATGAAATTAATTGTTCAAAAATTTGGCGGATCTTCAGTTGCAAGTGCCCAAAAAATGTTAAACGTTGCCCAACGTATTTCATCTATTCGCAAACGTGGAACCAATATTGTAGTAGTAGTTTCAGCCCCAGGTAATATGACGGATGAATTAATTACGAAAGCCTATGAAATCGCTGATTCCCCTGACGATCGAGAATTAGATGTGCTTTTAGCAACCGGAGAGCAACAAGCGATTGCCCTTTTATCGATCGCTTTGAAAAGCTTAGGATGTGAAGCGATTTCTTTTACGGGGCCTCAAGTCGGAATTGTTACAAATGGGAATCATACAAAAGCTCGCATTGTTAGAGTGGGAGCTAAAAAAATTAAAAGTGTTTTAAATCAGGGCAAGGTGGTTATTGTCGCTGGATTTCAAGGTGTAAATAAAAAACAGGAAATTACGACCCTGGGAAGGGGTGGAAGTGATTTAACGGCAGTTGCATTAGCGGCGGCACTAAAAGCTGATATTTGTGAATTTTACAAAGATGTTGACGGGGTTTTTACTGCTAATCCGGCTATTGTGAAAAACGCCAAAAAATTATCTGTTATTAGCTATGATGAAATGTTAGAGATGGCTAGTGCAGGGGCTCAAGTTTTAAATGCTCGATCGGTTGAATTTGCCAAGAATTACGGCATTCGGATGCATGTTCGCCCAACATTTAATAATTCGGAAGGGACAATTGTTATGGCTGAAACTACAGCAATGGAAAAAACAGTGATTAGTGGAGTAACATATAACAAGGATGAAGCCAAAATTACTGTACGAGCTGTTCCAGATCGGCCCGGTATAGCTGCCTTGCTTTTTTCTAAATTAGGGCAAGCGGACATTAATGTTGATATGATTATTCAAAATATTGGGGCGGAAGGTAAATCGGATATTTCATTTACGCTTGAAAGAGAAAATTTGAAAAAGGGATTACTGGTGGTAAAAAAGACAGCCCGGCAATTAAAAGCGAAAGAAGTATTGGCAGATGAAAATATTGCCAAAGTGTCCGTGATTGGAGTCGGGATGCGTTCGCATTCAGGGGTGGCGGCTAAAATGTTTATGGCCCTATCGAAGATGAAAATTAATATACAGATGATCTCAACGTCTGAAATAAAAATTTCAGTTGTAGTAGATAGAAAAGATGTAGATAAAGCAGTTAATGCAATCCATCAGGAATTTAAATTAGGGAGAGTAACGACATGAACTCCTTGGTATTATATGATGCGCTTTTGAGGGAAGGCCCCCAAACAGAAGGAATCAATCTTAGTGTCAATGATAAACTAATGTTGATGGAGTTACTGGATGATATCGGGGTTCAGTATATTGAAGGGGGATGGCCGGGGAGCAATCCCAAAGATACATTGTTTTTTAAAGAAGCTAAAAGACTTAAGCTGAAGCATGCGATTTTAACTGCATTTGGAATGACACGTCGACTACGGTTTAAAGCTTTTCGAGATCCCAATTTGTTAAATTTACTTAAGGTCCAGACCTCAGTAATTACCATTTTTGGAAAATCTTGGGATTTTCATGTTCAGCATGCTTTGAAAATTACGCTAGAGGAAAATCTTCATTTGATTTTTGATTCCGTTAAATTTTTAAAACAGCGGGTCAATAAAGTGTTTTATGATGCCGAACATTTTTTTGATGGGTTTAAAGCTAATGCACAGTATGCTTTTCAATGCTTAAAAGCCGCTCAAGACGCTGGGGCGGATTGTTTAATATTATGTGATACCAATGGTGGAAGTACTCCTGAAGAAGTTGCATCCATAGTGTCCCAAGTTCGTCAAAAATTCACGAATAGTTCGTTAGGCATTCACTGCCATAATGATGGCGATCTTGCAATTGCCAATACATTTTCAGCGATTGGTAACGGTGCAACCCAAGTACAAGGATGTTTTAATGGGTATGGCGAACGCTGTGGAAATACAAACATGACTTCGTTTATTGCAACGGCTATTTTAAAATATAAATACAAATTTACTACCACGATTAACTTGAAAAAACTTACCGTAGTTTCAAGAAAAATTGATGAGATTTGCAATATGCAGCTTAGGGATACAGCGCCTTATGTCGGAAAAAGTGCTTTTGCGCACAAGGCAGGGGTGCATATTTCTGCAGTAAAAAATGCCTCGAAAACGTATGAACATGTTAGTCCAGAGTTGATTGGAAATACGCGAAAAATCTTAATGTCGGATATGGCGGGATCTTCAGCAGTTATTTTAAAGGCTTTAGATCGGAAAATTGTATTAGATAAAAACACCAAAGCAACTCAAACTATTATTGAACGAATTAAAAATTTAGAAAGTCAAGGATATCAATTCGAAGGGTCAGAAGCTTCATTTGAAATTTTAGTGAAAAAAGCTTTGAAACAACATCGGAATTTTTTTGAATTGATTGGATTCCGAGTAATTGTTGAAAATAGAGGCGATGGGAACTTGATTTCAGAAGCGACAATTAAAATCAAAGTCAAAGGAATTTTGGAAAATATAGTCGCCGAAGGTAATGGTCCAGTAAATGTACTGGATATTGCTTTACGAAAAGCGTTGATAAGGTTTTATCCTCGACTTAGAGAAGTTGCGTTAGTGGATTTCAAAGTAAGAGTATTAGATGCGAAGGAAGGAACGGCTTCGAAAGTTCGCGTTTTATTAGTCAGTAAAGATAAGACCCATATGTGGGGAACCGTGGGCGTATCCGACAATATTATTGATGCTTCATGGATGGCCCTTGTTGATTCAATCGATTATAAATTGTTAAAAGATGATCAAACAAGAAAGTAAAAATTTGCATTCAAAATTTCATGGAAAATTTCAACCAATTGGAGTTTTTGATTCTGGACTTGGCGGATTAACAGTTGTTCGAGCAATTCAAAAAAAACTTCCACTAGAAACGATAGTTTACTTTGGTGATACGGCACGAATTCCATATGGAAATAAAAGCCCAGAAGTCATTATTAAATACTCACAACAAATTATTCGATTTTTAGAAACGAAGAACGTTAAATATATTGTAGTAGCATGTAATACATCTACCGCATGGGCTTTAAAACATTTGATGCGTACGTCGAATGTTCCCGTATTGGGGGTGATTAATCCTGGCGCTTGTAAAGCAGTTAAAACGACTAAAAATGGGCGTATCGGGGTTATTGGAACATTGGGAACGGTTAACTCACATGCATATCAAAAATCGATTCAACAGATATCATCCAAAATTGTACTGAAAGAAATTCCATGTCCGCTCTTTGTTCCATTGGTTGAAGAAGGGATGTACTCTGGAAACATTGTTTGTCATATTGCAAAAAATTATTTAAGGCAGTTAATCCAATTTAGAATTGATACATTGGTATTAGGATGTACACATTACCCATTATTAAAATCGGTATTGCAAAAAGTTGTAGGAAAAGGGGTAACTATTATTGATTCGGCCGATGAAACGGCTGCGGTGTTAAAAATTAAATTGGAAGAGTTTGGACTGTTATCTCATCAAAAACGAGCGGATAATTATTTTGTTAGTGATTTTCTAACGCAGCAATTTCAACGATTAGCACAACAGTTTTTAAGACAAAAAATACAACATATTCAAAAAATTGATATTGATAAATATTAGAGAAAAACAATGAAAAAAATTTTTTGGACAAGCTTGACTTTATTATTAATGGGTTTAATTCCCAAAACGTGGGCTTCTTATGCGTCGATGCCTTCCAATTATCAAATAGTTAATGCTCCAACGGCATATACATTATTGCATGGCGAATATGATTTAAACTTATGGATGTATCAAAATGGTGGATTGTTTTTGCGCGGCAATGTTGGTTTGACAAGTTTTTTTATGTTTGGATTCTCAGGTAATGCCACCAACGTTATTGGACATGGACCCATTCAAGTTCAAGATCCAAGGTTGAGTTTAAAATTTAAAATTTTAGATCAGAATCAATTCCCGTTTGCAGCAGCTGTTGGATGGGATGATCGTGGATATGGAGTTTTGTCCGGGAACCGTTTTGTCCCCGGGCAACAAACTGGATTTTATATTGTAACCAGCAAAGAATATTCGGTTCCTCTTTTTTTTCAAGTGCACTTCGGAGTAAATGCGCTTGAATTAAATAATGTTTCAGCTAAAAATAACGTTGCGGCTTTTACTGGGATTTCATTTGCACTAGCCCACCCGCTGATCTTTAATTTTGAATTAAATCAACTTTTTACAGCCGAGTGGCAATTTAATGCCAACATAGTGGTCAACGTAGAAAATGACCTCCAAATGGGCTTGAATTTTATTGATATTAATAGCAATACAAATTTCTCGAGAATACTTAGTGTAGACTACTATGGCTTTTTTTAATGTTTGTTTGATACAATGGATTTGAGTAAGGGGTTATCATGAAAAAAATATTAATATTTATTGGTGTGGGCTTGCTAGTCTATGGATGTGTTCAAAAAAATTTTTCAAACAATATTACCCCACCAGATCAGCGGCCTAGAGCCAATGAAATCCATGCAAAGTTTTTTAACCGAAGCGGGCAAGTTAATCTAGCAAAATACCGTGGAAAAGTCATTTTGTTGAATTTTTGGGCAACATGGTGCCCACCTTGTCGGATGGAAATACCTGAATTAGTAAAATTATATAAAAAGTACAGACCGTTGGGCGTTCGTTTCATTGTCTTGTCAGTTCAGTTTCAGGAGCATCGTAGTCAGGAATACTTTGAAAATTTTATTAAAAAATACTCAATGAATTTTCCAGTTGGGCTGGCTTCTCCAAAAACATTAATGGATTATCAAATTAATCCCATCCCAACCACTTTTTTAATAGACAAGAATGGAAAAATTGCACTCACCATGGTTGGACGACAGCCACTGCATCAATTTGAACAAGGCTTGAATGAACTTTTGTCTGAAAAATAATGACATGGAGTATGTTGGGCTCATGTATTTCAGATATTGTTTAATTCGGATCAAACATGTTATAATCTCACCAAAGGGAAGAGTTAGAAACAATGAATCATCCGAGAGAACTTTATTTAGAGTTATATCACGACTTATTCAACCATCTCCCTTATTTTGAGGAAATGATTAATCGCCTTTTTCATGCCCAGCCAGTTGAGAAAGAAGTTCTTGAAAAGCATTTAACTCAAATGATTGCTTCTATTGCAACAGCTTTAAAAACACTTTCAAAAAAAAAATCATCCCCAAAAAATATGGATAAGCAAACATTCAATACAGAGATGTTACGCGTTACCAAAATTGTCAAAAGTCAATTAACTGTTTTGTTGAAAACTTCGTTTTTACTCGAGCACAGTCATGTTGAGAAAGAATATATTCAAACCCTGAGTGATGTTTGCGATAATATTTCCAGAGCTTTTCAACATGTAGTTCGCACTAACGTTTTAATTCCTGTGACATTAAATTAATTTAGTTATGAAACAATTTTTAAAAGAATATGGAATTTTTGAAGAGTATTTAAAAAAAAACGGATTGAAGCTTACGCAACAAAGATTCCTTATTTTGGATTCTTTTTTAAACTATGGGTCGCATATTTCAGCGGAAGTTTTGTTCAAAAAAACAAGAACTCGAGATGCGAAGATCGGTTTTGCTACGGTCTATCGCACACTCAAACATTTAATAAAATGTCAATTAGCTCGAGAACTTGATTTTGGAAATGGTCGAGTTCAATATGAACCAGAGTATAATCATGCGCATCATGATCACTTAATTTGTGAAAACTGTGGTCGATATATTGAATTTTTAAATTCCCAAATTGAGGAATTACAAGAGCAAGTATGTAAGAAATATAGGTTTCAAATGCGATCGCATCGGATGCATATTTATGGCATCTGTGATCAGTGCCAAAAAAAAGAGAGATGAGTTATTTATTTTATTGCGCTTCTAAAATATTTTATGTACTTTAATAAATAATTAAAAATAGAGCAATGGGATCAAATTTAAATAGTTAAATAAATAGAGTGGGGTAAGATATGGCGGATTTTTTTGTATCGCGCAATGGATATGAAAAATTACAAATGGAATTGAACCAATTAAAAGGGAAAAAACGTCCTGAAATTGCTAAAGCACTTGAAGAAGCGCGGGCGCATGGAGATTTAAAAGAAAATGCGGAATATGATGCTGCTAAAAATGCTCAAGCGCTTTTAGAGGCGAGAATTCATGAATTGGAAGATAAACTAACGCGAGCCCGTATTATTGATGACGAAAATATTACCGGGGAACATGTCTCCATTGGGTGCACGGTGCGATTGAAAGATTTAAATTCAAATCAAGATGAAACATATACTATTGTGGGAGAAGAAGAAGCTGATTTTGCTAAGGGTAAAATTTCTATACAGACTCCGATTGCTAAAGGGTTGATTGGAAAACGTGTCGGTGAAAAAGTAGAAATTCGGGTTCCAGCCGGTGTTTTAAATTATGAAATTTTCAGAATTGAAGTTTTAGATATTTAGGAAGTATTGACAAAAAATTAAAAAGAATTATATTTAACGAAATATCGTTAATGCTCTTATCAAGAGTGGTGGAGGGCCAGGCCCCGCGAAACCACGGCAACCGGACTTCAAAAGTTGCAGGTGCCAATTCCTGACTGCAAAGTGCAGTGAAGATGAGAGATGGAAGCTTGTGAGGCCCCATCTTTCATGCGGGCCTTTTGCTTTTAGCAAGGCTTGAAGAGCAAACAAGGAGTTTATCAATGACTTTTGTGAAAGCCTTGCGGTGCAGAGAATGTGGACAAGAATATGAAACTACGGCCAAATATGTTTGTGAATTTTGTTTTGGCCCTTTAGAAATTGTTTATGACTATGACCGCATTAAATTAAATCTTACTCACGAAATAATTCAAAAACGTTCTTTGGATATTTGGCGATATCGAGAATTATTACCAGTTGAAGGCGAAGAATATATTTCCCTTCAAGAAGGCTTTACGTCTCTGATTCGTGCCAATCGTCTTGGGAAAGCATTGGGTATTAAAAATCTTTATCTTAAAAATGACTGTGAAAATCCAACCCATTCGTTTAAAGATCGCGTTGTTTCAGTGGCCGCTACTAAGTCCAAGGAACTTGGATTTACTACTTTAGCCTGCGCATCAACGGGCAATTTAGGGAATGCTGTTTCGGCTTATGGCGCACGAGCTGGAATGCAAGTTTATGTTTTTATTCCTTCAAATTTAGAAAAAGGAAAAATTGTAGGATCGTTAGTTTATGATCCGCATCTAATAGGGGTCGAGGGAAATTATGATGAAGTTAATCGGCTTTGTAGTGAGATTGCGGGTAAATATAAATGGGCTTTTGTAAACATTAATGTACGGCCTTATTATGCAGAAGGGTCAAAAACGTTAGCTTTTGAAATTATTGAACAATTGGGTTGGAAAATTCCAGATCAAGTGGTAATTCCAGTGGCTTCAGGGTCTTTATTGACAAAAGTTTGGAAAGGGACTAAAGAATTTATAAAAGTTAATTTAGCAGAAAATCATCCAATGAAGGTTTTTGCGGCTCAAGCGCAAGGATGTTCTCCCGTTACAACAGCCTTTTTATCTAAGACCGATACGTTTCGTCCGGTTAAACCGAATACTATTGCTAAGTCGTTGGCCATTGGTAATCCTGCAGATGGCTATTATGCTTTAAAAGCCATTTCAGAAAGTGGCGGCGGAGCCGAGATGGCAACGGATCAAGAGATAATTGAGGGGATTAAATTATTAGCGAAAACAGAAGGTGTTTTTACAGAAACGGCGGGTGGAGTTACAATTGCATGTCTTCAAAAATTGTTAAAAGCAGGGAAATTAAATCCGGACCTAACAACAGTTGCATTAATTACAGGGACGGGACTTAAAACTCAAGAAGTTTTATTTGATTCTTTAAAGCCGATTTCAATTATTCAAGCCAATTTAGAGTCGTTTGAATCAAAGAAATTAGCTTCCATTGAAAATTATTAAAATAAAATTTATTTAAGGAGAAAAATAATGAGTGTGAAAATTTTAATACCAACTCCGTTAAGGAAATTAACTAATAATTTATCTGAGGTTTATGGAGAAGGAAAAACTATTATTGAACTGGTAAATAATCTCGAAGGTCAATATCCAGGCTTAAAGGAAAGACTCTGTGACGAAAATAATAAAATTCGACGTTTTGTAAATATTTATGTTAATGAAGAAGATGTTAGATTTTTGCAATCGGAAGGAACTTCTTTAAAAGACAATGATTTGGTTTCGATTGTTCCAGCAATTGCAGGCGGAATTTAATTTAGATAATGAAGGGAAAACCATGGCAATTCAAAAGCGATTAATCGAATTAGATTATCCTTCAAATTTGGTCACGCAGCCAGTACTTTCAAAATTAATACAAAAATATTCTGTTACGATCAATATTCGTCGCGCAAGTATTACTAAAGGATTTGGATATGTACAGATGGAAATTGAGGCAGAAGAAAATGTATTGAAGCAAGCGTTATTAGATTTATCAAATCAGGGAATCGATGTTAATCCCATTGTTAAAGATATTGTGGAATGAATGATTATGAAAATGATTCTAATGCTTGGTTTGAGTACTATAGTCGCCAAATTGTTCTTCAACAAATAAAAGCTTCAGGTCAAAATAAAATCAACAAAACCAAGATTTTGTTAATTGGAAGTAATGCATTGGTTAAAATGTCCGCTACGATTTTAAATGCGGCAGGCCTTTCTCGTATCTGGATATTTACGGAAAATGATACTCACGCAAATTTCCGGGGCCCTCAAAACTTGGATGCATTGGATATTCATGAATTATCGAAACTTGAAGTCAATGATTTTTCATTGATTGGGGTTTTCACTAATCAGATTGAATGGATTCGAAAGATCAATCGTGCGTTGTTTATGAAGCGATGTACCGTTTTTGGAGGATGGAATTTTCAAAATGGCATTGCAATTTATGGCTCAAGTTATCCTAAAAAACCTTTTGGCGATCCTTGTATTGAATGCTTTGAAGCATGGAATCAAAAATTTCTGGCAAACGAAGAAAAGGACATTAGTTTGCAGTGGGGGATGGTATCGATGGTCTCAACCGAATTATTGCAATGGATTCTTACCGAAAATTCGCCTTTATTGGAAAAAATTTGGATTACAACGGTCTCTCAAGGTATGTCTTTTTATCATGAAATTCATTTTCATGAAAAATGTCCAGTGGGGTTAAGTTTGTCATGAAAAATACGACACTTTCAAATTTGATTGGTTCGACTCCTATGATGAGACTTCGGCGTCTCAAAAAAAAGGGGTGTGCTGAAATTTTAATTAAGCTTGAAATATTTAATCCTGGCGGAAGTGTTAAGGACCGTATCGCGCTAGAAATGATTTCTGATGCAGAGCAAAAAAGAATTTTAAAACCGGGAGGAACCATTATAGAACCGACAAGCGGCAATACCGGAATTTCTCTAGCGATGCTTTGTGCGACTAAAAAATATCGATTGATTCTAGTAATGCCGGAAGACATGAGTTTGGAACGCCGAACATGGTTAAAAGCATTTGGAGCAGAAATCATTTTAACGCCAGCCCATGAATTAATGATGGGCGCCATTAATCAAGTCCGTCAAATAAAATTAAAAAATCCAGATTTTTTTATGCCGGAACAATTTAATAATCCATCCAATCCATTGATTCATAAGCGAACGACGGCTGTTGAAATTGAAGAAGCTACACAGGGCAATTTTTCTGTATTTGTTACTGGAGTGGGGACGGGAGGAACGATTACGGGCATTGGGGAGTATTTTAAAGAAAAAAAATACAATATTCAAATTGTCGCAGTCGAACCTGAAAAGTCGGCAGTGCTCAGCGGGAAAGCCCCCGCGGTGCATAATATTCAGGGTATTGGTGCTGGATTTATTCCTCCAATTTTAAATCGAACTATTTTAGATCGGATTATAACGGTTTCGGATGAAGAAGCCTATAAAACATGCCAGGCGTTAGCTCAAAAAGAAGGACTCCTTTTAGGGATATCTTCCGGTGCTAACGTTGCAGCCGCACTGAAAATTTCAGAGCAGTATGGAGAAGATGCAACTATTGTTACGTTAGGGTGTGATCGAGGTGAGCGATATTTTAGTATTAATAAGACATTTGAAAAAATTTGCTTGGGGGAATCGTGATTGATATCAGTAAAAAAGTATTGGTGGTTGGAATCGGAGGCCTAGGATCCATTGCGGCCTTTGATTTAGCTCAATGTGGGATTAAAACAATTGGACTCATGGATCCTGATAACGTTGAGTTATCAAATTTACATCGCCAATTATTGTATACCAAAGATGATATTGGGTATCCTAAGGTGATCAGGGCTCAAAAGCGATTGAAAAATTTATTTCCCAGCAATAATTATATCCCATATGAAATGCCAATGGAGGAGTCAACCTTTAAAAATATTGCTCAAAATTATGATCTCATAGTGGATGGATTAGATCGAATCGAAAAAAAATTCACCTTGAATGATATGTGTGTAAAATTAAACATTCCATATATTCATGCAGGAGCGGTTCAGCTGGAAGGTCAAGTTTTGCCCGTATTTCCGGGATTAAGTGCTTGTTTACGATGTTTGTTCGATGCGCCTACTGAAAATTATTCAGCTCCATCTTGCCAAGAAATAGGCGTATTGGGACCTGCCGTACAAACAATAGGATGGTTTCAAGTTTTTGAAATCAGAAAATTTTTAAATCAAGAAAAAAATTTTTTTTTATGGAAGATTAATTTGGAAAACCGAAAAATTCAAGCATCCCATCTTTTAAAATCATCGAACTGCAAGATTTGTAATTGAATTTATTTTGATTGACTTTTTTATAAAAAAGCATAAACTTATTAACGATACGCAATTTATGGGGATTTAATAGCCAAATTGCCCCGATAACAGGGTGCTAAAGCGGCGGTTCATAGTAATCTAAATTTCACTTTGACCCGCAAGCTTAGCCACCTTAAGCTTGCGGGTTTTTTTTTATGGTTTAGATGTTAATTAAATAAAACGGGTGGCTTATTTATATGGATGATATCAAGTGCCAAACTTTGTCACACTTACAACAACTGGAAGCTGAAAGTATTTTTATTATTCGAGAAGTGTTTTCGGAATTCCAAAATCCCGTTATGCTTTATTCTATTGGTAAAGATTCAGGGGTTATGTTGCGGTTAGCACAAAAAGCATTCTATCCAGGGAAAATCCCATTTCCGTTAATGCATATTGATACGGGATATAAATTTCCAGAAATGTATGAATTTCGAGACCAGTTGGTAAAAAATTTAGATTGCCGTCTTATTATTGAGAGAAATGAAGAAGCTATATTGAAGGGTTGTAGTCCCTTTAAATACTCGGTTCCCAAATGTTGTGGATTTTTAAAAACCCAAGCCCTACTCAATGGTATAAAAAAATATAAATTTGATGCCGCATTTGGTGGAGCACGTCGTGATGAGGAAAAATCCAGAGCGAAAGAGCGGGTTTATTCCTATCGAGACAAATTTGGACAATGGGATCCTAAAAATCAAAGACCCGAATTGTGGAATTTATATAACTCCAAAATAGATGAAGAGGAATCGATTCGTGTATTTCCATTATCAAATTGGACTGAACTCGATGTCTGGATCTATATCCAGATGGAACAGATTCCAGTGGTTCCCATTTATTTTTCACATCCCAGAAAAATTATTAGACGTAACGGCTTCCTTATTCCATGGGCTCCCCATATTCCTATTTTGCCTTCAGACACAATTGAAACATTGCAAGTCCGATTTAGATCTTTAGGGTGTATGTCGTGTACAGGCGCGGTTTTATCGCCTATTTCAACAGTGGATGATATTATTGAAGATTTAGTTCAAACTCGAAAGAGTGAGCGGGAAAATAGAATTATTGACCATGGTTCAGATAGTTCGATGGAACAAAAGAAAAAAGAGGGATACTTTTAATGGTTCTGGATAATGTCAAAAAAGATATTTATGAAACAATAGACCTATTACGGTTTTCAACAGCAGGAAGCGTTGATGATGGGAAGTCAACATTAATAGGTCGTCTTTTATACGAAACGAAAAATGTTTTTGAAGATCAATTGGATGCCGTAAAAAAAACGACCGAACGTAGCGGGCGATCAGGTATTGATTTTTCACTCTTGACAGATGGTCTGAGCGCCGAGCGCGAACAGGGTATAACAATTGATGTTGCTTATCGTTACTTTTCAACCTTGAAACGAAAATTCATCGTTACAGATACGCCAGGACATGAACAATATACCAGAAATATGGTAACGGGGTGTTCACAAGTAAATCTCACAATTATTCTTTTAGATGCCCGCATGGGGGTGCTTCCACAGTCTCGTCGTCACGGATTTATTACCAAATTATTGGGCATTCAACATGTGCTAATAGCTGTAAATAAAATGGATTTGGTTGATTATTCACAAAGCGTTTTTGAGAGCATTAAAAATGATTATCAGGATTTTTCAAAAAAAATTGGGATTCCCGATGTGAAATTCATTCCGATTTCTGCCTTACAAGGCGATAACGTGGTACAAAAAAGTTCAACTATGCCTTGGTATTTAGGACCAACGATTTTAGAGTACTTAGAAACGGTGCCAATTGGGTTAGATATTAACATCAACGATTTTCGATTTCCAGTTCAAGTGGTTTTACGACCTAATCTAAATTATCGGGGATTTGCGGGACGCATTGCATCAGGTCGCGTAAAGAAAGGTGACGCTATTTTATCTTTACCGTCTAAAGCTAAATCGACAATTAAATCAATTGATGCTTTCCAAGGCGAGATAGTTGGGTCGTGTCCATCGCAATCCGTTACCCTTCTTCTTGCAGATGAAATTGATATTTCGCGTGGAGATATGATAGTCCACCCTTCTAATCTTCCAATGGTTTCATCAAATTTTAATGCAAATTTATGCTGGATGGTTACGTCGCCTTTGAAAGTAGGACAAAGATATTTATTGAAACATACAACGCAAATAGTTAAAGCAACTATTCTTGCAATAGATTATCGCGTCAATATTTATACCCTAGAGCATGAAAAGGCTTTAATATTGCAATTAAATGATATTGCCAAAGTGAATATTGAAACTTTTAAACCTATTTTTTTTGATCCATATCAAAAAAATAAAGTTACAGGAAGTTTTATTTTAATAGATGAAGTTACAAACGCCACAGTCGCTGCCGGAATGATTCTTTGATAACATCAAGGGTGTAGCGGCTTTCTTAATTGCGAATCACCGTAGGATAAAGTATTATAAAGAATATTTTATTAAATAAAAAATGATTTGCGTTATAAAATACAGATCAAATCAATTATTGAAAAATTAAAATCATATTATAAAAATTGCTTTAACAAAATAACCTTATATTTATAGTTTTTAATTGGAGATGGGTCTTGTCAACAGCACTTATAATTCATGGGCATTTTTATCAACCCCCTCGCGAAAATCCATGGACGGGTTTTATTGATGACCAATCCAGTGCGTATCCATATGCCAATTGGAATGAGCGTATTTATAGGGAGTGTTATAAACCCAACGCCTATGCAAGGATTTATGATGGCACCAGTGGCGAAGTAGAGGATATTGTTAATAATTATGAGTTTATTAATTTTAATTTCGGTCCAACGTTGTTTAGTTGGATAGAACGATATCATCAGCGGATTTATCAGAAGATTTTGCAGGCAGAAAAGAAATCCTTAGAATTATTTAGTGGTCATAGCAATGCGATTGCTCAAGTATATAATCATATTATCCTGCCGTTGGCGAGTGAACGTGATAAACGCACTCAAATTAGGTGGGGAATAATGGATTATGAATACAGATTTAATCATAAACCAGAAGCGATGTGGCTTTCAGAAACTGCATGTAATGATGATACGTTAAGTTGTTTAATCGATGAACAGCTTTCGTATGTTATCTTAGCCCCGCAACAAGCTTGGCATGTGCGTCCATTAAACAATTCCTCGCTACCTTGGGTGGATGTTTCCAATGGAGATATTGATACGGGGATGCCGTATCGATATTTTCAACGCAATGGCAGTGGAAAATTTATTGATATCTTTTTTTATAATGCCAATATTGCTAAATTAATTGCTTTTGATGGTGCCTTAGCTTCAAGCCAATCCCTCGTATCAAAATTACTTCAATTTAAAGGAAATGGGAATCTGGTTCAAATAGCAACTGATGGTGAAAGTTATGGACATCATACAAAGTTTGGAGATAGGACATTGGCATATGCCTTGAAAGTGGAAGCGCTCAAAGCTGGATTTTATATTACCAATTATGGAGAATTTTTAGAAAAAAATCCGCCAATCATGGAAGTGGAGATAAAAAGCGGGAAAAATGAGGAAGGCACTTCATGGAGTTGTATTCATGGCGTTGACCGATGGAAAGATGATTGCGGATGTCATACGGGTGGTGGGAAAAACTGGAATCAGCAATGGCGCATGCCGTTACGACAAGCATTGGACTTTTTGAGGGACTATATTGCGCAGTTATTTGAATCACAAAAAGGGATTTTATTTCAGGAACCATGGGAATCAAGAGATGCATACATGAAGACGCTTTTAGATGCTCGGATCTCTAAAGAAGGTTTTATTTTAAGTCAAGCCCCCAAAAAAATTTCTGATGTGGAAATTATTCAAGCATTAACATGGTTAGAAATTCAAAGGAATGGGATGTTTATGTATACGAGCTGTGCATGGTTTTTTAATGATATTTCCGGCATTGAAACAGTTCAAGTTTTAAAATATGCAGAACGGATATTTGATTTATTAGAGTGTTTGAACATCGAAACAAAAAAAGAAGAGTTTTTAGCCATGCTTTCGCTAGCTAAAAGCAATATTTCTGAATTCGGCAATGGTGCAACTATTTATAACCGGTTTGTTCAACCATCAAAAGTGGCGACTCAAGATATCGTGGCGCATTTAGCACTATCACGATCTGTAATCAATGTGAAGTCAGAAGGAGAATTTGGAGATTATGGATATGTCTTTTCCAATACTCGAGATGAAATACAGGGGAAGCTCCATTTAACTACTGGTGTGGTAGAGATACAGTCTAAACTCACTTTAGATAGGAAAAGTTATCAATATGCAGCATTATATCTAGGAGGAGTTGATTTTCATGGAGTAGTTAGACCGACACAAACCATGAGTGAATTTGAAGAATGTATGGACTATATTTGGACTAAGTTTTATACGGCCTCTTTGCCTCAAATTCTTCGAATTATACAAGAAAAGTTTAATTCTCATGAATATGGAATAGAACATCTTATTTCAGGAAATCGAACGGAAATTTTTCGCTCGATTTTTGGGATATTAATTTCAAATTTTTCTGAAAAATATACTCAATTATATGAAGAAAATAAAAGAAGCCTGGAAATACTTCGAACAGCAGGATTTGAATTGCCAGTGGAGCTAAAAGCAGCTGCCGAATTTACCTTGGGTAAGAAGCTTGAAAAGGAAATACAAAATCAAGATTGGAAAAAAGATCCCCATAAATATAAAAAAATTATTGAAATTGCAGATGAGGTATCAAAATTTGGACTTCATTTAAGTGGGGCGTTCTCAACCCAAATTTTGAAAGAAATTATTAATGAATGTGTTATATTAGCTAGTCAATATCCCACAGAAGAAAACGTCGAAGTAGCTTTGAAAATTATTCGGTTGAATCAAAAGGTAGGTGAATATTTAAATTTTTACACAGCTCAGGAGATTATTTTTGAAAGTATTATGAAAAACGGTAAAGTACTTAAATTGATAGAATTAGCCAATCATCTTGGAATAAAAGTTGAATCGATCACAGCCCCGGAAATAAAAAAATGAGTAATTTAGAAATCACTGAAAACTTAAAGATCGG
>DAHXKG010000006.1 GCA_027366525.1 candidate division FCPU426 bacterium
CTCCGACGAACACACCAACCAACACACCGACGAATACATCAACTACTACACCAACCAATACACCCACGAATACGCCAACCAACACCCCGACGAATACTCCGACGAACACACCAACCAACACACCGACAAACACGCCAACCAACACCCCAACAAATATACCCACGAATACACCGACCAAGACACCGACAACCACACCAACCATCACACCGATGAATACGTCAACCTATACACCCACACATACGCCAACCAGTACATTTACAAGCACACCGACGAATACGCCGACCCTCACACCAACGAATACACCAACAAATACGCTTACTGACACACCAACTGCTATTTTATTGACTCCAACACCGACACTAACTCCGATCATAACTTTGCAATTAACAACTCAATCAAACTTTGTACATCCATTAGATCAAGTTGTTTACTATTTGATATATACAAATTCTGGGAGTAGCACTGCTATTAATGCAGTTCTCACGGATAATTTACCTGAATCTTCAACTATGAGTTATGTGGCTGGAACGGCTACTAATGGCGGAATTTATAATTCCTCAAATAATAGTTTATCGTGGAATATCGGCTCAATTTCTCCAGGCGCTTCTGTAACAGTGAGTTATGAAGCGAGTGTTGTACTGGGTGATTCTGCAGGGATGACATTAACCACTCAAGCAAATTTAAAAGATTCGAATCAAAGTATTAATGCACTAAATTCTGTTGTAGTTGTTGGAGGATATCAAATTACAATTTCAATTTACAATGATTCAGGGGAGTTGGTTAAAACAATAAATGAGTTTACGATGTCAAGTGATATTTCTAATTTTACTACTGAAATAAATGGCATTATTGGTGATAGTATTTCTTCTTATCAAGATAATGTGAGTTTTGAATATAATGGGAATATAATTGGCTCTTGGAATTTAACAAATAGCGCAGGTGGTACAGTTATTAATGGTACATATTTTGTTAAAATCGATAGTACCAATGCATTTGGAAGTACAACTAGTATTACAAAATCATTAACTGTTTTAGCACAACAAGAAACATTGCAAATAAGTGTTTATAATGAAGCAGGAGAAGAAGTTAAACTTTTTAGTACTGCAGAAATTAATCAACAATTAGGGTCTCCATTAGAACCATCAGATTTTCAAGTATCCACTATTCATATTTCTCCAAGTATAATTCATCCTTCATATACACAACCATTGGGAGTGGGAAATTATACAATTATTACTCTCGGATCTGGAAGAAGCTTAACTTGGACTGGACGTTCAAATACTGGAATAATTGTTAGTAATGGCCAGTATTTTATTGAAATTCGAGCAATTAATGGAAGCGCTGTTGATGGTGCAATGATTTTGCCAATAAGCGTATTGAGTACAGGATATAATTTTATGGATCAAGTTTTAGTGGCTCCAAATCCAATTCATTTAAATAGTACTTATCAAGCAAGGATATTGGTGCCACCCAACGGAAATGTATTTAATCATGTAAACGTAAAAATCTATACAGTGGATGGAGAATTAATAGAAACTTTAGAAAATGCTCCAGGGACAATGAATGTAATTTGGCCTATTAAAGGAGTCAGTCCTTTAGCGGTGGGAACCTATCTTATTGATGTTGAGCTTAGATATAACAATGCATTAGTTCAACGAAAAATTTTAAAAGCATTTATAATTCCGTAAGCGAATAACTGTATTATTCACATAGGAATAATAACTTTTTTAGGATTCACAAGAGGTTTATTAACCAACTTATTTTTATAGTTGAATTTTTAAAAACTTAATAAGTATTTAAAAACTAGGCAATAGTTACATCTTTTGAAAGATAAATATCTTGGATAAGGTTTAGAAGTTGAATGCCTTCTTTCATAGGACGTTGAAAAGCCTTACGACCACTAATTAAGCCCATACCACCAGCACGCTTATTGATAACTGCAGTTTTGACAGCTTCAGCAAAGTCATTCTCTCCAGAGGCTCCACCAGAATTTATCAAACCTGCTCGTCCCATATAGGAATTAACAACCTGATATCGTGTATATTCAATTGGATTATCAGGGCATAAATCACTATAAATTCGTTTATCAGTTTTCCCGTAAGAAGATTCAGTGTTTAAATATAGATAGCCACCATTGTTTTCAGGGAGCTTTTGTTTGATAATATCGGCTTCAATAGTTACTCCTAAATGATTAGCTTGACCTGTTAAATCTGCTGAAAGATGATAATCTTTTTCTTTGGTTTTAAATGCTTTGTTTCGAAGATAACACCACAAAACAGTAAACATTCCAAGAGAATGTGCTTCTTTAAACGCAAGAGTAGTTTCTTCAATTTCTTTTTGTGAATTTTCAGATCCAAAATAAATTGTTGCACCAATAGCTGCTGCACCCATTTCATATGCTTGTTTAACATGTCCGAAGTAAAATTGAGAAGCTTTATTAGGATAAGTAAGCAATTCATTGTGATTTAATTTTACAATAAAAGGTATCTTAGGGGCATATTTCCGAGCAACGCTACCAAGAACTCCTAAAGTGCTTGCAACTGCGTTACAACCACCTTCAATTGCAAGCTTAACTATGTTTTCTGGATCAAAATAGATAGGATTTTTTGCAAAGGATGCTCCTGCAGAGTGCTCAATGCCTTGATCAACTGGCAAGATTGACAGATAACCAGTTCGGTTTAATCGTCCATGATTGAAAATTCTTTCAAGTTGTTGGAGAACGCGAATAGATCGATCACTTGGAATGAAAACGTGATCTAAAAAATCTGGACCGGGCAGATGTAACTGCTCTTTAGCAATTCCCTTGCATTTATAATTTAAGAGTTCCGATTGATTCCCAAGATAAGTTTCGATTTTTGCTAGATCCATTGTTTACCTTCCTTTAAAAAATTTAAAAACTTAATTTAATGATCTGAATGACTCAGGTTATAAGGCTAATCTATTTTGATTTAAAATCTTATGAGGAATACCATATTTTAAAAAAATGTAAAGCTTTTTTTAAAATAATAAAATTGAAAAAAAGATGACTTATGATATTGTAATAATATTTTATATCTGCTCAAATTAATATACCAAAATCAAACTACTTTTGAGGAGTTTTTTATGAGATTAGGCGTGCTAACAGGTGGTGGGGATGCTCCAGGATTAAATGCAGTGATAAGAGGTATTGTGATTAAAGCAAACCAATTGGGGTATTCCGTTACTGGATTTTTATCAGGGTGGAGGTCTATGCTGGATGGGAAATCCATTCCATTAGGACTTGAAGATGTAGAAACAATAGTAAGAAAAGGTGGAACTATATTAGGAACTAGTAGAACAAATCTTGCCAAAATAGAAAATGGTATGGAAAAAGCCAAGGTAACTTTAAAATCGAAAAATATTGATTGTCTTATTGCTATTGGCGGAGAAGATACGCTTGGAGTAGCTGCTAAATTATTTAAAAGTGGGGTTAATACTATAGGTGTTCCGAAGACAATTGATAATGATTTGGAATCCACGGATTATACGTTTGGGTTTGATACGGCTATAAATATTGCTATGGAATGTTTAGATCGATTGCACACTACAGCTGAAAGTCATCATCGAGTGATGGTTGTAGAATTAATGGGGAGACATGCCGGATGGATTGCATTAGAAGCTGGAATTGCAGGAGACGCTCATATTATTTTAATCCCAGAACAAAAATTTGATGTGGATGAAATTTGCAATATGATTCAAAAAAGGGTGGATTCTGGAAAAACCTATACGATTATTGCAGTATCAGAAGGCGCTTTACCAAAATCATTAGATCAAAATTTGACTAAAGATAATGAGGTTGATAGCTTTGGACATATTAAGCTAGGTGGAATTGCAGAATGGTTAGCTAAACAAATTGAACAGAAAACAAAACAGGAAACGCGACACACGGTTTTAGGACATATTCAACGTGGTGGAGCTCCTTCAGCATTTGACCGTGTTTTAGGAACTAGGATGGGATTAAAAGCAGTTGCATTAGCTGAAGAAAAAAAATTTGGCCAAATGGTTTCATTGCGTGGGACCGAACTGTTTAGTGTTAGTTTAGAAGAAGGAGTTAAAAAATTAAAAACAGTTTCTGAAGAACGATATGCAGAAGCTCGTATCTTAATGGGAAAATAGTATAAATACATATATATCAATCCAAGTGTAATTTTCAAATTAATTTTTTTCTTGAGTTTATGTAAAATTAAATATACAATAACCGTTTATAATTATTAGATTAGAAATGGTTTTTTTCCTGCTTCTTTGATTAGGTTTGAAAGCAAAGAAGCTACATAGCTAAATGCTATGAATACCATAGGAGGCTTAAATGCAACTTTGGAAATATGAAATAATTTATATATTAGATCCCACCTCTACAACTGAAGATATGCAAGCAGTTGCTTCGAAAATCGAACAAATCGTTAATGCATCCAAAGGTGCTATTCTGAAAAAAGATGAATGGGGAAAAAAACGATTAGCTTACCAGATAAAGAAGCATCGAGAAGGTTTTTATGTTTTTTTTCACATTGCATTGGGTTCCCAATTTATCCAAGAAATAAACAGAAATTTACGATTAATGGAAAAGGTAATCAAATTTCAAATTGTTAAAGATGTTGTCAGTCACCGAAAAATAAAAAGTACTCCCAAACGCACTAGAACTAATTCATCCGAGCATTCTTCTGGAACACCTAAAAACATAGTTCGACAAACCAATGCAATATCTGAAGTAAATGAAAATGTACCTGCAACAGATTCGACAAGTGCAGCAGGTTAGTTTGTTTAACCTGGGATAAGGAGCCTATATGGCTAGTTTAAATAAAGTATTATTAATTGGTCATCTTACTAAAGATCCTGAACTAAGATATATTGCAAACGGCTCTGCAGTTGCGAACTTAAGAATGGCAATCAACCGTACTTATAAATTGGTATCAGGAGAGCAAAAGGAAGATGTTTGTTATGTTACAGTGGTTGTGTGGAGAAAGCAGGCAGAAGCTGCTGGAGAATACCTTAAAAAGGGAGATCCTCTGTTTGTGGAAGGCAGGCTTCAAAGTCGTTCTTGGGAAACAGAAGATGGTCAAAAGCGCAATGTTTTAGAGGTGGTAGCAGAACGTATTCAATTTTTATCAAAAGCTAAAAATTCAGGTAATATAGAAAATGTCGATACAGCAAATTCGGCTGATATTGGATCACCTGAAGTGCCAACTCCGAGTGATGAAGATATACCGTTCTAAGTAAGTTATACTAAATTTTATGAGGAGTGCTTATAGTGACAGATGAAATAAAGGTTGAGAAAAAAACATTTGATCGTGCTGGGGCGTCACGGTTTCGACGTCCTCACCGCAAATCATGTAAGTTTTGCATGGATAAAATAAACTATATTGACTATAAAGAGTATAACCGATTAAAAAATTTTATTACTGATCGGGGAAAAATCATTCCTAGTCGAATTACAGGAACCTGCTCTCGACATCAGCGAGCGTTAACTTTGGCTATAAATCGAGCGCGTAATATTGCATTACTGCCATTTATGGTTAGTTAATTTTTTCAAATGGTATCTTTTCCGAAAATATTGCTTGGCCTTATCTATCAATTTTTTTTTGTGGCGATTATTTTAGGCATCGCCGGAATTTCAGAATCCTTAATTCTCATTAAGGGAAGAAAATTTTGGGCGGCCATTTTACTAGGAACTTTGACAGCGGCTCTGTTTTTAGGTGGAACGATAACAATACTTAATAAGGGTCACAATCAAAATATTTTTTTGCAGTTCCTTAATCGTTTTGATGCGCATTGGAAACAAGAAGTTCCTGTTTTTTTAAAAGCAGGGATTTCTCTTGCAGAGATTCATGCATTAAAGCAATTTTGTATTCGTTATTTTATTTTTGCTTTTCCAGCTTGGCTTTTACTTGGATGTTTAATTTTAAGTATTTTGGCATATTATTTGATTTCCTTGGTTTTTTTAAAAACTTCATTTAAAATCAATTCTCCAGTAGCATTTCAAAATATCGTCATCCCTGAACCTTTAATTTTTGGATTAATTTTGGGCGGAGTATTAAAGTTACTCGAATTAAGCCATTTTAAGGGTCTATTTTTGAACTCCGCATTAGGTATTATTGATAATAATCTTCTTGTATTATTTCTTGGGATTTATTTTATTGGTGGTTTAACAATTATCTTTTTCTTTCTTAAGCGTTTTAAAGCGCCATGGTTTCTTAGAATCATTGTATATCTTTTAATAATTTATTGGATGAATGCAACAATTGTTTTCGCATGTGCACTAGGAATTTTTGATGTGTGGTTTGATTTTCGTAAAATTAAATCTCCATTAAAACCAAAGGCTTCAGCATGAAAGTGCTTTTACTTAAAAATGTTAAAACTGTGGGGGAAAAGGGAAAAATTTATGAAGTGAAAGATGGGTATGCTAGAAATTTTCTTTTTCCAAATAATTTAGCCTGTGAAGCTAATGATGGTGTATTACGACAACTTGAAATGCAGAAACTTTCTATGCAGAAAAGGGAAACCCATCAAAAAGAGGAATCAATAAAAATTGCAGAAAAGCTTAAAAATTTAACTTTGATTTTAAACCACAAAGCTGGTAATGAAAATAAACTATTTGGTTCTATTACATCACATGAAATTGTAGAGGCTTTGAAGATGAAAGAGATTTTTGTGGATAAAAAACAAGTTATTTTAGATGAACCCATTCGATTTCTTGGGAATTACACGGTGAAAATAAAGTTGGAATCTGGTGTTATGGGTGTGATTTCATTAAGTATCCAGAAATTAAGTTAGGTCTCGATTATTTTTTAGGTTTTAAACATGAGAGAGGTAGTTGATATGGACTCCGAATTTAAGCGTGAGACTCCCTCCAATCAATTGAGTGAAGTTCGAATTCCTCCGCAAAATTTAGACGCTGAACAATCTGTAATAGGCGCAATGCTTTTATCTAAAGAGGCCATTGAGATTGCTGTTCAAATTTGCCGCGAAGAAGATTTTTATAAAGAAATTCATCGAAAGCTTTTTAAAATAATGGTGGATTTGTCAGATCGAGGTGCCCCAGTTGATGTCATTACATTAGTTGAGGAACTTCGGCGTACCGCATCATTGGAATCATTTGGTGGAATTTCTGAACTAACGGCTTTTATGGAGCGGGTTCCTACGCCTGCAAATATTGAATATTATGCGACTATTGTGCGAGAAAAATCGGTTGCTCGTCAGTTGATCGTTGCTGCCTCACAAATCGTTTCTGAAGCATATTCAGGTTCTCAACCTTTAGCTGAATTATTAGATCAATCGGAAAGTTTGATTTTTAAGGCGACTGATCTGCGGAAAGTTAAAGATTTTGCATCGATGCGTGATTTAATCGGAAATAGTTTTGAATATGTTCATAACTTGGCACAGCATCAAATTCATTTAACAGGAGTTCCAACGGGATTTAGTGATTTGGATGAACTTACGGCAGGTTTTCAAAGGGGAGAGTTAATTGTTTTAGGAGCTAGACCATCTATGGGTAAAACTTCTCTCGCGTTAAATATTGCACAACATGTTAGTATGGGGTCTACAAGTGATGGGCGTAAACGAACAGTTGGTTTTTTCTCGTTGGAAATGACAGCGGAGCAGTTGGCCTTAAGATTATTGTGCTCTGTAGCAAAAATCGACTTGAAACGTGCTCGATCAGGGTATTTAAATGACCCTGAAAAGGTACGATTAAATAATTTGTCAGGAAAGCTATATGAAACAAAATTATTTATTGACGATACATCTTCGATGACTGTTTTAGAATTAAAGGCAAAGGCTAGACGTTTGGAAAAAAAAGAAAAAATTGATTTGATAATTGTTGACTATTTACAATTAATCCAAGCGGGTATTCGTGCAGATACTCGCGAGCAAGAAATTGCCTATATTTCTAGACAATTAAAAGCATTAGCAAAGGATTTAAGCGTACCGATTTTAGTTTTGTCGCAACTCTCGCGTCAACCAAAAGGGCAAGAAGATAGAAGACCCATTTTATCGGATTTAAGAGAATCTGGTGCTATTGAACAAGATGCCGATGTAGTTATTTTTATACATCGTGAGGTTTCTAAAGAAGATTTTAATTCTCCAAAATATGAACTTGTTCTTTCTAAACAAAGAAATGGGCCAACTGGTGAAGTACCAATTATTTTTAAAAAAGAATATACAACGTTTGAACCAATGTCCAAAATATCGTCGGAACCTCATTAAGGGAATCACGCATGGATAATCCTGTCCGTTTTCCATGGGCTGAAATTTCTTTAACGGCACTTCAAAAAAATTTTAAAACTCTTCAAAAAAAAGCTAATAATTCAAAAATTTTACCAGTTGTAAAAGCTAATGCTTATGGTCATGGATTAATTCCCATTTCTAAAGCGCTTGTTCAATTTGGTGCGCAAATGTTAGCAGTTGCATATGTCCAAGAAGGCATTCAATTGAGAAAAAATGGGATTCAATGTCCAATATTAGTTTTAACACCTACGCTAAATTTTGAGATACCGGATTTATTGGAATATAATTTAATTCCGCAAATAAGTTCATTGCAAGGCGCTTTGGAAATTTCGAAAATTGCCAGGCGTTTTAAAGCCAAACCGATTATTCATTTGAAAATTGACACGGGGATGCGACGAGTTGGTTTTTCGATAAGAAACTGGAAAACAGATTTAAACCAACTTTTTCAATTACCTAATATACAAATTCGTGGAATTTATACCCATCTAGCAACTGCTGACATGGATAATAAAAAATATACGTATAAACAAATTGATGATTTTTATCATTTGATAGAGCAAATTCGGAAAAATTTCAATCGAAACCTAGAAATTCATATTGCAAATAGTGCGGCGATATTATTTCATTATTCTCAAGTAGGAGGCGATTGGGTTCGCCCGGGGTTGAGTTTGTATGGAGTTTATCCACGTATGGAATTATTGGAAACTAATTTATTGGATCCTGTAATGTGCTTAAAAACAAGGGTTATTCATCTTAAAACTATTTTAAAAAATGAATCAGTTAGCTATGGGAGGACTTTTTTAGCTAAAAAAAGAACAAGAGTTGCGACGATTGGAATAGGATATGCAGATGGGCTTTTGCGTAGCTTGTCTAATCGCGGTACTTGCTTAATTCATGGGAAAATGGCCCCAATTATTGGTACGATTTGTATGGACATGACTATGGTTGACATCTCGAAAATTTCAAAAGTTCAAATTGGCGATGAAGTGGTATTATTTGGTCGTGGAAAAAACGCGTATCTTCCAGTTGAGCATCAAGCTAAAGCTGCGGGCACAATTGCTTATGAACTTTTGTGCGCTATTGGAGAACGTGTTTCCAGATTTTATTATGAGGGCTGAGTGATGAAATTTTTTTTTGAAAAAATAGGGAACGTAACTCTCCAATTTTTTGGAGAAATGGGTGAGATATTTTTTTTAATTCTTGGAATTCACCGCTGGATGTTTAAAAAGCCGTTTGAGCCTAATTTGATTTTCCAACAAATGGTAAAAATTGGAGTGGATACACTTCCGGTTTCATTAACAACTGCCTTATTTACAGGTATGGTTTTGGCTCTTCAGACGGGTTTTACTCTAGAAACCAAATTGAAGGGCGCAACGCAATTTTTAGGAGCAGTTGTTTCGCTTTCTATGGTTCGAGAATTGGGACCAGTATTAACTGCCTTGATTGCTGCGGGTCGCATTGGATCATCGATTGCTGCAGAGATAGGAACAATGAAAGTGACCGAACAGCTTGATGCCTTGAATACACTTGCCGCAAATCCCGTGAAGTATTTAGCGGTACCTAGATTTTTAGCGTTTACTTTTATGCTCCCATTCTTGACAATTTTTTCTGATTTAACGGGATGGTTTGGTGGATTAGTTGTATCCGTTTATCGTTTAAAAACTCCATCTGTTTTTTATATTGATAGTACACTTCAAGATCTTAAATACACCGATATATTAGGTGGGCTTTTAAAAGCGCTGGTTTTTGGAGCTGCAATAGCAATCGTTTGTTGTCAAAAAGGATTTTCGACTGAAGGCGGGGCTGAGGGAGTAGGAAAATCAACAACGAGTGCAGTGGTAGTTTCATTTATGGTTGTTTTAATAGCCGATTATTTTATTACTGCAATTTTGACTGCCTTTCATCTTTGAATTGGGGAATAAAAAAGTGGAAGAAAAAAAAGTGATTATTCAATTACGCGATGTTTGTAAAAGTTTTCAAAATCATATGGTTTTAAAAGATTTGAGTTTAGATATCTACAAAGAAGAAACTTTTGTCATTATTGGACCATCCGGTATTGGTAAGAGTACAGTTTTAAAACATTTAGCCGGCCTCCTGTTGCCGGATTTTGGTTCCATTTGTATTGAGAATCTAGAAATTACACAATTAGGTGAGTTGGAATTAAATGAACTGCGAAAAAAAATGGGGTTTGTTTTTCAATCTGCTGCTTTATTCGACTCATTAAATGTTTTTGAAAATGTGGCCTTTAGACTTTTGAGAGATTACCAAATACCAGTTTCTGAGGCAGAAAAAATAGTTTTAGAAAAGCTGGAATTGGTTGGATTAAAACCAGAAATTATTAATAAAAAGCCAGCTGAATTATCGGGTGGCATGAAGAAACGCGTGGGATTGGCTCGAGCTATTGCGGTTAATCCCGAATTTGTTTTTTATGATGAACCGACCTCAGGCTTAGATCCAATTAGTGCAAGAGCCATTAATGATTTAATACTCAACCTTCAAAAAAAATTAAAGGTAACGTCGATTGTTGTGACTCATGATTTATCGAGTGCCTACAGAGTAGCAAATCGAATTGGGATGCTATATGATGGAAAAATCATCGGTTTGGGAACTCCGGAGGCGCTTCAACAAAATACCGATCCCAGAATACAGAAATTCATTTATAGTACTTTGTAATGACCATGGATGAAGAGGACATCAAACTATGAAGTGGAGTCCAGAATTAAAAGTAGGCATTATGGTCACCATTGCTTTGGTGATCTTAATGGGAGCAATTTTTCTTTTAACTAATGTACAGTTAATGGAACCAGGATATTCTGTGACTGCAACGTTTAATTTTCTGGGCGATTTGCGTACAGGGGCCTCTGTTCGATTTGCGGGTGGTCCTGTAGTCGGTCAAGTTACTCATATTTATCCACTTAATGGAAAAGTGGCAGTTCAATTTGAAATTACTGATAAGCATTTAAAGCTTCGACGCGACTCGAAAATTGAAATTTATACTGCAGGTGTTCTTGGTCAAAAATATGTAAATATTGACCCCCAGCTTGGCCATGGTCCATTTTTAAAATCAGGTGAAGTGATCTGTGGGGAAGATCCAGCAAATATGGATGAAACATTTGTTGCTCTAGGAAATTTTTTGAAAAGCATCGATGAAGTATTGGGTACACCACAAACAGCAGCGCATTTAGAAAATATTTTTAAAAATGTAGATCATACTACTCAGATGTTATTGACCTTGACGCAGACAAGTTCTTTGAAAATCAATTATCTTTTAAATAGTCTAATTCAATCAAGTTCAAACATTCACACGATTATTCAAAATTCAAAAAATATTTCTACTAACGTTAATAATTTTGTTCAAATGCTGTCAAAGTCGAATTTAAATATGGCCATTGAAAACTTTAATACTACAATGGGATCGCTCAATCAAATGATGAATAATGTTAATCAAGGCAAAGGACTCTTGGGTGTCTTACTAAAAGATCAACGAGCAGCTAATGAATTCAAATCAACAATTCGTGATTTACAATTACATCCTTGGAAATTGCTTTGGAAAAATTAAATTAAGTTAATTCTATGGCAAAATTAAAAACCTATTTTGTGTGTCAGACATGTGGATCAAAATCTCCTCGGTGGTTGGGCAAGTGTACGGTTTGCAATGAATGGAATACTTTTATGGAAGAAACCGCTACCCTTGAGGAAAATGACCATGGTCGAACGTTAATCAAATCGAAAACAACCACCCCTGGCAAACCGATTGCATTAAATCAAATTGATGGCTCAAAAAGTAATCGTTTTGCTTCAAAGATTGCGGAGTTTGATAGGGTTTTAGGTGGGGGAATTATTCCGGAGTCTTCAATACTTATTGGGGGTGATCCTGGTATAGGAAAATCAACGCTCTTGTTGCAAATAGCTGGGGCAGTGGCTTCGTCCAGCAATAAAAAATGTCTTTATGTTAGTGGTGAAGAATCTTCTGAACAGATTCACCATCGCGCAAAACGATTATGTGTTGATACATCTGAAATTTATATTTACCCTGAAACCAATGTATTTGCCATTGTGGAAACTGTGCAAAAATACAATCCTGATCTTATTATCATTGATTCCATTCAAACATTATATTTTCCAGAGTTAAATTCAACTCCTGGAAGTTTATCTCAAGTTCGTGAAGCATCTGCTCGTATGATTTATATGGCAAAACGCGAAAAAATTCCTGTATTTTTAATTGGACACGTAACTAAGGATGGGATGCTTGCTGGCCCGATGGCTTTAGAGCATATGGTAGATGTTGTAATTTATTTTGAGGGTGAGTTTCAAAGAAATTATAGAATTGTTCGGGCAACAAAAAATCGATATGGAAGCACTCAAGAAATGGGAATTTTTGAAATGACAGGCCACGGGTTAATTGAAATTCCAGATGCATCGCAGTTTCTGTTGGATTCCAGAGATTCTAAAAATTCCGGATCAACGGTTACTGCGGTGGTAGAGGGATATCGACCAGTATTATTAGAAGTTCAGGCGTTGGTTACTCCTACAACATATGGTATTGCTCAACGACGATCAACTGGATTGGATGTGAATCGACTGGCGTTATTATTAGCTATTTTAGAGAAAAGACTAGGGCTCGCTTTATCGAAATATGATGTTTTTTTAAATTTAGTTGGTGGACTTAAAATTATAGAACCAGGAATTGATTTAGCTATTGCGGCTTCAATTATTTCATCTTTTAGGAATATCATAGTGGATCCCCAAACGCTGTTTTTTGGAGAACTGGGATTATCCGGAGAAGTTCGAGCTGTTGCTCAATTTGAAAAAAGAATTTCAGAAGCGGTTCGTTTGGGATTTAAGCAGATTTTAATGCCTGAACAAAATTTACGAAGAGAACATGATAATAATTTCAAGTCCACTCAAATTATTGGGTTAAAAAATTTATATGAATTATCAGATTTTTTAAAGTAGAATTATAGGTATAATCGTGCTTGGGTTGGGACTTAATATATTTTGGAGTTGGGGATAAATGAATATTAATTTTTTAAGAATATTATTTATTTTAATTTGTTCAATTGCTGGATACATCACTACAAGTGTCCAAGATGGATATCCACGTATGCAAGGCCTTATGATTGGACTTTTTTTATCGCTTTTAATTTTAATGATTGAATTTATTATTAAAAAAATAAAAATTCAAAATCTCTTATTGGGAATAATCGGGTTAATAAGTGGCTTGATTATAGCTGAATTGGTTTTCATTCCAGTTTTTTTCCTAATCCCAGCTACGGTGGATCGAAAAATATTTTTTGAATCCATTTTTTTAATGTTCCCATATTTAGGACTAGTTTTGATGATAAAACGGAAAAATGAACTTTGGAAAATTGCACCTCAAAAAACGGATATAGTAGAACGAACGACTAAAAAAATCTTGGATACAAGTGTGATTATTGATGGAAGATTATTAGACATTTGCCGAGCGCATTTTTTAGAAGGTGTTTTTATTGTTCCGCGATTTGTTTTGAGTGAATTACAGGGAGTGGCTGATTCAGAGGATGCTTTGAAGCGAGAGCGCGGAAGACGTGGTTTGGATATATTAAATGAACTGCGAAATCAAAACTTTAATTTTCAAGTAATTAATGAGGATCTATCGGGAGAGCATAATGACTTCAAACTTATTCAATTAGCTCAAAAGCTTCATGCAAAAATTTTAACGACAGATTTTAATTTAAATAAATTAGCTGCATTACATAAAGTTGAAGTGTTGAATTTAAATGATTTGGCAAATGCCTTGAAAATCCCAGTAATACCTGGCGATGAAATGCATGTAAAAGTTATTCGTGAGGGTAAAGAACCCAACCAAGGATTAGCGTATTTGGACGATGGTACAATGATTGTAATTGAAAATGGGAAACAACTCATTAATCAGAAAATTCAAATAACTATTACAAGTGTATTTCAAACCTCGGCAGGTCGTTTGATTTTTGCAAAAAAAATATGAATTTTAAAAATCGATCATGGGCACTGATTATATTAGCGGCTGGAAAATCTCAACGAATGAATTTGAAGATTCCTAAGCCGTTTTTAAAGCTTCAGGGACAGCAAACAATGTTAGAAATGAGCATAATGCCCTTTTTATCTATTCCGGGGTTGCAACAAATTATTATTGTTACTTCACAAGAATTTCAAAAAAAAGTTCAGCATATTTTGAAGCAAAAAAAGATAGTCGGTGAAGTTGTTAATGGCGGAAAAGAACGCGAAGATTCTGTTCATTGTGCTTTAAAGAGTATTCATTCAAATATTGCCGGAGTACTCATTCATGATGCCGCAAGACCATTTGTAACTAAAAAATTAATTCAAGCAGTTCTTCAAAAAATGTTTCAGAGGGGTGCTGCTATTCCTGTGGTTCCAGTAAAAGATACGATTAAGCAAATTAAACACGCTGTAGTTCAAAAAACTATCCCTCGTCAATCGGTGATGATTGTTCAAACACCTCAAGGATTCAAGGTTTCGCATATTAAAAGTGCTTTTGAAAAAATTGGAAAGTCTGCCTCACAATTAACAGACGATGCATCGGTTTTGGAAAAGGCAGGCATGCGTGTTAATAGTGTTTTAGGCTCGATGGACAATATTAAGATTACGACACAACAGGATTTACAGTGGGCGAAAATTTTTATAAAGAGCAAAGGCTGAAATTGAAATTTAGAATAGGAATCGGCTATGATGCTCATCCCTTGGTTCAAAATCGACCATTAATTTTAGGTGGAGTCATGATTGATCATTTTAAAGGACTGTGGGGACATTCCGATGCTGATGTTTTAACACACGCAATATGTGATGCGCTTTTGGGAGCGGCTGGTTTAGGCGATCTTGGATTGTTTTTTCCCGATAAGGATCCTCAATGGAAGGGAGTCAAGAGCTTGACATTACTTGAAAAATGTTTTGAAAAAATTTGTCAATTAAATTGGGAAATTCAAAATATTGATAGTATTATTATTTGTCAAAATCCAAAACTAGCTCCTTATTTTCCAGAAATGATTGAAAATTTGTCAAAAATACTTCAACTACCTAAGAATGGAATACAAGTTAAGGCCAAAACAACAGAAAAATTAGGATTTGAAGGACGGGAAGAAGGTATTGCTGCGCAAGCGATTTGTTTAATTGGTAAATTATAAAATTCCATAGCGCAACGGATAATTATATAAATGCACATGATCCGCAGTATATATCGAAGTATGATGTGCACTTAGAATATTAGTGAACTTTTATGAGGGTATTTGTTGAAAAAATTTAAATGAATTTTAAAAATTTGCGTAAAATTGATAGATATAAAAATAAAAGGACGCATGAATTCCAAAGTGAATTTACTTGGAAAACTGCAGAACCCACATGTGCGCACAAGTATCTTTTACCAACTATTTTCAGTATTTTGAAGCACACTGAAGCCAACAAAATTTTCGACTTAGGTTGTGGAAACGGCAGTGTAGATTACTTGTTGCATCAACAGGGTTATCAAGTGATTGGAGTGGACCCGTCAATTACAGGAGTTCAACTTGCAAAAAAAGCTTATCCAAAATTAAAATTTTATCTGGGTTCAGCTTACGACAATCTTCAAAAAAAATTTGGACAGTTTCCTGTAGTAATGAGTCTAGAAGTTGTGGAACATTGCTTTCTTCCGAAAGTCTATGCAAAGACCATTTTTAATCTTTTAGAACCGGGTGGAAAAGCAATTCTTTCTACTCCCTTTCATGGATATTGGAAAAACTTCATCATTGCTTTGACAGGCAATTTTGATCGACATGTTGATCCACTTTGGGATTATGGGCACATCAAATTTTGGTCTGTGAAAACTATTTCTCGGCTTTTGATGGAATCTGGATTTGAATCAGATATTCGATTTAAACTTGTTGGCCGAGTACCATGGTTGGCCAAAAGTATGGTGATTATTGCAAAAAAACCGTGGGTTTAAACTATCAAACTTAGATATCCGACCAATATTTACTTAATTCTTAAAGCTTTTCCTGATTTCAAATCAACAATTCAAAAAAAGGATTTTCCAATAAATATAAATACAAATAGACAGTAGTGGTATACGCCAAGTCAGTGAATAGTTTTAAAATTCTGTCAAGAAATATGTATTAGCAGTTTAAAATCCATTAATCAAAGTTCTTGGTTGGAATATCTCGTGGGTGTAGTTTTTTTTAGTTATGAATATGTTTAGTCAAGACGGATTTTGTAGAAGTATTCAAAAACCAACTTTAAATTCAAAAATAAAATGCTAAAATTGTTCTTTTAAAGTTTTTTAAAATACATACTACTTTACGGATACAATTTATGACAATGCCTGAAAAAAATCTGCAGCAAGAAATTAGAGTTCGATTTGCGCCATCGCCAACAGGGGATTTGCATCTTGGAAACGTTCGAACGGCTTTATATAACTGGCTCTTTTCAAAGCATTTTGACGGAAAGTTTATTTTGCGCGTGGAAGATACCGATAAAGTTCGATCAACAGAGCAAGCTTTTGAAAATCTTTTGCAAATTATGAAGTGGCTGGATTTAAAATGGGATGAAGGGCCAGTTATTGGTGGACCTTTTGAACCGTATCGACAATCTGAAAGAACCGAAATATACAAAAAATATTTAAATCAATTAGAGAAAATGGAATTAGTTTATCCATGTTTTTGTTCTGAAGAGGAATTGGAATTAGAACGGAAACGGCAGCTCGGGCGGGGGCAAATGCCTAAATATGGAGGGAAATGTTTCCATTTGACGGAACAAGAAAGAGCCAATCTTAAAAATCAAAAAAAACCCTTTGTATTGCGATTTCAAGTACGTACTGGTGAAATCAGGTTTATGGATGCGATCCGAGGCGAAGTAGTTTTTCCTCAAGATCAAATCGGTGATTTTGTATTAACGCGTACGGATGGAAGTCCAACATATAATTTTACGGTGGTTGTAGATGATGCTTTAATGAAAATAACCCATGTCATTCGGGGCGAGGATCATCTTTCTAACACACCGAAGCAGATATTGATTTATGAAGCACTAGGTTTTAATCCACCAAAATTTGCTCATCTTTCGATAATTAAAGGTGCGGATGGTCAAAAACTTTCAAAACGACATGGTGAAACTAGCGCTGAGTTTTATCGTTCAAAAGGATACCGTTCAGATGCTTTTTTGAATTATTTAGCACTTTTAGGTTGGTCACCTGCGAAAGGAGAAATTCTATCGTTGGATGAAATGATTCAAGAATTTGATTTATCACGCATGGGCAAGAGTGGTGCGATTTTCGATCATCAAAAATTACGGTGGATGGGCGGACAATACATATCTAAAATGCTATTGGACGAATTGACTAGATGTGTTTTACCGTTTTTAGAAGATGCGCATTTGTTAAATCGAACTTGGGTTAGAGATCAGTTTGAGTGGCTGAAGGAAGTGGTGGACTTAGTTAGAGGTCATCTGTGTTGTTACTCTGATATTATTTATGAAACGTTTTATTTTTTTTCAGATGAATTGAACTTTTCGCCCGAACAATCGGAAGAACTTCAAGCACAAAAAGAATTGCTATTGAATTTTTATAACGAATTTCAAGAAGTTTTTGAAAAAGAAGCATTGAATCAAGAAAATTTTTTTAAAGTTATGAAAAGTGTTTCAACAAAAACAGAGAAAAAAAGACAAGCACTTTATCATCCATTAAGATTAGCACTAACTGGACGAAATGATGGGCCAGAGTTGATTAAAATTGCTATTCTTTTAAAAAACAAGAAAATACTTGAACGATTGAATTTATGGATAACTGAAACAGATTCTGTTTAAAAGGAAAAGCATGTTCTCATATTTTCGGTCTATTTTAGATAGAGATCCTGCAGCCAAATGGGGCGAAATCCTTTTTTACCCCAGTCTTTATGCATTAGGAACCCATCGGATTGCTCATTTGCTTTGGAAATTGCAAATACCAGTTGTCCCTAGAATTATTTCTCAAATTTCTCGTTTTTTTACTGGGATTGAAATTCATCCAGGAGCAAAAATTGGTAAAAATTTTTTTATTGATCATGGAATGGGAACAGTTATCGGTGAAACCGCAGAGATTGGAGACAATGTTACCCTGTTTCAAGGTGTAACATTAGGCGGAACTGGAAAAGAAAAAGGGAAAAGGCACCCCACATTGCAAAATAATGTGGTTGTTGCCGCGGGAGCGAAAGTGCTGGGCAATATTCAAATAGGAGCTTATTCCAAAATTGGCGCTAATGCTGTTGTTATTACTTCAGTACCACCTTATTCAACCGTTGTAGGAGTGCCTGGACAAATTGTTACTGTTCGAGGGAAACGCTTGGCAGAGGTTAATTTGGATCACACAAATTTACCGGATCCTATTTTGAAAAGATTAGAACGTTTAGAAAAAGATTTATCTAGGTATGTTGGTGCTTATGCACTTCGTCAGAATCGAAGGATTCAAAAATGATAAAAATTTTCAATACATTTACCAACCAAAAAGAAAATTTTGAACCACTCAATTTTCCAAAAGTGAAAATATATGTATGTGGGCCCACAGTATATGATGATATTCATGTTGGTAATGCGAGATCTGCTGTGAATTTTGATGTTATTAGGAAATATTTAATTGATCAAGGTTACGCGGTGACGTATGTGGTCAATTTAACAGATATTGACGATAAAATTATCAGTAAGGCGTTAAAGGAAAAAAAAGATTTCAAAGAAGTATCGGAGCAATATATCAATGCCTATTTTCAGGTTATCGATGATCTGAAAATTAAAAGAGCGGATTTGTATCCTAAAGCCACCGATCATATTGGTGAAATGATTTCATTTATTCAAGATTTATTGAGTTGTCAAGCGGCTTATGTGTCTGAAGGTGATGTCTATTTTTCAACAAAAAAATTCGAAACCTATGGAAAACTTTCAAAAAAGAAAGCGGAATTTTTAATGGAAGGAACGCGTGCTGAAAAAAGTGAGCTTAAGAAATCACCCGCGGATTTTGCTCTGTGGAAATCTTCAAAATTGGGCGAGCCTTTTTGGTTATCACCATGGGGTAATGGAAGGCCTGGATGGCATTTGGAATGTTCAACCATGATACGGAGGCATCTTGGCAATTCGATTGACATTCATGGTGGTGGTATTGACTTGATTTTTCCGCATCATGAAAATGAACGAGCACAATGTGAAATTTTAACAGGGGTGCCTTTTGTAAAATATTGGGTCCATAATGGGTTTCTCATTATGGATGGAGAAAAAATGAGTAAATCCATTGGTAATATTTTGAAAGCTAAAGATGCGATACGCCAATTTACCCCTGAAGTACTAAGGTACTTTTTTTTAAGCGCTCATTATCGCGCACCTCTTAATTATACATACGAGGCAATTCAAGCATGTCAAGTAGGGTTGGATGAGTTTCAAATGACTTTTGCAAGAATTGAAGAGGTGTTAAAATATGCTTCTCAAAATCAAGGCGAGAATCTGTTAACTTTAAAAATATTTATTGAAAAGGCTGAAGAACAATTTCATAGTGCGATGCAAGATGACTTTAATACACCTCAGGCACTAGCGGTACTTTTTGATTTGGCAAAAGAAATTAGACGGCTATTAAGTAAAACTAGCAGTGCGGTCTCACCAGATGTGAAGATTTGGTTAATTAAAGCACGTGAATTTTTAATAAAATTTGGAACTTTACTGGGTATTGTGAAAGAACTATCGGAAGATATTCCTCAGGAGATTTATGAACAGGCTTTTATGCGTGCTTGTTTTAAAAAGGAAAGTAAATATCAACAAGCTGATCAAATACGAGAAAAAATTTCGAATATGGGTTTTTTGATTGAAGATTTACATGATGGCAAGTTCCGTATTTTTTCGAAGGGAAAAAAATAATGGGACAAAAAATTTATGGTCGAAAACCAGTTTTGGAAACCTTGAAATCGGGTCGTAGAAAAATAAATCGCATTTTTTTATTGCATGGATCGAAAGATTTTATTCTGAATCAAATTCAAACGCATGCCTACGCTAAGGGCATCGAAGTGATTTTTGAATCGAAACGAAAACTGGATGCCTTAGTGAATAGTGAAAATCATCAAGGCGTGGTTGCGCTAGAAGCTGATTTTGAATATGAGGATTTAGATTCATTGTTTTACGCATCTCAAAAAAAAAGCGAAGCTGTTTTTGGCGTTATGTTGGATGAGATTGAGGATCCTCAAAATTTTGGAGCAATTGTCAGATCCGCGGATGCATTTGGTGTGCATGGCGTGATTATTCCCAAGCATCGGGCGTCTGGAGTTACGCCAACTACTTTTAAGGCATCTGCAGGCGCAATCGAAAATATTCCAATTATTCAGGTTGGCAACCTCAATGAAACTATTCGCGATTTAAAAAAAAGGCAAGTGTGGGTTATTGGGACTTCGCCTGATGGCGAAAGGAATTTTTTTGAATGGGATTTTAAACAACCCAGTGTTTTAGTATTTGGCAATGAGGGCCGAGGTCTAAGACAGCTAGTTAAAACCAATTGTGATGTTCTAGTGAAGATTCCAATGAAGGGCACAATTAATTCATTAAATGCTTCTGTATCAGCCGCAATTCTTATGTCAGAAGTTTATCGGCAACGTGAATGGACTACAAAATTTTCAGAGCAATCATCGTTTGAGGAAATGTATAAATTTAAAAGTGAAAACCGTCTGCTGGATGAGTATTCTGATAGATATTTTTTTCGTTCAAGCCCTACTTCGAGTTTTAAAAATTCGAATGAGGGCGATCCTCAAAAAAAACATTCTTCAGTAAGTCGTTTAAGTGCTTATCAGGAAACTTCAATAATTCCGGATCCTCCTGGAAAAAATAGAGGCGGAAAATTTCATTGGTAATTCTTAAGGTTACATTGCTTGACGAGCATAAAAGTTACGATATAATCGAAAGCCTTTTAATATTTAAAAACTTTGTTAGAATTGGTTTATACTAGCTGGCGTAGCTCAGTTGGTAGAGCAGCCGCCTTGTAAGCGGCAGGTCACCGGTTCAAATCCGGTCGCCAGCTCCATGATGTCTGGGAATTAAAATTATGAATTTATAGTTGACTTGTAGGAAGGGTTTGATTAATAAAAATTGTGAGAATTAATTTGATTGGGCAGGTGCCCGAGTGGTCAATGGGAGCAGACTGTAAATCTGCCGGCCGTCCGGCCTACACAGGTTCGAATCCTGTCCTGCCCACCACTATTAATTAAGTTTATCATTGGTTGAAAAACAGTTTGATTGTTTTCGTGTTGATAGCGTTGTTAAGTTGATATAATTATAAACAGTTTAATTGTAGAATTAAGCGGGAGTAATTCAGGGGTAGAATGCCACCCTTCCAAGGTGGACGTCGCCGGTTCGAATCCGGTCTCCCGCTCCATTGTATTTGACTTAGAAAGAAGCTGAAGCAATTTTTCTGTTGAAAACTGAGGATTTCATAAAAAATATGGATAAACAATTTCTTGATCCAGTTACAGAAATAAATACTTTTACCGATGCCCGAGTTTTAATTTATAGTTCAAGTGGATTATGTCAGACATCGGAAGAACTCTTATCATCTAGTGGATTCCAATTAGTTTTGGAGCAGTGTTTAAAGAAAATGATTTTTCATCAATCTCCGATTTTAGAGTGCCTTCAAGAGTTTTTAACAACACCTCAAGACAAAGATAACAATTATGATATCAAGAAAATTATATTTTTTTTAAAACAATTATTAGTTAAACAATTATTTGACATACCGCCCTTGAAATTATCGGAATTAAAAAGTCCCTCGCGCGATAGTGTGGTTTGGAAAGATTTTATTGAGGAGTTGTACGCTTTTTGGAGAAAACGGGAACGATTTATTATTTTTGAAAATCCAGCTGACAATCAAATTACTGGGCTTAATGTGGAGCATGAAAAATTCATAAAAGAAAATGAGCAATTTAAGTCCCTGGTTCTGACTACTTATAGGCAAATTTGTGCAAATATAACAGGTGATTTGTTTTATGTTTATCGACAACTTCCGGTTGGAGGCCATATTCATCTTTCAATTCGAAAAATCAACTGGAAAATTCCAGGGAGCATGTATCAAAAACTTTTAGACATTCCAATGATTCAAATGGTTTTAATGTTTCCGCCTATTATTTATTATACGAAAAGCTCCAAACGCACTGGAAAGTTTGATAAATTAAAACGCAATCCAGTCGAATTTACAAAGCTTGATTCCTCAAAATGGTTATGCTATCCAGCCAAAGTCGGTCCATTGCTGATCTTCATTTATTTTCATAAAGATTTTATGGGACATGTAGCTGGATTATCCAATCTTTTTGAATTGGCCCGCATTCATGAAATTGAAAATAAGCAACCAGATGGCATCATGTTGTTTGGCGTAGATGCATCGATTATGGATAATGCAAATGTTGGTTACTGGGAAGATGCGCCTAATCGTGTCGTGGTCGGATCAGTTTCCTATAAAAATGAAGTGGATTATTTTGGATATTTTAAAAAAACCGCTTTGACGATTCACAATTTAATTATGATTTCCAGAGGAAGATTACCTATCCATGGCGCAATGGCTAAGATTGATTTGAAATCAGGTAAAAGCGCACATGTGGTTTTAATGGGAGATTCTGGTGCCGGAAAATCTGAGTCTTTGGAAGCTTTCCGCGTTTTGGCAGAACAGTACATTCGTCAACTAACAATTATTTTTGATGATATGGGGTCTTTAGGTATCATGCCGGATGGCCAAATTACGGCTTGGGGAACAGAAATCGGAGCATTTATTCGTTTAGATGATTTAACTCCGGGATATGCTTATACTGAAATTGATCGTGCTATTTTTATGAATCCTAATCTAAAGAATGCAAGATTGGTTTTACCGATTACAGAATATCGCCAAATTATAACGGGGTATCCGGTCGATATGTTTTTATATGCGAATAATTATGATAATGTTGATGATGAACATCCACATTTGGAAATAATAACGGATAAAAAAAACATACTTGAAATTTTTTCAAGTGGAGCCCGATTAGCCAAAGGCACGACGGATGAGATGGGCATTTCACATACGTATTTTGCAAATCCGTTTGGTGCGATTCAAAAGCGAGAAGCACATCAGAAGTTAGCAGATCAAATGGTTGATCAGTTTCTGAAATTGGGCAAGCCAGTGGGGCAACTCCGAACTCAGTTGGGCATTGCCGGCTTTGAAATGAGTGGTCCACAACAGGCTGCAAAAGCACTTTTTCAATACATTAGTACGAGTCTTTAATTTTTATGAATTTTTAACAATGATTGGTTCAGAAGATGGAGAAGGTGATGTTGTTTCAATTGTTGTTTCGAAACAATTCCATAATTAAGTTTCATTTGAAGTAAGTGCCGATCAGCCTTTTTAATTGTATTGATGGATATTTTTCCTTGAAGTACAGCTTCAGTTAAAATATTTAGCATTTGTATTTCAACATTATCAGTAATTAAAAGTAGATCAATGCCGGCGTTAACGGCTTGAATTGTTGATGCAGACAATGAATAATGTTTTCGAATAGCATTCATTTGCAAATCGTCAGAAATGGTAATTCCGCGAAATCCTAATTTTTTTCTCAAGAGATTCTGAATAATTCGAGACGATAACGCAGCGGGGAAATATGGATCGACGTTTTTATAAATCACTTCGGAAATCATGATCGCATCTAAAAGTTTTCTTTTAATAAGAAATTGATAAGGATAAAGATCCTCATGGATCAATTGATCCATAGAAACCGAACTAACGGCTATATGTTTAATGGGGTTTTCTGAAGCAACCGATTCGCTTGGAAAGTGTTTAGCGGTTGCCAGAATACCTTCAGATTTCATTCCGAGGATGATTTGTTCAGCCATATGCGCCACTTGGATTGGATTTGATCCTAAAGATCTGCGCCATTGATTAATAGCACAATTAGGTAAATGGTGATTAAGGTCAACCACTGGAGCCAAATTCATATTGGCGCCAATTTCTTTCAACTGATGTCCGGATAATTGCCCAAATGTATAAGCGAGAGCCAGATTGTTGGTTTTACCCAAAGCTTTTAATGATGGTAAATATTGAAAACCTTGTGCGCGTCGTAATCTTCGAACTTCACCGCCTTCTTGATCTAAAGCAATGAAAAGTGGAATTTTAGAATCGCTTTGAATCTTTTGGATGTATTGCTTTATCTGTTTCTTGGATTCAATGTTTTGATCAAAAAGAATAATGCCTCCAGCCCACCCATTATTTAATGTTTTTTCCTTTTCTTGAGATAATTGAGTTCCCGGAACGATAATCATTAACATCTGACCAATTTCCAGCTGCAGTTGATGAAGTTTTTGAGGTGAAATTGCTGAAAATGGAATAAAGGGTTTTAATGCATCTTTCATGAAATCCTTTAAGAAAGGTGGCATGTGTTTGGATGAAGGATTTAATTTGAGAGCTTGTGAATAATTGAATCGGGCTTGTTCATTATGCCCTTGAAGATAAAAGCAATTTCCGGATAAAATCCATGGTGAGGGAGAACGGGGATCTTGGAGCCTGCTCAAATTTGAATAATAAATGCATTTAGTGAATTCTTGTTGTTGAAAAAAATATTTTGCTCGTTCAAAATCTAGCTTGGCTGTATTTATAGATCGTTTAATACTAAAGTTTGGAATTTCAAGAATTACGATAAACAATAAAAATATCAGGAATGGATTTTTCATAATTAATTTAAATATTATCAACAATGTCAATACGGAACGGCTTTTGAAATAAATTTAGTGGATTAAATAAAATTTTAATACCCGAGGATATTAAATGATTCAAAACTATGAGGGATTTCAGCCGCAAATCGGCCAACGAATTTATATGCATGCTTCATCAGTAATTATAGGAAAAGTTTTTTTGGATGATGATGTAAGTATTTGGCCTGGGGCCATATTACGTGCAGATTTGGAGTCCATTCGGGTTGGGAAAAGAACAAATGTTCAGGATGGATGTGTATTTCATACAGATCGTGCATATGAAACGATTGTCGGCTCCGATTGTGTTATTGGCCATCAAGCATGTGTTCACGCATGTAAAATTGGAAATTGCTGTTTAATTGGCATTCAAGCTATTGTGCTTACGGGTTCAGAAATAGGCAACGAATGTATTATTGGAGCTGGGACTTTAATCACTGAAGAAACCAAAATACCGGATCGGTCATTAGTAGTTGGTGTTCCGGGACGTATAATCCGCAAAGTAACGGATGCAGATGTTCAATCAATTCTTAAAGGTGTTAATGAGTATCTCCATTTGCGTCAGCAATTAACACGTTACAATTGATCAGTATCTAGAAACAACTTATTTTTTTAAAAACAGGGAAATAATTCTTGATATGACTTTTCAAGACGATGTTGATTTTTTAAAACGATATACTGAAGTTGATATACTTTCTATGAATGAAAGTTGTCATATTATCGTTTCCCCTCGTTTACAGGGAAGAGTCTTAACGAGTACTTTTAATGGATTGGATGGGACAGGTTTGGGATGGATTAATTATGAACTTTTGAAATCAGGGGCAGTGCTGTCCCATTGTAATGCTTATGGCGGGGAAGATCGTTTTTGGATGGGCCCCGAAGCAGGCCAGTTCGGATTGAATTTTACTCCCGGAACCCCGTTCGATTTAGAGCATGCATATGTTCCAGATCCATTTGATAAAGAACCATTTGAAGTAATTAAAAAAGATAAAGCAAGCATTACTTTTCAAAAGGAAACGAGGGTACAAAACTATTCCGGATCTAAATTTCATATTAATCTAAACCGGAATATTCGTTTTTTAAATTTAGATAACATTTTCCCGGATTTGAAACTAAATCAATATCGCGTGAAAGGAGTAGGCTTTGAATCAATCAATCGTGTTAAAAATTCAGGAAATCAATCGTGGACTTCACAAACTGGATTAATCTCGATTTGGATCTTAGGGATGTTTCCAGCATCAGATCAATCGCGGGTAGTCATTCCACTCAACAAAGTCATAAACTCCAATCAAAAACGAGCCATCAATGATTCATATTTTGGAAAAATCTCAACCCATCGGTTAAAGGTGAGTGATTCGGTTGTGATTTTCAAAGCCGACGGAAAATTAAGGAGCAAAATTGGCGTTGCACCTGCTTATGCTCAACCAATATTTGGAGTATGGGATGCAAGTAGAAAAATTATAACAATTATTAAATATTCTTTGCCGAAACCCTTAAAATTATATGTTAACTCCATGTGGGAAATACAAGAAAAGCCTTTCGAGGGTGATGTTATAAATAGTTATAATGATGGACCCGATGATGGAATCGAAAGTAATTCGAGCACCTTTTTTGAATTAGAGACATCTTCTCCGGCATTAGACTTAAATCCAGGGGAATCCTGGGAACATATTCATCAAACGATACATTTATCAGGTGATGGTGAAGCGCTGGATCGAATTTTCAAAAACATATTTGACATTTCTATTTCACAAATAGAAAGTTTTATGTAATTAACAAGTAAGATTCAAACAAAATATTTGCAGGTTTTAAAAATATTAAAAACTAAACGATGAGCCGAATTAAAAATGTATAATATAAAAATTAAAAGGAAAGCGAATTCGAAATTTGTATATTCAAGATGAAAAAGTCGTTATTTTGGAAAATGGTCCTACTGGGAACTATTTCAAATTAATTTTCGAATGTCATGGGGCACTAACGCGAGCTTTGCCAGGCCAGTTTATTAATATTCGCATTTCAGGGGAAAGAGAAGCATTCCCGTTATTACGAAGACCTTTTTCAATTGCCCGAATGTTATCAAGCACAAATAAAAAATCCAAACGCATTGAAGTCTTATATTCTGTATTGCAAATTGGAACTAAATTATTGTCCTTAAAAAGAAAGGGGGATTTTTTATATGTATTAGGACCATTAGGGCATTCCTTCCCGCTGCCTGAAAAAAATGAAGAAACCATAATTGTTTCTGGGGGGATTGGCATTGCTCCTTTGATTTTTCTTTTTGAATCTTTGGACCCACAGATTAAATTATCTATTTTTCTTGGAGCCAAAACTAAAAGAGAAATTGTTCATCGAGATGTTTTTAAAAGAAAAAATTTGAATCTCCAAATCGCGACAGAAGATGGGACTTTGGGAACCAAGGGTTATGTTACAGCTATTTTATCTCGATATCTTGAGGCACATCGAACAACGCGCTCTATCTTATATGCATGTGGACCTCGCGCTATGTTAAAAGCTTTAGATGGGATTTGTGACCAATGGGGGTTACGCGGATATTTTTCTTGGGAAGAAAAAATGGCATGTGGAATCGGGATTTGTTTGACGTGTGCTTGTCCAGTTAAAACGGCTAATGAAGGGACGAATATGGTGCGGTGCTGTACAGAGGGCCCTATTTTTGAAACATCGAAAATTGATTGGGATTATTTTGTATGAGTTCTAAAAAAAGAAAAAAAGTCAAATCAAAGTTTACAAAGTTGTTTAAACCCAATTTATCCGTTCGTATTGGACGTCTATTGATGAAAAATCCTGTGATGGTTGCGTCGGGGTGCTTTGGATACGGTGAAGAAATGTCAAAATTTTATTCTTTAAATCATTTGGGGGCGATTGTCGTAAAAGGAACGACCTTAGAGCCACGATTAGGAAATCAATTGCCGCGCATGGCTGAAACTCCATCTGGGATGCTGAATTCAATTGGTCTTCAAAATGTTGGTGTTGAAAAATTCTTAAAAGAAAAGCTTCCATTTTTGAAAAAACAAAAAGTTCCTATCGTGGTCAATATTAATGGGAAAACGAAAGAAGAATATGTTCTTTTAGCTAAAAAATTGGATTCCTGCGATGATATCAAGGCTTTGGAGATTAATATTTCATGTCCGAATGTTAAAGAGGGTGGAATTGAATTCGGGTCGAGTGCTCTTTCGGCCTTTAAAATAGTCCAAGCAATTCGCAAAGTTACGAAGCATACGCTAATTACTAAATTATCACCGAATGTTTCAAGTTTACAGTTAAAGGAAATTGCCCAAGCTTGTGTAGAAGCGGGATCCGAGGCACTGTCAGCGATCAATACCGTTTTAGGAATGGCGGTAGATTTAAAAAACTATCGACCAGCTTTACGATCTACTACGGGAGGCCTTTCAGGCCCAGCAATTAAGCCAATAGGGCTTCGTGTTATTTACGAACTTCATCAAGTGGTTTCAGTTCCTCTTATTGGTATGGGTGGAATTTTAAGTGTCGGCGATGCGCTAGAATATTTACTTGTTGGATCCGCAGCTGTTGCGATCGGAACAGGAAATTATATTAATCCGTTTTTAGCTTTTGAAGTTGTTAATGGAATTAATGAGTATTTTCAAACTAACCAAATTGAAACAGGATCTGATTTTAGCAATCGGTTTAAGGCTTGGGATGATTGCAAATTATAAAATACGCGGGCTTATTTGGATAGGGCTAGTTCTGGGTTTACAAATTTCATGTGTACCTATTCGTCAAGAAATTAGGGGTAACTTTTTAACCAACGAGTCCCCTCCAAAATATTTGCATTTTTCAGGACAAGTTCCATGGCGCAACCAATTGGTGGGTATTGCTTCGTGGTATGGAAATGGATTTCAAGGTCATTTAACGGCTAGTGGTCAAGTTTATGATATGTATAAAATGACTGCGGCACATAAAACATTACCATTGGGAAGTGTTGTACGTGTTACCAATCTAAGCAATGGGAAATCTGTGGTCGTAACGATTAATGATCGGGGGCCTTATGTTCCTGGAAGAATTATTGATCTTTCCAAAAGTGCTGCCCAAGCACTTGGAATGCTTCCAACAGGTACGGCTAAAGTTAAGATAACTATTTTAAAAATACCATAACAATATAATTTTGGAGGAATCATGTTAGAATCTTTTTCAAGTCGTCTTTCAAAAGCCATCCAAAGAACGCGAGGATGCTTGTGCTTGGGTTTAGATGCGGAAATAAGCAAATTACCTTCTGGTTTTCCAAAAGATTTTTCAGGGATTCGAAAGTTCTATAAAAGCATAATTGAAAGCACACTGTCGCAAGTAGTGGCTTATAAGCCCAATATAGCCTTTTTCGAAATTTTGGGTAAAGCCGGATGGGAACTTTTAGAAGAAATTAGGACTTGGATTCCCTCGGAAATTTTGCTAATTTTAGACGTCAAAAGAGGCGATATTGGAAATACGTCTCGACTTTATGCAGAAACTTATTTTGGAAATATAAAAGCAGATGGAGTTACCGTGTCTCCTTATTTGGGAAGAGATGCAGTGCTTCCATTTTTAGCATATGCGAATACATGCACTTTTATTTTATGTTTAACATCCAATGCATCTGCAGCCGACTTCCAATTAGCGGAATTAAAAAGTGGTGAAAAAATATATGAAAATGTTGCAAAATATTCATTAGAATGGGAGCAACCTGGAGCAGGTGAGTTGGGATGGGTAATTGGCGCTACGCAAAGTCAGTTTTTAAAAAGCATTCGTAGGATTTCAGATAAAGTTACATTGCTTATTCCAGGTATAGGGGCTCAGGGTGGAGATTTAAAGGAAGTTTTGGAATTTGGGCGAAACAACAACGGAGATGGAATTTTGGTTAATGTTTCTCGAAGTATTCTTTATGCTTCAGGAGGAACAGATTATCTTTTGAAATCTAACGAAGAAATATTAAAAATACTTTCTCAAATGCGATCGTTTTTTTAATCAATTGAATGGAGTAGGAGATTGATTGAATCTTTTGAAGTGATGAAAATATTTAAAGACAAAGGCGCCCTGCTGAATGGACATTTTCGTCTTTCATCAGGACTGCATAGTGATCAATATTTACAGTGTGCTCTCCTTTTGCAGTTTCCAGATCTTGCGGAAAGACTCTGTACCGAATTGGCGTTCAAAATTAGAGAACTGCATCCCTCGGTAATCATTTCTCCAGCGATTGGAGGTATATTGGTCGGGCAAGAGGTAGCACGAGCTTTAAAGATTCGAGCTATTTTTACTGAGCGGAACCGAGAAACAGATAAGATGGAATTACGTAGGGGCTTTTCGGTTCAATCCAATGACCGTGTTGTTGCGGTCGAAGATGTAATAACAACAGGCGTGTCAATATACGAAAGTACACAAGTTATTGAACAATTTGGTGCATCGGTGGTGGGTGTTGGATGCTTAGTTCAACGCAATCAACAAGCGGTCAAATACTTTAATAGCCCCATTTATTCGCTTTTACAAATTGCCGTTCAAAGTTGGACGATGGAAGAATGTCCCGCTTGTCAAAAAAATATTCCAATTATCAAACCAGGATCTCGCGCAAAATGAAAACCAAATCCAAAGTTGCGATAAACAAAAATACAAGCAAGATGGATCAAGACAGCGAGGTCGAGACGCTAAAAAATGATAGGGCGACTTCATTAACAACGTTTCAGGAATATTTCTATGCCAATCTTTTATTTTGGGGATTTTTAATACTTTTAGCCATTGTTTCTTTTTTTACTTGTGGCGGTATTTGGGATTCGGTCACAGCTGAGATGATGAAATTTATATTTTTAGTGTTTGGAGGCGGGTTTACTTTAGTATCGGTTATGGATTATCTTTATGAAAAATACGTTGTTGAACCTAATAAAAACAAGCATGATTAAAATTTTTGATGTATTAATTTGTTGGAGCCTCATCGGTTTGCTTGTTTTAGCTCCTGTTCCATGTTGGGCAACTCTTCCAGTGGTTTTATCACCAACACCGATGATCGCAGAGACGACACAAGCATTAAATAATTTAATCCATGATGGTTATTTAGGAATTCCTGCAAAATCGTCCGAAATGCCCAAGACGTCCTTACAACCTGGATTGGTTTTGAAAAAAATATTTAAAACAATTCAATCAAAACAATTTCATTCTTCATTATCTTTATCAAATCAGATTTTAGATTTGAAGCAAATTTTTAAACTAGTTCAGTATTATGCGGTGAATCTTCAGAAGTTACATATATCAGTTTGGATGTTTAAACATGTCATCAAACAAAAGATTCAGCATCTTCAAAACGAACTGACCTTGGTCCCGATTACCTCAAGTCCGACCATTTCAATGTCAAAAAATGTTTCAAAGACGAGCACCGGTAAAACTTATCAGGATCAGTTAACCAATCAAGTAGGAGTGTTAAGCAATCAAAGTGTGTTTCTAAGGAGGAAGTTAAATTATTTAAAAAATAATTTTTCAATTATGATGGCAGATCAATCAGCATTGTCGGTAAAATTGCGACTCCTAAATATTATGTTTGAAAATATTAAATTACAGCTCATAAAAATCAATAAACAAGATTTGCTTTTTCAGAAGCAGATGGTCGACCAAAAAACAAATTATCAGGAGCTCAATCAGGATTTTGAATTACTTCAAACGAATGTCACGAATGATGAAGAAGACATTTCCATACTTAAGCAACAAATGGCAGGGTTATTGGCAAATAAAAAATCTCAAACACCATTAGACTCGTTTTTAAACTCTAAATGGATACCTTCGGCTGCTCTCATTGTTGGATTAGCTGCCTTAATTGTTGGAATCACAAAAAGTCAGCCATAACTTATTTATGAAAATCAAATATACAATAAGAAATATTCAACCCCGTGACATTGTTCCTTTGAGCTATGTATATCGATGTTATTTTTCACAGGTTACAAGGGGACGGGAGCCATGGCCCCTAGGTCAAGCTCAAAAGAGAATGACGGAGTTGCTTCGTCAATCGCGTGTGTATGGGTGGGTGGCCGTGGTGTCAGGGTGGCCCATTGGTTTCATTTTTTTTCAGATTAAAACAGGGTTTAAGGGTGAGTATGTTGAATTATTGGAAACTGCAGTGCATCATTTTTTTGACGGATTGGAAATTCATGAAGCACTTATTGCGAAGTTAAAAAAATATATTCAGAAGAAAAAAATACATTTAATTTATACCATTCTTTATGATTCTTATGCTCATCATAAAAAACTGCTGACGTCTCAAAAATTCAGGCCATCGCGCAGGTCATTAGTATATCGGTGGAAATAGTAATTAAAAAATGTCATGAAAAAGCTCTGCCGGTGTACATTGTAACGCTTTAGCAATTTGCGCCAGTTTTTGAATGGTAACGTTCCGTTCACCACGCTCGATATATCCAATGTAGTTTGGATGAATGTCCGCTAATTCTGCAAGTTGTGCTTGCGACCATCCTTTTTGCTGCCTTAATCGCCGAAGATTTAATCCAACTTTTTCAATGGTTTTATCTTTCATAAGAATTAAATTAAATCAAAAAAAAATTTTTTTAAAACATACTATATGTTGTAAAATGATTATGATTGAATCGAAATGATTTTGTGATGTAATTCGAGGTAATAGTGGAACCAAAACCAAGAATTTTTAAAAAAATATTTGATATGGTTGATTCAAATACGGTTGTTAATAAAGAAGTGAACGAACTTGATAAAAAATATCAGCAATTAATTGAGCGACTCCAGCAAAGTCAACGCATGATTATTTGGTATCGTGCAAGCACGGCTAAAAATCAATTATATGCTATAAAATTTTTTAAATTTTTAAGAGACCAGAAGTATCATTTTTTTCAAAAGTAATGGAGTTTTTCTTGACAGTCCGACTGATATTGTATATTATTTAGGTTAATTTAATGAAAGAGGTTGCAATGGTCTTCGGGAATGCGAGTTTTTTATTATTGCTTTTGGTAGTACTTGTACTCGTACGAAACCCGGAGGCGGTGCGCTCCAACTGATTTAAGTGTTTGCGGAGCCCGCTTCTAAAAGTGGGCTTTGCGCTTTTTAGCGTTTTTCCCACCAATGAAACTTAGAAACGATCTCCTGTTTAATTTTCAAAAAGCCTTGTTTTACACTTTTTAGACTCTTGTAGAGTGATTTGATTTTAGGGAGGACATGATGCCTGCAAAAAATATATTAAAATCTGGTGCCGATATAGTGGTTGATATTTTATTGGAAGAAGGTGTCACAATAGCGTGGGGCATTACTGGCGGGGCCATCCTACCTGTATACGATGCTTTATATAAAAAAAGAGATAAAATTCGCCTGATTGATACGAAGCATGAACAAGGGGCCATTCATATGGCAGAAGGTTTTGCAAAATCAACAGGACAAGTGGGGGTTTGTATTGTTACCTCAGGACCGGGCGCGACTAACATTGTCACGGGATTAGCAGATGCATATATGGATTCGGTTCCAATTGTTGCTATTACAGGGCAAGTGGCAACAAGCTTGATCGGTACCGATGCTTTTCAAGAAGCGGATGTTGTGGGAATAACGCGGTCATGTACTAAACATAATTTTTTGATTCATAATTTGGCAGAATTGCCTCAAATTATGAGAGATGCTTTTTTTATTGCGCGAACGGGTCGTCCTGGTCCGGTGCTTATTGATCTTCCCAAAGATATCGCAGTTTCAAGTGCGGATCTTTCGATTCCTAAAAAGCCATCGATCGAACTTTCAAGGTTTGTTCCCGAAATTGATTCGAATAAAATCAAGGTTGTTGCTGATTTAATCCAAAAATCCAAAAAGCCAGTTATTTATGCAGGGGGAGGGATTATTCATGCCAATGCCGCAAGTGAATTGAAGGAATTTGTCAAGAAAACGAATATTCCGATTACATTAACGTTGATGGGACTAGGTTCATTTCCTGGAAGTGACAAGCAGTTCATTGACATGTTGGGCATGCATGGGTCATATCGGGCCAATATGGCAGTTATGGAATGTGATTTGTTAATAGCCATTGGTAGTCGTTTTGATGACCGCGTGACTGGAAAACTTTCGGAATTTTCTCCGCAATCCAAAAAAGTCCATATTGATGTTGACCCTACTTCAATAGGGAAAAATGTACCAGTAGATGTTTCCATATTAGGTAATTTGAAAACTATTTTAAAAAGACTTACTCAATTATCGCATTATCAAGAGTATAAAGAGTGGTATCAACAACTCAATGAATGGAATGCTAAACATCCCTTTGGGTTTGATCAAAAACCAAATCAAAAAATTCTACCGCAATTTGCTATTTCGGAGATTTTTCGTATTACGAAAGGCCAAGCTTTTATTACGACTGAAGTGGGACAACATCAAATGTGGGCAGCTCAATTTTACAAATTTGATTATCCACGGCATTGGATTACATCGGGTGGTCTAGGAACCATGGGATTTGGATTTCCTGCGGCTGTTGGTGTTCAATTTGCACATCCGCATGCCAATGTGATTGATATTGCTGGAGATGGCAGTTTTCAAATGACGCTTCAAGAGTTGGCGGTCGTTCGAGAATATAAGTTGCCAGTGAAAATAGTTATTTTAAATAATCGATTCATGGGTATGGTGAAGCAGTGGCAGGACTTGCATTTTGAAAAACGATATGCTTCTACATCAATTCCGGCTCAACCTGATTTTGTAAAGTTAGCAGAAGCCTATGGTATTCAAGGCTATCGTGCTTCTACGCCGAGTGAGGCCACTCGAATTTTGGAAAAAACTTTAAACCGTTCAGAGGCCTGTCTAATTGATATTATAGTAGATGAAAATGAGCATGTTTATCCAATGGTGCCAGCTGGAAAATCTGTGCGTGATATCGTTTTATCTAAACAAGAAAATATTTCATCAACGCATGGTGTTTATAAAAGGAGAAAAAAATGAGACATACCATTTCAGTGTTGGTTCAGAACCACCCAGGGGTTTTATCTCGCGTTACAAATCTCTTTTCAGCGCGGGGGTACAATATTGACAGTTTAGTTGTCGGGACGACAGAAAATGAGAAATTTTCGAGAATGACCATTGTTGTAGATGGTGATGATCGAATTATTGACCAAGTGGAAAAACAATTAAAAAAATTAATAGAGGTAAAAACAGTTGTAGATTTAAGCAAGGAGGATTTTATTTCTAGGGATTTAGCTCTGATTAAGATCAAAGCAGAAAAATCTAATAGGAATGAAGTTATGGATATTATTCAGGCTTTTAATGCAAAGATTGTCGACGTTGGACTGAAAAGTTTTGTAATCGAAGTTACCGGCAAAGAAAGCAAGATAAATGCCATGATTGAACTTTTAAAATCCTTTGGAATTTTAGAGCTAGTGCGAACAGGAGAGGTGGCAATTGCCAGAGGAAAGCGTTTCTATGAAAATGTTGCGCCAACGAAAATTAAGGTGCAACTAGCAAGTGAAGATCAGATTAATCTTTAGAAGAACCATTATTTAAATTTAAGGAGGGTGAGATGTCAAAGATTTATTACGAGCAAGACGCTGATTTGAATGCATTGGTTGGAAAAACCATTGCAATTATTGGATATGGAAATCAAGGCAGAAATCAAGCTTTAAACCTTAAGGATTCTGGAGTTAATATTATTATTGGAGCAAGGTCCGAGGAATCTAAAAAAAAGGCCAAGGCGGATGGAATTCCAGTTTATGATTCTAGAGAAGCAGCGGCTAAAGCCGATATTATCCAGATTTTGATTCAAGACGATTTGCAAAGTCGGCTATATAAAGATGATATTCAACCTTCTTTAAAACCAGGAAAAGCCTTACTGTTCTCTCATGGATTTAATATTCACTTTGGGCAAATTGTTCCACCAGCCGATGTTGATGTAATGATGATTGCTCCCAAAGGACCTGGGCATATGGTTCGAACGACTTATTTAGAAGGTAAAGGGGTGCCATGTTTAGTTGCTATTTACCAAAATCCAACGGGGCAGGCCCTTCGATTAGCCTTAGCTTATGGTAAAGCTATTGGAGCGACTCGTGCGGGTATACTTGAGACCACATTTCGCGAAGAAACCGAAACCGATTTATTTGGCGAACAAGTAGTTCTTTGCGGAGGATTGACGGAATTAATTCGAGCTGGCTTTGATACTTTAACAACCGCTGGATATCAACCGGAAGTTGCGTATTTTGAGTGTTTGCATGAAGTTAAACTTATTGTTGATTTGATTTATGAAAAAGGAATTACTGGAATGCGAGAAGCTATTTCAACGACAGCGAAATATGGTGATATTACAAGAGGAAAACGCATTATTAGTGAAGAAACACGCAAAGAAATGAAAACAATATTAAAGCAAATTCAAACCGGAGAGTTCGCGAAAGAATTTGTTTTAGAAAACCAGGCTAATCGTCCAGTATATAATTCAATATTAAGGAATGAGGCTGAACATTTAATTGAAAAAGTTGGGGAACGGGTGCGAGGCATGTTTAGCTGGATTAAATCAACTGGTAAAAAAGGGTAATATGAAAAAAATTCCAATAGTGCGAGATGGATGGAGCATTATCCTGTTTTTTTTGTTTTTATCTTTAACTATTGGAATTTGTCTTATTCAATGGAAAACTACTGTTTTGGAAATTTTAGAAATTATATGCATCAGTTGTTTGATATTATCAATTAATTTTTTTAGAGATCCTGAACGCACTCCGGAGGTACTACTAAAATCCGAACAATTAATTTGTCCAGCGGATGGAGTAGTTGTCGGATTGGAAACAATTCGAGAAGAATATTATTTAAGAACCAAAATGATAAGGATATCGATATTTATGAACTTATTTAATAATCATGTACAACGAGCGCCTTATGATGGACGTATTATTGCAAAAAAATATTTTCCCGGAAAATTTTTATCAGCTTTTTCTGAGAAATCGTCTCTTGAAAATGAGCAATGTCATTTGGTTATTCAAGTAGAAGCAAATAAAAAAAAAAAGAAAATTGTTTTAAAACAAATTGCGGGTTTGGTGGCTAGACGGGTTGTTACTTTCCCAAACGAAGGAGAAAAAATTTTACGAGGATCAAGAATAGGCAATATTTTATTAGGATCCCGCGTTGATCTTTTTCTGCCCTGTGATGTGAAATTACAAGTGAAGTTATATCAAAAAGTTTTAGCTGGGAAGACGATTTTAGGTGAGTTTTAGATTCACGAATTACAGAAATGGTGTAGATTACGGAGGGCTGCGACATTATGAAATTAAAAGTAAAGGATCGCAATCGATTTCGAAAAACCATATATCTTTTACCAAATCTTTTTACTGTGGCTAATATGGTTCTTGGAATTATCGCAATTATTCAATCCATTCAAAATGCTTTAAGCTTAGCTCATCCGACAAACATTTTGCCGTTTGTTTGGCCAGCGCGATTAATTTTAATTTCAATTTTTATGGACTTTATGGATGGCAGAATTGCACGAGCCACACATACGACTAGTAAGTTCGGAATTGAATTTGATAGTTTGTCCGATTTAGTCAGCTTTGGAGTTGCACCTGCGATCTTGATTTATCTTTCAATCTTGCGCTATTTGAATTTTTGGGGAATAACAATAGCGGTTTTTTATGTTATTTGTGTGGCTGTTCGATTAGCTAGATTTAATGTTCAAGTAGATGTTGAAGAAAAGGAAAGTTTTATGGGTCTGCCAAGCCCGGCAGCAGCTGGACTAATAGCAAGTTATGTATTGCTTTCACGATGGGGCGGGTGGTATGGCAAGGGCATTTTTTTAAATCGAGTTATGGGGTGGTATCAGGAAAATATTGAGTTTGTACAATTTATTGTAATTCCTTGTTTAATGATTTTGATATCTTTTACTATGATTTCTGCAATTCGTTATCCTAGTTTAAAACGATTAAATCAAGAAAAAATAAAACCAATTACATTAGTCGGGGTTGCTTTAATTATATTTTGGATTTTTTATGCAGCTGAGCTGACCTCTTTTGCACTTTTGTTTTTCTATTTGTTGTGGGGATATGCACATGAAATTTCAAAAAACCAAATGTTTCAAATAAAAAACAAGAGAAATCAAGGTGAGAAATCTGCAACTAAGGAAAGTGAGGAAAATGTATGAAATCTATAAAGAATAAAGATCAAATTTTAATTTTTGATACCACATTAAGAGATGGTGAACAAGCTCCAGGAGCAAGTCTCAATACTGGTGAGAAAATCAAAATTGCGGTACAACTTGAAGAATTAGGGGTGGATATTATTGAAGCAGGATTCCCTGTTTCATCGCCTGGAGATTTTGAGGCAGTTGAAAAAGTATCAAAAAGTTTGAAAAAAACAGTGGTCGCCGGATTAGCCCGTGCGATAAAAAACGATATTGAAGTTTGTGCAAAGGCATTGAAGGCCGCCAAGCGTCCACGGATTCATACATTTATATCTTCTTCTGATATTCATTTGAAATATCAATTTAAGAAAACAAGAGCCGAGGCATTAGAAGCGGCTATACAAGCGGTCAAACTAGCTAGACAATTATCAGATGATGTTGAATTTTCTGCGATGGATGCATCGCGAACGGAATTGGATTTTCTTTGCCAAATGTTGGAAAAGGCTATTCATTATGGAGCACGAACTATTAATATTCCCGATACGGTTGGATATACTACGCCAGATGAATTTGCATCATTAATTCAACAAATTAAAAATCGTATTCCAAATATTGAAAAGGCGGTTATTTCAGTTCATTGCCATAATGATTTAGGACTTGCGGTTGCTAATTCAATTGCAGCCATTCAAAATGGGGCTCGGCAGGTGGAATGCACGATTAATGGAATTGGTGAAAGAGCTGGCAATGCTAGTTTGGAAGAAATCGTTATGATTTTAAACACACGCTCGGATCAATATCCCTATGTGACTAATATTGATACTCAGCAAATCTATAAAAGTAGTCGGCTAGTTTCAAGTTTAACTGGGTTTATGATTCAACCGAATAAAGCAATTGTTGGAAGTAATGCATTTGCTCATGAAAGTGGAATTCATCAGGATGGAATTTTAAAGTACCGTCAAACTTATGAAATTATCAAACCACAGATGATTGGTATTCCATCAAGTCGTTTGATTCTTGGAAAGCATTCAGGGCGGCATGCCTTTTCAAAACGTATTCAAGAATTGGGTTATCAATTGTCTTTTAAAGAAGTAGAAAAACTTTTTTTAAAGTTTAAAGATTTAGCTGACAAGAAAAAAGATGTATATGACGAAGATGTTGAATCTCTGGTTGATGAAAATATGTTTTTATCCAATGAGATGTTTCAATTGATTTATTTTCATACCACATCGGGCAATAAAACATTACCAACGGCAACATTGAAATTAAAAAAAGGGAATCAAGAAATTCAAGAAGCCGCGTGTGGGGATGGTCCCGTAGATGCTATATTTAATGCCATTGATCGTGCCACAGGATTCAATGGTAAGTTGGAGAATTATGGATTGAAATCCTTGACGCGTGGAAGGGATGCACAGGGTGAAGTGACAGTCAGTTTAAGCAATAATGGTGATGAGGTTCACGGGCATGGAATTTCAACCGATATTATTGAAGCCAGCGCTAAGGCTTATTTGAATGGTGTAAATAAATTTCTGCTAAAACACAAGAAAAAAAATTCAAAAAATGCTTTCCGTGTTATGAAAGGATTATGATTTTAAAAAATAAGTTATTGCGGAGATATTCATGAAATACAATTTGGTAATACTACCAGGTGATGGAATTGGGCCTGAGGTTATGCAAGAAGGCATAAAGGTACTTAAACGGATTGAAGAAATTTTTTCTCATAAATTTGAATTGCAATATGAAAAAGCAGGCGGGGCAGCAATTGATAGCTATGGTGTTCCTCTTCCCGATCAAACACTGAATTCATGCAAACAGGCCGATGCTGTTTTGAAAGGCCCAATGGGCGGACCCAAATGGGATCAATTAGAAAACAAACTGCGGCCTGAAGCAGGAATTTTAGGCCTGAGAAAAGAGCTTGGACTTTTCGCAAATTTAAGGCCAATAAAACTATATGAACCATTGAAAGATGCCTCAACATTAAAACCCGAGGTTATTAACGGAATTGATTTATTGATTGTTCGCGAGTTAGTGTCTGGAATTTATTTTGGAGAACCTAGGGGCATTTTTGGAGAAGGCGAAAATAAATATGGAGTGAATACCGAGATCTATCGAACTGGGGAAGTTAGTCAAGTGGTCCGATTAAGTTGTGAACTAGCCCGAGCTAGGCGAAAAAAACTAACTAGTATTGACAAATTTAATGTACTAGAATCTTCACGGCTTTGGCATGATGTTGCGGCAGAAGTTTCTAAAAATTTTCAAGATGTTCAATTTGAACATCAAATTGTGGATAATGCAGCAATGCAATTAATTCGTAATCCCAAACAATATGATGTTTTAGTGACTACGAATATGTTCGGCGATATTCTTTCAGATGAAGCGTCCATGCTAACGGGTTCTTTGGGCATGTTACCTTCAGCTTCATTGGGCGGTGAGGTTGCTTTATATGAACCGGCTGGTGGTGCTGCTCCTGATATTGCCGGTCAAAATAAGGCAAATCCATTAGCAATGATTTTATCTATTTCGATGATGTTAAAATATAGTTTTCACCTTGATCGCGAATCTTTGTTAATTGAGCAAGCGGTGGATAAGGTTCTTCGTCAAGGATTTAAAACGGCAGATTTGACCAATTCAAAGGAGCGTAGTGTTTCTTGTATAGAGATGGGAGATTTAATTACAAAGGAAATAGTTGGGTGACGTGGTCAAACTTTTTAAAAAGGTTCGTTCAATTATTATTGCTTATTGGTTTTTTGTGCGTTAGTGTTCATAATGCTGATAGCCAAATGATGGGCACTCGGAATTGGATTCCAATTCAAAACCATGTATTTAAATCACCAACTTCAACGGTTACCCATGCCAAATCAACGGCGACTTCAAGGATTATTTCATTTTCAGTAGGACCAACACCGCTGTACCACTTTGCAAAAATCAAGTGGGATTCAAATATCCAAGCAACTGATATTTTTATTGATATTTATTCTCCAAGTTTTAGACTACTTCGAGCGTATCATTTGGAAAAAAAAGATACACCAGATTGGTTGACTCCAGGGAAACATTTTTTACCATGGGACGTAACAGATGAAAATGAAAGGCCACTAGAACCAGGAGAATATTTTTTTGATATAACGATTGATAGTTCTAAAGGCACTTTTACTTCATCAATTTTGGCTAGGGTAAAATAATAGTTAAATTTATTTTCAAAGAGGATAGGTATGACTTTTTTTAATGATAAAATTGCAAATCGATTAGGTGGAACCTCGTTCGGTCAAACAACGGAAATTTACAAATTTGAGATTATAAAACGCGCAAAAGCCCGTGCAAAAAAGAAACATCCAGAACTGGAGTTAATTGATATGGGAGTGGGAGAGCCGGACTGGATGGCAGATATGCAAGTGGTTTTGAAATTATGTGAAGAGGCCAAAAAAATAGAAAACCGCTGGTATGCTGATAATGGGATTGTTGAATTTCAAGAAGCTGCGGCAAGATATTTGTCCAAAATATATCATGTTGATTTAAACCCAATTGAAAATATTGTTCACGGTATAGGCTCCAAATCCATTTTGGCTATGCTTCCTATTTGTTTTATTAATCCAGGAGATATAGTTTTAACGACTATTCCGGGTTATCCAGTAGTTGCAACATACGCTCGATATTTGGGTGGTGAAATATTTAACCTTCCGCTCTATGAACATAATCAATTTCTACCAGATTTTAAGAAAATTCCAAATGAGATTTTAAAAAAATCGAAGCTGCTTTATATAAATTATCCTAATAATCCAACGGGTGCTATTGCAACTAAAGAATTTTTTGAAGAAACCGTCGAGTTTGCTTTGAAAAATAATATCATTGTTATAAATGATGCTGCTTATGGCGCTTTAACTTATGGAAATAATAAGCCATTAAGTTTTTTATCCATTGAAGGAGCGTTGGAAGTGGGTGTTGAAGTTCACTCTCTCTCGAAGGCATTTAATATGACTGGGTGGCGAATTGGTTTTCTTGCAGGAGGAGAACTCCCAATTCGTGCCTATGCTACCGTTAAAGATAATACTGATTCTGGACAATTTCGAGCTATTCAAAAAGCGGCCATATATGCATTGGAGCATCCTGAAATTACAGAGAAAACTAGAGCAAAATATTCAAGACGCTTAGATTTGCTGGTTTCAGCATTAAAAGAAATTGGATTTGATATAAAAAAACCAGGTGGAAGTTTTTTTTGTTATGTAAAATCACCTAAAGGTATTCAAAACGGCATGATTTTTTCTACAGCAACACAGTTTTCAGAATATTTAATTGAAAATTATTTGATTTCAACCGTTCCATGGGATGAAACTGGTCACTATTTAAGATTTTCTGTTACTTTTGAGGCTCAAAATGAGGATGATGAAATAAAAGTTATAAGTGAAATGAAAAAACGATTAAAAAAATTAGATTTGATTTTTTAAATATATTGTATCTAAAGTGATCAGATTGATTTTGCTCTACCGTGAACAACAACTTTTTTTATTTTTGGATGGTTTCGATAAAAACTTGAACATTGATATTATGATTTAACTCTGACATTCATTTTTTTCTAATTCACGCATAATACTGATTTCCTATTTTTGATGTAACAAACCTGAACAAATTGGGCAGATGAAACTTTCTTAATTTTCTGTGTATGATTTTTTATGAAGAAAATATCAAGTTGGTCATTACTCCAATTTAACATTTGAGGTATATTGCATTTTGTGTCATCGGCAATATCGTAGTTGCAAAGGCTTTCTCACTATAGGCTGAATGCGAAAAATGGTTTAATCCGTAGGAAAAATCCACGAATAATGGAACAACCATTTTGGTTGGTAAATCAAAATCAAACATATCGGCACGAGATTAAGGGAGATATTTTTGGTCTCCCAAACGTCGTAGTGATGGGTTGCGTAATCCTTGCTATGAATTCATGAGAGAAGTTGCTCCGGACGACATGATTCTTTCCTTTATGAATACAAAAATTAGAGGGGTATTTGTTAAACATACTGTTTTGCCTTTGTCTTTAGCATGGGTGGCCTATGGAGAAAACAATGGAACTGAAAGTCTTTCTCAGCTTCGATATGGCATTGCTGAGTATCGAGGGAAAAGCATGAACAAGTACCGAGTGATCCACCTATTGGGTGCACCCTTTTGGCTCAACATTTCTATTGGTCAAGAGAACAGTGTATTCAAGTTTCTTCGAGTTGGCCAAAGAATATTGTTCGAGGAAAAACTTTGGATTCTGATGATAGTGCCATGTGACAAGAATTATGGACTCGTGTCCACCCTAAATTCATAAGAGCAATGTCAAGGCTTTCGGCTATGTCAGTGGGATCTGAATCAATCGGAGGTCAGGCAAGATTTGAGAAGACTCAACTTATTCATCCATGTTTGGGACAGGTGCATTTCAGGTTTTAGTGACAGACGACTACTGTCACAAATTGTCATTACCGGGGAAAAAACTTTGCCGGTTTTGGAGGCGGCTCATATCAAACCCTATTCGGAACAGGGGCTGCATGAAATACAAAATGGCGGCTTCTTCGCTCTGATTTCCATATTCTTTACGATAAAGATTTCTTGGAAGTTGACCAAGATTTAAAGTCAGAGTTAGCCCTAAGATTAAATAAAAATTTGAAAATGGCAGAGAATATTACATTTATTAAGAGAAATCGCTTAGGATAATACCAGAAAAGATAGATGATCGACCGTCCCAGGATTACTTGGAATGACACCTTAGGCAACAATTTTTAGCTTAATAACATAAAAAGAGAACTTAATTTTGAAAGGATTCTCCATGATTCCTCTAACCCTTACACCTTGGCCGGTGCTTTTGGACGTCATCGATTCTATCCAGTTCACTGAGAACCCTGCCGGAAAATCCGCTTATCGAGTGGATCCTTCGCCTCAGTTTGTCATGGGTTTCCAACTGGAAGGTCGTCTGCAAGCGCTTAAGTCCGAAGGAGACAAAACTCTCACTCCTTCAGGGGTGACCGGTATCCAGAACCAAAACCGTCTTTACCAATCCGTGGGCAAAACCCGCTCTATTTTAGTGCATTTCAAACCCTGGGGCGCTGCTTGTTTTCTGACCGGGCCCATGAGCGAACTGATGGGAGAGAACGTGGGTCTTCGTGATATCTTGGACCCCCAAGAGGTACGCGACTTAGAGGATCAGCTTTACAACACCGAATTCCGACAAGCGTCTCGCATTTTGCAGGCTTTCTTGGTAAAGCACCGCCTATTCCGGGAATCCGATCCGCTGGTTTTGAATGCTGCCAAGCACATCATGCTCAAGGCTGGCAACCTCTCGATATCCCGCATGGCCGATAGCCTAGCCACCACTGAACGATCGCTGGAAAGACGCTTCCAACAGTGGATTGGTACTAGTCCCAAGCATTTTGCAGCGCTCTTGCGGTTCCAGAAGAGTCTGGATCTTTTAAGGCGGGGAAAAGAAGGTACCGAAGTAGCCTATGAATGCGGGTATTTCGACCAGGCCCATTTCATTCGCGAGTTCAAGCGTTTCACTGGGTCTACACCCGGTGCCTACTTGTTTTCTTCCAAAACCTTGGGGCTCTAATTTAAGAAAGAGTCTTTAGGCCTTGTCTAGGTGGGCTTCCTTTTGTCGGATTCTTACAATCAATTCGGTTGACTTAGATCTATCTTAGAAAGTGAGTTGCGAAAATTAATTTGGAAGAATCACACAAAAATTTTTAAGGAGGTCAGGGTGGAAAACAAGAACAGAGTGGATGTTTTTATCAACGTACACAAAGGGTTGCGTTGGGGTCTTTTTGGACTGTCCCTCAAGTTGGGAAGTCTTGATTGGACCGATGTGGAGGAAATACAAGCTGTGGAAGTTGATTTTTCCGACATGATAAACTTTCTGCGAGAGCACGCGAAGAACGAGGACACAGTCCAAGTACCTTTCTTGGAAGGGCGCGTACCTGGGGCTACTTGTAGGATGACGGAAGACCATCGGAGACTAGAAAAAGAGGTGGATGAACTGGAGGAGGCTTGGGCCCAGGTTTACGCCACGCCTTCCTCAAAAGAAGGTTATGCCTTGTACCTGCGTTTTAACCGCTTTCTATCCAACTACTTGGTTCACATGGACTTAGAGGAGCGGGAAATAACGGAGGTCATCTACCGCAATTTCATGGATGAGGCGATTCAGATGGAATTTAAAAAGATTGTCGCGCGTACGAACCCCCAGGACATGGGTATGATGCTTTCTCAGATGATTCCGGGGATGAACCATTCGGAGAGGTTGGTTTTTTTAGATGGACTCAAAGCTGTTGTCTCGGCAGCGGTTTTCGAGAACGTCAAGGCCTTGGCCCAGAGAGTATTGACGTCCCGGGACTGGAAAAAATTATTGTCGCAACTGAACTGAAGCGATCGAACAAAGAGAGGGATGGGACTATTGGCTACGACTATTCGACGTCTAGAAGATAACCGTCCATGACGGAATGAGAGCCTTTCCCCTGCCGGGATTTTCAGCCAATGCTAAATTAAATAATTTAGCACCTATAAAAAGTATTAGCGGATATTATTTATAAAATTCACTTCAAATCCTTATTTGCCTCAAATTTGGCGTACATCTTATGTTGATATTTATGCATGATCAAATCCTTTCAGTGTACTTCAATAAAATTTAATCAACAAATGATTGGATGAATAAAATTTGTCGAAGTGTAATTTTTTTTTAAAAAATTATAGAACTAATTCCAATAATTAATTAAAAGTAAAAGAAGTTATTAGAAATTTATTCAATTTTAAAATTGCGAAATAATAAAATGAAAATATTTTTTGATTGTCTTGTTTTAATTTTAATAGTTAATTCTTCATATGCATCAGTATCTAATGATTTAAATCAGATATATCGAAAATGGGAGGTAATGATTGATCTCATCCCAAAGAATCAAATTAATGTTATTAAAAATAACAGACAACGGATAAAGAAAAGTCGAGTGGTTTATTTTCCGAGTTTTTCACCCCGGTATTATCAAATTAAAAGTTATTCAGTTTGGGAAAATTTTAAAGCAAATATTATTTGTCGAAGAAGGCAATTTGAATTATTAATTCACTCAAATAGATCTATTGAAATGCTTAATATTAAAAATATAAAAACAAACCATATGATTTTTTCTGAATTCATTGGAGGAATTAAAAATTTTTTTGTTTTTGTCCATCACCAATATCAAAAACATTTAGAAATAAATTTAAAAATAAAGGTGGATGGATTTATTAGCTCTGTTTTAATCCCGTTGCGAGGAAAATAAATATGCGTTGGTACATTGTGTTATTGATATTTGGAATATGGTCATCGGCATATGCTTATTCAATTAATCAAGATGTATATTATTTTGAAAAAAATTTAGTTGATCACTTCAGGTTGTTTAAAACTGCATATAACACAGAATTGGGCAATTATCAGAATTTTCAATTTTTTAATCAATATAAGAATACCTTTTTTAATAATGTTTCAAAAAACAATTCCGAAAGATTAAAAATTTTGAAAATCTTAGTTGATATGTCAAAAAATTTGTACTTAATTTCTGGAACAAATTTAGGTTTTTCTGTAGCTGTGCAAGAAAAAAAATTATCAATTTATTTGTTGAGAAGTAATGATCGAGAATTTAAAAAAATTGGATTTTTGCTTGAGAAACAAGCACGAGAAATTTTAATTGGAAATCGTGAAAAGGCACAGGAATTAGCAATTCGAATTTCTCGATGTTGGAAAATAATGAATCACAATAATAGCAACACAACTTTAGAGAATTCTAATGGTGGATTAGTCGGTGCCTTTTTAAAAAGCACTATGCAATTTATCGAATCACTTATAAGTGTTGTGGGTAATAACATATTCGAGAACTTTTTGAATCAACTGGGAATTTCAAATGCAATGAATATCTTTTATCCCTTGAGTAATAATGCAATTCAAAACTTGAATTTACAATCTTGGTCCAATTTATCAAGTGAAACTAATATGATTCAAAATTTTAATAATTTATCGGGAAATTTTTCCATATCTAATTTAAATTTTTTGAAAAATATTGGGACAGTTCCTGCCCCAATTTATTAAGACGGGAGAAAAAGAATGCGAAAGACGAATGACATAAAAAAAATGTTACATACGATTGCGTTGGTGTTTTTACTTACTTTGAGAATTGTGAGTGTAGTTTGTGCCCAAGTTACGTTGGGTGGAAGTTATGGAAGCCAATTGATGAATTATATTCAGGAATTAATGAATTTCGTGTTTTATTTTGCTTTAACAGGTTGTTTGGCATCATTAATTGCAGCGGGCTATAAATTTTCACAAGGCGATCAAGGTGGGATGGAAGCCGTTAAGAGGGCAATTATTGGAACGGCCATTGCCACAGGTGCAGCTGGGATTTTTAAATATCTTATTTATACTGCTCAGAATCTTGGAGTTAGTGGAAAGGGAAGTTTATTTTAAGCATGATTTTAATATTTATTTTTTTAATTGGGATTGCTACTTTAGAAATACCACAAGCGTATGCTAATAATATTGTCGCACAAGCGCTTCAGCAACCTGTTTTCCTCCCTTATGTTGGAAACTTCTTTGAAAAATCCTTACACAATGTTCTTTTAGGATTTTTTAATGGATATGATAATATTGCATCATTGATTTTAAAATTCATGAATGGATTGGCAACGATTTGCTTTAACAGTTTGATTTGGATATATAGTCAGATTGGCACTATTTTGATTCCAATCCCAAATTTGGCTGATATACAAAATTACTCGAAACTCGCCCAAGTAGTAGTTAAAAATATTTACCAGTTGATGAGTGTGCTTGGGCTTATTATTGCTCTCGTGTTTTTTATTATAAATGTGGCAATATCTTCTTCGGGATTTTCCAATAGAAAAACAAGTTTTTTGGCTGTTTTTAGATTAATAGTTTCTATTGGAATTTTAATTTCTTGGCCTCTTTTTTTTTCATTTACAAGTAATTGGTTAACCTCACTTGGTTTCTTGATTTTTAGTCAAAATAGAATTGAAGCTTCAGGTGTCTTTCAGGGATTGAAAAATATGAATAAGTTTCCGATGAAGATGGCATCATCAAGCAATTCTAATATTGTAATACCTAATACACTTGGCCCCAATTTTTTGATTCAAAGTAAAAAAATTTGGAAAATTATTTTTTATATTGCATCTTTTTTCTGCCTAATCGGAATAATTTATGCTGGATATAAATATTCTAATGGAAATTCGGAAGCCATTAAGATTTTGTCAGGAGCAATTTTAGGTTTGATTCTGATTTTGAGTGCTAAATTCTTGTTGATATATATATTTCATTTTTCCAAATTATTAACCAGTTATCGGAAGTTATCGTTAATAAGATCAAATAATTCGATAAATAATTTCGGAATATTTTCTGTGCCGTCGCAATATACGTTCAGCCATTTTTCGGAAAATTCCTTTTTAAATAATCAAAGTTTTCAAATTACAGAAAATTTGGTTGCTAGTTTTTTGAAAATTGTAATTAGTTTTTGGGGATTAACGATTTGCATAGGAGTGATTTTGTCGAAATTTTATCAAGTAGTTTCATTAATTATTTTATTTTTTCTAGGGCCAATTTTTGCTGGATTTATTGCACATCCAAACACAGAACATATTTCATGGTCTGGATTTAATTTGATTTTGAAATTACAGTTATATTCGGTTATTTGGTCAATTGCTTTGGTCATTTTATATCTAATCGGCTCTATCCGATTTATAAATATTAATTTAGCAACAGAGAACCTGTTTTCTGCATTTGCCATTTTGGCTGGTTTAAAGCTCATGCAAAATAGCGATGGGATTGCCCAATTGTTTGTCGGCGGAAATACACATTTAACAGATGCCAAATCAGATTGGAGTCAATTTTATCAGTCAATAATTGCAGGTGGTGTAATTGAAAATATTAAATCAAATTATCGTTCATGGAATAATTCTAAGGGAAGTACAATTGGCGAGCGAAGTGCAGGCGTAGTAGGTGGAATTGTTGGGACCATAGTACCGTTTATTGGTCCTGAAGCAGGTTTTGAAAGTGGAAAAAATTTTTTTAAATTTAGTAAATTCATTCTCGGAAATGGAGATAGCGATTCTAGCTCATTGCGTAAAAATGAAACAGACGCGAAACTTTCAGAAATTCTTCGTGAACTTTCACGAGGTAAGGAAATTCGACGAATTCAGAGAAATGAATTTTTGAAGGATAAAAATGATAATGGGCAAACCTCTTAATATTGAATCAAAGATATTCGGATTTCTAAAAATATCAAACTTGTATTTTTTAATAAGTTCATGTTTAGTAATACTGTTTTTTTTATCATTGTTTGAAAATCAAATAGGATTTGGAATGTGTTTTGTTATTTTAATTGTGCTTTTGTCTGTGGAAGTTTCATATTTTTTTGTTGCGAATTCACTGCCGGAAAATTTTATTTTTCATTGGGTCAAATTTAAATTAAGCCCTAAATATTTTTATCCTAAAAAACAATCAATAAAGAGAAGAAAATGAAAAAAGTAAGTCCAGTAGCGGATTTGCTAAGAGTGATTCAAATCGGTGATGGCTTTTTATTGATGAATCGGCCTGATCAAATTGTTTGTGGATATAAGGTATTCGGCGGAGTTGATCCCTGGATTGAAGACGTAGAAGGTATAAAGAATAAAATTAAAAAGTTTGAAAATGCATTGGCGCAGATAAAAGTCGATGAACAAATTCAAATTATTTTTAAAAAAATTCCAATTAAAGAAAAATGTGAAATTCAACAATGGGAGTTACAGAATAATGTTTTGATTAATGAGAATTTTATTCGATACAAAAAGTATTATGATCACTGGTTAGATCAATGGATTAAGTCTGGGAAGTTATGTCGCTATGAAACATTTATTTTTTTTAGCATACTTAAGTCAAGAAATTTATTTTTAGGGAAAAATAATTCTAATGATCACTGGGATTCACTTATTGATTTAACATCTATCCGAAGTCGAAGTTGGAGTGAATATTTGACCGGATGTGGAATAAAAATTGCTCCAATTCAATCTCATGAAATAATCAAATTATTAAGTAGTGAAATGTGTGGTTCTTCAAATTATTTAAATTTTTCAAAAATTTTAAATAGCTCTTCAGTTTCTTTTGGGAAAAATTCTTTTCTGACTATTTCTGAAAAATTAGCACGATTGCCTTTGAAGTTTGAAAAAAACTATTTTCAAATGGGAGATATTTATGGAAAGACGTTTTTTGTGTCTGAATTTGCTGATGTCGAAGAACGTCCTGCATTTCTTACATATTTTTTAACACAACCAAATATCTTTAAAATTAATATTTTTGCTCACGGGATAGACCAAATGAATGCCAAAAAAAATGTTGAGCGTCAGTTAAAGTGGGATTTAAGCTCTTTGCAAAAAGGGAACTTGATTAATGCAGAAAGCCAAGCACAATTAGAGTTGCGCCAGAGAGCAATGGATGAACTGGCTCGAGGTGAAACTAAACTGATTCAATTTTCAATGTATATAACGGCCTACTCATCAGATTTACGAAAATTGTTTGAAATTTCTGATAATTTTATGAGTCACATTGGAATTTTTAATGCATTTGATGGCTATTTTGAGCAAAAAGAATTGTTTATTTGTACTTTGCCACAAAACAAAAATATTTCAGAGCACGAATTTTTAATAACGACTAAAAGTTTGTCAAATTGTTATCCCTTTTTTGAAAATTCACTTTCACAAATTTCTGGAAATTTTTTGGGTGTTAATTTGAATAATGAATTGATATGCCATGATCCATGGTCATCCAAACTTGAGAATTGGAACGCGATCGTGATAGGTAAGTCTGGAAGTGGAAAATCATTTTTTATTCAACAACAAATTATTCGAGCATTTTCTTGGAATCCATTTATTGTGATTATTGATCGTTCAAAATCATATGAACTAATTTGTTATTTGTACGGTGGGCAATATGTCTATATCGATTTAAATGGATCCATTCAATTTAATTTATTTGATACTGATGAAGAATTGCTCAGAAAAAATCAAGGGGTAATTAGTTCAGAGAAAATGAGTGATTTACTGGGATTTTTGACAGTTGTACTCACTGAAGAAAAGCAAGAACGATTACCAAATGTTGTTGTTGCTTATATTGAAGAAGCGATTCAAATGACTTATAAACGAATTTTTCATGAAAATCCTTTACATCCCATTCCACTCTTGCGTGACTTGAAAAAAACTTTATTAATGATGGGCGAGGATGTGAAAATAATTTCTGAATATAGAATGTTATGTATTAAATATTCCAAAATGCTTGATCCTTATACTGAAAACGGAGTTTTTTCTAATTTAACAGATCGTCCTAGTAATTTTAAAATGCAAGCAACTTTTGTTGTATTTGATACAAGTCGATTGCCTGAAAATTTAGTTAGTTTAGGTGTTTACGTTATTTCACAATTTTGTTTGAACCAAGCAGAAGTCAATAAAAAAAATGGGAAAAAAACATGGTTATTAATTGATGAAGCATGGTTCTTAGCAAAATTCGCCGCAGGGATCTATTTATTAATGAATTTAGCCAAACGTAGTCGACATATTGGATTATCTTCCATTTTTGCAACTCAGCAGTTATCCGATTTTTTAAAAAATGTAGATGTTCGTCCAGTGTTAGATAATGCCACCTGTAAATTTATTTTCAAACCGGGTGAGAATGACCTTAGTTTATTGCAGGAAATTCTCGCATTTAATTCTCAAGAAATGAACCTGTTAAAGCAGCTACAACAGATACGAGGGCAATATTCCCAGTGCTTTTGTATCTTGGGAAATTTAGGGAAAGGTATAGCTCATATCGTTGCAGATCCAGTGTCATATTGGATCGCTACAACACATCCCACGGAGGTTTTAGAACGCGAAAACTATTTTAAAAAAAACATTAAGGAAATTCAAGGAATGAGTGTTGCAGATCTTTGGAGTTTAGTATTTTCATTTGTGGCAAGTAAATTGGAAGAGTATTAATTAATATGGAATTTCCTGAAATTGAAACTTCAATATTCAATAAAGAAAGAAAAATAATATGGAAAGTTGTTTGGTTTGGAATAATGGGCATTGTTTTTTTAATGATGTATTTTTCATATCATTTCTTTATTTTGAAACATAGTCAACGAGAGTTTGTTCAAAAAAAAGAAAATATAAGAGATATTGCATTTGCGGAACAAGTTGTTCTAAGTTTTAACAACATCGATTATAAAAATTTGTCCAATCAAGATCTTGAATTAGCCTCACTGCTTTCTCCCAAGCTTTATCATGCATATGAAAAATATTTTTTAAATCAATCTTTTGTTTCTTTAATAAATACGTATAAAATTTTTATTACATTTCAAAAAATTGGGCACGCTAAAATTTTCAAAAGAAATAAAACAGAAGTGGCAATTCAAATGCGTGGGCTTGATGTATTTTATTCTAATCAAAAACATTCGCAGATAGAGATCCCTTTCCGATTCTTGGTTCAAATTTCGAAAAATCGTCAAGGTAAATTAATTGCGACTAAAATTGAGGAATTATGAGCTTTGATTTTCATATGAAAACAGATATAAATAAATCGAATGAGTTATTACTACGAGCTGACTTGCATTGGAAATCGGGAAATATTTCTGAGGCAATTCAATCAATTCGCGAATGCCTTAGCTATCATTCCGCAAATGTAGATGCATATTTATTGGCATGTAAAATTTATTTGGATAATTCATATTTTAATATTGCTTTTGAAGTTTTAAATGAATTGCATTCATTTTCTTTACCGTCTCGGGATAGTTTAATATTGAAAGCTAAAGTAGAGCTTAAATTAAAAAAATATGTAGATGCTGAAGCAATAATTAATAATTTTTTAAAGAATGGCATGGAAGATGAAGAAATACTTTTACTACTTGCTGATCTTTCCCAACAAACTGGAGAATACAAAAAGTCCATTCAAATTTATGAAAAGCTTCTGGAAAATCAACGTTGGAATATTACAATTTTATATAATCTTGCACTAAGTTATTACTTAAGTAGTGAGTGGAATGAAACAATTTTTTATTGCCAGCAAATTATTGAAACCGGACATCGTTCTGCTAAAGTTGATAAACTATATCGTCAATCATTAAATAAAAAACGGGAAGAATTAGTTGATAAAAGCAACTCATCTTTATTGGGCTGGATAAAGTTAAAATGGATTGCACCTATTTCTGAAGAACAGATACTCCTTTTTTCAGAAAATGAGCGACAAATTCGGAAAAAAGAATATCGAACATTCATTGATGAAAGTACGGGAGCTTTGAATTTCAGGGCGATGATGGATTATGTACCATCATTTTTATTAAATTCAAAAAAAAGTGTATTTGTTTCACTCGTTGATATTGATTATTTCAAAGCTTTTAATGAGTTTTATAGTCATCAAGTTGCCGATCAAATATTAAAAGTTTTAGTTTATGCTGGAGAAAAGTTTTTTCAAAAAAATTTTTTCAGAAGAGGCGGAGAGGAATTTGTATGGGTAATGGAAACTGAAGTTGAGCTTATGTTAAAACAGGCGCGGGAATTTCGAATTTACACGGAGGAAGTGTTATTGGCTGATGCGAATAATTATTTAAAAAAAATGCAAATAGTTCATCCTAGAAAAAAAACTTTATATCAAATTTCTCATTTAATTACCATCAGTCAGGGGATTAGTCAGTATAAAACTGAGGGCCAAAACATAATGGAGCTTCTTGAAGTTGCAGATGATAATCTCCGATCGGCTAAATTGAGTGGTCGAAATGCTATTTTTTTTAAAAATAAGATGGTGGATCAAGGACAACTTCCAAAATCGATTCGATTTGATGGTAGAGACGGGAATTGAAATTTCCATGAGAACACGTGTGTGTTTGGTAGAGCAAATTTTACCTTTTTAAAATCTCCATGTTAAAATTAAACGTAGACACAAAGAAATTTCATGCGAAGATTTGGAGTATTTGTGAATCCAGTGGAAATTATTTTGAAAATCTGTATTTGGGTGTTCATGATATTTTCTTCTGGACATGCATTGTTAAATAAACGTGATCCTCGAGCTGCGCTGGGCTGGGTAGTAATTTGTTTTCTTTTTTCTGGAGGAGGCTCCATTTTATATTGGATCTTTGGCGTTAATCGTATTCGAACCCATGCTCAAAAAATGCGTCGAATTGGCCGATGGCAACACCAAACTCCAATTGATCGAAGTACACTTAAAAGTAGCATGTCAATCTTCAAAAGCCAAAAATATCTTCGTTCATTTTTGGAATTATCTCAGAAAATTTCACAAAAGCCTCTGTTGGACAGTAATCACATTACGATCCTTTATAATGGTGATCAGGCTTATACCGCAATGATCAAAGCGATAAATCAATCAAAAAAATTTGTCTATCTTTGTACTTATATTTATGATTTTGACTCTACCGGACAAAAATTTTTTGAAGTTATTCAAGCTGCTTTTATTCGTGGAGTTAAAATCCGAATTTTACTTGATGCAATAGGAGAGATGTATTCATACCCGCATGTTCGAAAAATTTTCAAAAAGAGCAAAATACCAGTTGCTCAATTTTTACCCTTTTCGTTATCATTAAACCGATTACACCCCAATCTTAGAAATCATAGAAAAATATTAGTGGTGGATGGTTATAGTGGGTTTACGGGAGGAATGAATATTAGTGATCGTCATATGGTTCAAAGTCAGGAAAATTCGAAATGTGTTGAGGACGTTCATTTTGAATTCAATGGACCTATTGTTAAAGAAATGGAAGAGATATTTATCAGTGATTGGTACTTTTCTACTGGTGAATCTCTTCCATGGGAAGATTGGGGAAGTAAGGTTTCTACTCGCGGGATTGTTTGCCGTGCCATTAATGATGGTCCCGATGAAAACTTTGAAAAGCTCAATCATATTATTTCGGGAATCTTTTCTTCGGCTAAAAAATCAATTAAGATTGTAACGCCCTATTTTGTTCCCGATAGAATTTTAATTTCGAACATCAATATTGCAATTTTAAGGGGGATTAATGTTGAAATTATTGTGCCAGAAAGAAGCAACTTACCTTATGTGGATTGGGCGAGTCGGGCACTACTTTGGGAAATTCTTGCACAAGGAGCAAAGGTTTATTTTTATCCAAAGTCGTTTATTCACAGTAAAGTTTTAATTATGGATGATTTATATGTTTTGATTGGTTCAGGTAACTTTGATTCACGGTCGTTTAGACTTAATTTTGAATTTAATGTTGAAATTTATGACTTTAAAATCGCTTCCCAACTTACAGCATATTTTAATGCAGTTAAAGAGGGATCCAAACCAGTGGTTTTAAAAGACGTTCAAAGCTTTCCACTAATAGCTAGATTGCGAAACTCACTAGCGAAGCTTGCATCCCCATATTTTTGAGTTGAGTAAAACCGATTTAGACTTTTAGATTACGTGGAAATAGCAGGATTGGAATCCATCGAAATTTTGTTTGAGTTTTTATGTGAGCCTTTAGTTAAACGATATCCCGCGGCTTCAATGGCTAACTTCCAGCTTCCATATTCTCGTCGAGCTGCTGAATAAAGAGACAATTTTTCCCGATAAATGGTTAAAAGATTTTGCATTTCGCTTTTTTTAATTTCTTCTAAAACGGATTCTTTGGTCCATTTTGTCAATTTACTTCGTCTTCTTTTTTTCCCTTCTTCAAGAATTTGTTCATAATTAATGCCTGCAGATTTTACGGCTAAGCGCCAATTTCCGAAATATCTTTTTGAACAAGAGGCTGTAAACAAAGGTATATAATTCTTAGAAATATTACTAGCCGAGATATCAATACCAGTTTGATGAAGGTTTTGTATGGTACTTATAATTTTTTCTTTACTCCACTTCTGCTTCATTAGCTTCTCCTTAGAGTTGGATATGAAATTAAAAATATATATATAAATATTATGGTTATACGTTAAGATAATTTCAAGGGCATGAATTTTAGATTTCTTAATAAAATAGTTAAATTAAAAACTGTTTAAAAATTTATGCGATAAAAACGATATTACTTTAGAACGACTCGAAATATTTTAAATTAAGGGATATCAACAATATATGATCCAAGTTGAAAATTTGTACAAAAATTATGGAAAAATTAAAGCAGTTCAAAATTTAAGCTTAGTAATTCATCCAGGAGAAATCTATGGTTTTTTAGGTCCCAATGGTGCAGGAAAAACTACAACGATCAAAATTTTAACTGGTCTTCTTTTACCAACGAGTGGGAAAGTAAAAGTAGGTGGGTTTGATATTGTGCATGAAAGCAAATATGCAAAACAAATTACGTCATTAATTCCAGATAGACCATATGTATATGAAAAGTTAACACCAATCGAATATTTAAATTTCTTATCAGGTATTTATCAATTAAATAGACATGATAGTCAGAATATCTCGTTAAAATATTTAGATTTATTTGGATTAATGCGGTGGAAGGATGAATTGATTGAAGGATTTTCACATGGAATGAAACAAAAAGTAGTCATGGCGGGAGCTTTATTAACTCAACCGAAAATATTAATTATTGATGAACCCATGGTGGGCCTAGATCCTCAGTCTGCGAAATTGGTAAAGGAAATTTTTAATCAGCTAGCTAAACAAGGGTTAACCATTTTGCTTTCTACACATACGCTGGACATTGTTGAAGATTTATGTGCTCGAATCGGAATTATTCGTTCTGGTGAATTAATTGCCGAGGGTTCTTTGAGCGAATTAAGAACACGTGCCAAAAATTCAAACGGAAATCTTGAAGAAATTTTTTTGCAATTCACTGGTGAAACAGATATTCAGAAAAAATTAGAATACCTTAACAATCAAACTAGCAATATAAATGTTTAAATTATTATTAAAAACTCAATTTATCAGAATATTTCACTCGATTTTTAAAAACCAAGCTAAAAATTGGATCCGTATTTTTGGAGGGGTGGGATTAGGTGTGTTATTTTTGAGTGGCATATATTCATTGGTCTTCTTTGCATTAAAACACTTTTATTATGTACCAATACTAGGTCCAATATTAATTGGAAAGCTTTTATCGCTCATTTTTTTAACCTTTTTTGCACTTATTCTTTTTTCAAATATTATTTACACGATTTCCACGACATATCTGTCTGATGATTTAATGCTTTTAAACAGTCTGCCAATCGATCATAAAGATATTGTATTAGTGAAATTTTTAGAAACATGGGTTGATTCTTCGTGGATGCCCATCCTTGTTTTTATACCGATTCTTGGAGCATATGGAGGAGTATGCCATGCTTCTATAGCATTTTATTTTTGGTGTGGAGTAATTTTGTTGTTCTTTTTGATCATCCCTTCAGCTGTTGGATTTACGTTAACCTCGTTGTTAATGTGTTTCTTTTCAGCACGAAAAGTTAGGGATCTTCTTTTATTGGTAAGTTTATTAGCATTTTGTTCTGTTTTTGTGATTTTAAGGCTCTCACATCCAGAAAATATTTTAAAAAGTACGCAAGCGATGCAAAGTTGGGTTCTTTATTTACAAGGATTGAAAGGAGGAACGGCCCCATTTTTACCAAGTGATTGGGCGTCTTCTGCCACTATGGGAGCTTTGTTTGGGCGATGGAATGAATTTAAAATAAATTTAATTTTTTTGTTGTTAGCAGCAGTTTTGTGCTTTGGAATGTGCTGGGTAATTAATCCAATTTTTTTCTTTAAAGGTTGGTGCAATGCCCAAGAGGGAAATCCTGTTTTTAGAAAAAAAGTTAAATATTTTAAAGACGCAAATATTTTAGAAAAACTGTTGCCGAAGTCATTTTATGCTATGTTAGTAAAAGATTATAAAATTTTTATTCGAGACTCTGCGCAATGGTCACAACTTCTATTATTGTTGAGTTTAGTGGTAGTTTATCTTTACAATTACCAAAAATTACCATTGAATGATTATGCTGGCTTGAAAAATGTTGTTTATTTTCTATCTATAGGATTTACCGGATTTATTGTTACTGCAATAACCACTAGATATGTTTTTCCAAATATTAGTTTGGAGGGCAAGGCGTTTTGGATATTAAAAAGTAGCCCGATTTCTGTTAAAGAGCTAATGATTGAAAAAGGAATCATCGCATTTTTCCCTATTTTTTTCCTTTCGGAAATTACCATTATATTTTCTGCATGGATTATGAAGGTCGACCATTTTATGTTAATAATATCGCTGATCACAATGGCGGTTTTTTCGATAGGTTTAACAAGCTTAGGCATTGGCATGGGTGCCACGTTTACATATTTTAAAATAGATAATGCACCTAAAATATCAACAAGTTTTGGGGGATTGGTTTATATGATGATTTCTGTTACATTTATTTTCCTGAATTTGATAGTAGAAGCTAATCCGGTCAGAATTTATTATTTAAGGAATCCGGATATTTTTTTAAAATATCCGTGGGAGTTTTTTATTCCATGTTTGACTCTGATTTTTTTAAATTGCATGTTTATAGTTTTGCCAGTTTGGTGGGGTTGTAAGAAACTAAATGAACAAGAGATTTGAATGAAATATAAAACAATTGTGAGTGGCATATTATTTTTTTTATTATCAATAGGAATTTGGATATTCATGTTGGGATTTTTACCTCTCGATGAAAGTGGGTTTGGATTATTAATTGAATATCCACATGTGTTAAAAATTTTTTATTTTCCACTTAATCAGATTATCTTTTATTCTAATTACATGTTTTTTTTCTTGGGCGTGCTTATGTATACATTAGTTCCAGAACTTGATTTTTTAATGATGAGTACTCTTTGGGTTGGAGTTTATGCATTTTTATGGATTGATGTAATTTGATTTGGAATTTTGACCAACCAGCAATGGATTTTAGGGATGCCTTTTTTGGCTGGATTATGTATGATATTAGTATTGTTTTGGATTTTTAAAAAAATAACCATCCAGAATGAAAACGTATCAAGTAGAAAATCAAAAATATTTCTTTCAATCGGGGCCATAGTTTGGAGTGTTTTTTTTGTTCTGATAGCGGGTGTTTTGGTTTATAACTCATTTTATCCAAGGCAAGGCTTTAAGATTTTTTTGGCAATATTTGCACTTTGGATTAGTTTATTTATGATCCGATTTTATCTGGAACTGCGAAAATTGATGAACAGTGTTGAATCAATAGCAAATGCAAAATAATATATTTATAATCGCAATTGAAACCAAATAAAAATTGGCTATGTTTTTAAATTTGATTTGATCTTAAAGGGAATATAATTATGACTAAGAAGAAAGTTGCTGTAATTGGAGCAACGGGAATTGCCGGCCAGCAATTTTTAGCATCTTTAATTAATCATCCGATGTTCGAGGTAACTACTTTAGCTGCATCGTTACGATCTGCTGGAAAGATTTATAAAGATGCCATTACGTCAGATAATGGTTCTTTACAATGGTTTTGTCAGGGGGATCCACCTTCACCATTTTTAAAATTAAAAGTCGAAAATGTTTTGGATATCAATCCTAAAGAATTGGATTTGATTTTCACAGCCGTGGAATCAGATGCTGCAAAAGAAATCGAGCCTAGATTAGCTCAAAGCACTCCGGTAATTTCAACAGCTTCTGCATTTAGAGGCGATCAGGATGTTCCTATTTTTATTCCAGGGGTAAATATGGAACATGAACAGCTTATACCAGTTCAAAAGCTTAAACGTCAATGGAAAGGGTTTATTTCTCCAGTACCCAATTGTACTACTACTGGGTTGGCAATGGCTTTGAAACCCATTCAAACCGCGTTTGGTATAAAAAAAGTAATCATGACTTCAATGCAAGCATGTTCTGGAGCGGGGCGGTCTCCAGGAGTAATAGCTTTAGATATCATGGATAATATTATTCCTTATATTCCTAAAGAAGAAGAAAAAGTCCATTTTGAAACAAAGAAAATTCTGGGCAAATTTTCTGATAATGTGATTCAACCAGCAGATTTTCTTATATCGACTACATGTACACGTGTTCCAGTTTTAGACGCGCACACAGAAGTTGTTTATGCTTCCTTAAGGACTAAGGGAAGTATTGATCAAGTTAAAGCAGTATTAAGAAGTTTCGGAAGTGAATTTGTACAAATGGGATTTCCATCATGCCCCTCAAAATTAATTGAGGTGCTTGAGGATCCTTTCCGACCACAACCACGTCGAGATAGGGATAATGGAGAAGGTATGACAACGACGATTGGTCGAGTTCGTGAGGATGAAGCTCTTGAAAATGGGATCAAATTTGTTTTAACTTCGCACAATACTAAGATGGGTGCAGCACGAGGCGCAATTTTGATTGCGGAATATTTAGCATATAAAGGGTATATATAAAATTCAGATGTTGGATTTTGTCGAGTAAGACTTGAAAACAAGGTAACGTTTATTTTAAGCTTTAGCAAGATAGGGTGAAAAATAATTTTAATTTAGGAGAGATTATGCAAGAACATTATGGAATTATTACTTTTAAAGGCGCACCGTTAACGTTAATTGGTCCTCAACTTAAAGTGGGGGAAAATGCTCCTAATTTTAAAGTGCTAAATAATCAACTCCAAGAAGTCACGTTTGATGCATTTAGGGGTAAAGTTTGTTTGATTTCAGCAGCTCCATCTTTGGATACTCCGGTTTGCGCTGATCAAACGCGGCGGTTTAACAAGGAACTTCAAAAATTTCCTTCTGTGGAAATTTTGACAATTACAGCCGATCTTCCATTTGCACAAGGGAGATTTTGTGGAGCAGAAGGGCTCAAAATTAAAACCTTGTCCGATCATCGAGAAATGTCATTTGGAAATGCATATGGAACGCACATTAAAGAATTGCGTCTGGAAGCTAGAGCTATTTTTATTATTGATTCAAATAATAAAATTAAATATATAGAAATAGTAAAAGAAGTAACGAATCATCCCGATTATGAAAAAGCACTTTCGGTATTGGCAAATAACTTATAATCAAAAATTCAACTTAAGAGGGTGTGAAAAATTTTTTTATTTTTACTTCCATATTTATTGTTTGTATTTGTAAATTTTATTTACGTTACTACTATTTGTGCAACGTTTAATATAAATGATTCTGGAGAAACGATTACAGTTTGTGATCGAATGACAGTAAGTCATTCTCCAGGGTATCCGTTGCACATGTTGTGGGGGAGAATTAATTGCCTCCTTCATCTTGGACAACCCATGTTTCGTGTGTCGTTTGCTTCCACATTGACGGCTGCCGGTGCGGTTGTTTTGTTTTATTTGATCATGAAACTTATTTTGAAAAATGTTTTTTCTAATCGAGATGAAAATGGTGTCTCCCATTTAGCAACCACTCCAGTTTATTTTTTAGAAATACCGTCTTTATTTGGAGCATTGTGCTTTGCCTTTTCATATCAACAGTGGTTTCAGGCTGATGGAGCCAAAGGTGGTATTTATACATTAAATACATTTTTAACCATGCTGATTTTGTACATACTTTTTTTAATGAGAGAACGAGGATGGTTTTTAAAAGGTTTTTTATTAGTAGCGTTCATATATGGAGTTAGTTTGACAGATCATTGGCCCAATCAGGTCGTCATTTTTCCAGGATATGTGTGGCTGCTTCTCTCGGCACAAACAAAAGTTCCCATATTAGAAATTATGGAGTCGCTATTTAAATTACGGTTTTTGGATTTCTGGGAAAAGTTTAAAAAAGCGATGATGGCCTTTGGGTTAAAAAATTGGATTTTAGCTTTAACATTATGTTTTGTGGGTTTTTCTTTATATACGTCATTAGCGATGCGGGCCAATCTGCATCCTGTAATGAATTGGTGGGATCCTGATAATTTAACCCGACTTTGGCAAACAATAGAAAGAAAAGGATACTCAGGTATAGGCGCTCAGCGGTCTCTAATAACGATTCATAGAAATTTGGTTGAATTCTACCAACAGTCCTATGATCAATTTGGTATTGTTTTTTCTTGGGTTATCTTGATTTTAGCAATTTGGGGTCTTTTCTGGTTATTTAAGCGCAATCGTGTTTTGGGATGGGGTTTAGCCATTTTGGAGTTTTTTGTTTTTTTAACAATTATTGGATTCAATAATCCATTAAAGGGATATCAATGGACATTAGATAATTTTTTTACCCCTATTTATCATCTAGCTTGCTTTATGGCTGCTGCAGGAGTTGCAGGCATTTTAGAAGTTAGTTCAAAAAATTTTAAATCCAAAGTAAAAACGGCTAGTATTGGCGGAGCGGCTTTATTACTAGCTTTTTTACCGCTGAGTTTGAATTATATTCGAGATGACCAGAGCCGATACACGAGCTCATATGATTATGGCATGAATATGTTAAGGACAGTTGCTAAAAATGGCGTGATAATCTGTAATGGAGATATTGATATTTTACCGCTCTGGTATTTGCAATATGTTCGAGGTATTCGTCCAGATGTTACTAGTTTTACTATGCAGTTAATTCCCTATTCTTGGGCAAGAGATCCATTTTTTAAGCGTAATCCATCGTTGTATGTTCCAGTATTTAACAATGTTAATCCAGAAGTTGTGGTTCAAAATATGATAAATATGCATGGTAATCAACGACCCTTTTATTTTACGAATATTTTTACCGCTCCTTGGATTCGGCAAAAAAATCCAGCTCTTCCAGAAGGTTTTTTGTGGAGACTAACAAATACTAAAAATATGAATTTTCCATTGACGTCGCGACACCTTAATTTATTATGGAGCGGCTATTGTCTTCACGATTTAAATCCTCCAAGACGACGATATTGGGATCCATATACCGATGTAATGAAGGATTCGTATGGAATTGGTTTTGATTTTACTGGTTATTATGCATTGGCAAATAAGTGGTATCCATTAGCAGTTTGGTGTTTTAAAAATGCGCTTAAATATAGACAGCCCCAAACTTGGCCTAGGCTTTATTTCATGTTGGCACAAAGTGAAATTCAAGTTCATGATGGGGCGGGAGCTTTGCTGGCCCTGCAAAAAGTTGACAAAATGCAACCTGGAAATCCATTGGTATACGCCAAAATGGGCGAGGCATATTTGCTTTTGCATCATTTAAACTTAGCTAGTAATGCTTTTCAAACATCATTACGATTAGATCCCAATGAAGCAGAAGCCCAACATGGATTAGTGGAAATTCGCACGTTGGAAAAAGAAAATCCGAGTTTAATGCATTGATTTATAAAAATATTCAACTTAAAATTGAATACGATGGAACTTTTTTTTCTGGATGGCAAAAGCAAAAAAATTCAATAAGTATTCAGTCGGTATTGGAAGACACACTAAAAAAAATAGCGGGGCATTCAGTTGACTTAATTGTAGCTGGAAGAACAGATGCCGGAGTTCACGCATTAGGTCAGATTTGTAATTTTCAAACTTGTTCTAAACTTTCTCCATTTCAATTTAAACGCATAGCCAATTTATTATTACCCAAAGACATTCATGTGAAAATGGCAAGAATCGTACCAAAATCATTTCATGCGACTTATGATGCCGTTTCAAAAATTTATCGATATGTTATTCGCCAATCTGCGGAAGATACAGTATGGGACCGGTTTTATTATTATCGAGAAAGCCGACCATTGAATCTTTTTAAAATGCGAACGGCTGCAAAATTATTAATTGGGAAACACGATTTTTCTGCATTCTGTGGGGCATTGGGTCGAAAACGGGCCAATCCGAATAGAATTCTTAAAAAAATTAAAATTCGCCAATGTGGAAACGACATCTACTTAGAATTTTGTGGAGTTTCTTTTTTACATCAAATGGTTCGAATTTTAAGTGGAACATTATTGTATGCAGGTTTGGGGAAAATTAAACCTCAAGACGTAGTGGCGATTCTAAAATCGAAAGATCGCAGGGAAGCTGGACCAACACTTCCCGCTAAGGGATTGTTTTTAGTAAAGGTTTTTTATTCTATGAAAGATATTAAATTGTAGTGCAATATGAAGCCATGGATACGAATTGGACAAATAACTTCGCTTGGCCTAGTCTTATCAATTGGTTGTTTAGTTTCTAGTACACTTAATTCATTTTGGCTTTTAAATTTTAAAAGTTTTTCAAAATTTTTTTTACTATTTGGATGGCCGATGATTGTTGGGGTTTTTACGATGGTGATTATAAGTTCTCCATCTTTAATGAAAAATTCTATTGCAGTTTTAGTTTCTAACAGCATCGCATTGTTTTCGAATTTTTGGCTAATCCTATGGTGCTTTTCATGGTTAGGGATACTAGATAAAGCTAGTGGTTCAATGAAAGTGGTCATTCAATCTTGGAGTTATTTACATCTTTTTGGTGTCGGTATAGCAATGTTTTCATATGTATTTGGTTTTTCATTTAAATCGTTCGAAAAAAAGATCTTCCAATATTTAAGTTCATCTGCATGGACGGTTGCATATGTTTCTTGGGTTAATTTATTTTTTGATCAAAAATTAATATGTGATTGGTTTTTACGACTAAGCGCAATTTTGCTCTGGATATGTCTAATTGTTTTAAGAAAAAAGCAAAAAGACCTGAGTTTTCAAAAAAGTTAAATGGTAGATCGATTTTTAAAAAAGTGAGTTGTAGATCATAGAACAAGTTAACGTTTTAATTAGCCTTGGGATATTTTCATTGTTTCCATTGCAAAAATTGGAAACAAATCTAAAAAAAATCGAGTATCCAATAAATGTTCATAAATTTGGTAAGTGCGACGAGTGGATTGATTTCGAGAATTGATTTTGGAAATAGATTGAATCAAAGTTTGTGATTTGGTTAATTTTAACGTATCGGAAAAGAGCAGAATGGTAGCGATGAACTTAACGGTATATGAGCTGTAAATTGATCATAAATTCTAAACAGGCTATTTATTTGGGCCCTAATTTTAGTGTTATTATTTCATGATGCTTATCAATGTAAGAAACATAAGGAATGTGGTGGGCGATCACTAGGGACATAACTTTATTAATTTTATTTGGAATCGTAATAATGGTTTGTGAAAAATTAGAAGGACCGATTGAAATCCATCTGGATTTATTCCATTCTCGTACTTGGAGTGTGTTTTTGTTAGTATAAGCAATGTAAGGTGTGTTGTTATTGATAAATAAGCATAAATTTCTCACAGAATTATTTGTTAGATTATTGGTTAAAGGGCTCCAAGTATTTTCTTTATAAAACAGAACGCTTGGTTGATTTTTAGAATTTTCATACGCTAAATAAGAAATATTGTGCTCGACAGATAAAGTTAGGTTGTTGACAGGGCCATTTGAAACTTCCAGAGTTCCCATTGATTCCCAATGATGACTTTTAAACATTTTAATCATAATGGAATTTTTAAACTTTGAACTAGCATAGGCAACATATGGAATTCCCATGGAAACTGAGAGTGATGGAAGAATTTTTGTGGCTGAAGATCCTGGTGAGCCTATCTGCGTCCAACCATAACCATTATAGTGCTGATAAAATTCTACTAATAATTTCCCGGATAAAGTTTCATAAAGAATGTGAGTTCCATCATGAACGGAAAATATTGGAAAACGGATTTTTTTAAATGAAAAGCCAGGCGTGCCGACTGGAACCCAAACTTTTCCGTTAAAGGCTTGAACCAAAGCTCTTCCATGATATAGATGACTTGCGCATGCAACGAAAGGAATTCCATTATCAACAAAGAGTGCTGGCTGCAATGCACCCGATAGAATACCCAGAGTAACCCACCCACTAGTTGGAGTGTACATAAAAACTGCAGAATCATCTAAGTTAGTTTGATAAGATAGATAAGGGGTACCTTGGTTGATGTTTAATGTGAGTAAGTTTGCTGCAGAAGGTGTTTTAATTTTTTTTCCCACGGTACTCCAAACAAATGATTTTAGTGGATAATTAGAAATTTTTTTTGAACAACTAACTTGAGAGATAAGAAATCCGACAAAAACAATCCACATCCAGTTGATTTTCATAAGATTTCTTTCAGGGTGACTTTCAAAAATAATTATTTTTGATTTATTAAGGTAAAATTCTTTGTATTTTTGTTAATATGGCGTTTCTTGATTTGAAAGTCAATAGATAATTGATTTTTTCAAGCTTAATAGTTATTTAGCAATGTGAATATGTTGTTTTGAATCAACGCATAAATTCAAGATGTACTATGGAGAAATGAGTTTATACAAGTCCATCTAAAAGTAATTTTATTCTTTTAAATAGTTTCAATTTTTTCTGTTTGAAAAATTTGATATAATTAAAAAATTTATGAATTTGCAGATATTTTTTTAAGGAAAATGAGCAATTATGATGTACATGTATGAGTCACTAAATGATTTTGTGAAAGTTTTAGAAAAAAAACAGGAGTTGATTAGAATTAAGGAGGAAGTTGATCCTAATTTAGAAATTGCGGCCATAACAAATTTAGCATCTAAGTTACCTCAGGGAGGCAAGGCACTATTTTTTGAAAATGTTAGGGGAAGTCAATATCCGGTTTTAACGAATGGATTTGGTTCATACTCTCGGATGAGTTTAGCATTAGGAGTTAAGAATTTACAGGAACAAACAGACCGCTTAACAGAAATTTTAAACTTTCAACCGCCCCAAGGATTTGTCGAGAAATTAAAGTTTCTTCCTAAATTAATGGAAATATCGCAATTTTTTCCACGATCGAGTACTAAAGGAATTTGTCAAGAGGTGGTCGATACGGATCCGGATTTCAATTCACTTCCAATATTAAAATGTTGGCCACAAGATGGTGGGAAATTTATAACATTTCCTCTTGTCTATACACATGATCCTGAAACTGGGATGCGAAACATTGGAATGTATCGGATGCAGATATATGATTCAAAAACGGCTGGGATGCATTGGCAAGTTCATCATGGTGGAGCGGCACATTATCGAACGGCTGAGCGACTTAATCATCGATTGGAAGTTGCCGTTACTATAGGTGGGGATCCAGTTTTGACGTACGCTGCTACTGCGCCTTTACCTGAAGGCATTGATGAGCTTTTGTTTGCAGGTTTTTTTCGTCAAAAACCGGTGGAATTAGTTCCCTGCAAAACTGTTTCTTTACAAGTAAATGCTGATGCCGATTTTGTTTTGGAAGGATATGTGGATCCAGTTGAAAGAAGGCAAGAAGGACCTTTTGGAGATCACACAGGCTATTACAGTTTACCAGACATGTATCCAGTATTTCATCTTACGGCAATTACGCATCGTCAACATCCAATTTACTTGACTACTATTGTTGGGAAGCCGCCGATGGAAGATGGTTACTTAGGTAAAGCGACTGAACGATTGTTTTTACCAATATTAAAGAAAATTCTTCCGGAAATTGTAGATATCAATTTGCCAATCAGTGGAATCTTTCATAATTTAGCAATCGTTTCAATTAAAAAGCAATATCCCTATCATGCCAGAAAGATTATGTATGCCCTTTGGGGATTAGGACAGATGATGTTGACCAAAATTTTAATTATTGTGGATGAGGATACGGATGTTCAAAACCTAGATCAAGTTATGTGGCGTGTTGGAAATTGTGTGGATGTGAAAAGAGATACCGTTATTATTGAAGGGCCATTAGATATTTTAGATCATGCTTCAACTTTATGGGGCGCTGGAGGAAAGTTGGGGCTTGATGCTACTAAAAAATGGACAAAAGAAGGATTTTTAAGAGAATGGCCTGAAGAATTAGTGATGAATGATGAAATAGAGCAGCGTGCGCGCCTCTTGTTAAAAAAATATCAATTAATCAAGTAGATACAAATAATGAGTCAACAAATTCAAGAAATGTTTTCCAATATTGCTGAAACGTATGATTCTATTAATCATATTTTATCTTTAAATCAGGACATGCGTTGGCGATCGAAGGCAATTAACTGGATGTTTCAAAAAAATGGAAATATAAACAGAGTTCTTGATTTGTGTTCAGGCACAGGAGATTTTTCGAGAATAATTAAAACAGAATTTCCACAAATACAAATGGTACTTGTTGATTTTTCTATTCCCATGTTGAAACTGGCACTAAAAAAATTAGAGAATTATAAAAATATTCAATTAATAAATGCAGATGCATTGAATTTACCATTTTGTGATATGTCATTTGATGGAATAGTTTGCGGATTTGGGGTTCGCAATTTGGATAAACTTAATCAAGGAGTTCACGAAATGGCTCGAATATTAAAACCAGGGGGTGTTTTGACGGTTTTAGATTTTTTTAAACCCAAGCAATGGCTATTAAATCTTCAATATTTGTTTTATTTAGATTTAATGGTTCCATGGATAGGTGGCATGCTTTCCGGAAATAGAACGGCTTATTCGTACTTACCAAAGTCCGCAAAAAATTTTATTCCCGTGAGAGAATTTCAGCATCTTCTGGAAACCAATGGATTTATAAATATAGAAATAAAAAAATTCATTTTAGGTGCAACTCATTGTGTTTCAGCAGTAAAAAAATAAATAAAGAGAATATCAAGTAATAATTATGGAAAGAATAGTTGTAGGTATCACAGGGGCTTCCGGAATAATTTATGCTCGTCAGTTTTTAAAAAATTTTCCATTGAATCAGTGGGAAGTTCATGCAATTATTTCTCAATCTGCATTTTTAGTAGCTGAAGAAGAAGGTGGGCTTCAATTACCATCGTGGGTTCAACAATGGGATGAAAATGATTTAAAAGCACCTTGTGCCAGTGGATCCAATGTTTTTAAAGCTATGGTTGTAATTCCCTGCTCAATTGGAACTTTGGGAAAAATTGCCAATGGCATTGCGGATAATTTAATAACACGAACTGCAGAAGTTTTTTTGAAGGAAAGAAGAAAACTAATCTTGGTTACTCGTGAGACACCGGCCTCTTTAATACAAATTCGAAATATGGAAACTGTAACATTGTCGGGGGCAATGGTTTTGCCAGCTACACCTAGTTTTTATTCCAATCCTCAAACGGTTGAAGAGGTGGTGAATACGGTGGTTTTTAGAATTTTTGACCAGATCGGCATTCAGAACCATGCAGGTTATCGTTGGAGAAATATCGATGAGAAGTAATATTATAGATAAAATAAAAACGTATTCTGATTTGTTGGTTTTGCCGCATTCAGTATTTGCACTCCCATTTGCATTAGCCAGTTTTTTTGAAGCTACGCAAGGTCATCCATCGATTAAACTATTAATTTTAGTTATACTAGCGGTTGTTTTAGCTCGAACAGCAGGGATGGCTTATAACCGGCTAGTCGATGTAGATTTAGATCACTTGAACCCTAGAACTAAATTTCGTCCGCTTCAAACTGGAAAAATTTCTATTTTTCAAGTAAAAATGTTGATAGTGATCAGTTCTTTCATGTTTATTTTAGTTTGTTGGAAAATTAATGGTTTGGCTTTAGAATTATCTCCGGTTGCATTGGGAATTTTGTTTTTTTATTCCCATACGAAACGATTTACATGGGTTTGTCATTTTTTTTTAGGACTATCATTAGGCATGGCTCCAGTTGGAGCTTGGATTGCGGCTACAAGTCATTGGAGTGAAAAACCATTTTGGCTGATGGCAGCTGTTATTTGTTTTGTAGCTGGATTTGATATTTTATATGCACTTCAGGATGAATTTTATGACCGACAAACAAAAATTTATTCTTGGGTAGTTCGTTGGGGGCGATTGAAAAGTTTGAAAACAGCAGCTTTTTTACATTTAATGATGTTGCTTTTTTTAGTAGGGTTTGGAATTGTAGTCCATTTTCCTTGGGAATATAATATTGGGATATTTTTAATAGGGTTTATTCTTTTTTTTCAATATGGAATCACGTTCAAACAAAAAAAAGAAGGAAGATTTTCAATTCATCCGGCATTTATGAAGTTGAATGGAGTTGTTTCAATGATTTATTTTTTAATAGTAGGAGTTAGCCTATGGCACTAAAACGATTAATAGAGCAATCACCAATTTTTGATATCTATCAGAAAGTGATAAGCGAGAAACGAATTTCAGAAGATGATGCTTTGCGTTTATTTCAAACCAATGATATTCATACGCTAGGACTTTTAGCGAATACAATTCGTGAAAAGAAAAATAACAATTATACTTATTACAATATTAATCGGCATATTGATTATTCCAACGTTTGTTCTGTGAGTTGTAAGTTTTGTGCGTTTTCTCGGTTTAAAGGAGAAGAAGGTGCATATGAATTTACAATTGATGAAATTTGTAAACGTGCGAAAGCGGCTTTGGATCAGGAACATATTACCGAATTACACATTGTTGGAGGACTGCATCCGGATTATCCTTTTGAATGGTATGAAAATATGCTTCGAGCGTTAAAGCACACAGTTCCTACTGTTCATTTAAAGTGTTTTACTGCTGTTGAAATAGATTTTTTTGCAAATAAATTTGATATGACGTATGAAGAGATTTTAAAACGCCTTAAAGAGGCTGGTTTGGATTCATTACCCGGCGGTGGTGCTGAAATTTTTCATGAAGATATTCGCAAACAAATTTGTCCTGGAAAAGCTACAGCGGACCAATGGATTCAAGTGCATGAAACAGCACATAGTCTTGGATTGAGTACTACAGCTACTATGCTTTATGGACATATAGAAAATTATCGCCACCGTGTGGATCATTTAAGACGATTACGTGAACTCCAAGATAAAACTTCTGGATTTCAAACATTTATTCCTCTTGCATTTCATCCAGACCATACTGCACTTGATCAGTTTGCACGCCCATCTGGTATTGAAGATCTAAAAACGCTTGCAATTTCAAGAATTTACTTAGATAATTTTCCGCATATTAAAGCTTATTGGATTATGTTGGGCATCAAACTAGCTCAGTTGTCACTTTCATTTGGTGTTGATGATTTAGATGGAACTGTTATTGAAGAGCGGATTTATCATATGGCAGGTGCGGATACTCCAGAAATTATGACAGTTAGTCAATTGCAAAAATTGATTCGAGAAGTAGGGAGAATTCCTGTAGAACGCGATACATTATATAAAAGTTTGAAAGTCCAAGAAATTGCACTTGTATAAACTTTAAACTAGTTGGAGAAAAATTCTAATGAAAATTGGTGTAGTGCCATTTTTAAATGCAAGACCATTAATTTGGAAATTAGATGAAAAACATCAGATTGTATATCTTCCACCCAGCGAAATGAGCCAAGCTCTGCAAAAAGGACAAGTAGATGCTTCTCTTTGCCCCATTATTGATCATTATTGTTACCCCGAATTTCCCATTATTCCGGTTTCAGTAATTGCCACCCAAGGTGATGTTCGTAGTGTCCGCGTGTTGTCCAATCGTTCTTTAGATATGATTGAAAGGCTTTTTGCAGATTCTAATTCTAAAACTTCAGTAAATTTGACCAAATTGATCTTAAAGAAATTTTATGGAATAAAAAAACTTGAAATACGTTCAACCCCAATTTATTCATTTCGACCTGATCAAATGAAATCATGGGAAGCTGTTTTGCAAATTGGAGATATTGCTTTATCATCGGCTCCTTTTGGAATAACAGTAACAGATCTAGGCAGAGAATGGGTTCGACTGATTCAGAAGCCATTTGTTTTTGCAGTATGGTTAGCAAAAAATGCCGATATCTCAAAACAATTAAATCAGGATTTATATGAAGCCAAAGCCAATGGTCTTCAACATATTGATGATATTGTTTCAAATTATAAGGGTTTCTGGCGCTATGAAACACCTAAATTGAAAGAGTATTTGGAAAAAAATATATCGTTTGACTATGGGGATCAAGAAACACAAGCTATTTCCATATTTGAACAATTGCTTCGCGAGGAAAAAATTTTATGAGTGAGTTACTAGAGGTAGATAAACTTCAAGAAGCTGTTTTGGATGGATATGTGGTTGATCCATCAGAGGCTCTTTTTTTATATCAAAAAACGGATTTAATAACGTTAGGCAAGATTGCCGATGAATTAAAAACAAAAACCAAGGGCGATCAGATTGCTACATATTTAATCGATAGAAATATTAATTATACAAATATTTGCGTGACGTACTGCAAGTTTTGTGCTTTTTATCGTGAAGAAGGGAACTCCGAAGGATATGTTCATTCGATTACGGAAATAATCGATCGTGTTGCAGAAGCTAAAAAAAAGAGCGCCACTCAAATTTTATTGCAGGGTGGACATCATCCTTCGTTAACGTTAGAGTGGTATTGCAAGTTGTTATCTGAAATTAAGCACAAATATCCAGAGATGACTCTTCATGCATTTTCTCCTCCAGAAATAATCCATTTTTCTCAACTTTTTGGAATGTCCATTCAAGAGATCCTTGGAAAATTTAAAGAATGTGGTATGGATTCAATGCCAGGTGGTGGAGCGGAAATTTTAGTTGATAGTGTAAGAAGGAAAATAGCTCCTTTAAAAGCCAATACGGACGAATGGTTAAGTGTAATGAAAGCTTTACATGAGCTTGGTATGAAATCAACGGCTACGATGATGTTTGGGCATGTGGAGACTATCGAAGAGCGTATTGAACATATTTTTAGAATCCGAGAATTGCAGGAGCTAACACATGGTTTTCTAGGATTTATTCCATGGCTATACCAGCCTGGGAACGAAAGTTTGGGATTGTTAAGCGCAAGCGGGCAGGAATATTTAAAAACAGTGGCTTTATCAAGGGTTATTTTGAACCATTGTCTTGATAATATTCAAGCTTCTTGGGTTACACCTGGGAAAAAGATTGGTCAACTTGGATTGAAATTTGGAGCGAATGACTTGGGGAGTATTATGTTGGAGGAAAACGTGGTTTCTTCTACGGGAACCCATTATAAAATGGATGTTCAAGAAATGCGTCGATTAATTCAGGAAATGGGATTCGAGCCTAAGCAACGAAATACTTTCTATGAGTTTGTCAATTGAAGAAGATAAAAAAAAATAATAGTTATGAAACACATGCTCGATCAGGGTTAAACGCGGAATTGCCATCAATTGAAACTTTTCAGAATCAGTTCCAAAATTATATAATTCGCATTGAAATTCCTGAATATACAGCTATTTGCCCTAAGACTAAGCTCCCAGATTTTGGAACGATTGAAATTGAATACCAGCCCTTTCAAAGCGTTCTAGAGTTAAAATCATTGAAGACGTATATTGGATCTTACCGAAATTTGGGGATTTTTTATGAAAATGCAGTTAATCGCATTTTAAAGGATGTTGTTAAGGACTCACATCCTCACTGGTGTAGAGTTATTGGTAAATTTAATACGCGCGGGGGAATGTATTCAACAGTTGAAGCATCTTATGGAAAGATTAAATCTTAAGGTATAAATTATGATTAAGAAAATTGAATGGGTTAGAAATGATTTCGGCCATATTTATCAAGGGCAAAGTCTGTATCGTGGGAAAACGCCTTATCAACGAATGGAGCTTTTTAGAAGCAAAACATTTGGTACGATGTTGTTTTTGGATAATAAAATTCAACTAAGTCATGGCGATGAGAATCGGTATCACCAACATTTGGTATCAGCTCCATTATTAGCACACGCAAATCCAAAATCGATTCTTATTATCGGAGGCGGAGATGCATTTTCTATTGAAGAAGCAATAAAATTTCCAAGTTTGAAATCGATTTTGATGGTTGAAATCGATAAAGGTGTAGTCGATTTTTGCAAAAAATGGTATCCCGATATTAAAAAAAGTTTAAAGGATCCTCGAGTTGAAATCATATATGCAGATGCGAGAAAGTGGATGGAAGCATCACAAAGTCACTTTGATGTTATTGTTATTGATTTAACAGAACCACATGGACCATCGAAAATGCTCTACACGCAAGAATTTTACAAATTATGTAAACATCACCTTCAACGAAATGGATTAATTTCAATCCATACGGATAACTACTATTTATTTCCACTTTCATTTTCAACTATTTATAAAACAGTGCATTCGATTTTTCCATTTATACAGACTGCGAGAGTTGATATGCCATGTTTTGGGATGGGATGGACGTATCGAATTGCTTCATCAACTCCAATTTCAATTACAACGATGGAATCACGACTAAAAAAATTCAAGAAAAAGAACGTTTTTTTTAATGCATTTACTCCATCAATTTATCGAGTTCAACCTACGTTAGAAGAACTCAATATATTAAAAACCATGGGTAATATTTCGACGGATAAAAAACCTTTTGATAAGTTTGAAAGCATGGGGAAGCATATTGTTCACACTCTTTCAAAATCCAAGTTGAAATTTTCATAAAGCATTTTAACTGTTTTTTTAAAAATATAGACCTTAGTTTTTAATGAAATTTTTTCTATAAGCTTTTTTAAATTTAAGAAGTAAAAAGAGTCTCGCTTTTGAAAAAATTATCTATCGTATATAAAGTCCACTTTAGTTGCCAAATCGGATTTTGTTCACGGTTTTTCACTTGTTTCTAAAATTCTGCCAACTGCTGGAAAAAGTTAGTTCCTTCAAAGAACATCTTTGGGTTGGTAAGGTGTCTGCTGTTTTATAGTGTTATTCCGAAAGTCTGTGTTCTTTTGAGTTAACCAGAGACATCGAATAATATTACCAAATCTTAGGCTAGGCATCCCACATCGAAACGATAGAGTTTTTGATCTACTCTGAAGTGTCCCCTTCCTTCACCAGCTTTTTTGACTTTTTTTGAACTAAGGTTGTTCTCATCATTTATTTCTCAATATGGAAACCACAATCAAAAGTGCTAGTTTGTTCTGCGTGTATTTAATTTATGGATTCCATTATTTAGGTCCACTCCATCTTGGTATCCATTTTTTGCTGTTGCATACTTGAGAATTAATGAAAGCTCATTATATTTTTGTGAAACAGAAAATTGAACAGGTAGATGAAATATCATCAACTAAATAGAGTTTATCACTGTTTGTTTTAAAATATAAGTTTTATATTTTAGATTTACATTAAATGAAATGCTTTGCGAATAGCATTGATCAAGAAAAAAATCGCCAATAATGCAAGAACAATACTTAGAATAAAATGAGTTCTTTGTAAAGTGGAATTGGAAATAAATCGTTTAGCCCAGTGTAAAATGATTGCCAAAAAACAGAGATAAGAGAATAATCCCAAAGCGCCAAATGTGATAAAGGCCAGCGAAATATTAGGAGTAAAAATTGAGACGAGATTTAAATCTTTAGCAATAGCTGCTCCAAACAACCAAGTAAAAATCATCATGGGATTAGTAAATGCTAACGAAAAACCTGTAATGAAAGCTCGATGATTACTTTTTAAGGCATGATGATTGAGATCTAAAAGATCTTTCTTTTTACTATCTTTATATGTATTAATTGATAAAAAAATTAAAAGAACAGCACCTGAGAATTCAAAGATTGAAACTACATAAGGATTTTCAAAAAAAGGGGCGACTCCAAAAAATGCAATTGATCCATAAAAGATATCAGAGCTTACTGAGCCTAAAGCAACCATAATTGCTGGTAAAAAGTGGTTTTTAAGTGCACGTTTAGCGACCTCAATTTGTGATGCGCCAATTGGAATAGCGGCTAAAAATCCAAGGCCATAGGCGAGACAGTTAAAAAGTAAGTTATGCATGTTTTGGATTCCAAAAATTTGGATACATAATAGTTGTCCTTAAGGGTTAATTTGTATTTTTGATATTCATAAGTTCATTTTGAATAGTATGAACAATATGGTTGATATCTAATGATTCAAAGCATCGAGCTGTTTTACACGTTTTTTCCATTTTATTCAAGCAGGTGATATTTCTACAAGGGCTTTTTGAAATATAGGTAAATGATGGAGCCAGCTGATTAGCAGGTAAAAATCCAATGCAACTTGAATCATAACCCGACATGCGTGCAGGTGTAGCTCCAAATAAAGAGAAAATGCGTGTTCGATTTTTAAATGGATGGGCATGTTGAAATGGAAGTTTCCACGCTGCAGCAATATGCAATGGTCCGGTATCTCCCGATATAAAAAAATCACAAAAATCCAGAAAAGCTGCATAGGCATCTATTGGAAGTGCAGGAACCATAATGATGGTATTGCGAATTTTATCCGATAATTGGGCAATTATTTTTTGAAAAAGGAAAGGCTGGGGATAGCTGTCACCTAATAGAATATTACATGGGAGAGTTGAAAGCTGTTGAATTAGCTCGGCCTGTTGCGAGATAGGGATACGGGTAAACGGAGAGGCGGTATCGGGGTTTAGAAAAATGTTTGGAACATTATTTTTAGGAATGAGTGTTTCGAAAGTTTCTTTGGCCTGATGGGTAGCTGCTTCGGAAAGAAATATACGAGCACCATGAAAGGGAATATTTTTTTCAGGTTTTTTTAACGACGATAATATATTGTAAACAAACTTATATGAATGAAACATAAAGTGATTTGGTTCAACTGGAGTTTTTTCGTTTTGGAGGATATATGGCGAATGGGTCATGATATCAAAAATCGGTAATTGTGGCGGGGCGAGTGATTTAAAGTCCAAGAATGGGCAAAAATTAAAACAAATATCGTACGATTGCGAGTGAAGGAGTGTTTGAATTTGCTGAAGATCCGATTGAATGGGCAAGGATGCGCCCGTGAAAATTGGAAAAATTTTTGAAATGTCTGGATTGCCTTGAAAAAAAACTTCGATATTTTTTTTAATCAAATAATCTATTTGTGCATTTGGAAAACAGTTTTTAAAGGCTGAAATGGCGCCTTGCATCATGATGGCATCACCGACATGAATATCTGAAATTATTAAAGCTCGTTCAATTTTGTTTATTTTTTTAATTTTTTTTTTGTTGTGATTCATAAAACATCGAATGATAAATGAATTGCCAACAATAGGGAAAATGAGAAAATCCAAGAATTTTGCTCCGATATTAGGGACTAGATCGGTTAATCGACTCGAAAAATTAAATATAAAGGACTGCAATTTTTTTGATTTCATTTTGATGGTGCCTGAGAATGTATTTTAATATCTTTATCTTTTGTTAGAATAATTTGAATAGATAATAAAATGAATTTAATTAAAAAAGCAATTTTTTTCTAAAAAATCAATGTTTTTTTAGGAGGGGTTTTGAAAGGGAAAATTATTTTATTTTCAAAATATCTTTTAACAATGCACCAGAGAAAGCCGATTGAAGATGCTTTTGTTTTAATTCAAGATGGTCGAATTCTTCAAATCGGGAAACGCGAAGGTGCTCTTATTTCAAAATCAATTCGTCGTTTGGAATTAAAAAACACAATGCTTATGCCAGGTTTCATTAATACTCATTGTCATTTAGAATATGGGTTTTTGAAAAATAGAGTTAAATATCGTGGAAATTTTAGAAATTGGCTTAGGGAAATCGGAGAATGTAGTCGTCAAGCAACACGAGCCACAGTTCATCAATCAGTACAACAGGGAATACAGCAAAGTTTGTTGTATGGGACTACTACAATCTGTGATACTTCTTCTACAGGAATAAGTTATCAATTATTGAAAAATTCACCATTGCGGTCCATTGTGCTCTTTGAATTACTCGAAATTGGAGAAGCCTCATCTATTGGATATTGGATGAAATTTCAAGATAAATTAAAAACCATAATTCATGCCTCGTCAACCAATTCTAATGTTCAGTGGGGCTTAAGCCCTCATACTCCCTTCACGGTTTCATCTGATATTTTGAAAATTCTAGAAAAATTTTCAATCAAACATCAAAATCTTTTAGTATCAATGCATATTAGTGAAAGTCGTGAGGAAAAAAATTTTTTCAAGATGGGCACTGGCAGTATTCAAAAACGCATTTCGAAATTAAATCCACAATGGAGATTTCCCAAGTCAACCACTTCGATTCAATATTTAAATCGTTTGGGATGGCTCCCTAAATTGGATTTAGCGGTTCACGTCAACACAGGTAATCATCAGGATTTTTGGTTAATTTCTAAAAATCGTATTGCGGTTGTTCATTGCCCCGGAAGTCATTCGTATTTTAAACATCCAAAATTTCCATATTCAAGGGCTCGAAAAAGTGGTGTTTTGGTTTGTATCGGGACGGATAGTCTTGCTAGTAATCAATCACTTTCTCTTTTTAGAGAGATGTATTTGTTTCAAAAATGCTATCCAACGGTAACGGGATTTGATATTCTTGCCATGGTTACAAGTAGAGCGGCCCAAGCTATTGGAAAAGGAAATATATTAGGCCAGATTCGCCCAGGTTTTTTGGCAGATATAATTGGAATTCCGGTATCAAGTCAAAATGATGCACCAGATCAATTATATAACGAAGTGATTCAATACTCGAAAGCAGTTTCCTTTTCCATGATTCAAGGTGAATTACAAATGCGAGAAAGTTTATCATCGTTTTAATTAAATTACTTGAAATGAAAAAACACCTAAGATGTTTGGTGTTTTAGAATTAGATGTTTTTATACCATGTCATGGCCCTTGGTGTTTCTACGTATAGAGAGGCGCAATTATAGTTGTGATAATATGGCCTGATATTTATCCATTTTTGATGGTTTTCCACCATCGTCTAAAGGCAATAAAAGCCCAAATAGCTTCTGCAATTCCAAACGGCCATGCACCTTGTAAAAATCCATAAACCGATCCCAATAAACATGCAATTGAAAATCCGAAGATATAACGGGGGTGATGATGTTCTAATGCATAGCAGACTAACATAATACAAACTGAAAAAAATCCAAAAATAGAAAGTAAACTCATAAAATTCCTTTAAATTTAAAATTGCTAAATATATTTCATGATCATATTTTATTGTTTTATTGCGATTTAAATATTGGTGATAAGCGAATTAATGTCAATGCTTTTTTGAAATTTGGTAGAGAAATGGCTGTAATAAATTAGTTCTGCAAGTCATCGTTTTTTATTTTGAGATGAAAATTCAAGTGGCATTGTTCATATTTTTTATTGTATGTATAAAATTTTAGATTCCGAAGTTTGATGGATTTTAAAAGGTTTTATTGATTTATCTATTGACAGCCATGTCAAAATTCATATAATGGTTTTCTTTATGAAATGAATTAAAAATAAAGGAAGTTTTATGTCACAAAAGACGTACATGCCTAAAACTCAGGACATTAACAGAAAATGGTGGATTGTGGATGCCAAGAATCAAGTTTTGGGTCGGCTAGCGTCACAAGTAGCAGCTGTTTTGCGTGGAAAACATAAAGTTGTATTTACTCCGCATGTAAATAACGGGGACCATGTAATTATTATTAATGCAAGCCAAATTATTTTAACAGGTAACAAGTGGGCCAAGAAAGCTTATTATCGAACCTCTGGAAGACCTGGAGGGCTTTCATCAGAAAAGTACTCGGATTTACGTAATACTAAACCAGAACGTATTTTAGAATATGCTTTAAAAGGCATGTTGCCTAAAAATTCTTTGGGGCATGAAATGTTTATGCATGTTAAGATTTATTCGGGAGATAAGCATCCCCATAGTGGCCAAAAGCCAAATTTATTTTCACTTTCAAATTAATAGCTTAATAGCAAAAAGGAGTAATAGTGGCTGTAATGAAAGAAGGATTTAGAGCAACTGGGCGTAGAAAAACATCTGTAGCGCGAGTTATTTTGAAGCCCGGCAAAGGAACCTTTCTAATAAACGGAGTTCCAATTGAGAAGTATTTCCCGTCTGTAAAACATTCAACGGTTAGGATGCCGTTAGAGGTAGTTGCAGCGACGAATAAATATGATGTTTTTGTGAATATTTATGGTGGAGGATTAACCGGGCAAGCTGAAGCAGTACGACATGGAATAACAAGAGCCTTAGTACAAGTAGACTCCTCACTAAGAAAACCACTCAAAGAAGCAGGATTTTTAACTCGTGATTCAAGAATGGTTGAAAGAAAGAAATATGGTCGCAAAAAAGCTCGAAGACGATTCCAGTTTTCAAAACGTTAATTTTTTTTGTTTGACTGCTAGATCTGTTAATTGATAAAAATAATGCATTTACCTCAAGTTACTCCTAAAGTTGTTACTAATGCATTGGTTTTTAATTCTCAGCGCGAAGTTTTGTTGGTTCAACGTGTGGATAATGAATTATGGTGTATTCCAGGTGGGCACATGGAATTAGGGGAAACTTTGGAAGAAGCTTGTAAACGGGAGCTTCGAGAAGAAACTGGATTGCATGGAACCATTATTCGTGTATTGGGATTATATTCAAAGCCAGAAAATTCCTTGCACATTCATCAAGGACCGGAGTGGCATACAGTTCGTATTTCTTTTTTGTGCCGTATTGTTGGGGGGGGTATTCAATTGAGCCCTGAAACAAAAGCAATTCAATATTTTCCATTAGATCATTTACCACCATTAATTACAGACCATGCTCAGCGAATACAAGATGCTTTTGAATATTCCCAAGAAACAATTATTAAATAATTCAGATATCAGAGGGGTTATAAATTTTGAAGCGCAATCATAAAAGTACTAAAACTAAAAGTTCTAATACAATTCATATTCATGGCCAGAATCCGAATATTGCGCATGATTTTCGGGATCAAGATACGTGGAGAATTTTTCGAATTATATCAGAATTTGTTGAAGGTTTTGAAAACTTGGCTGATATTCGTCCCGCTATTACTATTTTTGGATCTGCGCGTGCGCATCCAACTAGTCAGGATTATAAATTATCAACTCAAATCGCCTACGGACTTTCCAAAAAAGGTTTTTCAATATTAACAGGTGGCGGGCCAGGTATTATGGAAGCAGCTAATAAAGGAGCTTATGAAGCAGGAGGGAAATCAATTGGCTGTAATATTGAACTTCCGTTTGAACAGCGTCCCAATGCTTATATTAATCGTTTGGTTAGTTTTCATTATTTTTTTGTTAGAAAAGTCATGTTTTTAAGATATGCCTCAGCAGTCGTGATCTTACCAGGAGGATTAGGAACTTTAGATGAAATGTTTGAAACTTTAACATTAATTCAAACGAAAAAAATTGAACCAATTCTTGTGATTTTAGTCGATCGAAACTATTGGTCTGGAATTTTGATATGGATGAAACAAATGCTGGCGAAAGACCGAAATTATATTTTAGAATCCGACTTGGATATTTTTCAGACGGTCGATACTGCGGAGGAAGTGATCAATAGTATTACTCAATATTATCGTTATAAAAAAATATCATTACAAAAATCAAAAAAAATCCAGAAAAGTTAATTGTGAAGCGAAAGTTAACAATATTATATCTTATAGGCCTGAGTTTATGGATTTCACATGGGTATGGAAAGTCTCAGGCATTTCAATGTTTTAATCTTACGCGTTTTTGTAATGCCAATTTTAATTATCGCTTAGTAGCACAAAATCGTCGTGCGGATATATTGGAACTTCCTATCGGGTTGCAATTTTTTAGAGGCGTTCCATTCCAAATTACGGACGAGTTAAAAAATAAAACGCATGATACGATTATTGCGTTAAAGGGTGAATTTAGGCAAGATTTGCCCATGTCAGTAACGCTACCTGCTCCACCAAGCAGATTTTCTGTGCGGTACTTATATTTTTTACAAACATGTGCTTGGGGAGGAAGTCCTAATAATATTCCAATAGGGCAATATATAATTGAGTATAAGAGTGGGCGGACATATTCTGTGCCACTTCGAGTGGGTCGAGAATTGAGTAATTGGTGGGGCATTAAGGATACATCTAAAAGTGTCATCGCTTGGTTTCAAAAGAGAGGGGCGGCAATTATTGGAGTTGGCCTATTTGTATGTAAAAACCCCTATCCTAAAGATCCAATTGAAGCGGTTGTTTTTCAATCCTTTAATCGATGGCCAGTTCCAATTTTAGCAGCTATTACGGTTGCAAAACATCGATTTTTTTTACAGCCACGCGCTCATATAATATATCAAACAAATACTCATAATTGGCTTCCATTGTCTAAATCAAAGAATAAATTTTTCCAATTAATTGATTTTAAAAAAATTATAGGTGCTCCAGCTGGAACCCACGGATTTTTAAAAACTAAGTCAGACCCACTTGAATTTCAAGATGGGACCAGAGCTAGATTTTGGGGTACTCAACTCAGTTCATCTTGTTGGTTGTGGAATCGAAGCAAAGATATATTGCGGGCTAATCAGTTATTAAATTTGGGATACAACTTGGTTTGGATTGATTGGGGTCAGTTGGCTAGGCAATCCAACCTCAACTTTCATAATGTAAAAAAGGGTAATCTTTTTTGGAATCATTTAGATCAGCTAATTGCGCAAATGAATCAAGATGGCATTTATGTTGCTATTGAGTGTAATCGTAAAGATCATGATTTTAAAAATGTAATTTTGAATCATATTGATTTTTTAACTCGAAAAACGTATTTTCAAAATCCGGGGATTATTTTTCCACCGCGTAGAGTTATACATGAATCGTGGGTGGCTAATAGTAAAAGCTTAGATAATTTAACAATTATTAAAAATATTCCTATGGTGATGCACCCTAAAAAAAGTTTGATTGAAAAATTTGTTCAGAAGCGTATTTTCGGTGAACCTTTTTGGGCTAAATGGTCTGTGGGATGGAATAGTTATTTAGCGGAGGTTCCATATTTGCTTTCAGCGTATGCTTCTTTTGAAAATTGGGATGCCGTGATTGCCGGGTCGGATTTTATTCATACTCAAATGAATCGAATTAATTCTCAAAATATTCCAATACTTTGGTGTCAAGAGCCAATGGCGGCCTTGAATTTTTATGAACATAACATAACTTCGGGCAAAATTTTGGTGATTTCACGTCATCTTAAAGCATCTGATTCTAGATTGGTTTTAAGTAGTTTGGCACATGAGTCAGGGTTGAATTTTTCAAGACGTTATTTTACGAATCCAATGGATAGTACTTTGGCAGTAGTTGTCCCATCTTTGAATTCGTTTATTACTGATAGTCATCAAATCAATTGGCATGGAAATATTGGAGTGGTAGAAGTGGATTCACCACGATTCCAGTCTTTTATTGGGTTTTTAGCCAATAGGACTTTTAAAAATTCAACTTGGAAGGTTCGAACATCAAATTTTTTTGCTTCAGTCGGAATGATTTCACTAGATGGCAAACCGATAATTAATTCAGATCATTTATTGATTTCAGGTGTTTCGAGAATGGAAAATACAAAAATGCAATTTAATCGATCGGAGGATAGAATCCTTTCAAATGGGAGGTCTCCGATACTAAATGACGCACTTCATGCTGTTTTTTGGATTCATCATTTTGATCAAAATCATCGATTTTATATTCAAGCATTTAATGAACAGGGTCAACCAATTCATCAATGGATTTATTCTAAATGGATTGGAAATGATTTTTATTTTCAATGGATTCCACGTGCTTTTTATATGGAAATTTCAGAAAATTAGAGTGTGATTTGAAGCATCCTATGACTGGTGTGCGTTAAATGAAGAAAAAATTAAAAATTTCTAAACGCAAGTGAGCGAATTATGAAAATACCTATGACTGATTTTTGTATTTCAAATTCGAAAAAAATCGATTTGAAAAAGATTCCAACAAAGATCGATCCGCTCTATGATTCCAAGGATGAGTTTTTGGAAATGCTTGAAAAGCATATTTCTGAAATGAGTGCATTGCAAGACCGCTTTTTTGCAATGAAGCAATTTGCACTGTTGATTATTTTTCAAGCCATGGATGCAGCTGGGAAAGATGGGATGATCAAACATGTTTTGACGGGAATCAATCCACAGGGATGTCAGGTATTTAATTTTAAGGTCCCTTCATCGGAAGAACTAGCGCATGATTTTCTTTGGAGAACCAATCGATGTCTTCCCAAACGTGGGGAAATTGTAATTTTTAATCGTTCATACTATGAAGAAGTTTTGATTGTCAAAGTTCATCAAGCGCTTTTGAAAGTGCAAGGTATTCCTGAGAATATTTTAAGTTCTAAAAATTTTTGGAAATGGCGATATCATTCTATTGTTGAATTAGAAAAGCATTTATATCGAAATGGCACACAAATTATAAAAATATTTCTTCACCTTTCAAAAGAGGAACAAGCTAAACGATTTCTGAAGCGAATTGATGATAAGGATAAAAATTGGAAATTTAGCGGCGCTGACATCCAAGAACGTAGATATTGGGACGATTATCAAAAGGAATATGAGAAGTGTATTTATTTAACGAGTACTGATCAAGCCCCTTGGTATATTGTTCCAGCAGATGATAAAAAAAATGCCAGGTTGATCGTTTCTCAAATTTTTTTAGAAACATTAAGACAACTACCTTTAAGATACCCTAAAGCTGACCTAAAGCATTTCCAGGAGTTGAAATCCATTCAAAAAACTCTTCAAAAAGAGAAATAATTAAAAAAAAAAATTTGTCATTATTTTTATTTTAATAATTTTTGAATTTTTGTGATTAAATTATTTATGTGGAATTAAGTAGACACTTTTAGTGCGTTTTAGGAAAACGAGAAACTAAATAAATATTTGAGGTTTTTAATGACATCAAGCTATCCGAGTGAACGAAGACGAAAAAAACGTGCAGCTTTTTCAAAGTTAATTCGAGTTCATGAAATTCATGAATCTCAATCTGGAAATATTTTTGAAATGAGCCAACATCGATTTTATGCACAATCGGTGAACCTGAGTGAACATGGTATATGCTTAATTCTTCCGGAAGAAGCTCCGATTTTAAAAGTGCTTAAATTAGAGTTGCCGGTTTCCGAATCTGAATCAGCAAACATTTATGGAAGAGTTATTTGGAATGGAAAACGGCAAATGGGTGTTCGTTTTTCGTTTCTAGATGCTAAGAACAAAAAACTTATCCAGCGTTGCTTAGAATATTTAAGCTGATTTTTTGAAATATGAGTAGTATTCTTCAAAATTGATGATTCTTAAGTTAACAAAATATTTCCTTTTTTTTTTATTTTTTTTATAATTCCACATATGAATTCAAATTACGCAGAGCTAAATGATGAACAACAGCACGCCGTTTTTCACTATCAAGGTCCGGCACTAGTTTTAGCTGGAGCAGGATCTGGAAAGACACGGGTGATTACGTACAGAATCGTCCGCCTTATTCGAGATTACCAAATTGATCCGTTCTTAATTCTGGCAGTAACGTTTACCAATAAAGCTGCCCAAGAAATGAAAACTAGAATTCAACAACTTATTCCAGGGGAACCCTCACAAAAATTATTTATTGGAACATTTCATTCCTTGGGTTTGAAAATATTAAAGCTGCATGCCGAAAAATTGGGATATCGTGTTGGATTTTCGATTTATGATGAGGCGGATCAAAAAAATTTAATGAAAGAATGTTTTTGGGATCTCAAATGGGATGAAAAACAAATTCCCCTGAATACAATTCGAAGTTATATCAGTGCTGCTAAAAATGATTTTAAACTTCCAGATGCATATGAAAAAATTGCTTCAGGATTTTTAATGGAAAAAGCTAGTCAAGCTTACAAATTATATCAAAAGAAACTTCAACAAAATAATTCAATGGATTTTGATGACTTAATTTTAAATGTTCTAATTTTATTTAAAAAATTTCCTGAAGTTCTTATGCAATATCAAAACCGTTTTCAATATTTATTCGTGGATGAGTACCAAGATATCAATCGCTCTCAATATCAACTGGTGCAAAATTTAGTTCATAGGCATAATAATTTATATGTAGTAGGCGATCCGGATCAATCAATTTATGGTTGGAGGGGCGCAGATATTCAAAATATCTTACAGTTTGAGGCTGATTTTCCGGGCTCATGTATATTCAAGTTGCAGAAAAATTACCGCTCGACGCGCTCGATTATTCAAGTAGCCCAATCGGTTATTCAAAATAATATTCAACGCAAATCCAAGGACTTATTTTCGATGCGAGAGATTGGCGAACAAGTTGTTTATTTTCAAGCATCAGATGATAAAGAAGAAGCTAAATACATAATCCAAACTATCCAAAATCGTATTAATGAATCACGAAATTTTCGCCATTTTGCAATTTTATATAGAACAAATGCTCAATCGCGAGTGCTAGAAGATGCGCTTCGGCGTGAAAACATTCCCTATCAGATTATTGGGGGTCTGAAGTTTTATGATCGGAAGGAAATTAAGGACATGCTTGCATATTTGCGCGTAGTGGTTAATCCCAGCGACTCCGTTAGTTTAAAACGGATTATTAATGTGCCTATCCGAGGCATTGGAAGTAGTACCGTTGAGCGACTTGAAAATCAAGCTCAGGCTCAAGGCGAATCATTATTTCAAGTACTTTGTTCTGCCGTAGAGACTACGACATTTCCTAAAAAAACTCTACAAGCCATGGATAATTTTGTTTCTTTCTTGAGCATGTGCCAAAAAATAAAAGATCATGAGCAACCAACCGATCTTTTTAAAATCGTTTTAGAAAAATCAGGATATCTTGCGGCGCTTCAGGCCGAAGATGAAATAGAAGCTAAAATGAGGATTGAAAACTTAAGTGAATTAGCCAACTCAATTACGGATTATGAAAAGAATTGTAAAGGAAAGAATGAGAGTCCTACCTTAGAAGACTATCTAAATCAAGTATCAATTATATCAGAAGTCGATAAGCTCGAAGATAAAAGAAATAGTGTAGTTTTAATGACATTACACAATGCTAAAGGGCTAGAATTTCCAATAGTTTTTATTGCCGGATTTGAAGAGGGTTTAATTCCTCATTCTAATTCAATTAAAGAAGATGAATCCGTTGAAGAGGAACGCCGATTATGTTATGTAGGTATAACGCGGGCGATGGATGCGCTTTACTTAACTGGGTGTGTTTGCCGATCATTTTATGGTTCTCCCGTTTGGAAATCAGCATCAAGATTTTTGACAGAGATTCCATCCAATTTTTTAAAGAAAGAAGGCATTAGCACTTCATTTTTATCAACGGAAAATGGTACTTATGAAATCGAGAATCATTCACAAAAATCTAAAATTTTTGATGAAGATATTCCGGAAGTTTTATTTCATATTGGAGAGTTTGTGAAACATAAAACTTTTGGATCTGGTGTCATTATATCCCTGAGTGGATCACAAGAAAATTTACAAGTAACAGTTTCGTTTACAGGATATGGAAAAAAGAAATTGCTGGCTAGAAACGCAAATTTACAAAAAATTGATTCCCTTATAAGCTAGAAAACTTTTAAATCTTCTGTCAAAATAGCTTTATATATTGTAATATTGTTGAAAATTAACCAATAGCGAGGACTGGATTGGATTTATCATATGCCGAAGTGAGATATATTGCGAAGTTAGCCCGATTAGAACTGTCTGAAAAAGAAGTTGAAAGTTATACGGCTCAGCTTTCGACAGTACTCGAATATATGCAACAATTAGATGAATTGAATTTAAAGGACGTTGAACCCTTGACGCATGTTTTCCAAATGCAAAATGTTTTCCGAGAAGATAAAGTGGCGATGTCATTACCGCAAAAGCAAATCCTTCAAAATGGTCCAGAAGTTCAAAGTGGACATTTTAAAGTTCCGCAAATACTTTAAGTCGAGTAAAAATTATGAATCTTGAGCAACTGTCGTTGACAGAAATTTCGAAAAAAATTTCAAATCATGAAGTCTCTTCGGTAGAGGTGACTGAAAATTTAATCCGTCATATTGAGAAAACAGAACCGGCTCTCCATTCATTTATAACGGTAACAGCAGATTTGGCGTTGGATGCAGCTCGGAAATTTGATGAGATGAATATAAAGGGCGAGTCATTTCTTTTGGGTGGAGTTCCAATCGCAATTAAGGATTTATTGTGTACTAAAAATATAAAAACGACCTGTGCATCGCGAATGCTTGAAAATTTTGTTCCACCTTATACAGCCACAGCTGTTGAAAAAATTGAACAAGCAGGTGGAATTATAATTGGTAAAACGAATATGGATGAATTTGCAATGGGGAGTTCTACGGAAACCTCATATTTTGGTAAAACACGAAATCCATGGGATCTTGATTGTGTACCTGGCGGTTCTTCCGGAGGCTCAGCTTCTAGTGTAGCGGCGCATCAGGCTTATGCGGCTCTAGGTTCAGATACTGGTGGATCTATTCGTCAACCGGCAGCTTTTTGTGGTATTGTTGGGTTGAAACCAACCTATGGAATGGTTTCACGGTTTGGGTTAATTGCTTTTGCGTCTTCACTCGATCAAGTGGGTCCTATGACCAAAACAGTGGAAGATGCGGCTCTGTTAATGAATGTTTTATCTGGTTATGATTCAAAAGATTCTACATCGGCTCAAGTGCCTATTTCAGATTTTGTTATGCCGTTAAAAAAAAATCTCAAAGGTATGAAAATTGGAGTTCCGAAAGAGTTTTTTATTGATGGAATGGATTTAGAAGTTAAAGCTAGCATTGAAAAAGCTATTACCCAGTTAGAACAATTAGGCTGTACAATGATCCCCGTTTCTCTCCCCCATACAAAGTATAGTCTTTCAGTTTACTATATAATTGCTCCTGCAGAAGCTTCTTCAAATTTGGGCCGTTATGACGGAGTTCGATATGGTTTGAGAACTCCAGGAGATAATCTCAATCAAATGTATGAGAAGACACGATCAAGTGGATTTGGAGCAGAGGTCAAACGGCGAATTATGTTGGGAACGTATACATTATCATCAGGATACTATGATGCTTACTACTTAAAAGCTATGAAAGTGCGTCGTTTAATCAAGTCTGAGTTTGATCAGGTTTTTCAAAAAGTGGACTGCTTAGTAACACCAACGACCCCAACGCCGGCTTTCCGATTTGGGGAGAAAACACAAAATCCACTATCCATGTACTTAGCTGATATTTTTACTATCTCGATCAATATCGCTGGCGTTCCTGCGATTTCAATCCCGTGTGGCTTTTCTAAAAACAAACCAATAGGATTACAATTAATTGGGAAACCTTTTGAGGAATCTACAATACTGCAAGTTGCTTATCAGTATGAACAGTCAACTTTGTCAAATCAACTCAAGCCTAATTTAAAGAAAATAGAGGAATTTTCGAAAAATGAATTATGAACCGGTTATTGGGCTTGAAGTACATGTTGAATTAAAAACAAATACAAAACTTTTTTGTGGTTGTTCTACTGTTTTTGGAATCGAGGCAAATACACAAGTTTGCCCTGTTTGCTTAGGACTTCCTGGAACTCTCCCGGTAATTAATGCAAAAGCTATTGAATTTGCTGCTAAAGTGGGATTGGCTTTAAATTGTACGGTAGCTACCCATTCAAAAATGGATCGAAAAAATTATTTTTATCCTGATCTACCTAAAGCGTATCAAATTTCACAATATGATCAGCCTTTGAATATGAATGGATATTTGGAAATTTCATCATCGAGTGGTACTAAAAGAATAAAAATTGTCCGAATTCATTTAGAAGAAGATGCAGGTAAATTAGTTCATGCAGGGGGAAAAGCAGGCAGACTTGACGCTTCAGAGTACTCTCTAGTGGATTATAATCGTGGGGGGGTGCCATTGGTTGAAATTGTTTCGGCGCCTGACTTGAACAGTGGCGAAGAAGCCTATGAGTATTTGACGTCATTGAAAAATATTCTCCTTTATATTGGAGTTTCAGATTGTAATATGGAGGAAGGGTCATTGCGTTGTGATGCCAATGTTTCCGTCCATCCAAAGGGTTCATCTGTTTTAGGAACTAAGGTCGAAGTTAAAAATATGAATAGTTTCAAATTTTGTAAGCAAGCCATTGAATATGAAATTAAGCGGCAAATTGCTCGTCTGGAAAATCATGAGGCGATTCTTCAAGAATCTAGACTTTGGGATATAACTGAAAATAAAACACGAGTTATGCGATCTAAAGAAGAGGCTCACGATTACCGCTATTTTCCAGAACCGGATTTAGTTCCAATAATTTTGAGTTCGGAATGGATTGATGGAATCAAGGAATCATTACCAGAATTGCCTTCAGAAAAGCAAAAACGGTTTATTCAATCGTATCAACTTTCCGAATATGATGCCAAAGTTCTTGTGAACGATCAATCCATTGCTGCTTGGTATGAATTGGCGGTTCAAGCGTATCCCACAAATGCGAAGGGTATTGCGAATTGGATGATGGGTGATCTCGCTGCACAATTAAATGAAAACAAGACAGATATTTTTAAACTTAAAATTGAGCCTCAACACCTTGCAGAATTAGTTGAATTGATTGACCAAAATGTTATTTCATCCAAACAAGCTAAAGATATTTTTTTAGAAATGTTTCAAACGGGTCAATTTCCTAAAATGATTGTTAAATCCAAAAATTTAATTCAAATTAATGATCCGTTAATTATTGAACAGGCTATCAGTAAAATTATTAATGAATATTCACAAATTGTTCAACAGTATAAAAGCGGGAAGCAATCAGTATTTGGATTTCTTGTAGGAAAAACGATTCAGGCAACAGATGGCAAAGCCAATCCAAAAATGGTTAATGAAATGCTGAAAAAAAATCTCGATGTCTAAATTGAATTGATTATTAAATTTATGTTGAGATTGAGAGATTGGCGCATAACGTCTAATGAGCCGCAATGTTCACTCTGGAAAAATAATGAACCAAATAAATCAAAAAATGTCTAATGAGATTTTACCGACCTTGAATACACACCAAGCACAATTGAAAAATGAGATCGCGAAACGAAGGACTTTCGCAATTATCAGTCATCCTGACGCTGGGAAGACAACATTAACTGAAAAACTTCTTTTATATTCTGGAATGATTCGGACCGCGGGAATGGTTAGGGGCCGTAAGAGTGGAAAGTTTGCTGTTTCTGATTGGATGGGAATGGAGCAAGAGCGCGGCATTTCAATTACCGCATCTGCAATGCAGTTTGAATACCAGAACATCATTATTAATGTTTTAGATACTCCAGGTCATCAAGATTTTTCGGAGGATACATATCGTACGCTAACGGCTGCAGATAGCGCAGTTATGGTAATTGATGCTGCTAAAGGTGTGGAGGCACAAACACGAAAGCTTTTTGAGGTTTGCCATTTAAGGAAAATTCCAGTACTGACATTTATTAATAAAATGGATCTTCCAAGTCGAGATCCGTTGGATCTTTTATCAGAAGTAGAGCAGGTGCTTCAGATTCAATCAAGTCCGTTAAACTGGCCGATAGGATCTGGGCAACAGTTTAAGGGCGTAGTAGACTTAATTTCAGAACAATGCATGGTTTTTGAAAAATCTGTAGCGGGAGGTGCCAAACCAGCATTAATTCAAAATTTTTCATTGCAGGATGAGAAATTAAAGAAATTACTTTCGTTTCAGGAATTGAATCAACTTCAGCAAGAGATGCGGCTTTTAAAGGAAGCAGGCAACCCATTTCGGCAAGATCTGTTTTTGCGTGGGGAGATTACACCTGTTTTTTTTGGATCGGCTTTAACAAATTTTGGTTTAGAACCATTTTTTGATGCATTTATTCATTTAGCTCCTCCTCCAGGTATTCGATTAGCGCGAACGCTAGACGGACAAGAGATTCAAGTCCATCCCGTTAACAATTCATTTAGTGCTTATGTATTCAAATTGCAAACTAACATGAATCCACATCACTGTGACAGTATGGCTTTTTTAAGAATTTGTTCAGGACGATTTGAAAAAGATTTAATAGTAAAGCACATCCGATTAAATCGTCAAATGAGACTTTCTCAGCCCAGCAGTTTAATTGCACGAGAGAGAAATTCGCTTTTAGAAGCATTTCCAGGAGATATTATTGGAGTAATGAATTCGGGGTTGTTTCAAATTGGCGATACAGTTTTAACGGACGCTGTATTTGAATTTCCTCCTCTGCCTCAATTTCAACCGGAAGTTTTTGCGGTTGTTCGGCCGATTGAAATTTCAAAGAGAAAGTCGTTTGATAAAGGATTGGAATTATTGATATTGGAGGGGACGGTACAACTTTTAAAGCGATTAGATGATTTAGAAATCTATGTAGCTGCCGTAGGTTCGCTACAATTTGATGTTCTTAAATTCCGACTTAAACATGAATTCGGAGTCGAGATTGATATCCAACTTTTGCCATTTAAATGCAGTGCATGGTTAATTGGAGATCCTAATTCATTTCAAAAGCCATCGCAATCATTAGTAGTTAAGGATTTTAAGAATCGATTAATCGTTCTTTTTTCCAATCCTTGGGAAAAAGATTATGCGCAGTCCAAAAATCCACATCATCAGCTGCTGGATATGATTATTTAATAGTAATTTTGAGTACGCTTACAAACGAATTTAAGCCGCTGTATGAATGTTAACTTTTGTAAATCTCTTTCATAGATTATCCTGGTCACAAGAAGATCACAATACCAAGGATATTTTATAATAAATTGTATGCTATCTGATTTACTGTTTAAGATCCAAAGGTTACGATGCACCTTATTTATGATAGCATGGGATATTTGAAGAAATTTTGGGTAATTATAGTTGGAGGTAACAGATGAAAGTGATTCTGGCAATTGATCAAGGAACGACCGGAACGCGCGCATATTTGTTTAATAAATCAGGAGAAATAGTTGGAAGTGCATATCGAGAAATTACTCAATATTTTCCCCAATTAGGATGGGTGGAACAAGATCCTCTGGAAATTTGGGAAAGTGTTGAAAAAACCATTCAAGATGCTTTGCAAAAAGCACATCTTGAATCTAGCGCGATTGATAGTATTGGTATTACTAATCAAAGAGAAACTGTAGTCGTTTGGAATAGAAAAAATGGAGTCCCCATATTTCGAGCAATTGTTTGGCAATGCCGAAGAACGATGGAGCGTTGTAAACAATTGCAGCGAGAAGGATATGAAGCAACGATCCGAGCTAAAACAGGGTTGTTTTTGGATTCCTATTTTTCTGCAACCAAATTGGAATGGATTTTAAAAAACATTCCAAAAATTAAACCCTTATTATCAAAGGGGCTATTGGCGGTTGGAACGATTGACTCGTGGATTCTATGGAACTTAAGTGGTGGTCGATATCATCGAACTGATTTTTCTAATGCTTCAAGAACTCTTTTATTCAATATTCGAAATCGCCAATGGGATAAAGATCTTTTGAAACTTTTTCATATACCCGATTCTCTTTTACCGAGTGTTCAAAATTCATCAAGTTATTTTGGAGAAACCCAAGGCAGTGGGAAATTGAAAAAGGGGATCCCGATTACAGGTATAGCTGGTGATCAACAATCAGCCTTATTTGGACAAGGGGCGACTCAACCGGGAACATTAAAAAATACTTATGGAACCGGATGTTTCCTTCTAATGAATTTAGGCAATAAATGGCTACTTTCAAAAAACAAATTGATTACAACTCTTGGATGTGGTGATAATGGGAATCCGGTATTTTGTTTGGAAGGATCTATTTTTATGGGGGGCGCTATTATTCAGTGGATTCGCGATGGATTAAATTTAATTCGAAATTCAGAGGAAACAGAAAAAATTGCTCAATCGATCCCATCGACCGAGGGAGTATATTTAATTCCTGCTTTTGTAGGATTGGGTGCACCTTATTGGAATTCACAGGTTCGTGGTAGTATTACGGGCCTGACGCGTGCAACCACCAAAGCTCATATTATCCGAGCTGGACTTGAAGCTCTGGCATATCAAACGCGAGATGTTATCGATGCTATGGCTCGGGATACTTCGATTAATTTGAAAGCACTTTATGTTGATGGTGGAGCTTCTAAAAATAATTTTTTAATGCAATTTCAATCAGATATTTTAGGTGTGAAAATAATCCGTCCACATATTATTGAAACGACCGCTTTAGGTGCTGCTCTTTTAAGCGGAATATCAACCGGATTTTGGAATTTCAAAAAAAACATTCATAAAATTTTGAATACCGAACGCATTTTTCAACCTCAGATATCTAATTCTATGCGCGAGAAATTATGGATGGGTTGGAAGAACGCAATTCAACAAATTTTAAATGCACACATTAAGACTTAGTTCTATTTAAGTAATTTAAAATCATAACAGCCTTATAATGCTGCAAATCCTTGAATTAAAAAAATCAAATTATGGGTTTAGTGCAGGCATAGTTAAAATGTGTTGGAGCAATTGTGATTTAGTCAACCTTCCTTGTCGGTATCGTTTTGACGTGTTTCTATTTTGGTAGATCACGCTTAAACCACTTGAATAGTTCATGGCTGAAGGTAAGCTCTTGAGTCATCTTTCCAAAATATACGAATCTTTTTGTAATTCCTCTGAATTCCCAGGTAATCACTAAAAATCTCGATCTATCGGAGAGTTCTGGTTTAAATCAAGGTATTTAATTTAAAGCCATAGAAATTGATTTTACCTAATAATCAAACGATTTTTATACCATCGAGGCTATCAAATAGCTTTTCTACAAACTAAATCAGTTTATGTAAACAGTACTTATTGTAATTCGAAAGAAAAAAACAATATTTTTAATAATAAAATCTGGGTGTTATTATCGCTAGTCAATCAACGGATAATTTTTCATTAAATTTTACTCATACATACAAATAACTTGACGGTTGTTATAATTTCTATAAAATTGGTTTAGTGGTAAAAAGTGGTTAAATATGGGTTATGACAAATATTGGGTTTGGATCAAGGAGCGTGCTGGATGTTTCGAGGAGAGTTTCATAATCATGTTGATGAAAAAGGAAGATTCAACATTCCAGCGCGATTTCGTGAGCTGATTCGGGAACAACATGAAGAACCTTTGATTTTAACAGTTGGGTTAGATCAATCATTGTTTTTATATCCGATGGATGTTTGGAGAAAAATAGAAGAAAAACTTTCTGGGTTAGATACGTTAAATTCCGAGGTGCGCCTATTTGTTCGAACCATTTTAAAAGCAACTGAGGAATGCGAAATTGACAAGCAAGGCAGAGTAATTATTTCACCAGTTCTTCGCAAGGAGTCCGGAATAAAAAAAAATATTGTCATTGTGGGAATGTTAAACCGAATTGAAATCTGGGATCAGGAACGATATTCCACGTATCATTCCCAAGGTATTGAAAAACTTGAAACGTTAGCGCAAAAACTCTCAGAACGTGGAGTTATTCAGGGCTTAATGCTTTAAAAATGAGCAATTGGAAACATAAGCTTGGATTATAGAAAATTCAAGTATCAAGACAATATGGAGAAGAAGTTGGAAAAAAATCAATTACCACACATTCCGGTTCTATTATCTGAAGTCGTTCAATGGATGAATTTAAATCCCCAAAGTGTTGTAGTTGATGCCACGATTGGTTTAGGTGGCCATTCGGCTGAAATTTTAAAAAATATTCCACATGGAAAATTAATTGGATTGGATCAAGATGAGGAGGCATTGGATTATACATTTAAAAAATTTTTGGGGGATACTCGAGTCATGCTGTTTAAAAGTAATTTTTCAAATCTAGTAACGATTTTAAATAAAATTTCTATACAGTGGGTGGATGCAGTATTGATGGATATTGGCATTTCTTCTTTTCAGCTGGACTTTGAAAACAGGGGATTTTCATTTAATAAATCACAACCCCTTGATATGCGCATGGATCAGTCAATGGAACGCTCGGCAGAAGAGGTTGTGAATGAGTATTCTTTTGAACAACTTGAAGAAATTTTTCGTAATTATGGTGAAGAACCGCATGCTCGTGCAATCGCGTATCGAATTACGCAGGCTAGAAAAGTTAAACGAATTACTCAAACGAATGAGCTAGCACAATTAATTCGCGACTATTATTTAAAAAAATTTGGGAACACCAAGCATCGGAAAGATCCTGCAACTTTGATATTTCAGGCCATTCGAATTGAGGTCAATCAGGAATTGAAATCCCTGCAAAAGGGTCTTGATGCTTCCTTGCAAGTTTTGCGATCACAGGGGCGATTATTAGTAATTAGTTTTCAATCCTTGGAAGATCGGATAGTTAAACAATTTTTCAAAACAGAAAGTAAAGATTGTATATGCCCTAGTCATATGCCCCAGTGTATTTGCCACCACCGCGCCTATCTGGAAATTCTGACAAAGAAACCAGTTTCTCCAACATATGAGGAAATAAAAAATAATAGCCGGGCTCGAAGTGCACGTTTGCGTGTCGCTCAAAAACTATAAAGGAATATTATGGATAGCAATCACAAAATGTGGAGACAGCACCTTTCGACAGCAACGGAACACGTATTGGATTCAGGGACCTTTTTAAGAGGGAATTTAGCAAACATTTTTAAATATAAAAATTTCAAATCGATTACATGGATGGCCATTTTGATCGCAGTAGTGCTATTTTTTTATGTTTGGCAACACATGCAGGTAGTGAGATTAGGATATGAAGTTCAGCAATTAAAACAACAACATCAACATTTATTGAATAAGTTTTATTATTGGAAGTATGAAATGTATAAAGTGAAAAGTTTAAGCGAAATTGAGCAGATTGCTCGTCAAAAATTAAAAATGAAAACGCCGAGCTCGAATCATGTCATTATAATGAAAAACCCTTCATCACTGGGCCAGTGGTTCGACTCATGGTTTTTTAACAAAAGGATTTGATATTTAATGAAAAGTCAAAATCCAATTTTAATTTTTAAAAAACGGCTGAAGTGGCTAGTCGGACTTATTTTAATTTCATTTACGATTATAGTGAGTAGATTGTTTTATCTTCAATTGTTTAATTTCCCGTTTTATCAGCGATTAGCAAATCAACAGCATTTTTTTAAAGAATGGGTTTATCCCAAACGAGGAAAAATTGAGGATTGTCATGGGGTGGTTCTGGCCATGAATGTAAATTTGCTTAATGTTTATGCTCGACCCCAAGAAGTAAAAAACAAGCGTTCAACAGCACGTGTACTTTCTCAAATACTTAAAATTCCGGAAATGACTATATTTCATCAACTTGAATCCACTCAAAAATTTGTTTGGATTGAAAGACAAGTTCCGTTTAAAAAAAGCAAATTCATTAAAAATTTAAAAATTCAAGGCATTGGGGCACTTGAAGAAGAAAAACGGTTTTATCCAGACCATAAAATGGCGGCAAATGTGATTGGATTTACGGGTATTGACAATCAAGGCCTCAATGGGTTGGAAGAATATTATAACCGTCAGTTATCTGGAAAACCCGGATGGATTTTAGCGGCACGGGATGCCCGGGGGAAAATATGGTTAACACACACCTCAGGTCCATCGGCACCAGTCTCGGGATTGACATTGGTGACTACGCTCAATTCCGTGATTCAGCACATTGCCCAAGTGGAACTTAAAAAGGCCTATAAAAAATTTCATAGCAAAAAAGCTTGCATTATTGTTATGAATCCTAAAACGGGCGCGATATTGGCTATGGCTAATTATCCAACTTTTGATCCAAATCACTTTTTGAACTATCCTGAAAAAAATTGGGACAATGCCTGCATTACAGATGCGTTTGAGCCGGGGAGTACTTTTAAACTTATTACAATGACCGCAGCTTTGCAAACTGGTATTGAAAAACCCTCAAACAAAATTTTTTGTGATAATGGGACGTATACAACTTCATATGGAAGAGTTGTTCAGGATGCAGAAAAATATGGCTGGTTAACGGTTAAAGAAATTTTTGGTTATTCAAGCAATATTGGAACAACCAAAATCGCGATGAAATTAGGAAAAAAACTTTTATATCGTTATGCTAAAAAATTTAACATTGGGTCGTTAACAGGTATTGACTTACCAGCGGAAGCTTGTGGACTCATTCGACCTCCCCAACAATGGGGTGATTTTGCCATCGCCTCAATTCCATATGGATACGAAGTATTGGTAACGCCTCTTCAGACGATTTGTGCTTATGCGGCTATTGCCAATAAAGGAATCATGATGCGCCCCTATATTGTAAAGGAATTTAAAAACACGTATGGTGAGGTTGTTAAAAAAAATCATCCGCATGTTGTTCGTCGGGTTTGTTCTCCATCAACGGCAAATACCTTGATTAATATGATGCAGTGGGTTGTTTTACATGGCACTGGGACCGCTGTGCAACTTTCAAATTATTCCGTAGCTGGGAAAACTGGTACAGCCGAATTGCTTATTCGTGGACGATATTCGCATAACGAATACTATGCTTCCTTTGTAGGGTTTGTTCCAGCCCATCATCCCATGTTTGCAATCTATGTTTCATTTGAGGATCCTCGAGGCATTATTTGGGGAGGTTATACAGCTGGACCAGTATTTAAACGAGTCGCCCGTAGGATTTTGGCTTACGACATGATTCCTGGAAAAGAAAAAAATGGTGAGCAAGTGGCCAAAGCTTCTTTGATTAAAATCAAGGTTCCGAATTTCGTTGGGTTAACAGTTCCTCAATGTAAATTTGTATCTAAAGTGAGCGGGTGCTTAATACGATTTCAAGGACATGGAAATCGAGTGATTGCTCAATCTCAAGTCCCGGATTATTTATATATTAGCCCCTTAACCCGTGAAAAAGTATTGCTAACCCTGGCCATTCATCCTGATTTAAAAATCCCCAAACGGCGCAATCATAAAAATATTATTGTTAATTTAACGACTACACCTTCTGGAAAGTTAGCATGGAACGAAAATCATAAAAAATCAGAAAGACATTTATGAAATTAAATCAGTTATTAATTCAAGCTAACATTTCACCGATTGCACATGAATTCGACGGTGTTGTTCGAGGGATTGCGGAAGATTCCCGATTGGTGAAAAAAAATGATTTGTTTGTTTGTATTCAAGGAACGCATTATAACGGAAAAAAATTCATAGAGGAAGCGATACGCAAGGGAGCTATGGGTGTTGTATTAGAAGGAAGTGCTCGAACAGTAATTTCAAAAAAAATACCTCAAATTATTGTCCAGGATTCCCGAAAAAGCTTAGCGGTTTTGGCACATCAATTTTTTGGGGACCCGTCTAAAAAAATTCGAGTGTTGGGAGTTACGGGTACTAAAGGGAAAACCACGACAACATATTTCATTCAGTCTATTTTAAAAAGCAGAGGTGATAAAGTTGGGCTTATTGGAACCATTGCTTGTGAAATTGGTGAAAAAATTTATCCAACGGCCAATACAACTCCATCGGCATTAATTATTGCAAATCGGCTTTATAAAATGGTAAATGTTGGGTGTTCATGGGCAGTCATGGAGGTTTCATCTCACGCCTTAGCATTAAACCGAGTTTGGGGTCTTAATATTGCAGGTGCAGTATTTACTAATTTGGGACGCGATCATTTAGATTTTCATAAAACGATTTCAAATTATTTTCAAGCGAAACGAAAATTGTTTATCGACTTTCCGGCAATGCAAATGCGAATCATTAATCAGGATGATTTTTATGGTCGAAAACTAACCTCTGAATTGAAAAAAAAATCTGTTTCGTACGGTATTCGTAATCGATCAAGGTATCAGGCAAAACGAATTGAGTTGTTACGCGGAAGCAGTCGATTTGAAGTGGATCACCAAAAGTTTGAAATTTTTTTCCCTGGGTTATTTAATATTTATAATGCACTTGCGTCGATTGCATTAACGCGCGAATTGGGTGTTCCATGGTCCACCATTCGCGAAGGGCTTCGGAGGGTACCGCCAGTTCCGGGACGTTTGGAAAAAATTGAACTTGGGCAACCATTTGCAATATTTGTTGATTATGCACATACCCCGGATGCACTTCAGGCGGCTCTAATTGCTGTTCGCTCTTGGGTTGGTTCAAATGGCCATGTAATTTGTGTCTTTGGATGTGGAGGCGACCGCGATACTGGGAAGCGGCCTTTAATGGGGAAAATTGCTGCTTCACAAGCCGATTATGTGATTTTAACGTCTGATAATCCGCGTTCAGAATCTCCCCAAAAAATCATACAAGAAATTTTAAATGGTATTCCTAAAACTATTCAAAAGAACGGTGTAACTCTAGAAGAAGATAGAAGGTTTGCAATCGAAAAAGCAATCCAACGTGCTCAAGAAGGCGATGTGGTTTTGATTGCTGGGAAAGGGCACGAAACTTATCAAATTATTAAAGATAAAAAAATCCATCTAGATGATCGTATTGAAGTCAAAAAGGCTTTGAAAAATTCACTAAAATCCAAGTCGGTCTTGGTGAGTGTGTCTTAATGTTACCATGGAATATTTCGGAAATTGCAGCTTTAACGAGTGGAAAAATTATGAATTTTTCAAATCAGTTAATTGACAATATTTCAATTGATACCCGGACCCTCCAAAAAGGAGATCTTTATGTTGCGATCCGCGGCCAGCGCTGGGATGGACATCAATTTATTTCAAAGGCTGCTCGCTATGGGGCATCAGCGGTGCTAGTTGAACGTCCCTACCCCAAACATATTCCACAAGTTATTGTTAAAGATACTACGGTGGCACTTGGACAACTGGGCAAGGCTCAGCGGTTACAATGGAATGGTCAAGTAATTGCCATTACAGGAAGTGTTGGAAAAACAACGGTTAAAGAAATGATTAGCCATATTCTTGAGGAAAGATTTTCTGTTTTAAAAAATGATGGAAACTTCAATAACCAATTTGGTGTTCCATTAACACTTTTAAAATTAAAGGCCAAGCATCAAGTAGCAATCGTAGAGTTAGGAATCAATCATCCTGGTGAAATGGAAATTTTATCAGAAATAGCCAGACCTGATATTGCAGTAATCACCATGATTGGAGATGCACATATTGGAAATTTTAACGGAAAACGGGAATTGACATTTGAAAAATTAAAAATTGCTCAATATTTAAATTCAGAAGGCAAGTTAATTATTAATAATCAGCCACTTTCGAGTCGAGTCGATTTTAAAAACAAAATTTACTTTGGGTTACAAACAGGATCCTTGCATGCTGAACAAGTTGTTTCAAATGGATCTCAAATTCGGTTTGTGATAGTTCAAGGCAAAAAAAAATGGAATGGAATATTAAATTTAATGGGTGAGTTTCAGGTTCTCAATGCAGTAGCCGCTGTCACCACAACATTCGAAATGGGATGTTCAATTTCGTATAGTTTGAAAAAACTGAAGACATTTCAAAAACTTCCACCCATGCGTATGCAACAAGAAAATCGCAAAGGTATTTTGTTTTTAAATGATGCATACAATGCCTCTCCGGTATCCATGAAATCGGCGTTGGAGACGGTTATGAATTTAAAAATACCGGGAAAAAAAATTTTAGTGTTGGGAGATATGTTGGAATTAGGTAAATGGTCTCAGAAAGAGCATCAACGGATTATTGATCAAGCAATGAAAATCCCGCATTCCAATTTAATTTTGTATGGATCACAAATGATAGCGGCTTTTCAAAAAAGGCAGCATTCCAACCAAACAGCAATTTTGATGACGGAAAATCTACATCAAGTTGCTCAGTGGATTAGAACCCTGGCTTGTCCAAATGATCTGGTGTTTTTGAAGGCTTCACATGCTTGTCATCTTGAAAATGTTCTAAGGGAGGTATAGTGCTCTATAATATTTTGTTCCCATTATCAAAACATTTTATTTTATTTAATGTTTTCCGATATATTACATTTCGAAGCGTTTATGCTGCGGTAACCGCTTTTGGGATTTCATTAATTTTCGGAAAATGGTTTATTCAAAAATTAAATTCTGCACGTATCGGTGAAAAAATCAGAAAAGATGGACCACCAACGCATGCTCGAAAGGCCGGTACGCCCAGCATGGGTGGCGTTATTATCCTATTGGCGTTTGTGGTAAGTGTCATTTTATGGGTGCAAATTAAATCTCCATTTTTATGGCTTAGTATTTTTTCGATTTTGTGGTTTGGAATATTAGGATTTATTGACGATTATTGGAAAATGATTGGTTTTGGAAAAAGCCGAGGTATTCCAGGTATTTATAAATTAATGTTTCAAACATTGGGGGCAATTATTATTGTTAGTTGCTATCTCCAAATATTACCGGCTGATTTTGCTTTTAAAACGGCTATTACACTTCCATTTATTAAAATCCCAATTTTTTTAAATCAACTTTATCCAGTTTTTGCAGTGATTGTAATTGTCGGTTCTTCTAATGCCGTCAATTTGACAGATGGATTGGATGGATTGGCAATTGGGTGTGTGACATTTGCGGCCATGGCTTTTGCAATTATTACCTATGTAGCTGGCAATGAAAAATTTAGTCAATATTTAAAATTTATTTTGATTCCTGGAGCGGATGAACTGACAGTTTTATGCGCCGCTTTAGTGGGGGCGGGATTGGGATTTCTTTGGTTTAATGCGCATCCAGCTCAAATATTTATGGGAGACACAGGAGCTCTGGCTTTGGGAGGATTGTTAGGAACGATAGCAGTCATGGTTAAACAAGAAATTCTTTTGTTGATAGTTGGAGGAATTTTTGTCGCCGAAGCGCTTTCGGTTATTCTCCAAGTTATGTCTTTTAAAATGAGTGGGAAACGCATTTTTAAAATGGCTCCATTGCATCATCATTTTGAATTGTCGGGAGTTCCCGAGTCTAAATTAATTGTTCGATTTTGGATTATTGCTTTGGTTTTAACGTTGTTAACTCTAAGTACTTTAAAATTGCGATGAATAGCGGAGTAAATTGATGAATTATGGACATGGAAAACAAGTAGCTATTGTGGGATTGGGACGCTCAGGTGTTGGTGCAGCAAAATTATTATCAACACATGGAGCTCAAATTTTAGTTGTAGATGATAAGTTTGAAAATCAATTAGAAAAAAGTTTAAATCAAATTCGACAGTTAAATCAGGTGGAGGTTGAACTCGGAGGAATAACGGCATCTGCATTGATCAATGCAGACTTCATTGTGATTTCTCCAGGCATTTCATTAAAGCATCCTGCATTAGTTCAGGCGATAAATCGGGGCATTTCTGTAATTAGTGAAGTTGAATTAGCGTACGGGTATTGTCCATCCAAAATTGCGGCAATAACTGGAACCAATGGTAAAACGACCACGACAACATTATTAACTCAAATGTTTCTTAATGCAGGAAAAAAAGCCATTGCATGTGGAAATATTGGGAAGGCTTTTTCAGAAGTTGTTTTTGAATTATCACGAGATGATTGGGCTGTTTTAGAGGTCTCTAGCTTCCAATTAGAAACTATTCGTGAATTCCGGTCGGATATCGCAGTACTGTTGAATATTACGCCGGATCATTTGGATCGACATGGTGGAATGCAAGCCTATGTGGAAGCCAAAGCTAGACTTTTTGAAAATCAAACAAAACAAGATTTTTCGATCTTGAATGTGTCCGACAAATATACACCAATTTTATCAAGTTTGGTTAGAGCAAAATTAGGATGGTTCGGTTTTCCAAAAGAATCGAAGAAATTAGATGATTTAGGATGTTACGTTATTGATGATTATCTTGAATTAATGGGATCAAAGCTAATATCAACGGCTGAAATTAAACTTTTTGGGTCCCATAATTTAGAAAATGCTTGTGCAGCGACCTTAAGTGCAGCGCTTGCTGGAATATCACGAGAGGTGATTGCACACACACTTTCGGAGTTTAAAGCAGTTGAACATCGTCTGGAAGATTGTGGAGAGATCAATGGCGTGCGATTTATCAATGATTCTAAGGGCACGAATATTAATTCTGTTCAAAAAGCGATACAAAGTTTTTCACAACCGATTGTTCTAATTCTTGGTGGAAAAGATAAAGGCGGGGATTTTAGAGATTTAATTCCATGGTTTCAACAAAAGGTTAAACGCGTCATTGCATTTGGAGAGGCTAAAAATAAAATTGTGCGAGAACTTTCAGAGGTAATTACGGTAGTTGAAGCGGAAACGTTAGAAGAAGTTGTGAGGGGTGCGTATGCATCTTGTGAGTCGCCTGGAGTGGTTTTGTTTTCACCTGGCTGCGCAAGTTTTGATATGTTCGAGAATTATGAAGATCGAGGGAGAAGGTTTAAAAATATAGTTCAACAATTAGTACAGTTTCAAAAAAAACAAAGTATTCAAATTTCGACTAGCTAGTATTTATGAAATAAAGGTTGGAGAAAAATGTATTCCATAAAGAAAGTAAAAAATCAGCACCCTGATTTTATTTTATTTTGCATTGTGCTCATACTTTCATTGTTCGGATTAATTATGGTTTATAGTGCATCTGCTATTTTGGCTTCAGTGGATTATGGGACTTCGTTTTATTTTTTTATTCGACAATTTATTTTTTTAGTAATCGGTGGAATTGGACTTATCGTTGCATCTAAAATTAATTTATCGCTGGCACGTTCATGGGCATTTAAAGGACTGTTAGTTGGCCTTGGATTGATGGTACTAGTTTGTATCCCAGGAATTGGACGATCTATTGGAGGCGCACAACGGTGGTTCCGATTAGGCCTGTTTTCATTTCAACCTTCGGAGGCCATGAAAATATTATTAATATTCTATTTAGCTGATTCTTTAGATCGTCGTCAGAAAATTTTGAATCAATTTTCTGGAATCATTCCCTACTTAATGATACTAGGATCGATTTTGATTTTATTGGAACTGCAGCATGATTTTGGAAACGCGCTTTTATTAGCATTCCTCACATTGACAATGTTGTTATTAGCTGGAGTCCCATGGAAAAGTTTTTTAATACCGGCAGCCTCATTGATTCCAGTTTTTGTTTATTTTGTTTTAGCCCAAAGATATCGGGTGAAACGCATCATTGCCTTTTTACATCCATGGAAATATGCATCGAGCACTGGATTTCAATTGGTTCAGAGCTTGATTGCGGTGGGTTCTGGTGGGCCATTGGGAGTAGGTCTTTCTAATAGTAACCAAAAATTATTTTATCTTCCAGCGCCGCATACGGATTTTATTTTTGCCATTATTTGTGAAGAATTAGGTCTTATTGGATCAATTGGTGTCAGTGTTTTGTTTTTTATTTTTATGATTCGGGGATTTAAGATTGCCGAAATGGCTTCTCAAAAAGGAGAAAATATTTTTTATGGGTTATTGGCAGTTGGACTTACCTCGAGTATTGGATTTCAAGCTTTTTCAAATTTTGGAGTTGTTATTGGGCTTTTACCAACTAAGGGGATAACCTTGCCATTGATTTCGTATGGGGGATCATCGTTAGTTTTTACGCTGATATCGATTGGACTTTTATTAAATATTTCCAGAGGGCTTAATTTGCCATCAGTTTTTGAAAATAAAGATAGAGAGTTGAGATCTCAATATCAAACTTGGAAAGCAGAGTAACTGAATGAAAATGGGGAAATCGACAACAAAAATTTTAATTGTTGGAGGAGGAACAGGAGGACATGTTTTTCCGGGTATTGCGGTTGCTCAAAATATTCAAAACGATTCAAGTGTTGAAATACTTTTTATAGGTGGCACTCAAAGAATGGAACGAGAATGGGTTGAAAATTATGGATTTCATTTTGCTGAAATTGCGGCAGTTCCGTTTCCGCGACGGAAAATCATAAAATGGATCTCGTTCCCCATTTATTTTTTGATGAGTATTCAACGTGCATGGAAGATTTTTAAAAAATTTAATCCTGATGCTGTTTTTTCCACAGGCGGATATGTGTCAGCACCGGCGGCATTAGTGGCAGTTTTAAAGAGGATTCCTTTGGCGATTTTTGAGCCCAACGTTGTGCCAGGATTAACTACCCGATTTTTTCAATTTTTTTCAAGAAAAATTTTTGTGGGTTTTGAAGAAACCATGAAATGGTTTTCAAAAAAGAAGACCAGTTGGAATGGAATACCTATTCGGCAAGAAATTTTAAATTTCTCGAAAGCCAAAGCGATTAAAACATTCAATTTGCAGCCTAACGTTCCTGTTTTGTTAGTATTGGGAGGAAGTCAAGGTGCCAGAAATTTAAATCACGCGGCAGTACAAGCAATTCAATTTATGGACCAGGGGGATCATGCCTTACAAGTTATTTTTATGACAGGACGATCGGAGTTTCAAATGCGAATGGATCAGCTTGAGAAATGTTCCATAAAGGTCATGGCTCGAATGTTTATTCAAAATATTCAGGATGCTTATGCGGTAGCGGATTTAGTTATATCCCGCGCTGGTGCACTGACTTGTGGAGAAATATTGGTTTCTCAAGTTCCGTCAATCTTGATTCCCTATCCGTATGCATCTAATCATCAAGAAAAAAATGCCCGGGCATTAGAAAAAATGGGGGCTTCTGTTGTTATATTGGAAAAAAACTTAAATGGAGAAGAACTCGCAAAAAATATTCTCGGGATTTTAAGTAATTCCGATTGTCAAAATAAAATGAAACAAGCTGCACGACTTGGAGCAAAGCGTGATGCAGGTATGCGAATTGCGGAATCCATTTTGCAGTTGACTAAAAACAAGAGGAAAATTGCATGAGACGCTCTACTAGTAGCACATTGGAAAAATTTTTCCCGCATTGGGATAAGTGCAATCACATTCATCTAGTAGGAGTGGGTGGTGCAGGGATGAGTTCTCTCGCTTTGATTTTGCTGAATCATGGGTATATGGTTTCTGGATCGGATTTGAATGCTTCACCCAATACAGAAATGCTTTCGGAAAAAGGGGTTCGAATTTTCATTGGCCATCATCCTACTCATATTCACAATGCTCACATAGTTGTTTATTCAGCTGCAGTACCACATGAAAATTCAGAATTGAATGAAGCAATTCGACGCGAGATACCTATAATTTCAAGAATTGATATGATTGCAGAAATTATGAAGCGAAAATATGGAATTTCAGTTTCTGGAACGCATGGAAAAACTACAACGACTTCAATGATTGGAACAATTTTAGAGGATGCCCAGCTTTCTTCCACACTTCTAGTAGGGGGAAAGTTAAGATCAGCTGGTTTGATAGATCATCGTTCACCTGATTACGTAGTTGCTGAAGCGTGTGAGGCATTTGGCGATTTTCTACATCTGCCGTCCATTATTACAATTATTACAAATATTGACGATGATCATCTTGATTACTATAAATCCTTAACGGCTATTCAAAAAGCGTTTATTCAATTTGCAAATCAGGTTCCATTCTATGGGCAATGTATTTTATGTTTGGATGATCGTTCTGTACGAGAAATCCTTCCCAAGATACAGGTTCCAACCGTCACCTATGGTGTTCACGCGACATCGGATATTTTAGCGAAAAATGTTGAACTGAAGGCTTTGGGATCTGAATTTGATGTGTATTATCAAAAATCAAAACTAGGTCATATTCAATTAAATGTACCTGGGTTATTTAATGTTCAAAATGCTTTAGCGTCTATTGGGGTTGCAATTAAGTTGAACCTTAAATTTGCAAGGGTTCAACGTGCATTAAAAAAATTTAGCGGAGTTGAACGTCGATTTCAAATATTGGGTATGTTTCAGGGAGCTCCGGTGATTGATGATTATGCTCATCATCCAACAGCCATTGTCGCAACACTCCAAGCCGCTAAAAAATTTTCTGGGAATCGTAAAATTATTTGTGTGTTCCAACCGCATTTATTTTCTCGAACCTATCTTTTGAGAAATAAATTTTCGAAAGCATTTTTGAATGCAGATGAAGTAATTCTTCTTCCAATTTATGCTTCCCGAGAGAGCCCATCCAATCGCATAAGCTCAACTATTCTCATGAGTGGTATCCGTCGATCGGGACAATCAAAGGTAGAACTTTTTGAAAATTTTTTAGAAGTGCAAAAGTATCTTACTTCAAGAATTACACACAATCATGTTTTAGTTTTAATCGGGGCTGGCGATATATGGAAATTAGGAAAAAGCTTAATTGAAGCGCATGGGGAGCATCGGTCGTGAAAAAACGATTAAACGAATTAATAAAAACATCCTTATTTAAAGATTTAAAATCCAGTTTCCATGGATGGATTGCTTGGAATCAAAATATTGCACCTTATACAAGTTATTGTTTAGGAGGAAAAGTTCAAGGTGTGATCGAACCACGAAGCTTGACGGACACACAACGGCTTATGCAACAATTGTCACAGGAAAAAATCCCTTATTTGATTTTGGGGGGAGGAAGCAATGTATTATTTTCAGATCAAGGATTTCAAGGGATCGTGATTCGCTTGGGAAAAAACTTTGAGTGGATCAAGATTGAAAAGAATCGAATGCAGATTGGAGCGGGAACCAAGCTAGTTAAAGTTATGAATCAGGCCTGTAAAAACAAGTTGGGAGGATTTGAATTTTTTGCGGGTATTCCGGGGACGATCGGTGGTGCCGTTGTTGGTAATGCAGGAGCACGTGAAAAATGGATAGGCAAGGTTGTTTCTGAATTAAAAATTATTTCGGGCAAAGGTGAACTTCAGCAGTTGGATGCTTGTCAATATCACTATGGATATCGCACATCCAGTTTGAAATATTCTGGAAATTTACTAGTAGAAGTTCAATTGGATGCTCAATTTGAAGAAAAATTGGTTATTGAAAAAAAAATACGTGAATATTTGGAGGAGCGAAAAAGAAAACAACCCCGCAATGAAAAAAATGCAGGAAGTGTTTTTAAAAATCCGCCTGGCGATTATGCCGCAAGGTTGATTGAATTGGTGGGATTAAAGGGAATGAAACATGGGGGTGCACAAATTAGTCCAGTGCATTCTAATTTCATTGTTAATCAAGGTCGAGCTAAATCCATGGATGTTGTTTGTTTGATGCGCTTGATTCAGAAAAAAGTTTTTAAAAAATTTGGAGTTCAACTTGAACCAGAAATCATTCCAATGGGAGATTGGAATTGGGAGGATATTAAAGATATATGGTGGAAGAATTATGACCATTCGTCAACAACTTAAAAATAATCGCATAGGAGTTTTTATGGGGGGGTGGAGTCCTGAGCGAAATATTTCTATTCAATCGGGTACCAATGTTTTGAATCAATTGCAACAAATTGGATTTAAAACCATTCCGGTTATTTTAAATAATTTGGATCGGCAAGAGAAAAAATTACGATCTAGGATTCAAAAATTAAATTTGGATTTTGCATTTATCGTTTTGCATGGTGGATATGGAGAAAATGGAGGAATTCAAAACCTATTGAAAACGATGAATATCCCTTTTTCAGGATCGCCTGCTTTGGCATGCTCGTTGGCCATGAATAAAGCCTTTTCGAAGCTAATTTTTGATTCAATTCAGATTCCGACGGCTCCATGGATTGCGTTGAATCGAAAGCATCGTTTAAAACATGGAATTAAAGCAGTGTTTGAAAAATTTTCACTACCGGTTGTAGTGAAACCGGTGGATTTGGGTTCTGCTATTGGCGTAACGATTGTCAAACATATTCAACAGCTACAATTGGCAGTCAGAAACGCTTTTAAATATAGTCCATGGATTCTAATTGAAAAATACATTTCAGGGAAAGAGATAACGGTGGGTGTGCTTGGTGAAAAAACATTACCTATCATTGAAATTATTCCCCAGAATGAATTTTATGATTATGACGCTAAATATACTCCTGGAAAATCTTTCCATCGACCAGCTCAAATTTCCGCTCAGCAATGGAAAAGATCACAAGAACTATCGATTCAAGCGGGGAAAGCACTAGGCTGTTTGGGATATTACCGCGTCGATATGATTTGTCCACAAGTGGGTGAACCGCAAGTTCTGGAAGTTAATACAGTTCCGGGTTTTACTAAAACAAGTTTATTTCCAGAAGCAGCAAAAGCGGCCGGCTATTCCAGTAAGAAACTTTTGAACAAAATTATTCAATTGGGCATTCAATTTAATGGAAAAGTTAATGTTAACCATAAAGGAAGTCGGTATGTATTATAAAGGAACTAGATTATCTTCGACATCCGAAGATCGGTTTAAAAAAAATTATTTTAACATTAATTTAATTTTTGGAAGATCAGCTGGGATTTTTTCGCGATTATTTCAGAGACGGAAAAAAACACAAGCATGGAATATTCGAGAACGGGATCGTTTTCAAAATAGAAATACACAGCAATCTGTTTTGAATTTTAAATTTTCCAATGCAAAAGTTAACGAACCTATTTTATTTCATTTGAAAAACCAGAAAAGGTTTATGCAATGGGCAATGGGCGGCTTTGTTTTAGTGGTCATGTTATTGGTGTACCATTATGGATTGAAAGATATTCAGGATTTGCCTTTGTTTAAATTAAAACAAATATCGATTCAGGGAATTCATTTTGTGACAAAATCCCGTATTTTAAAATCGCTAGATGTTTCTAATAACGAAAATATGTTTAAATTAAATTTATTTAAAATTCAACATGATTTAAAGAAAATAGTATGGATTAAAAATGTATTGGTGGAACGTCGTCTTCCTAACACGTTGGTCATTTCTGTTAAAGAACGGCATCCTTTGGCTGTTATTAATGGAAGTATGGTTTGTAGTGTTGATAAAAGCGGTCGTATTCTGGGGCCTTCCACAGCATTAGTGAATAATCATTTGCCTCAAATTGAAGGCGTTGCAGTTCCTGTTAGTGCAATTGGAACTAAGCGGTTATCAAAATTGTTGTATCCGGCCATTCATTTTTTGAAATTCATAGATCATGTAAAACCATTGTGGGGTCGGTGTATATCAAGAATAAGTTTGTTGAATTCCGAAACGTTAAAAGTTGTTTTTGTGGGTGGATTAAAAGTTCTTTTCCCAACGGAAGTTTCCCGATTGGACCTAGAACGAATGTCTGTTGTTTTAAATAATTTGAGAAAAAGAAAATTACAGCCCAAGCAATTAGATTTTCGCTTTAACAACATGGTTGTAGTTCAAGTTAGGTCTTAAAAATGTGGTTAATTAGGAGGTGAGACGCATGGGAAAAGAAATAAAAGAAGATGTGGTGGTAGGATTGGATTTAGGAACAACTAAAGTTTGTGCCATCATTGGAGAAATGGACAATGAAGGGCAGGTTCAAATTATTGGCGTTGGAACTACTCCTTCAACTGGATTGAAAAAGGGATCGGTCGTTAATATTGAGCAAACCGTATCGGCCATTAAAAAAGCAGTCCAGGATGCAGAACGGATGGCGGGAGTTGATATTCAATCAGTATGTGTGGGGGTGGCGGGAGGACATATTAAAGGGTTGAATAGTCGTGGGGTAATTGCTGTTGCAAGACGCGATAAAGAAATCACCGATATTGATCAGGCAAGAGTTATTGAAGCGGCTCAAGCAATTGCGATTCCATTGGATCGAGAAATTATTCATGTTATTCCACAAGAATATATTGTGGATGATCAAGATGGGATAAAAAATCCTGTTGGCATGTCCGGGGTCCGTCTGGAAGCAGAAGTTCATGTTGTTACAGGAGCGGTAACGAGCGTTCAAAATATTATTCGAAGTGTGGAACGATCGGGACTAAGAGTATCCGATATTGTTCTTCAGCCACTTGCGTCGGCGGAAGCAGTACTATCGGAGGATGAAAAAGAATTAGGGGTTGTTTTAATTGACATTGGAGGAGGAACAACCGATATTGCTGTTTTTATTAATGGGTCATTGTGGCACACCAGCATTATTACTTTAGGTGGAACCATGGTGACCAATGATGTGGCAGTCGGGTTGCGCACTCCAAATACGGAAGCTGAAAATATTAAAATACAGTATGGCTGTGCCCGAACTATTCTGGTCAAAGAAGAAGAGGAGATAACTGTTCCTGGAGTTGGAGGACGTGCGGATCGACGAATGCCTCGAAGAGTTCTTTCGGAAATTATTGAACCACGTATGGAAGAAATTTTTGAATTGGTTCTAGAGGAGCTCAAAAAATTTGGATTCGAGGATCGAATTCCTGCAGGAGCAGTAATTACAGGCGGGGCGTCTCTAATGGAAGGCGTTGCCGACATTGCTGAAAAAGTACTTCAGTTGTCAGTAAGAATTGGGTCTCCTAAACGCATTGGAGGAGTATCTGATGTAATTTCGAATCCAAGTTATTCGACGGCTGTTGGATTGGTTTTTACCGCTATGAAAAAAACAACAGCTGGTGTTAAAGGGTCCAATGTCAGTGATAAAAATAAAAAAGGAATATTAAGCAAAATGAAAAGTTGGTTTGGAGATTCTTTTTAATTTTAAGAATCAATATTGCAGTCTCTTGAAATTATGCGTGTGAATTATAGGAAAGGATCTTGGATGTACAGAAGTTGAAATAAAGGAATTTGGATTTGAAAATTTGTTGGTGAATTATAGTCGAGCAGTTGTTGAAAATGAAATAACTTTAAGGAGATGATCATGATTGAATTTAATGAAGATGAAGTTCAACAGTATGTTGCCCAATTAAAAGTTATCGGTGTTGGTGGAGGTGGCTGCAATGCCATTAATCGAATGGTTACTGCTGGAATTCAAGGCGTGGAATTTATAGCGGCCAATACGGATTATAAATCATTGAAAAAAAGCTTAGCTCCTAAAAAAATTCAATTAGGGAAAAACTTAACTAAAGGGTTAGGTTCAGGAGGAGAACCGCCTGTGGGTCGTCAAGCGGCTATTGAATCAACAGAAGAAATCGAAAAAAATTTAGCTGGAGCAGATATGCTATTTATTGCTGCCGGCATGGGTGGCGGAACTGGAACTGGAGCAGCTCCAGTCATAGCTGAAATTTCAAAAAAATTAGGGATTCTCACTGTTGGGATGATTACTCGTCCGTTTGGGTGGGAAGGACCAGTACGATCACAACGTGCGGAAGAAGGGCTTCAATTACTTTACCCACATTTAGATGCGATTATAACGATTCCGAATGATCGTTTGAATACGGCTATTGATCAAAACACGGAATTTGATACGGTTATGCTTCGAGTTGATGAAATTTTATTGCATGCGATTCAAGGCATTACTGGTATTATTCATTCAGAAGGATATATCAATCGAGATTTTGCAGATGTGAAACGAGTATTAACGTCACGCGGAAAAGTTTTGATGGGAGCTGGGTATGGAACTGGGGAAGATCGCGCTTTGAAAGCTGTTCAACAAGCAGTGAATAGTCCACTGCTAGAAGATGTTGATATTGCGAATTCTTCAATCGTGCTGGTGCAAGTGACGCATGGCCAAAATTTCGAGTACAATGAATATACTCAAATTTATGGGTTTCTTGAAAAAGCGGCTCGTCCTGGAGCCGAAATTATTCCTGGAACCGTACCGGATTCGAATTTAAAGGAAGGTGTTCGGGTAACTATTATTGCAGCTGGATTCGAAAAGAAGATTGATTCGATGCAGGAAAATGTTCTGGATTTTAAAAATTTTGTGAATCCAACCTTTCAAACGAATAAACCTACTCCAATCAGTGGAAGCTCGGGTGATGAGTTTGAGGTAAAGTTGGATCGCAAACTTTCGGAAGAAAAATATGAAATTCCAGCATATTTGCGACGAAAATTATATGGTAAATTAACTCAAAATTAAAATTATTGTAGGGGAAAAAATTGAAAAATCATTGGAGCAACAAAAAGGTTTTGAAATATAGCTTGTTTATTGTCATAGGAGTAGTTATGTGCAGCAAGAGTTGGGGGAAAGCAGAACCTTTTCCCGCTCTTTCTGAACATACATCCCCATTGGTCGTTTTATGTTATCACCAATTTGGAAATCAGGATAAAGTCAAGGGAAGAAAAAATCCTTATAAAATATCCTCAGCAGATTTCTTGTGGCAAATGGAATATATTAAAAACCATGGAATTACTCCAGTTACAATGCAACAAGTCGAAAATTATTTTTTAAAAGGAAAAGCCCTTCCTCCACATCCTGTTTTATTAACATTTGATGATGGATATAGGAGTATTTATCTAAAGGCGTATCCAATTTTAAAACGTTTGCATTTTCCGGGAGTTCTATTCATTTATTCAGATTTTATTCGATATCAAGGACCGCTGTGTTTGAAATACTCGGATATTCGAACCATGATGAAAAATGGATTGGTTGTGGAATCCCATTCTAAAAGTCATCCAAATTTTGAAATTGCAAGACGAAAATTGGGTTCTGTCAATTATCCAAAATTTGTAACTGAGCAGGTTGAAGAACCAATTCATTTTATTTTTAAACATTTTGGAGTGATTCCAAAAGTTTTTGCTTATCCATATGGAATTTATGATCCGGTGATTCTTTCAGCACTTCAAAAAGCGGGATATAAACTTGGGTTTACTGTAAATTATGGCAACAATGACCGAAGTGTTCCATTATTGATGTTAAAAAGAAACATGGTTACAACTTGGGTTTCCAAACAAGATTTTGAGCGGTATTTTAAAATGAGAGTATTACATTTAGCAGATTGCTTTCCAATGGATGGGCAAGCAATATATACTCAAGAGCCAACAATTTGCATGAAAATCATAAATCCAATTCAAGCCTCGAGTTTGAAATTATTATCAAATACGCGTTCCATTCCATTTCAATATGATTCGATTACAGGTATTTTGACTTGCGTAATTTCAAGGCCGATGTGGTATGGTGGGCATCAATTAACAGTATTTGCTCGAAATAATCAAAATCAAAAATTGGAGTATAGCTGGTATTTTCAAATAGTACATCCTGCTAAAACGGTTCCTCAAAATTTAAGATCTAATGAATAAGAGCTATTTATGAGAATATCAAAATTTATTTTTGGTTTAATAATAATTGCTTTGTTTATAGCCTCAGGTTCATGCTTGCTAGCCCAAACACAGTCAAAGTATTATAAATTTTGGGATCAATCAAATGGATTACCAATTCAATTGCCGGAATTAAAAAGGGATGATCATGTATATCTTCCTTTAATTCCCATAATGACCAACTTGAAAAAATCAGTCAGTTGGAATTATAAAACGGGGGAAGTGATTTTAGGGGCCAATAATTTGGTTCAAATGATTCTTTTACAACCAACGCTACTTCTTGGTACAGACTCTTTGAGTATCGATCCCATTTGTCAAATTAATGGACAATTGGCGATTACTCCATTGTCGGCTCGATTACTTTTGGAATCGCTTTTAAGTCAAAATGTTTATTTAAACCTAAAATTGCAACAACTCATTATTGGTAATCCACCAAGCGAGCTAAAACAAAATTCGTTATTGACTCCACCATTAGCGAGTCGAACTCGAATTATATTTTCCGCTCCAAAGTCAAATAAATTATATCAAGTAAAAACGATCATTATTGATCCAGGGCATGGAGGTATTGATAGTGGGGCGATTGGATACGATGGGCGATATTTTGAAAAGCAAGCTACATTGGCTATTGCGTTGAAGGTTGTTGCAATTTTAAGAAAGCATCCGGGGTTACAGGTGTTAATGACTCGAACGGGAGATTACTATGTTAGTTTGCAACAACGATGTCAATTTGCAAATGAACATAATGGAGATGTTTTTGTAGCCATTCACTGTAATTCTGATTCTGATGGGATTGCATATGGAACGGAAACATATATTTATAGTTCGCATGCATCAAGTGCCAGAGCATTACGAGAGGCCAATTATGAAAACCAAGGTAATGGTAGGTTTTTAAGCTATATCAAGGCCGACTTAAGAGAAGAGGCATATCGTGGTCGGAGTTTTCTTTTGGCTGAAAAAATAGATTATCTAATCCATAAGCGCTTGAAGTTATATGTTCGAAGAATTCAGCAAGCCCCCTTTTATGTTTTGGCACATGTAAACATGCCATCCATTCTTATTGAAACAGCTTTTATTAGTAATCCACATGAAGAAAAGGAATTAGAGGATCCAGTATGGCAGGAAAGGATGGCTGAAGCCATTGCAGATGGAATTTTAGAATACAGAAAAATCGTGGAGCAAACCGTTGAAAATAAATAAAATAAGTCCAGAAATTTTGAAATATGAAAACCAAGGTTTAGGATATGTTTCATTTACGCGATTAGCCAAGGAATCAATCTTGGTGCATGCTGTTACGACCCGGGAGGGAGGGGTTAGTAATTATCCGTATAAATCCTTAAATTTGAGTTTTGAAGTTGGCGATGATGCATTTCGAGTTGCCAAAAATCAAAATTTGGTTTTAAATTTGTTTAAAATTCAACCCAAGTATTTAATTCGCGTAAAACAGGTTCATGAAGCTAAAGTCCTAAAAGTCAATCGAGCTTTTTTGGATGAGCAAATAAGGAGTTATCCTGCCCTAGTGGAAGCGGATGTTTTAGTTACTGCCATTCCATCAATTGCACTAATGGTTTTAGTCGCAGATTGTCTACCAGTTTTTGCATTTGATCCTGTTCATCGTGCAATTGGGTTGGCGCATGCAGGATGGCGAGGAACGGTTCAATATGCTTCGGTCAAGATGATTGCTGCAATGAGCGAAAGTTTTGGAACCAAAGAAGAAGATGTGCGTATTGGATTAGGACCTTGTATTGGACCATGTTGTTATGAAGTGGGGACGGAAGTTTATCAAAAATTTCAAGAAAAATTCACATGGACTTCAGAAGTTTTAAAAGCATCAGGTCCATTAAAATGGAAACTGAATCTTTCGGAAGCCAATGCAAAACAATTAATGGAATTTGGAGTTTTAGAAAGAAATATTTTTCGATCGAACTTGTGTACGATTCAAAATCGCGATTGGTTTTTTTCGAATCGTGCCGAGGCCAGCGAAACTCATCAAACAGGCAGAATGGCAGCAATTATGATGTTGATGGATCAAGTCTAAATAAGGTTTTTATTATCCAATGCAAACTTCATCCCGTCCTAATTTCTTAACACTATTATGCTTTCTAAATATTATTGGTGCAATATTAACATTGTTATATTTGTTTTCACCTCAGTCGAAGCAAATGGGAGCTTGGTTTCCAATGTTTTTATCAATGAGTGTGATAATAAACTTGGCGTTGATTGCTGGAATTTGGATGATGAGAAAAATGGCAGTTCGACTTTATACCGGTTGGTTTTTGATTCAACAACTAATTTATTATTTTGTGAAATTATGGGCATGGAATGTTTTTTTGCTTCCGGCATTGATTTTAATTATGGGATGGTTGGCTTACAAAGAAATGAAATAATGTATGACAAAGTATGATTTTTCAGGATGTATTGAAATCCCAGAACCCTTTTCCTTGGGCTTAACGTTGTTGAGTGGTCAGTGTTTTAGATGGGATGGGCCGGATCATACGGGATATTTTAATGGCGTTGTTGATCAAAAAGTTATTCGACTTAAACAAGTTGGTAATAGATTATTTTATGATGTAATTGGTAATAAAATGAATTCAACCAAGGTAGTCGAAGCTTGGCTGATGTCCTATTTTAGGTTTAATGATCCACTTGAGAAGTGGTATAGGGACTTTCAAGTTATTCCAATAATGAGGCAAGCTGCTTTAGCATTACATGGCATGCGGGTTCTACGACAAGATCCGTGGGAATGTGCCATTTCTTTTATGTGTGCTCAAGGTTTGTCTGTAGAGATTATTCGAATTGTTATTCAAAATCTCTGTGAAAAACATGGCGAATTAATTGCAGACACAAATAGTCAAACCTTTCCTTCAATTCAAAAAATTTCAGAACAGAACGCTGTTTTTTTTAGAAGATGTACCAATAATTATTTAAATCGAGCAGATAGAATGATTCGCTTTGCCCGTTGTTTGTTAAACGATGTGTTTCAGTTGGATCACTTGCGCAATATTTCTAATGAACAAGCACGATTTTTTTTAACGCTTTTTGATGGCATTGGTCCCAAAATTGCCGATTGTATTCTTTTGTTTTCATTAGATCATTTAGCGGCTTTCCCGATTGATCGATGGGTTCTACGAGCATTAATTCAAATGAAATTGATCAAAAAATCATTGGTTTCGACCGAAGCAATTTCTACGGATAGATACTGGAAACTGGCTCAGTTGGCCCAGAATATTTTAGGGCCTCAATGTGGTGTTGCAAACTTATACCTTTTTTTTTATTTGAGGATCTTAGAAAATTCATCCTTAAGAAAAAAATTAGATCCATTTATAAATAAGTGACAATTTTTAGGCATCTAAAATTTTTTTCAAAAAATTTTTTTTTTTATTTTTATAATTTGATTACAATAATATTATTAAAGAAAATTAGGATGGAATTGCATGAAGCCCACAATTTTAATTGTTGATGATGAACCAGGAGTGCGCGAAGCCTTTCGATTAGCATTGCAAGATTTATATCAAATAACAATCACCGAGGATGTCAGATCAACATTTAGTGTTCTAAAATCAAAGACTTTTGATATTTGCTTATTAGATGTTATTTTGCCGGATGGATCAGGCATAGATCTTCTCCAGCAAATTAAAACGAAAAAAAATCAGCTAGAAGTGGTTATGATTACCGCCTTGCAAAGTATGGATGTAGCTTTAGAAGCAATGAAGCTGGGTGCCTATGACTACATAACGAAGCCTTTTCAACTAGAAGATCTTTATCAAATTATTTGTCGTATTTTAAAGAAAAAAACTCTTGAAAGAGAAAATCAATATTTAAAAGATGAGGTGTATAAAAATCAAAGTACACTTCGGTTATCGTCAAATAATTCCAGTCCAATCCGTACATTTCCGGATATATCAAAACTTGCGTTGCTTGATACATCGATTTTGATTTCAGGCGAAGTAGGTTCTCATAAAAAATGGATAGCTCAGAAAATTCATGAAATGTCGGGGCGAAAAGAATTTCCATTCATAACACTGGATTGTTGTGATTTAAATGACGGAGAAAATGATATTGAGATATTTGGAGAAGAGCAAACATTTGAAAATCTTGAATCGCATTTACAAATTGGGAAACTAGAGTTTGCCGATGGGGGAACACTATTTTTAAATCAAGTAGATCGATTATCGCTGGGATATCAAACCAAACTTTTTAGAGCACTCATGGAAAAGCAGATTTTTCGAATCGGCAGTGAAATTCCAGTTCGATTTGATTTGAGAATCATTGCATCTACATCTGTTGATATCGGAAATTTGGTTGCACAGCATCGTTTTGCTAAAGAGTTTTACCGGTTAATTCGAGATACGGAATTAAAAGTTATCCCTCTACGCGAACGGAAGGAAGATATTCCCATTTTGATAAACGAATTTATACGGTTGGCCAATGTTAAGTCGAAGATCCATGTCAAGTCAATTTCGGAAGAGGCCGTGAATATTTTAATGTGCTATGACTGGCCAGGGAATTGTGCCGAATTAGAAGCCGTGATTGAGCTTATGGTGATTTCATCACAGTCGGAGTATTTATCAGTTGAGGACTTACCCTTGGATATTTTGATTCATCAAATCAACCATGCTCAAACGGAGGGGGAAGCGCGACTTTCACTGAAACGCATACGGAATCAATTTGAACGACAATATATTCGAAAAATTTTGGAACAAACTAAGGGCAATCAAACGCGTGCTGCCAAAATTCTTGGACTCCACCGAAACACGTTAATTTGGAAATTAAACATGTTGAATTTGGTAGATGACTATAAAAACATTGTTCAGATTCGAAGAAATTCCAAATATAATCTAGGTGATTGATTTGTCTAAAAAGAAAACAAGCCATGTGCAAGTATACCCTAATACCATAATAAATCGTCATACACTCGATCTGATTTTGAAGTTCAGAAATATTTTTTCAAATAGCTGTACACCCAAAGAACAATCAGCTTTAGTGCGGCGATACTTTCCAAAATTTTTTCCACATCAAAAAATTTTTTTTTACGAACAGAATTTGAATCAATTATTGGAGAATCATAATATTCTTAAAAAATTTAAAATTGAAAAAAAGCTTCATTTATATTTAAATCAGCCAATTCCAACTTCAGATTGTGTTTTTTTATTGCTTGGGTTTGATAATGAAATTCGATTTTGCATAGAGATTAAATTAATGCAGCTATGTAATCCGCAGGAAGTTATCTCTATGTTGGAATTTATCTCATCCCAAATTTTAGGGATATGGGAGATTGAAAAATGGAAAAAAAATTTTTGGGATGCTCAGTCCAGAGCATCAGTGGGCTATTTAACCTCTATTATTCTTCATGAAATAAAAAACCCATTATTTACTTTAAAACTTTTGGGCCAAACTTTTAAAATCAAAAAAAATAATCCTAATTTTTTAGAATCCTTTGATCACCTGTTGAATCACACGACTACGTATATGGAAAATATTATTGTTCAATTTTCCAATTACGGGAAAAAAAATTATTTTTCAAAAGTGGATTTTAATAAAATTCTACAACAAGTTTTAAATATGGTTCATCCATTATTTAAAAACAAAAACATTCAAGTGCAAGTTCGAACCCTCCCACTTCCCCTCATTGAAGGAAATGCTATAATTCTGGAAAGTCTAATCATGAATGTGCTGATCAATGCAGTTGAGGCGGTGAATAGCAAAGGCGGCAAGATCAAAATTGAGACATTGGTCTCAGCCAAAAATACTACATCATCTTGTAAATTGCCTGATAAAAGTCCGTCCATTATCTTTAGGGTTTCTAATAATGGAAAAACCATGATTCAAAATTATAATGCACGTATGGGAAGCAATAACGATGATAGAATTTTAAATTTTGGGTTAGGTTTATCTATTTGTCAGAAAGCAGTTGAACTTCATCGGGGTAAAATGAAAATACAGTCAACGGCATCTACGACTACATTTTTTTCAAAGTTGCCTGTCAAAATAGATTAGGCAGAAAGCAGTAGTGTCCCAATTTTAGATTTGATAGTTTTAGGAGGAAGCGATGCGTGCAATTAATGCTTACCACCATAAGACGCATAAGATATTGATTGTCGAACCCAATGATAATTTTTCAAAAGAACTTACTCTGATTTCAAATTCATACGGTCAGGTTACGGTAGTCCATGAGGCATCACTTATGTTTAAAGCGCTTGTTTCAAATTCATATGATTTGGCATTAATTAATTCACTTATATATACTGAAAATGGGCCCGATCGTTTGAAAAATTTAAAAATGCTTCAGCCCCAAATGAAGCAAATAGAAATCTTAGTTTCCCCATCAGTATCCCAGATTGTGTGTTCTATGAAAGCTGGTGTTTCAGATGTTATATGGTTCACCATGCATCATTCATTAATCAAAAAAACTATTTTTCAAAATCTTGGATTGCAATCATCGGTATTTCCATCCTTACCATTAATTTCAAGTCTGGTTACACTCGCATCAAAAAGTGTTTTTGATGAGTCCAAATCATTAATTGATCAGAAAAAGGAGTTTCAAAGGTTGTTGGTAAATAGATTGGAAAAATTCATGAAAATAAAACGTAGCAAATTAGCAAGACTCATGGGTATAAGTACACGCACTCTTCAGCGGCTTATTATTAAAAATTGATATCATCTGAATTTTAACGTTTAAAATAGATAAAAATACGAGTTTTGAACATAAAAATCCTTGCTAATATTAAGTTCGTCTTGTATAAGAAATGAGATGTATTTTAATCTTGGAGGTGGTCGGGTGACTAATAATGAATTGCTTGGGGTCTTATCTAGTGAAACTGGATTGAAAAAAAAAGAAGTAGATGCAGTTTTGCAATCACTGAGGAATACAGTTTATCAAACATTGAAAAAAGAGCTTAAAATTAAACTAAATGGTCTAGGTGTTTTTCAGCTTAAAGAAAGAAAAGCAAGGGTTGCTCGTAATCCCCGAACTGGAGAAATGGTTCAAGTCCCTGCTAAAAAGGTTATTAAGTTTAGGGTCTTGAAGGATTTAAAAGAAGCGGTTTTGTCCTGATCATGAATTTTGCTGATGGCATCTAGATAAAAATCTAGATGCCTTTTTTTTTATATGTAAATTTGCGATACCCCGTTAGATTTAACTTTTTTAACAGATAGTGGTATTAGAATGATTTTTAAAAATGGGAAAAACATTTTAACAAATATATGGCTTGTAGGAATGCTGGGGATCATCGGGTTTGAATATTGGTTTACCAGTCCATATTTTAAATTTTTTTATGATTCGTTTTTGATAAATACAAAATTCACCTCCATATTTTCCAATGGGGGGGCTTGGTTCGATTTTATTCAAGTCGGTATTGTAAGCTTAGCCATTGTCATTACGGCAATTGGTGTAGGAAATAGTATCCGAATATGGCTTTCCATCGGTATGCCGAACTGGATATTAAATTGTGGAGTGAATTTTGGACTAGGAATTTTTTTTATAGATTTGTTTTTTTTAGGGGTAGGATTAAATGGGATTTGGTATCGACGTTTATTAATTTTTGTTTTTTTGATAATTGCTTTTTTTGGACTTTTAAAAAGCATATCTTTTTTCAGAGCCTGCCCTATTAAGTCTGTCGCGTACAATCTTAGAAAAACTTCAAAGGGCGTTATTGCCTTAAGTATATTGGGAATGATTTGTTGCGTTATAGTATTTTTGATAGATCTTACGCCGGAAACTTTTTATGATTCATTAGTTTATCACCTTGCAGTCCCATGGGATTGGCTGCTTCATCATCAAATTACATATTTAAATGGGAATTTTTTCTCAAACTTTCCATATGGGGGAGAACTGTTTTTATTTATTGGAGTTTTATTTCGTGGATCAGCAAGTGCTAAATTTTTAAATGGCATTATTTTTTTTTTAACGGGCATTTTGGCAGGAGGTTGGGCATATCATTTGAAAATCTCGAATGATAAGAGTAAAACCCACGATGCTTTTGAATCTGGAATTTTAGCTTGTAGTTTAATTTGGACTTTGTCGTTACTAATGGCCAATGCATTTACGACGCAAGTAGAATGTATACAAAATTTTTTTATCTTATTATTTGTAATTGCTATTAGCTATTGGTTAGAAAACCTAGATAACAAAAATTCTCGCGTGTATTTTGGAATGGCAAGTATTTTTTTATCAATGGCGGTTTCAATAAAATACACGACGATGGTTGAAGTACTTCCGGTATTAATTGTTGTAATGATTTTGATGATTAAAAAAATCTCTATAAAAGAAACTTTATATCAGTTGTTAATTTTACTTGGTATCGCTTGTATTGGTGTGGGCCCATGGATATTTAAAAATACTCTATTTGTTGGGAATCCATTTTTTCCATATTTCAGTCAGTGGTTTCATGGAGTTCATTTATCACGTTGGAGTTATCATGAGTTATTGAAAGAACAGCGTGAAATTACCCAATCTGGAGTTTGGGTTAATTTACTTGAGTTTTTTAAAAAGATGATAATAAACAAATCAAATTTTGGATTAGTGAACCCAATTTTGATTATGCTGATTCCTACCATCATTGTTTTTAAAACCAAAGATAAACCAATAAAACTGTTATTGATTTCATCCATTGCAATATTTGTTATTTTGTTTTCAATTACTCATATCTTTCGATTTATGATTTCTGGATTTATTTTGTTTTATATTTACTCAGCCATTGCAATATATGATTTTAAACGCTTATTTTATTTTAAATGGATACCTTGGTTATTATTAAGTGCGAGCTTGCTCGTAATATCATTTACAGGGATGATTAGTGCAAATTATTTCAAATGTCTACCTTGGTGGTTAGGTGGTGAAACACGTATTCAATACCTGGAAACAACAGAGATTTCTCCATATGCACATTTGGCCCACTGGGTTAATCACCATGTACCAGCAACGAATAACATTTTAATCGTTGGTGATGCTCGAGGGTTTTATTATAAGCGTCCATTTATAGCTAACTCTGTTTTTGACCATCAAATCCTTTCAGTATTAGCCCGAAAATGTAAAACTCGAACACAGTTAATTGTTGCATTTAAAAAACTTGGAATTAATGACATTGTTGTCAACGAATCAGAAGGAACGAGGGTCTTATCTTCATATCATCATTATGACTTGACATCTAAGGAATGGTACCGCTTAGACCATTTCTTAAGATATAATTTTATGCCAATCTATAATTATGACAAACAAATGGTTTATCAATTTCAGAACCATAGAGTAAATAAAAAGGATCAATTGATTATGGATCCAATTTTATTCTTTTCAGCACCAGTGTATCAATTCATTTTGGCGATTGATGCGCGTCACTGGAACCAAGCATTAATTCAAAGCAATCGTATTATAAAACTTTATCCATTTTCAGCATATTGGGCAGGTCAACAGGCTTTGCTTTTAGAGTTGTTAGGACGATTTCGAGCGAGTTGGAAAGCATTTAAAAATGCCAACCAATTGGGACAAATGAGCTTGCATGAATATTTAGAATGGAAATGGCTTTCCCAAAAAATGAGAAAGAATGAAAGCAATGAAATTAAAGGTAAAATGCGATTGGACTATTCGCATTTAGAGCAAAGCATATGATGCTTCGACTTCGTATGATTGTGTTGGAGTGTCTGTTTTTTATAGTGCCGCTTGCATTTTTCTTGCCAATGAATAATGGTTTTTTTTTATCAAAGGAAGTAGTGGCAGTAATTATGGGTTCTCTTTATATATTGTTGAGTACCATTTCCTTTGAAAAAATTTTTAAAAATATTTTAATACAATGGTTTTTTATTTTTGGGGGTTGGGTGATAGTGGACTCTATTTTGGTAGCACCGGATCGCATGAAGATTCCAACTGGAATTTTCTATATTTTTTTAATTGGATTTGTGGTAATTATTGGAAGTCAATTATCTCCAAATGAGTATTATCGTGCCATCGATTTTTTTTTAGGATCGAGTGTGCTGGTATGTATTTATGGAATTTTTCAACATTTTAAATTAGACACCTTTATTCCATGGACGACTCGATTTCAAAATCGCCCGTTTTCTACTCTGGGTAATCCGGATTATTTAGCGCAACAATTAGGGATGATTATTCCGCTATTTTTAATACGCATTGTGTATTCAAAAAAAATTTTTAAATGTAGTTTAAATGTAATTTCATTTTTAATTGTTCTTATCACTTTTTTCTTTTGCCGGGTTCGCGGATCTGAAATCGCTTTAGTAGGTTCCTTGATTTTTTTAATTTGGATTTTAAGCCGATTTCCCAAGGAAAAAATTTATTGGAAGTGGAAATGGTTTATTTTTTTTGAAGTAATAATATTATTTTTGGGAATGATTGTGTGGATGGGATTTCACGCCAATGAACTTCATAATTGGTTGGGGGATAGTTTCACGGAACGTTTAAAAATTTATCATGCAACATGGAAAATGATTTTAAACCACTTTTGGTTTGGAGTAGGGGCAGGAAATTTTAAAGTTGAATATCCATTCTATCAATGGAAGATCTATGGAAGTTTTTTTAAAAACCATACCGTGTCATTGACTACGCATGCTCATAATGAATTCCTTCAGATTTGGGCTGAAAGTGGAGTCGTCGGATTAATTCTTTTTTTAATCGGTCTTTTTTTATATTTTAAGAAATTTCACAATGTTTTGAAAAATGTTTCATCTAACTCATATCAACAATTGCTATTATTGGGAATTGGATCAGGAGTGGTTGGAGTACTTATACAAGCTCTAAGTAATTTTCCATTCCAAGTTCCTTCAACTGCTATTTTAACAGGACTTTTTTTGTCAGCGCCGTCAGTATTGGTGTTTAAAAAAAACAAACCCATGAAGTATTCTATGAAGGCGCGATCGATATTTACCTGGAAAAAAATTTTCGGATTGATAGGTGTGATTTTTTTGTTTTTATTCGGGATTCAAAAAATATCTGCTTCTATTGCCCAAAGAGATGCCTTGGGTGAATTAAGCTTGAATCACTTCACTTTAGCAGACTATTATTCTCGACGTTTGATTTTTTTAAATGGGTGCCAAGCATCTTCATGGAGTATTAGGGGTGATGTTTTAGATCATTTAAAGAAGTTTCAGAGTGCAGAAAAAGCATATATAAATGCAGCGAAAATAAACCCTTATAATATTTTTTGGGTTTGTAAACGCGCTCAAACATATTTTCAGTTGGAAAAACTTCACCGGACTATTCAATTATGTAATCGGGTTATCAAACTGGTTCCCAACTATCCATTTCCTTATTTTTTGAAGGGTGAAGCTTGGTTTCATCAGGGAAATTATAAAAAGGCAATAGGGGCATTTCAAAAGGTTCTAATGATTTTTCCCAACGATTTTCAATCAAACTTGGATGTTGGTGTTTGTGAAATTTTATTGGGTAATCGACCTAAGGCGAGACAATACTGGCAAAAGGCCCATGTATTAAGGCCAACTAATTCTCAAGTAATTTTTTATTTAAATAGCATATCTGGTCATAAAAATATTGTAAAATAAGGGATAAGTAGAAAAATTTCTACCATTGTCTAATTTACGGTATGAGTGTAAATTAATTTAAGAGGATTTTTACTGCTATTACGGATCAAATGTATGGAAATTCAAACACTGCTTGAAAAAGTTCAAATAAATTTATCACCAGATTTGTCTCCCGGTTCGTCCAAGTTGCTAGGGAAGGACTTGGTTCAACACGCATATGAATTTGCGCAACGCGCGCACGGAGATCAACAGCGAATATCTGGGGATGCATATATTACTCATTTATTAGGTGTTGCTGAAATTTTAGCTGATCTGACAAAAGACCCCATCATTATTTCTGCCGGTTTATTGCATGATGTTTTAGAAGATACTTTAATCACTTATGAGGAACTTCAGGAGGAATTCGGCGAGGAAATAGCGAGTTTAGTAGAAGGAGTTACTAAAATTTCCAAACGGAAATTTGAAGATGTGAATACTCGGCAAGCAGAAAGTATACGAAAAATGATGGTTGCTATGGCCAAAGATGTTCGGGTAATTTTGATAAAGCTAGCAGATCGAACTCATAATATGCGCACGTTGAGTTTTTTGCCGCTCGAAAAACAAGAACGCATTGCTCGGGAGACATTGGATATTTATGCTCCTTTGGCCCATCGCTTGGGAATTTCAAAAATCAAGAGTGAGTTAGAGGATCTTTGCATGCGATATTTGCAACCAGAGATTTATTATGATTTAGTTCAAAAAGTTGCAATGAAGAAAGTGGAACGAGAAGAAATTCTTTCGAAAATTAGGTTAACCTTGGAAAGTCAGATTCGAAATATTGGAATTAAAGCCCAAGTACAGTCACGCTATAAACATTTTGCAAGCATATATGGGAAAATGATCAAGCAAAATAAAAGTTTTGATGAGATTTTTGATTTAATGGGAATGCGAGTTCTAACCGATAATGTTCAAGAATGTTATGAAATTTTAGGTTTAGTTCACACACTCTGGAAGCCATTACCTGGTAGATTCAAAGATTATATTGCGATGCCTAAAAATAACTTTTATCAAAGTTTGCATACAACGGTATTAACTTCTGGAAGTCAGCCGTTAGAAATTCAGATTCGGACATTAGAAATGCATAAAATCGCCGAAGAGGGAATTGCAGCGCATTGGGCTTATAAGGAAGGAAAAACAGTTGGAAAAGAAAGTCAGCATTTCTCTTGGATGCGACAATTATTAGATCTGCAGCAGGATATTAGTGAACTGACGGATAATGCAACGCCAGTGAAAGTGGACTGGTTTGAAGATGAAGTTTTTGTTTTTACTCCTAAAGGCGATGTAAAGGAATTGCCAGTGGGAGCAACCGCTTTGGATTTTGCTTTTTTTGTTCATACAGATTTAGGTGTCCACTGTATGGGTGTTAAAGTGAATGGTCATATGGTGCCACTTAAATATCCGTTGAAAAACGGTGATATTATTGAAATATTGACTCAATCATCACGAGTTCCAAGTCGCGATTGGTTGAAAATCGTTAAAACGAATCGTGCGAAAAATAAAATTCGCCATTGGTTTCATACGCATTTATCAGATGAAGAGCTTCAACTAGGACTGAGTTTACTTGAAAAGGAATATCGACGTGCGGGGATAGCATTTGATTTAACAGTAAAATCTCCCGAATTACAATCAATAAGTAATGTTTTTGGCTGTAGCAATGCAATGGAATTGCTTTCGAATATTGGGCATGGCGACCTTTCTCCAAAATCTGTTTTTCATAAATTGAATTTAAATAATTCAACTTTGAAAAGTAGTCATGATGTTTCGAGAGAAACGAGTAATTCAAAATCCAGTTCAGGTATTTCATCACCCCAGGAGATTCTGGAAACAAGTGGAATCGTTATTGATGATAAAGAAGATTTAATGGTTAGATTCGCGCGATGCTGTACTCCAGTACCGGGCGATTCCATTATCGGTTATGTGACTCGCGGAAGAGGCATTTCTGTTCATCGGGCCAATTGCCCCAATACATTAAAATTGCAAGAAGAAGCAGGAAGAATAGTTCAAGCTTCTTGGAAAAGCCAAGTTAATCACTTGTTTGAAGTTGCAATTGAAGTAAAGGCACATGATCGGGAAAAATTATTATCGGATATGCTATTAGCTATTTCTGAAGAGGAAGTGGTTATTATTGAAACGACGGCGAAAGCCTTAGATAATAAAATGGCGCAAGGATACTTTTTGATTGGTATTTCAGGTCCAGATCAGCTAAAAAAAGTTTTGCAAAAAATCCGATCCGTTTCTGGTGTTATAAGCGCAAATCGAATAGAACATATTTAATTTGAAAGTTAAAAAAAATGAATATATATATCAGGCAGCTAAAAGATAAGAACCCCACTGTGGTGAATTCAATTCAAACTCAATCCGCTCCAAAACCGGTTGGTCCATATTCGCAAGCCATTACTGCAAATGGATTTATATTTTGTTCGGGACAGATTGCGTTAAGTCCTCGTACAAATTTATTGGTGGGGAAAACAGTATTATCGCAAACGAATCAAGCTTTTAAAAATATTAAGGCCATTTTAAACAAAGCCGGGGTTACCATGAATCAAGTAGTTCAAGTTCGAGTATTTTTAACAGATTTATACTATATACCTGATGTAAACAAAGTTTTTTTGAAATATTTTTCGAATAGATTACCCGCACGAACCATGGTAGGAGTTTCTCACCTTCCGCTGGGGGCTTGTATAGAATTAGAAGCAATTGCAACTTTGTCCGTAAAATAAAAGCCTGCTTTATTCCAGAAAGATAGAATAAGTTGATCAATAAATAAGCTTATTGAGAGGTATTTATGAATCAAGAATTAGATAAAATTATTATTTTGGATTTTGGAGCTCAGTATAGTCAACTTATCTCACGACGAATTCGTGAATTAAGTGTTTTTTCAGAAATTATTCCATACTCTTCTACGATTGAACAGATTATTCAAAAAAAACCAAAAGGAATTATCTTGTCAGGAGGCCCAGCTAGTGTTTACGAAAAAAATGCTCCGCAGATTGATCCTGAAATTTTCAAATTGGGTGTACCTGTATTAGGGATTTGTTATGGCATGCAGTTAATGTGCAAGGTATTTGGAGGGCAAGTTCAAAAAGCTTCAAAACGAGAATTTGGTCTTGCACAATTGAAAATTAAGGATACGGAAGGACTTTTTTCTGAATTATCTTCTGGCTTATCCGTGTGGATGAGCCATGGTGATCAAGTGACAAGGGTTCCAAAACAGTTTAAAGTTTTAGCGTCAACAACCAACTGTTTATTTGCTGCAATAGAACATTTTGAGAAAAAAATTATTGGAATTCAGTTTCACCCGGAAGTGATTCATACCGAGCATGGGGAAAAGATTTTTGAAAACTTCACATATAAGATTTGTAAATGTTCCAAATCTTGGACGATGAACCGATATGAAAAATCAGCTATTATTGATATCCGAAATAAAGTTGGAAGCAGGCGGGTTCTATGTGCAGTGTCTGGTGGAGTTGATTCTACTGTTACGGCTGTTCTGATACATAAAGCTATAGGGGCACAATTAACGTGCGTTTTTGTAAACAATGGTTTGTTACGCATGAATGAATCTAGGTTAGTTCAAGAAATTTTCAAAAAAATGAAAATTAAAGTTTATTATTTAAATGCAGAAAAAATATTTTTGAATAATTTAAAAGGTGTAATTGATCCTGAAAGAAAAAGAAAAATTATTGGGAAAACATTTATACAAGTTTTTGAAATGTTTTTGAAAAATCTTAAAAATTCTAAAAAAGATTTTGAATATTTAGCACAAGGAACATTATATCCCGATGTGATTGAAAGTGTTGCTATCAACGGTCCATCATCAACGATCAAAAGTCATCATAATGTAGGCGGTCTCCCTCGCAAAATGAATTTTAAATTAATTGAACCGTTGAGAGAACTATTTAAAGATGAAGTTCGACGTTTAGGTATAAACCTTAAAATTTCATCTGAATTACTTTTTCGACAACCATTTCCTGGACCTGGACTTGCGGTTCGAATTTTGGGTGAGATTACTTCGGAAAAATTGAAGGTACTTCGACTGGCAGATTTAATTGTTCAGGAGGAACTCCAAAATTGGAATGAATATTCCAAGATATGGCAATCGTTTGCAATTTTATCATCCAACCGAACCGTGGGTGTGATGGGCGATGAGCGTACCTATGAAAGTGCATGCGTAATTCGAGCCGTTCATTCTACGGATGGAATGACTGCAAATTGGGTGCGAATTCCTTATGAGTACTTAGAAAGAATTTCAAATCGGATTATTAATGAAGTTCGAGGCATCAATCGAGTGGTTTATGATATTTCTAGCAAGCCTCCATCTACAATCGAATGGGAATAGTGTAGAATGCCGAGTTCTTTTGTAATATAGAAACAAATTATGAAATCACATCAATTTATCCACTTGCATGTCCATTCTCAGTTTAGCATTTTAGAAAGTACAATACGGTTTGATTCGTGGATGTATCGATTAAAAGAATTAAAGATGCCAGCAGTTGCCTTAACCGATAAGTATAATTTATTTGGATTGATTCATTTTTATCAAGCGGCAGTTTTAAATGGTATTAAGCCTATTCTTGGATGTGAGCTTTGTGTCGAAAACCAATTAAGTCCAAAATTTACAGATCTCGGTAAAGACAATTCAGCCTATCACTTGGTTTTGGTTGCTGAAACTGAACAAGGATATAAAAATCTTGTTCAACTATCAACCGCTGGATATTTGAACGCAAATCGTCAGACGCCTCGAATTAATAAGGCCATACTTGCTAAATATGCAAAAGGACTAATTGCATTTTCTGGATGCCTCGAAGGAGAAATTGCTCAACTGATCCTTAAGGACGAAGTTGAAAAAGCATACAAAATTGCCAATGAATATAGAGATATTTTTGGGAAAAATAATTTTTTTATTGAATTACAAGATCATGGGTTGAGTCAGGAAAAAAAAGCAAGTAAGGAATTAATAAACCTAAGCCGAAAATCAAATATTCCAATGGTAGCAACTAACGATGTTCATTACTTAAATAAATCCGATTCACTTTATCACGAGGTACTCTGGCGAATAGGCGAAGGAAAAATTTTAGAGGATGATATACAGCATATTTGTCAAAGTGATGAATTTTATTTGAAATCGAGTGAGGAGATGTTCGATTTATTTTCGGAAATTACTGAATCAATTGATAATTCCGTTTATATTGCCGAACGATGCAATGTAACACTGGATTTTGGAAAAACCATTGTTCCGCTATTCGTTCCGCATGGAGCTATGGAAGAAGAAAATCAGCAATTAGAAAAATTGTGTTTTAAAAAATTGAATGAAAAATTTCATTCGTCAATTTCTGAATCCATTAAAAAAAGACTTCAACATGAATTGGAAATTATCAAATCAACAGGATTTAGTGGCTATTTTTTAATTGTTCATGATTTTGTGTATATGGCTAAACAAAAGGGCATTCCGATTGGCCCTGGAAGAGGTTCTGCAGCAGGCAGTTTTGTAGCTTATTTGCTGAATATTACGGAAATTGACCCACTTCAATATGATCTTTTATTTGAGCGTTTTATTAATCCAGAACGAGTAACGGCGCCGGACATTGATATTGATGTGGGAGATCGGTATCGTGCTGATGCAATTCATTATTTTTTTAAAAAATACGGTCAAAATAATGTCGCATCTATCATAACGTTTGGGACGATGGCAGCTCGTGCAGTACTTAGGGATGTTGGCAGGATATTAAAATTACCATTATCGGAAATTGATCATATTGTTAAACTTATTCCCAATGAACCTAAAATTACTTTAGATGAATCTTGTCAACAAGTTCCAGAACTAAAATCATTATCTCAAGATGGTGGGAAGTATCAAAAACTATTTGATATTTCAAGAGCGTTAGAAGGTTTAGTGAGACATACATCTACGCATGCCTCAGGAATCGTCATTAGTAAGGATCCCCTCGGAGAATCAATTCCGCTTTGTTTGGGTTCTCAGGAAGAAATTCTTACACAATATGATATGGGCTCGTTAAAAGAACTTGGGTTTCTTAAATTTGATATTCTTGGATTAAGAACTTTGACCACAATTGATGATTGTATACAACAAATATATAAATTTCATAGAATCCAGTTATCACCCTCGTCAATTCCATTGGATGATAAAGCTACGTTTGACCTTTTTCAAAAGGCTAAGACAATAGGAATTTTTCAATTTGAATCTAATGGCATACGTGATTATTTGCGAAAACTTGAACCCGAAAATATAGAAGATATTATTGCCTTGTTGGCACTATACCGTCCTGGACCTTTAGGCTCTGATATGGTCGATGACTTTATTCATCGGAAAAAGGGAAAAAGCCAAATAACATATCTTCATCCACAATTAAAACCTATTTTGGAAAAAACATATGGAATTATTTTATATCAAGAACAAGTTATGGAAATTGCAAAAGAATTAGGTGGCTTTACCTTTGGACAAGCAGATTTATTGCGACGCGCGATGGGTAATAAAGATCCAGAAAAAATGGAAGCAATGCGCTCCATGTTTTTAGAAGGATCAGTTCGCTATGGAATCGATCAAGCCGAGGCGGATTCAATTTTCGATCAAATGGCAAAGTTTGCGGGATATGGCTATAACAAATCGCACAGTGCAGCATATGCAATTTTGGCATATCGAACTGCATTTTTGAAAGTAAATTATTTTCCAGAATTTATGTCAGCTCTTATGACCAATGAATCCGAGAATCATGAAAAAATTGCACAATATGTTATTGAATGTAAAACGATGAGAGTTAATGTTTTAAAACCTGATATTAATATGAGTACGAATGTTTTTCAGGTTGATTCTAAAAAACAAATTATTTTTTCACTTCTAGCAATTAAAACAATTAGTGCGGCAGCGGTTCAAGCAATATTGGAGGCAAGAAATTCTGGAGAATCATTTCAATCGTTTTTGGATTTTTGTCAAAGAGTTGACTTGAAACATGTGAGCATGAAGATGATTGAAAATTTAATTTGGGCGGGTGTATTTGATTCATTAGACAAAAACCGCAATCATTTAGTTCAGGCTTTGGAAACCATTTATTATACAGAGCAAAAAAAACAAAATGATATTCAAATAGGGCAAACAACATTATTTGGATCATCGCCGATAATAGCCGATAGTGAAAAAAATTATGCTTCGGATCTAACCTTAGTGCAAAAATTAATGAAGGAAAAGGAAATTCTGGGATTCTATTTTTCGGATCATCCGCTTTCTGAATATGAGTGGGAATTAAAAAATTGTGTTACGCCATTATACCAATTGCCGAAATCAATGAGTGGATCAAATATAAAAGCTGCTGGACTGATTGTTGAAATTTTGGATTGGAAGATTAAAAAAACAAATGAGGACTATAGCCGATTTTATTTAGAAGATTTGGATTCAAGAATCGAAATAATTGTTTGGCCTGAAATTTACAAAAAATTCAAATCTGTAATTGCTAAAGATGAATTAGTCGCTGTACAAGGAAAACTCGATATCGTGCATGAAAAAATTCGAATTATTGCTTCTGAAATTATTTTAGTCAAAGAAGTTGTTGAGAAATGGGCGAAGAGCATTCGCATAAAATTAAACTTGATTGGAATTGATGCATTGGTTTGGGAAACCATACAGTCTATCTTTAAAAAACATCCTGGAAACATGTCTGTTTTTTTTGAATTGGAAACTCTGCATCATGGAATAGTTGTTTTAAAAATCGGTGAGAAATATCGAATTCATCCAACCAAAAGTTTTTTAAAAAACCTTTCGGAATTTTTGAATCCTGAAGTTATTCATATTGAATTTTAAATATTTAGCCCATGGACAGATGTGTTTGTTTTAGTAACTTATTAATATCGGGAAGCTTGGGGTTTAGATGAAATGCTTTAAAGAAATTATAATAAGATTTTTTAAAATGCTTTAATAATAGATAAAAATAGCCTCGGTAGTAATAGAATTTTGCATTATTGGGATCTGTTTCAATTCCTAAGTTTATATTATGAAAAGCGAGAGCATATTTACCCGCCTGATATTCCGCGATGATTCTCTGCGAAAAATAATTGGTAACAAACTGAGCATCAAGTTGAAAGGCCCTTTTTAATGTTGATTGTGATTTTTTCAACTCATGATTTTCACTTAAAACAATGGCAAGGTTAGTTAAAAAAAATGGATTGCTGGGAGCTAAATTAGTGGCTTGTTGATAATTGCGAATAGCGGCATCAATATATTTTTGATGAAATTTAGAAAGTGATTCATCGACTCGACCGAGATTGTTGTAATAATAGGCATTGGCAGGACTGATTTGTATGGTCTTTTGATAATTTTTTAAAGCTACTTTTAATATCTCAATCACATGGGTTGGCGATTGAGATATTAGTGCGGCTTGTTCTTCATAACCAAGTGCTAAATATAGACGATACTTGACATCGATGGGGCATAAGTGCACAGCTTGCTTCATATGTGATATGCCATATTTAGCATAGAACAGTGCTTTTTGGTGAGCAAGTTTATTTGATTCCACTCTTAAGAGTTCAAGAGGGCCAATACCATTTTCAAATGCAATATCTGCGGATATCCTTCTTAAAGAAATCGATGATAATCCAAGCGCTAAAACAATCAAAACAATCAGCATGAGTGGTGAGAATGATTTCAATGATTGAGTGCTTAATGGTAAGGGGAAACTTAGAACGGCTATAATTGCTAAAAATAAATACCATAGAAAATGAAGCGAAGCTACTCCAAAACTAAAAAGATTTTGAACCTGATACGCTGTACCTGCCGCTAGAACAATGGCTACAATCCATTGAACTTGAACAGTTGAGTTTTTAAATATCCTGATAGCAAGTGTCAAAGCGGTCCCTAAAAGCAGTAGATAGGCAATTAATCCTAAGAGACCAGTTGTTGAAGCAATTTGTAATAACTCATTATGCGCCATACGTGAGCTTACAAATATTCCATCAATCTTGCTAAAGTTAGTTGTGCAATAACGCGGGAACGCAATTTTGAAGGTATCTAAGCCAACTCCAAGCCACGGGTGTACTTGGATCATTCTTAATGCAGGTCTCCAGATATTCAATCTGGAAATTTCCAAACTAGTCTTAAAGTGCAAGATCGTATTCATTACTCTTGACATTAAGAAGCGTCCAAAAATTAAAAACGGCAACAATATAACTATTCCGACAATAATACCTTTGATTTGATAAAATTGAGAGAGCCATTGGCGGAATGCGTGCCTAAAACTTTTATGAAACCAATAAAATAATAGGATAACTAGAAGCCCACAAATTGCTCCCAAGAATCCTCCGCGACTACCAGTGCTAAAAAGACCAATAATTAAAATGAACAATAAAAGAGGTGTTGCCCACCATGAATTCCAGGGCCCCCAATATAAAAAAGAGATCGACAAAAAGGCAAAACCGGTTATTACGGCCAATAGCTGATATTGACTTGAAGTATTTAAAGAAAAATTTAAAAGATGTGCACCGTGATATGTTGCTGAGAAAAGCAAAAATATTCCAAGTGAAAATAAAAAAGCAGCAGTAATTATTTGTATAAAGGTTCTAGTTTGAACAGGGGGGTGGAGTGCATTTTTTCCGCAAAGGTAAATTAAAAGGGGAATTGACATAGCTAAGTAAGCAGCTAAAAAATTGGGGTTTCCTAAAGCAGCAAATTCACGATTGTAAATTACAGAGTTCTGATTCCATTGAATGAAATCAAATCCAAAATGTTGTGCAATAGCATAAATAGAAGATATAACTGCGGCGACCGAGTTAAAATAAAATATTTTTTCAATTGTTTTGATCGAAAGTGAAGTAGTTAACACCCAAAACCAGAGAATATAGACCAGAATTGAGCAAAGGCCAGAAAAATTTTCATAATCACCTAAAAAGCTAGTAAGCCAACTCAGGCTGATTCCGGGTAAAGAAGCGATTAATTGTGAAATGAAAAAAAATGCAATAAATAAATGGATTTTTGACCATCGTGAGGAATGATAGAGCAAATATTGAACGACTATTAGGATGCAACCAACTACAGTTAAGAACGTTAGCTTGGGCAATTCAAATTGATCATGGCTAGCCGTGAAAAATAAAAGCGGCGTTAAATACGTTGCTAAAAGAATTAAAAGTTCAGAAATTTTTGCGAGAACTTGCTTTTCAGAGTTTTTAAGTTGCATGTGAATATTGTAACTTGATCGCTCTGAAATTTTCAAAGCGTTTCTACTGTTCAAAAAAAATTTTATTTTTTAAAAAAAATGTACTTTTTTCTTGACACTCATATTGATGCATTTATACTAAATAAAAATTTAGAAAAATTTTAATGGGGGGTGAGAGTAGATTGAATTCTTTGGGCACCCATCTTTTAGTTGAATTTTATGATTGCGATAAAAAAATTCTTAATGATGAAGTTAGAATTGAACAGGTTTTTATTGAAGCTGCCAAAAAAGCAAAAGCAACGGTTGTAGAGCAAGTATTTCATCGATTTAGTCCTCATGGTGTTAGCGGTGTTGTAGTTATTTCAGAATCCCATTTAGCAGTTCATACGTGGCCTGAATATGGATATGCAGCCGTAGATGTTTTTACATGTGGAACTGAAATAGATCCTTGGGTAGCTCAGGAATTTATTAGAGAGGCTCTACATGCGACCAACTCGACTGCTATTGAAATGAAGCGTGGGACGTTACAATTACCGTATGGACAATTAACTCATAAACCCCTTGATACAATAGAAAAAAAATAATATCTAGTGATCAATTAGTAAAATGTATATACTTGCATAGTAATTTGAAATTGATTCTATTGTTATGTTAGATGGTTGAACGTTTATCTTAAGCAAGTTGAGGAATCGCATGGAGTTGATCAGTCCGCACTGGCATATTGAATTTTATGCGCCGGATGAGGCGCACATGAGAGGCATAGTTTCAATTTATGCATCTGAAAAAACAGCTTTTCAAAAAGTAGAAATTATTCAATCAAGTCACTATGGTAAATGTTTAATATTAGATGGTCATATGCAATCTGCACAATTAGATGAGTTTATTTATCATGAAAATCTAGTTCATCCCGCATTAGTTTCAGTTGACTCCCCTAAAAAAGTTTTAATTATTGGTGGCGGAGAGGGGGCTACTCTTTTTGAAGTTCTTAAACATCCCAGTGTTGAAAAAGCATGGATGATTGATATTGATGAGCATGTAGTAAATTTATGTGAAAAATATTTACCAGAATGGCACCGGGGCTCATTCCGTGATCCGCGAACGATTTTATTATTTGAAGATGGACGTGCATTTTTAGAAAAAACCAAGGAAATATTTGATGTGATTATTGTGGACATTCCAGAGCCCATTGAGTCGGGACCTGCCTATTTACTTTATACAGCTGAGTTCTATCAAATAGTTGCAGATCATCTTTCGAAGGAAGGCATTGTTGTTTTACAGTCCGGATGTTCTGCGGAAAAAGAATTGAAGTGTTTAGCGGCTATTCATCATACGTTGCGACAAGTTTTTCCTTTAGTTTACTCTTGGCCAGTAAATATACCTTCCTTTGATATTCCTTGGAGTTTTACAATGGCTTCCAAGAGCAATGATTCCAAGCGATTAAAGCAAAGTCAGGTTGATGAAATATTGCGCAATCGGGGAATTCGAGACTTGCGTTATTATGATGGAGAAATTCATCAAGGTATTTTTTTTATTCCTAAATATATTCGAATGGCTTTGAATACCAATTTAGAAATAATTATGGATAACAAACCTCTAACCTATCATATGATTGGAGAGGAGAAAAATTCCGAATAAATGACAATCCTTGATGGACAACAAAAAGCGCCTCTTTATGAAGCAATTGTTAATTATTCTGAAGGACGAAAAATTTCCTTCCATACTCCGGGTCATAAACATGGGAGGGGAATTCCAAAGATTTTTCAACAATATGTTGGTGAAAAAATTTTCCGCTTAGATCTTTCCGTTATGCAAGAGATCGATTCTTTGCATGAGCCCAATTCGGTAATTAAAGAAGCTCAAATTTTAGCCGCCAAAGCGTATGGTGCTGAATATTCATTTTTTCTAGTTAACGGAACCACTGGTGGAAATCAGGCGATGATTCTTTCGACTTGTAATCCGGGTGATAAAATTATTATTCCTCGGAATGCGCATAAATCCGTGATTTCTGCTGTCATTTTGGCTGGGGCCGAACCCATTTATATTATGCCGAAGATTGATGATCAATTGAACGTGATTCTTAATTTAACCCCAGACCAAGTTCGCGAAGCTTGTCAAGCCCATCCAGACGCCAAAGCGGTTTTAATAACCAACCCAACCTATTTTGGATTAACTACAGATCTTGAAGCGATCGCCGAAATTGTTCATCGTGACGACAAAATTTTATTAGTTGATGAAGCGCATGGGCCTCATTATCATTTTCATCCAGCATTTCCAAAATCGGCGATGAGTTCTGGTGCAGATATGTGTGTGCAATCAACGCATAAGCATTTATCGGCACTGAGCCAGGGATCGATGCTGCATGTTCAAGGTTTTCGAGTTGATATTTTGCGCTTAAAAACCACCTTGCAAATGCTTCAAACCACCAGTCCATCTTACATTATATTATCTTCACTGGATTTGACGCGTCGCCAAATGGCATTGGAAGGGGAAACGCTGTGGACCCGTGTTATTGATATGTGCGAGCAAACGCGAAAAAAAATAAATCAGATTTCTGGGTTACATTGTCTAACGCGAGATGAAATAAAAAGTAAATCTTCACTAGATTTAGATATCACAAAACTTACCATATCTTCTAAAGATATAAATATTTCAGGCTATGATTTAGCAAAAATTTTAAGCTCTGAATATGGAATTCAAGTTGAGTTATCTGATTTTCATAATTTGTTGGTATTTGTGTCGATTGGAAATACCAATAAAGAAATGAAATATTTTTCCCAGGCACTTCGAAAAATATTAATTGACTATAAGGACATGATTGTTAACCAAAAAAAAAGGAAGTCAATTAATTTTCCTCAATTTATGCCTAAGAAAGTGGTTAATCCACGAAAAGCTTTAACGGGTGTGACTCGAAAGATTCCGTTTAAACGTTCTATTGGGAAAATTTGCTCTGAAATTGTGTGCCCATATCCCCCTGGGATTCCGGTATTATGCCCCGGTGAAGTTGTTACACAAGAAATTTATAGCTATTTAATGAGCGTTCTGGATTCTGGCGCGCGAGTTAATGGTCAATCAGATGGCCGATTGCAAACCATTAAAGTTTTAGACGAAGTACAGATGGATGATGACCAAACGGCACTACTGCTGTAGTTGAATACAGAATTACACCAATCGGCTGAACCTGATTACATGAAAAACTTAGTTTGATTTCTTCCGCTGGATTTGGCTTGATACATGGCTTGATCTGCTTGATCAATCAGTTCAGAACTGGTTATGGAATTGTTTCCATTATATGATTGGATACCGATGCTGATTGAAATTTTAATGTTTTTTCCACGGGCGGGAATGGAGTAATCTGCAATCGATTGATGAAGGCGATTGGATAAAATAAGAGCTCCATTGGGAGGTGTATTGGGTAAAACTGCTAGAAATTCATCGCCTGCCCAGCGGCCCAGTACGTCTGTGTTTCTGAAGAGGGTAGACAATTTTTGAGATACCAATTTAAGAAATCGATCTCCAGTTGTATGGCCAAAGGTGTCATTGATTTCTTTAAAATGATCTAAATCTATAAATACAATGGAAAGAGGTTGGTGATAGCGCTTAGCGCGGTTTAATTCATAGTCCACAATTTGTTTAACATGTCTTCGATTGTAGAGTCCGGTCAACGAGTCGCGTAATGCAATTTGTTCGACATCCTCAAATAATTTAGCATGACTAATTGTCAGCGAAATATGTTTAGCAAAAATGGGCACCATCTCGGTTAATTGATAAGAGGGAAGATTATAAAAAAGCAGCCCAGATTCACTTTCGTTGATGAGGAGGGGAACCCATTGGATCGACGGAATTTGGAAAACATCTTTGACAAATTGTGTGATGGTTTTTTGAGCTTCTTTTTTAATTAAGCCGTTGTTGAGCAACTGCTTTTTTAAAACAAGCGCTTGTTGTTGAATTTTTTTTTCTTTTAACCCAATCGAGGCCACGTTTTTAAATTGATTTTCTGTTTCATAAGGTAAGAAAATAGCCGCTTTTGAGATTGAGGCTCCATTTCGTAATCCTTTTAACATGGATTTAAGTAAAACGGGTAAAGGTTTTGAAAGTTTAACTTCTTCAGTGGCTTGATAGAGCGACGCGAGGCCTTTATTAAGAAATGAGAGCTGTGTTTTTAATTGTTGAATCGTTTCTGAGGAATCGGTGTTAATCGAAGATATCTTGTGAGGCATGGAAAGAGCGGAAGAAGAATTTTTCATCTAAATTTCCAATCTCAATTGCTAAAAATTTTTCAGAATTTATTTTGTTTAAAAACCAATTCGTTTTTCAAAACGAACTAAATAAACTTATATTAGCATTGTATACTAAAAGTTATTTGTAAAATAGAGAAACAAATTTAATATTCGAGAAAACGTTTTCCTGTATTTTGAAAACTAATGAAATTATTTTTACATAGTTTTTAGAAATAAAATTTTTGGTAGCGATGAAATTATTATTTTAAATATTTCACAATTCATTTAAGTATCAAGTACTATTGTTATTTAAGCTAGCAAGTGCATCAAATTCAATCCAATGAAAGAGGAGAGCGTGAAATCTATACCCATCTTAATTACTGGAGGAGCCGGATATATTGGGAGTCATGCGGTTAATTTAGCCTCCCAGTTTAATTTTTTCCCCATTACAATTGATAATTTTTCTGCGGGACATCCTTGGGCAATTCTTCATGGAGCGTCTGTGAAGTGCGATCTAAAAGATAAAGAAAAAATTCGATTTGTTTTTAAAAAATACAAACCACAAGCAGTAATGCATTTTGTTGCTCATACTTACGTAGGAGAATCGGTTCAAAATCCAAAAAAATATTATGAAGACAATATTGGAAATGCACTGAATGTGCTTTCGATTATGTTGGAATTTCAAGTGAAACGCTTTATTTTTTCATCCTCCTGTGCGGTTTATGGAAATCCAATTAAAATTCCAATTTCAGAGAATCATCCTAAAAACCCAGTCAACCCTTACGGTGAGAGCAAGTGGTTTATTGAAAAGGTTCTTCAATCATACGATCAAGCTTATGGAATGAAATCATGCTGTTTGCGATATTTTAATGCTGCAGGTGCAGATAAGTCTGGAAAAATAGGTGAAGTTCACCAGCCGGAAACTCATTTAATTCCTTTGATTTTTGATGTGGCATTAAAGCGCTCGTCTAAAATTACCATTTTTGGTAATGATTATCCTACTCCAGATAAAACATGTATTCGTGATTATATTCATGTTACAGATTTAGCACAGGCTCATTTCTTGGCCTTGAAATACTTAATGGCAACTAATCAAAGTGATTCATTTAATTTAGGTACTGGACGTGGATATTCAGTTAGAGAAGTTATCCAAGAAGTACAGAGGACGACTAAACAACCCATCCCATATGAAATTGGTTTAAGGCGAGCAGGAGATCCAGCTAAATTGATTGCTCAAGCTAGAAAGGCACGTTTAATTTTAAAATGGACGCCAAGATACTCAGACCTGAGGACAATTATTAAAAGTGCCTGGCAATGGCATAAATCTTATTTTGGAAAAACTAAGGAGTCTTAAAGACCATATTTCGATAAAATTTAAGTTCTTCAATTGACTCCTGAATATCAAGAAGTGCTTGGTGAGTTTGTTTTTTGGGTGGAGGTTGAAAGGATGCCCCATACCAACGCTTAACAAGTTCTTTGATAGTACTAACATCAATAAGACGATAATGAAAAAATCTTTCCAATGAGGGCATGTAAGAAATTAAAAATCGGCGATCTTGATAAATAGTATTTCCGCATAAAGGGCTGGTTTGAGGAAAACAATAATTTTTTAAAAATTCCAATATTCCTTGCTCGGCTTGAGTTAAGGTAGTCTGCGATGCAAGCACTTTTTCCACGAGTCCAGATTGTTGATGATGTACCTGATTCCATTGATCCATTTGATCCAAAACAGATTTGGGATGATAGATAGTGTAGGTAGGTCCTTCGGCTAACAATTTTAAATTTTTATCTGTAACTAGGGTTGCAATTTCAAGGATGACACATGTTTCAGGGTCTAATCCAGACATCTCCATGTCTAACCATATAAGATTTTCTGCATCTTGCATGAAAAACTCCCAAAATTTAATGATGTTTATCTTTTATCATCCTGTAAAAATTTGAATTGTCCAATAAAATTTTAATTTAAAAAGCCTTTTTAATAAAATGGGAAAAAATGTATATTGAGAAAATTAATGCCAAAGCAGCTGATATTTGCAGTGTAAGGGTCGAACCTATTTTGCTTGCAACGATTCCCATCCAAAAACTACCGATTGGCATACCTCCACCAAAGGCAGTTGCACGCAAGCCCGTTACACGTCCACGAAATTCATTGGACACCGAAAGTTGAATTAAGCTGTTATTAGTTGAAAAGAAAAGAATTAATCCATAGCCAGATAAGAACAAGAAGAAAGCAGAGGCAACAAGATTTTTTTGAAATCCAAAAGCGATAATTGATAAGCAAAAAATGATGATACCAATGTAGGATTGCAATTCAATTTTAGGGTGTTTTGAGAGAGTGGCGACGGTTAACCCCGCCATTGAGGCGCCTAGTCCGGTCATGGCGAGTAACCAACCATATCCTTCTGCACCCATGTGAAGTTGTGTTTTGGCGATTGCAGGTAATTGAGAAAAATAAGCCCATCCAAATATGCTCATGGTCGCAAGGATTAGTAAATTCCGTGAGATAATAGGAGTGCGTTTGACATAATGAACAACTTCTTTTAATTGTTTTAGAACGGGTGTTCTTTTTAAGGAAGATGAGTTTGGGATGTTTTTTAATTTTGACAATACAATTAAAATAATAATAAAACTGATTGCATCAATGAGGAAACACCACGCAGCACCAATAGATCCAATTAAAATTCCAGCCAATGCGGGACCAATAATACGCGTGAAATTAATGAGGGAACTATTAAGGGCTACTGCATTGACCATTTCATCAGATTTAACTAAGTCAATCACTAATGCTTGGCGCGCAGGCATTTCAAAGGCGCTTGAACATCCCCAAAGTAGTGAAAAAATCATGAGTTCTAAGATCGAAGGTCGTGAAATAAAGAGAAGAACAGTTATTGTTAAAGAAGAGATCATTGAAAAAACACTAGTGATTTGGAAAATTTTAATTTTTGAAAATTGATCGGCTAAGGTACCCGCCCAAGGTGCAATAAAGGGAACCGGAAGGGTATTTAATGTAAAAACCAATCCAAGTAGAAATGCGGAGTGCGAAATTTGATAAGTAATCCATCCCAAAGCAGCAGAGCGCATCCATGTTCCAATCAGAGAACATCCCTGTCCAAAGAAATAGTACCGAAAATTTTTGTTTTTAAAAGAAGCAAAAGTTTGTTTCCATTTTTTTTGAGATGGTGGGAGGCCTTCTTCTGTTGAGAGAATTTGATTGTAATTAAGGTGTTTTTTCAAGGAAATACTTTCAGAGTATCAGAGAACTCCAAATACATAGAGGTATTTACAGTTAATGGATTAAGATTTATTTGATTGTTTGATTTGAAGGCGTTTAACATATTTTTGAACCTAGTTATTTTATTAGAACTAAACGACGGTTTAACTTTTTTCAAGGACCATCCATTTATAGTTGAATTCGATGAAAACAAATGAATTGATGTTCGTATGAGAACACCTTGAAACTTCTGTATATGTAATTGTTGAAAAAGCGTTGTTAAAACTCAAATTTAAATGATACACTTAAGCTTCAAAAAATGAAATGGTGAATTTAGATGAAACAACAAAATAAGTTTTCACGTCGCAACTAAAATTAACCTATGAGTTAATTTTAGAAAATGTTCGTTTTCTTTAATATGATTTTTATATTTAGGATAATTTTAAAAAGCTACTTTAAAGTGAATTGGCCTAGATCAAGGCTTAGTAAATAAGTTGAAAACAGAGTCGTCATTGCAAATTTTTTGAAACGAATAATTTAACGCCTGAATAGTTAGGATAGGACAATGAAAATTTTAATAAGGCATGAAGAGGCAATTTATAAAATTTTCATTACTTTAATTATAATTATTTTTTCTTTAAAGTGCTCAACGGCGTTTTCGGCTTCGATTTACACGTGCTCACCCTATCAGCAAATTAATATTGGAAAATATGTTGTTCAAACCAATTATTGGAATAAATCCGCGTGTCCAGGTACTCAATGTATGAGGATCAATTCCCAAACAGGCTCCTTTTCTGTTTTGCAATCAACAGCTTTATGCCCTAATGTTTCAAGTTATCCATCAATTGTTTATGGCAAGGCTTGGAGTGTTTGTAGTCATCAAAATGAATTACCCGCTCCTATTGATTCATTAAAAACCATTGCAAGCAATTGGAATTTTATGCCAACCAATAGTGGGAGTTGGGATGCTGCATATGACATATGGATTGGTCCAAATGAGCACTGTGGATCTCGAGGATTTAATGGTGGAGCCGAAATCATGATTTGGCTCGATTATCGACACGCATCAGGCTGGCAGTATGACCTTGGTGCAGTAACCATCTGTGGACACACTTGGGAGGTTTGGAAGTGGAATGTCAAATGGGGTCAGCGACATTGGCACTATATTGCCTATTTATCCAAAACTCCCATCACGGCAGTTCATAATTTATGGATTCAGGATTTTTTAAAAGATGCCATTTCAAGAAACTTAGTTAAAAATGATTGGTATCTTTATGCGATTGAAGCAGGAATTGAACTAAGACAAAAGGGTGTTCCATTTACAAGTAAAAAGTTTTCGGTTCACTTCAATCGGGCTTCAACATTAAAAACAGTTTATACAATCACACATGCAAGTAAGTGAATGCTGAATTAATTTGTAGTTAAGTTGCCCCACGGATTGAAATCCATGTCAGGTGTTATTGGCGGTTTTTTTTGGGATTGATAAGCTTGGATCATAATATCTTCAAATGGATCTTCCGAGGATTTTTTTGTTTTTCCAAATTGATTCATCCATTCAAATTGTCTCCGAAAAGTTTCTACTAATGAAATGGTCGTCTGAAATTTCAAGTCTTGCATAGCTTTGGAGTTGTCGAAAATAGAGGGATATTGATAGATTGATTTTATTCCCAAGCTTCTTCTTGGAGCATGGAGATAGAGCCAATCAACTGGAATCGGGACAGGATTGAACTTGCCGCCAACGGATTGAGCCATAGCAGTAAAGATACCATTCCAAGTGGTATGCTCATTACTAGTCACATGATACGCTTGACCATAGGTTTTAGGATTATGGAGAGCGTTAACAAAAGCCTTTGCGACATCAGAGACATGTGATATTGCCCAAGGAATATTTCCGGGATTCATGATAATGACCGGTAATCCTTTTTTAAGTCGATCAGGAAGGCTGTTATCAAATAAAAGTCCAGGATAATCCGCCCCTTCTCCAGTTGTGTACGAAGGACGAATCACGGTGGTGTAGAGCCCGGCTTGACCATTCCTATCAAGTAAAATCGATTCGATTGCTGATTTATTTTTACCATAAGTTGTAACTGGGTGGTGGGGTTCATTTTCGGTTGCTGGTAATGTGGAGAGGGGGCCACCATAGACACACACAGTTGAACATACAATAATCTGTTTGACACGTCCTGAAAATGCGCGTAGAAGCGATCGAGCATTTTCAGGATCGAAAGCAATCATGTCAATGACGGCATCAAAAGTATGCTTCTGCATTTCCTTTTCAAAGATAGCGTAATCCCATCGATTTCCGTAAATATGTTTGATTTCTCCTGAAATTCTTGAAGGGGTAACACCTCGATTATAAAGAGTGATATCTTCTTTACGATCAAGAAGTTCATTAACAATTGCTGTGGATATAAGTCCCGTGCCACCAATGATTAAAATTTTCATAGGATCCTTACAACATAGATGGGGTAGTAAACATTGTTTAAAAAGCCCTGCATAGGCATTATATACGTTTCCTCAATGTAAAAATTTTAAAATTAAATAAAAAACAACTTTATTCGTGGATCTGATTCTCGATTAATCATAACGCGCTATAGGTTTGACTATTTAAAAGTGAATGGAATTCAAAAAAATGTTTTTTTTATAACCAAGGGTTGAAAGATATGAAGGTCGACCTTAACTTTTAGTAAACTTGACAATGATAACGGGAGATTCAAATGGATTTTGATAAGTTAACACTTAATGCCCAAAAGGCATTGCAAGATGCTCAAAGTTTTGCAGTGAATGAGCAACATAATGCTATTGAAAATGAGCATCTATTCCTTTCGCTTTTAAATCAAGAAGGGGGTATTGTTATTCCTTTATTAAAGAAAATTGGAGTAGATCCTGCACTTATTCAGGACGATATTAAAAAAAATTTGGAAGCTCTTCCAAAAATTTCTAATAATTCTCAAACATATCTTTCCAATCGACTCAATCGTGTTTTGGATCAAGCTCAAAAAGAAGCTTCTCGCATGAAAGATGAATATATTTCAACGGAGCATTTGTTGTTAGCATTAATTGATTCTACAAACTTGCCGGGATATGCTGACGCCTGGGGAGTTCCAGGAGTTGTAAAGCGCTATGCTTTGACAAGGGATAACCTGTTAGCGGCATTAGTCGAAGTTCGAGGAAGTGCACGCGTGACCGATGAGAATCCGGAGGATAAATATCAAGCACTAAGTCGATACGGAAAAGATTTAACGGAACAAGCCAAAAAAGGGAAATTGGATCCTGTCATAGGGCGCGATGAGGAAATTCGGCGAGTAATTCAAGTGCTTTCACGGCGCACAAAAAACAATCCGATTTTAATTGGGGAACCGGGTGTCGGGAAAACAGCAATTGCAGAAGGATTAGCCGGGCGGATTGTGTCGGGGGATATCCCCGAAGGATTAAAAGGAAAGAAAGTTATTTCTCTGGATATTGGGAGCATGGTAGCTGGAGCAAAATTCCGAGGCGAGTTTGAAGATCGATTAAAAGCTTTTTTAAAGGAAGTGGAGAAAAGTGAAGGCCAAATTATTCTCTTTATTGATGAACTGCATAATTTGGTGGGGGCTGGAAGGGCGGAAGGAAGCATGGATGCCAGTAACATGTTGAAACCCGCATTGGCACGTGGGGAGTTGCGAGCGGTAGGGGCAACCACACTTGACGAATATAGAAAATACATTGAGAAAGATCCAGCACTTGAAAGGCGATTTCAACCCATTTACGTGGGTGAGCCTTCGGTTGGCGATACGATTTCAATTTTGCGAGGTTTGAAGGAACGTTATGAAATTCACCATGGCGTTCGAATACAAGATTCAGCCCTCGTTGCAGCGGCCATTTTATCTAATCGATATATTTCTGGAAGATTTTTACCTGATAAAGCAATTGATCTTGTTGATGAAGCTGCATCAAAATTGCGAATGGAAATTGACTCCATGCCGCTAGAATTAGATGAAGTCGATCGACGTATTCGGCAATTCGAAATAGAGAAACAAGCACTTCAAAAGGAAAACGATATAGCTTCGAGGGAACGCTTGAAAAAATTAGAGAAGGAGATGGCCGACTTAAAGGAAAAACAAAAAAATCTAAAACTAAAATGGCAATCAGAGAAAGAAATTATTAAAAAAGTTCGATTCGTTAAGGAAGAGCTTGAAACGCAAAAAAACAAAGAAATTCAATTAGAGCGGGTTGGTGATTTAAATAAAGTTGCAGAGTTGCGATATTCAATTATTCCACAATTAAATGCTCAGATTAAGACCTTGGAGGAAGAACTCAAAAAAATACAGGGGACCAGTGGAATGTTAAAAGAAGAAGTCACGGAACAAGAGATAAGCATGATCGTGTCGAAATGGACCGGTATTCCAGTGACTCGATTGTTGGAAGGCGAGGGAGAGAAATTAGTGCGGATGGAAGAACGATTGAGTCAACGTGTTGTAGGTCAGCAAGAAGCGGTTCAAGCTGTTTCAAATGCCATTCGACGATCACGATCGGGATTAGCGGATCCCAATCAACCGATTGGTTCATTTTTATTTTTAGGACCAACTGGAGTTGGAAAAACCGAGCTTGCAAAAACATTGGCGGAATACCTATTCGATGATGAAAAAATGTTGGTGCGGATTGATATGTCTGAATATATGGAGAAACATGCTATAAGTCGATTATTAGGAGCCCCACCAGGATATGTGGGTTACGATGAGGGAGGACAATTAACCGAGGCGATTCGCAGACGTCCCTATTCAGTCATTTTATTGGACGAAATAGAAAAAGCGCATCCAGATGTTTTCAATATACTTTTGCAAGTTCTTGATGACGGGCGGCTAACAGATGGTCAAGGGCGAGTAATCGATTTTAAGAATACGGTTCTAATTATGACAAGCAATATCGGATCTCAGTTGATGGAAACCTTGGATATTTCTAAACGAAAATTTCAAATCAAAGAAGAATTGAAAAAATTTTTTAAACCGGAGTTTTTGAATCGAATTGATGAAGTGGTCATCTTTCATCGTTTGGATGAAAAAGAAATTGAATCCATTTCAAAAATTATATTGCATACGACTCAAAACAGACTTGCAGATAGAAAAATTCAATTGGAAATTCCACCAGAGGTTTTGAACTATATTGCTAAAAAGGGGTATGATACGGTTTATGGTGCACGTCCCTTAAAACGACTGATTCAAAATGAAGTAATTAATCCTATTTCAATGCTGTTGCTAGAAGGCAAGTTGTTAGAAGGTGATTTAGTTCAGTTGCAACTCACGAAGGAGCGACTTGAAATTAATATTAAAAAAGCCATGCAATACAACGAAAATTTATAAAAAGTAGTACCTGAATTTAAGCTTGGAATCGATTTGTTGTGTTTTTTGAGAGTTTGAAGTGAAGTCAATTTTAATAATGATCAACGAGGAGTAGACATGGATCTGCTATTTTTAAAAATACGCACCACCGCAACCATTAACTTAGAAAATTAAGGGGTCCATTAAAATTTAAAAAACTTGCATAATTTGATATAGTTTTCTTGTTAAAGATTTATAAGCTTGATATGATAAGGGAAATCAAATTTAAAATTGAAGGGAAATCATGGAATCTGAAATTGTTAAAACAATTGTAAATGAAAAGGAATATGAAGTTAAAATTATTCAAAAGGACGGAAAATTTTTTGCAAAAACCCACATTAATTTCTTTGGTGAAATAACAATACCGGATTTTGGGGGCGGACATGAGGGGGCTTTACAAAATCTTTCAGTTCGAATTTCAAATATTGTTAAAACGCTTCAAATGGATGAGGCCCGGGAAGCTCGTCGAAGAGCTGCAGAAGCTCAAGCTGCAGCAGTGCCGGTTTCTGACTTAAATTTTAACAATTTCAAAAAGGCGGACGCTTAGGGAAGGCATTCATGCCCATTTGACGCAGTAACTTTTCGGCATGATTTTCATTTTTCATCATTTTTTTCATTAAATCATATTGTTTGAGAAGAATATTGATATCTTCAGGGCGTGTGCCACTACCTTGAGCAATTCTTTTTTTCCGTGAGCCATCGAGTAATTGGGGAAATTGACGTTCTTGCGGAGTCATAGAAAGCAGAATGGCCTCCAGTTGATTGAATTTTTTTTCATTAGGAGCATTTTGAGCGATTTGATTTTTCATTTGAACATCTCCCGGCAGCATGGAAATCATATCTTGAAGGGATCCCATTTTTTTTAGTTGTCGTAGTTGATCTAAAAAATGATTTAAATTAAAACTTTTCGCTTGGGCTAGTTTAAGTTTATCTAATTGTTGCTTCTCGTTGTTTTTTTCTATTTTTTCGATTAGGGTTAATATATCACCCATACCTAGAATTCGCGAGGCGATGCGATCTGGATAAAAGGGTTCTAGGCCATCCATTTTTTCACTGGTTCCTACAAATAAAATGGGAAGTTCGGTAGTAGAGGTGATTGATAAAATAGCTCCGCCGCGGGCATCACTATCTGCTTTAGTTAAAATAGTACCTGTTAAATGTAATTTATTATGAAAAGTAGTTACAACTCGAACAATATCTTGTCCCGCCATGGCATCGGCAACAAATAAGATGTTGCTGGGTTTGACGCGTTGGGCAATGGAAGTAATTTCCGACATCATGGATTCGTCAACATGTAAACGACCCGCTGTATCTAAAATGAGCATATTACAATTTGATTCAAGGGCAGATTTGACAGCTCGAATGCAGACCTCAATGGCCTTTTCTCCAGCCGCTGGTTTGAAAATTGGAACTTGGATTTGTGATGCGAGGACTTCTAATTGCTCAATAGCGGCCGGACGAATTAAATCCGCAGCGACTAAACCGGGTTTTCGACCATCCTTTTTATAGTAGTAAGCAAGTTTGGCCGCAGTAGTTGTTTTTCCACTTCCCTGTAACCCAGCTAATAAAATTAAAGTAGGAGGAGCGGGCGCAAATTTTAGTCGAGTTGAAGTTTTATCTTTAGGCGTTAAAATATTGATGAGTTCGCTTTGAACGATTTTAATGAAAACTTGGCCAGGTGTTAAACTAAGTGCCACTTCTTTACCAAGTGATTTTTGTTTGATTTTTTCCAAAAATTTTTGAATGGCTTCAAGATGAACGTCGGCTTCTAGAAGAGAAGCCCGAATTTGTTTAAGTGTTTCTTCGATGTTTTGTTCAGTTAATTTTCCTTGCCCGCGAAGATTTTTGAAAATTCCCTGTAATTTTTCAGTTATGGATTCAAACATTAAAAATACTCCTTTATTTTGATAAATAAAAATGTTTCTGAACGACGAGACATGGGCTTCGATCTTGTTGTATGACAGCTTTGTAAAAAGCCAATAATTTTTGATAAGGTTTCCCAAGACGGATTAATGGTCGTTTAAATCTCAGACGTTGGGTATCAATTAAAGTTCCAAATTGAATTTTTGAATGTGAAGTAAAGTTGACAATTGCATTTGAAAAAGTGAGATCATTAGGGCGATGTTTAACTTTGTATTGATAAGGCAGTTGAACAATGATTCTAGAAATTGAATTGAAATTTTGAGAGAGTGCGACTGGATTTTTTCGATATAAGGTTAAAGAGCTTAATAGCATTTCAATATTTCCAAAAGTTGGAAAATAAAAATAAAATTTTCCATTATTTAAAAAGTGGGCATAATGTGCGACTTGGAATTGGTAATGAATTTTAAATGGATGCGAAAGCTTTTTGTAATTTTGTCCGTTATATGATAATAATTTCGCATTCGGGAACTGAGTTGCAAGACCTTTTTGAACCAGCATTTTTCTTTCAAGCGGATTAGTTTCTCTGAAAAATTTTCTTAAAGCTAAATCTTCTGATCCATATGCGCGCAAAGTTACGGTACAAGTTAAGGTTCCCTCGTTTGAAATGCGCATGATGATATCTCGTTCTACGTAGTTGTTCTTTAAATTGAAGTTAGGCGTTTTAATCCATTGCAGTGTTCGTTTGACGGCTAGGGCAGGCACATCAAGTGCTGAATAGGGCAGAACATTAGGAGCTGCAAGGGCTTCGGATGGGTCTAACCAGATGAACTTGGTATTGGTGGGAACACGTATTAAAATGCCATTGAATTGGGCTAGTGTAGGGGTTTCAGGATTGAGATTACCATCAAATGAATTACGATAAAGGTACATGGTTGGTGAGAAATGATTTTTTTTAAGAATCCAGTAAAAGATCAAAGCTTTATCTAGCGAGGAACCCAGGTGACTTTTAACGATTGATTTTAATGAACGTAGTGGATCTAAGTAAATTGGTAAATCCGTATTTACCCATTTTATTTTTCTGTCCATCCTTTCTTTCAATTTCAAAATTTCTTGAAATGGCGTATGAAATGAACCGGATTTAACAGGTTTGAAAAATTGAACAACATGGGTGAATGGACTTTGAGCCGATAAGAGCGGGCGTATGCGCTTAAGAAAAGGTTTCAGGGCACTTTCCCAACTGGGGTGGATGGTTAAGGAAATCATAGAGGATAAATCTTGAATTGGTGGATCAAATGCCTCCTGCGCAAGCCCCGGTTCATATTTATTATATATAAACTGGAAAAGGTATTGCGCATTGTGTTTTTTCTGAACGATCTGCAAAACTGGATAATTGGGTGGACGCGTAACATAAAGATTTAAAGAGCGGGGATACGCAATATCCAATTCTCGTTTTAAACTTGGGAAGAAGCTTTGCCACTGAAAAGCAAAACTTGAGTCTAACCATGGACTGGAAGAGTGTGTTGATTTATGGTTATTTAAGTAAGGTTTTAAAATGTATTGAATATCAACCAGATCATTTTTTTGAACATGTGGATACAGGAGCATTTTGATTTGAGATAAGGCTCCGGTTTCATGGGGGATAAGAGGAACCCATTTTGGAATAATAGATTGATGTTCTTCCAATTGTCCGTCATGAAAATGATATTTTTCAAATTTAAGTATTGTTACTTTTTCAACTTGGTGATTAATGACCAGTAAAGGCTTATCGGAACGTGGGGCAAGATGAAAGAGCTTTAAAAGATGTACAGTTAATCGAATGTTTCCGTTTTTGTGAAAATAAGCTTGAGCTTGATCCAAGACAGTTAATTCCGAAGGTGGATTGGGTGTATGCAAAATAGTGCTCACCTTTTTCAACCAATATGGAGGTGGAGATGAACTGGATCGAATTTCAGAGGAGGTTGTTAAACAACCGGAGATCCAAATAAGTCCGAATATTCCTATAATTAAAAAGATCCGCCGATTCAACGCGGTCCCCTCCCTCGTAAGGATTGTATGGCTTCTTTCATATCAGGTGATTTGAAAATAGCAGTGGCAGCAACTAAAATATTGGCTCCAGCTTCAAGGACTTGAGGGGCAGTTTGAGTTGAAATCCCGCCGTCAACAGCAATGTCAAGTTCAAGGCCTTCCTGCTCCATCCATTTTTTAAAGCGACTAATTTTAGGAAGAACCTCAGGCATAAAGGATTGACCGGCAAATCCAGGGAACACCGACATGAATAAAACATAATCAAGATGTTTGGCAAAAGGTTTCAATTTTTCCTCAGAGGTGTCGGGTTTAATAACCATACCTGGACAACAGTGGTTTTGTCGAATTAAGTTGATTGTTTGGAATGGATTTAGTGAGGCTTCAAAGTGAAAAGAAAGATAAGTGGTTCCAGCTTTTGAAAATTCAGGGATGTATTGATCAGGAGTATTAATCATTAGGTGAGAATCAATCGGAACCGATAACCTGTTTTTTAAGCTGGAAACAACAGGCGCTCCAAAGGTCAGGTTCGGAACAAAATGACCATCCATCACATCCATATGTATCCAGTCAGCACCTGCTTCAATTACCTTTTGACATTCAGTTAATAAGTTTCCCAAATCTGCCGATAGAATGGAGGCTGATATTTTTATGGGTTTCATGATTACATCCTTCAATTGGGAATGGAAATTTCCTCGAAAAATTGTTGATTAAGATAAATTTCTGCTTCAGCTCTGCCGTGAATAGTTACTCCCAATTTAATTTCAGAACCAGGTTTTTTCATTTTATCATAAATAGTTCTAGTGCCTGTATTATCTAAAATGTCAATTTGAACACGATGGACAGTGGGACCGGGGACAGTAAACTTAATAGTGCGGTATCGTGCTTTCTCATTTTTATCCGAACTCGTGTCGCTAATAACGAGAGCTACAGTATTGTGAGGAGAAATTTCTGATCCTGGAAGTGGTTTTTCTTGGAGAATGGTTTCAGGCAAAAGGGTATCATTAATTTGTACTTTAATATTTTTAATAATAATGCCTAAAGGTCTTAAAAGTCGAAAGGCTTTGTTTAAGGATTGATTAATCAGATTAGGCATCACATAGTGTAGCTTAGGAGTTCCGCTGGAGAGTAATAAATCAATTTTAGTATTTGAGGGAACCACGATATTAGAAGGTGGATATTGAGATAAAACCACTTCTGCAGGAATGTAAGCAGAAGGTATATAAGATTCATTTCCAGTGCGTAAATGATCTTGGGCGAGTGTAATTTCTGCTTGCGGATAGGAGAGCCCAATAACCGATGGGATAATTTCCTTGGGATTTCCGCGACTTAAAATAGCACTAACCGGTTGTCCAATTTTCAAGTAACTATTAGCAACCGGAATTTGTACCGAGATAAGTCCTTTAGGAACATATTCATCATATTGCGATCGAAGCAGGCTGAATTTTAATCCTTTGGCATGAAGTTTTCGAATGGCTTCCATAGGGGTGAGACCTACAATTTGTGGAACTACAAGGGGTTGAATTTGATTGGTAATTTTCAAGGCAATCCATCCACAGAGGATGGTAATGACAACTAATTGAGTCAGCAGTTTTCCAGCTCGGATTAAAAGCGACTTTTCTTTGGAATTAGGTGATACAAGAAGATCAGAAGTATTCATTTTACTTAATTTAGGATTCATGTAATCGAAGGGAGTGCAGTTGTAGGTGAATTAGGAATAAGTTTTTTAAGTCCTAATTGTCCACAAGCAGCTGATATATCTAGCCCTTTCCTTTCTCGAATAAATACTGGGAGTCCTTTGGATTTTAAAACGGCTTTGAATTTTTGTATTTGAGTTTCATCGGAACTTTCAAATGGAAGTGATGGAACAGGATTATAACGAATAAGATTAATTTTGCAAAGGAGATCACGACAGTACTCCGCCAATTGCTCTGCGTCTTGAATTTGATCATTTATATTTTTTAAGAGAATATATTCAAAAGTGACTGGCAGACGTCTTACAAAAGTATATTTTCGTATTATCTTTTTTAATTGTTCTAAGGAATTGGTGCGCGCAATCGGTATTAATGAATTGCGAATTACAGTATTGGCGGAATGCAAAGAAATGGCTAAAGAGGTTGGCCAATCATCATGAATAAATCGTTTAAGTGGCTCAAGGAGTCCGGAACTAGAGATTGTGATACGCTTGCGACCTAGATTTATTCCATCAGTATCATTTAAGATTTTCATAGCTTGATAAGTTGCCTCATAGTTATCTAAGGGTTCACCCATTCCCATTACTACTACATTGCTGAAATGAATTTGAGAATCACGTTGCATTTCAAGAATTTGCATTATAATTTCTGCAGTTGAAAGATTTTGTGCAAATCGAGGAATACCAGTGGCGCAAAACTTGCACTTGATTTTACATCCCGCTTGTGTTGATACACAAGCGGTATATCGTGATATTGCTTTCTTTTTATATCCCATGGGAATCAGCACACTTTCAATTACTTCGCTACTAGTGTCTGAGAGAGAGCTTGGAATTTTCCATAGATATTTAACAGTGCCATCTTCTGAAATTTGTTTGGCGTGAAGTTCTGCACAATTAAAAGTGAATTTTTCTTTTAAAAAAGATTGTGTTTTTTGAGCGAGGTTGGTCATCTGATTGAAATCCATCACTTGTTTTTGATAAATCCAAGAAAAGACTTGTTTGCTGGTGTAAGCGGGCAAATCCCATTGTTTGAACATCATTTTTAATTGATTTTGAGTATAATTGTAAATATAAAGAGGTGTTTCCAAGCGATTCCCCAATGCGTTATTTAAATTCCATTTGAGTCGAAGTTTCTTCAGAAAACGTTTCAAACAAAGGTTAGTTTAAATCTGAATTGTAACAATATGACGTGAGTACTGCAAGGGGGAGATTAGAACTAAATATAACAATGAGCACCTTTATGCTTTAAAATTCAAACGAACTTAAATCGATATCAATAAAATAGTTATGCCAAATGGTTTGAAATTTTTAGTAAACTGGTGTGGAAAATTTTGGGAATTATATACATTGGGTATTGAAACGATTTTAGAGAAAGAAGCCGTTGGGGGATTGAAAATCAAACAAAATTGGGGTTTAAAAAACTCAATTTGTTTTTTAAATTCCGAGGACAAAACAACTCCTCATTGTTTCCGTCCCAAATAATTGCAATATTTCTATCTTTGACTAAATAATCTATTAGCCATTCATGTAGCATATCTGGTTTATTTTCAATTACTAAAACCAACTCGACCCGATCAATTTTTTCCAAGTATTTATATTCATACAACTGTGAAATTCCTTTTCTTACTTGAGAGTGGATATTGTCATCTGTTGAAGATTTCATTTCAAAAATGAAGTTTCTATTTGCATATTGAGTTGCCAAATCAATGAATTTATTCCGTCGTGGAACAGAACCAGCCTCTCTTATTCTTTGAGCAACTAACTTTGTTAGCCGTTCATGTTTAGAGTTGGCCCTTTCTTTTTTTGCAATATCTATAATTAATGAATAACTTCCAGCTTTTTTAATTCGCTCTGATGTTTCCCTATATTCTTTTAAATCAAACTTTTGCGGGAGCAGCGGTTCTGTGTCATCCTTGAAATCAACAAGATCAATCATTTTTGGGAGTTTAAGAAAAACAATCCCATTTTCTCTTTCAGCAATAAGTCCAACTCGATTTAACCAACTGATAATAGTAGATAAACGCCTTGGGATCATTGATGGTCCAACTGGATCGGTAATTTCATCTATAAAAATTTTGAATTTGTCTCTACTAATCACCTTTTCAGATTCGAAAAATGGCAACAATCTTTGAATTAGCTTATTATTCAGAACAGCCATCAATAACAATTGCTCTTGATGTTCTTTATCTGAGTGAACAAATTTTTTACCTAAATATGTTAGTTTGGAACAATTGCCATTTGGTTCATTATCAATAAATCCTAATAGTTCAGCTGCTAACCTGTAATATCTGCCTTGCCTCTCAACTTTCCCAATTGCTGTCGCGATACTCTGATAGGTTTGCGCCCCTTTAGATACCGCTAAAACGGATTTAATTACATCATTTAAATTATCAGCTTGAGGAACCTCTTTGCTTGAGATTTTCACCTAATCCTCCCCAACGAATAAATATTCTTTTACATGATTGTTATTGTTGTTCACTTTGTGAGAATGGTTACCAAAACTGTATAAATGTTCTTTTTCAAAACATTGAACTTTCTTTTTGAAATTTTTAAGAAGATGTATCATTTCTAATTTATTTGGAATTGAATTTGATGAATAAGAAACAACAAGTTTGCTCTTTTTAAAGTGATTAAATAGTTTCTCAAAGGCACTACTTACAGTTTTTTTGGAAGAAAATTCGGTTGGATAGGATTTAATTTTTTTAGTTAGTGTTGTTTCAACTGGCGGGGTATCTTTCCAATATCTGGAAAAACCTTCAACAAAATGATAACGTCTAACATAATCGCAGTCTGAATAAGGACTTACATAAGGTGTATCAATGTATACTAAATCGTAGGGATCTGGGTTTAATTGAAAGACATTTTTATTAAAAGCTTTATTTTCTTTTTGGTTATCAAAAATTGAAAGGTTGTATACTTTACAGGCTTCAATAAACTGATCTTGTAATGAGATTTTTAAATCTTTTCGAGCATCCCAATTTTTTCTCCCTGTAAAAGTAAATATACCTCTTGGTCGTTTTTTCATGCACGCCCTTGAAACCGCAGCCAGAGCAAGAGATTTTTTAAACGGGCTTCGAAGCTCTTGGATGTTGGCCCAGAGGTTATCTAAAAACTCATCTTCTTCGAGAGAAAAAAACATTTCCCCAAATGTGGTTTTTACGAAATTTTTTCTATTTTTATTATTTTTAAGTAATAAATTTAAATCTTCCGGCGTTAATGGAGAATTCTGATTTACAATCGTTCCATTGGCGATGTGAAAACAAAATCTTAAGAAGTCATTTGAATCAACTTTTTTACTCATCTGCTTAAACATAAAAGATACACAGGCAGAGCCACTAAAAGCATCAAGAACATTTTCAAACTTCAATTTTCTTACATTTTCAAAAATAAACGGAAGCAAGTCTTTTTTGCTTCCCATATATTTTGTATCTGGGAAAACTGGCTGAATTTCAGTAATTGGTAATAATAAGTTCTGCAATTTTTCCACGTTTGTTACCGTGACAATTAATAAATCGATTGGCTTGAACCTTTTCAATTTTAAAACTGGAGTATAAAGAAATTATGAAGGAGTGGTATGAATTACTAAGCAAAAATTTGCACCCCCTTTGATTTAATTCTTTACAAATAATTGCTAATCTTTCATGATCCTCTCTATAAAAAAAGTTTTTCGTGTAACGCTTAAAGTCAGAAAACTTTCCAACAGGTAAGTAAGGAGGATCTAAATAAATAAAATCTCCTCGATGAGCAAATTTTCCTAAAGTTTCTAAATAATCCATTACAAAGAGTTTTGATTTTTTTAATACCCTATTAGCTTTAAAAATTATTTCTGGGTTTGCTAAAGTACAATGCTTAATTTTTCCAAAAGGTACGTTGAATTTTCCATTTTTGTTAACTCTATACAAACCATTAAAACAGGTTTTATTCAAATAAATAAATCGTGCTGCACGATAAACACATGAAAGCTTAGAAGGCTCTAAGCCACGTATTTTGTAATATTCCTTTTCAGATATTTTAAATTTTGCTACGGATCGAAGAAGTTCTTCAGGATAGTCCCGAACCATTCTAAAGCAATTAATTAATTCCTCATTTGCATCTGTAAGAAAAGCTTCTTGAGGAGCTAAACTCAAAAAGACGGCCCCCCCACCTAGAAATGGCTCAATATATCTATTAAAATTTGTAGGAATTCTTGATCTTATTTCTGGTAATAGCTGGGTTTTGCCTCCCGCCCATTTTAAAAAAGGTTTTGCATTGGACAGTTCAATCATGGGGACATCTTTCTGAAAAAGTTGCAATAAATCATTCATTAAGTTTTGCATTTATTTGTCTTTAAGTTGACTATTTTTTTTAATTTTAAAATTTTCTTGTTTTTTAGATATAGGTAAAGCAAAAATATTTATAATCCCTACAAAAGAAACATACAATGTCACAATTATTCCAGTTAACATGCCAACAGCCTCATTAACGTCCCTTATACACATATCTATTGCCTTTGGATAAAGTGCTACCATAAAATAAATGGTTATTCCATAAGATATTAATTTAACAAGATCCTGAACATCTGGCACAGTTTTTTTTACAAACAATTGAACCATTAGAAACACAACAATTAAACTAAAAATTATTTTAAATGGCGATGGTAGGGATTTTAAAAAAAAAGATATACCAAACACAAGTGCAATTACTATTGATAATACTAATACTATTGATAAAAATCCAGGTGATTTTGAAAATTTAATCATTTGTTTTTTTCCGCTTCATCACCTATAAAAAACCCTATAGCTGCCCCAATTACTGCTCCAACCGGGCCCCCTATCCCAGCCCCGATAGCCGCACCAATTCCAGCACCTGCAATTCGTCCAGAACCATCCGTTCTAAACAATGTTCCTTTTTTATGGCAAAATGAGCATGATTTTCCAGTCAAACTTCCACCATCATCTTTATTTTCCTTTTTACAGTTTTTACAATAAACAGGCATCTTTTTATCTTCCAGTTTTAAATTTATTATCTTTCTTTCGAGGCTTATTCCAGTAAGGACTTTTACATTTTGGACAAACTTCCGGCTCAACCCCTTCTTTTCGTGGAATCCAGTCTTGACCACATCTTTCACACTTAAATGCCCAAACCATTTTTTTAAATTTAGCCATAATATAAGTATATCACATATTTATAATTATATTATTAAAAAGTATATAATTAAGCTTGATACAATTACTTTTAAAGTATATATTCTTTATAAGTACATAATAAGGAGTAATTATATGAACGACAAAATCACGCTCAGCAGTTTTCAAATCCTACAAATGTTTCCAAACCATGCTACGGCTCTTGAATTTTTTGAAAATGAATTATGGCCGAATGGGGTTATTTGTTCCCAATGTGGCAAACAAGATAAGATTTATACCAGACAAGAAGGCAAGTATTGCTGTAACCGTTGCGACTTGGTTTTCTCAGTTACGGTTAATACTATTTTTGAACATAGTCATGTACCTCTTAACAAGTGGCTTTATGCTATTTATTTGCTTTTGACGGCTCGGAAAGGCATTTCATCCCTGCAACTTTCAAAGGAAATTGGCGTGACTCAAAAATCCACGTGGTTCATGTTGCAGCGACTTAGAGAGGCTTGTGGAAACGAACTAGTAGCTTTACAAGGTACAGTCGAAGTAGATGAGACTTATGTAGGTGGCTTGGAAAAGAATAAACATAAGAGCAATAAATCTAACTTGGGAAGTGGCTCTGTCAGCAAGATTCCTGTTATTGGTTTGAGAGAACGTGCCGGCAGAACATTTGCTACACCGATTGAAAATACAACCGCTAAGGTTTTGAAAAACGTGATTGAAACCCATGTTCAAAAAGGTTCCGATGTCAATACCGATGATTTTCTTGGATATAACAAACTTCAAGGTTATAACCATCAAACCGTTAACCATAGCGGTAAAGAATATGTCAGAGAAACCGTTCACACCAATAGCATTGAAAGCGTATGGGCTGTTCTAAAAAGAGGTTTAAATGGTGTGTATCATCATGCCAGCCAAAAACATTTGGCTCGTTATGTCAATGAATTCACCTTCCGACTGAATGATGGAAATGTTGAGGTTCAAACCATAGATAGACTCAAAAGCCTTATTCAATCTTCTGTCCAAAAAAGACTCACCTATAAAGAATTGATTGCTTAAAAAATCTTTGAAATTTTAAGATTTAATAAAAGGGGACATTTTTGCATAAGAAAGTCAAAAACTCATGAGTATATTTCGTAAATTCTTAGTTAAATTGTTTAAATTAAAACGTAAATCTAATAAACGCAAAATCGGAAGTATTTTAGATTATCCCCTTCAAAGGATGACAGCATCTGAATATAATAAGTATCCTCAACTTTGTGTTAACGAGAGGATTCTATATGAGCTTAAACATCCGAATGATTTCGTACGATCTGCATCGTGGAAAAGAATCCGATTACGAGACATTATGGAGTGCGATTGAAAGTAATTGGTCAAGTTATCGTTTATTAAAGAGTACTTGGTTAATCAAAACCAATCAAACTTCTAATGAAATTTTTAACACTTTGAAAGTATACATTGCTGATACGAAGATCAAGATCTTTATAAACAGACTTCCAACTGATTGGGATGGGAATGTTTCTAACAATGCATTTACTTGGATTAAAGACCATGAATAGACACTAAAATCGTTTCAATACCTAATGTATATAATTCCCAAAATTTTTATATAATTCAGCTCGGCTGAAGAGTTACGGGCATGGATAGCATGGCAATTTTATCTTTAACCGATGAGATTTAAATGTTGAAATGACGGATAAAATTAATGGAATATGGAGATTCAAGTTTACTAAAATATCTTATAAAAGAATTTGCAAGAACAGGCAATTTAGTTGTTTAAGAATGAAATGGATTGGTTCTAAAGAAGCAACAAAAATAAAAAATAGTTAGGTCTATTTAATAAAGATTTGGAATTTTTTTGAGAATCAGGATTTAGGTATTAAAGTGCTCGGGTTGATGTTGGCTATAATGCGAATATTCAGCAGTTTGATGATATGAATGTTTGTTATGGCAAAATCAAATTTTGTATTTGGAGTTAGAATATCGAATATCGATAGAAATGATGAAGATAAATTAAAAATTCCATCATCAACAAAATTTGTTAAAATTTAAACGAATTTTTAAATATGAAGTATTGTTGTAGATAGACGAAAAAATCCAATTAAGGAACTTAAGATGTCAAATTTATTGAAACTAGGATTGCCCAAAGGAAGTTTGCAGGATTCTACCTTTCATTTGTTTGGGAAAGCAGGTTATAAAATTTCATCAACATCACGTTCATACTTTCCAAGTATTAATGATGTTGAAATTAAGCCAATGCTTATTCGAGCTCAAGAAATGAGCCGCTATGTAGAAAATGGATTATTGGATGTTGGGATTACCGGTCGAGATTGGGTGCAGGAAAATGACTCGAAAATAGAAGAAGTGGCTGAACTGATTTATGCTAAACAAGGCTTGAAACCGGTAAGATGGGTTTTGGCGGTTCCAGAAGATTCAAAAATACAATCCGTCATGGACTTGGAAGGAAAACGTGTTGCAACAGAATTGGTCAATGTTTCTAAACGATATTTAGAGAGTAAAAAAGTCAAAGCGAATGTTGAGTTTTCATGGGGCGCGACGGAAGCAAAACCACCTGAACTAGCTGATGCGATTATTGAAGTAACGGAAACGGGTTCTTCGTTGAAAGCTAATAAATTGAAAATAGTAGAAACGGTGTTAGAATCATCAACAGTGGTTATTGCAAATCAGGAATCATGGAAAGATGAGTGGAAAAAGGGTAAAATCCAAAATATATGCCTTCTTTTAAAAGGGGCTTTGAATGCAGAGGAGAAAGTTGGATTGAAAATGAACGTTCCTTTAAAAAAACTGGATCAAGTTTTAAAAACATTGCCTTCCATGAACTCGCCAACAGTGTCATATCTGTATGATAAAGAATGGGTAGATGTTGATATTGTTATTGATGAAAAAGTTGTTAGAGATTTAATTCCACAATTAAAACGTCAGGGAGCTGAAGGGATTGTTGAATATCCTTTGAATAAAGTTATTCCTTAAAATACAAGGTGAACCTTAAGTGACTACTGCAAATGAATTGAATAAATTAGCAGTTGAGCAGTTTAAACTTAAAAATTGGGATCAAGCGGAACAATTATATCGTCAAGCCTTGGAGGCTGAAGCGGGATATTTTCCTGCACGTTTAAATTTGGGGATTTTGTTTTTCAAAGAAGGCAAATTTGAGCAATCGATACAGGAGTGTACGAGGGCGGTTTCACTAAGACCGAATCATGCGGCAGCTCATTTCCATTTGGGTAATGCCTATTATGCCAAAAATTGGTGGGAAGAAGCTTTGGTAGAATATGAACGTGTTTTAAGCTTGGATCCAGAGCATGTCGAAGTGCTATTTGCGCTTGGTGGTATTTACTTGAATCGCGGACACAAAGAAAAAGCGATTGAATGTTGGGAGAAATACTTGCAGAAATCGCCTGATAATTCACCTAAAGCCCAACTGGCGAAAGAATATATTAGCGGGAGTTTAGCAAATCAAGTTCATATCGGGAAATATATTTCAGAGTAGTATTCGGTGTTGAATATCGATTTCTCTCGAAAGTGCTTACTTAGGATCAATTTGAGATAAAAATTTGTTGATTTGAATCAGATTTCAAGTATACTTTCGTTTTTTCACTTCCATTAAATTATTTTAGGATGTCATTACAATCATGTTACGAGAAGATTTAAGAAATATCGCGATAATTGCCCATGTCGATCATGGCAAAACCACATTGGTGGACGCCATGTTTAGACAGTCCGGGGTTTTTCGAGCCAATGAACAAGTGACGGAACGAGTTATGGATTCTTTTGAACTCGAACGGGAACGCGGGATTACTATTTTTGCAAAAAATGCATCGATTATTTGGAAAAAAACAAAAATTAATATTGTTGATACTCCAGGTCACGCAGATTTTGGTGGTGAAGTGGAACGAATTCTATCAATGGTGGATGGGGTCCTATTATTGGTTGATGCAGCCGAAGGGCCGCTTCCGCAAACCAAATTTGTATTAAGAAAAAGTTTGGAAAAAAATCTGCCGGTGATTGTCGTCATTAATAAAATTGACCGACAAGATGCTCGTCCGATGGAAGTGGTAGATCAGGTTTTAGATTTATTCATTTCCTTGGGTGCAACCGAACATCAAATTGAATATCCCGTAATTTACGCCATTGCTCGAGAAGGCAAGGCGGCTACCAATTGGGAAAAAATGGAAGATAATTTGACGGTGCTTTTTGACACGATCCTGAATCACATTCCCGCTCCGGTGGTGGATATCGAGCAGCCCTTTCAGATGTTGGTCACCACGACTTCCTATAATGAATATTTAGGACGTATGGCGGTAGGTCGTATTCGACGTGGGCGAATAAAGATTAATGATCCTGTAGTACTTTTGAAATTGGATGGACGAAAAATTCAAAGTAATGCCACGAAGGTTTTTTCCTATCAAGGAATTAAACAAATCGAATGTACCGAAGCTGGTGCGGGCGATATTATTTTACTAGCCGGGCTTGAAGATGTTCAAATTGGAGAAACCATTGCATCGGCAGCTTTGCCAGAAATACTTCCGCCGATTACGATTGAAGAGCCAACAATGAGTATGATTTTTTCAGTAAACAACAGTCCTTTTTGTGGAAAGGAAGGCAAGTTTGTCACTACGCGGCATTTGCGTGATCGCCTGTATCGAGAAGCCGAAGCAAATTTAAGCATTAAGGTATTAGACACCGAAAGTCCAGATGCTTTAAAAGTTTCAGGACGTGGGGAACTTCATTTAGGAATACTCATTGAAACTATGCGACGAGAAGGATTTGAATTTCAAGTCTCACGCCCGCAAGTCATTTTTAAGGAAAGTGACCAACATCGTCAAGAACCGTATGAGCAACTCATTGTTGATGTGCCTGTAAACTCAGTGGGAGTTGTTATTGAAAAATTGGGATTACGAAGAGCAGAATTGAAAAATATGTATCCGCTTTCTGAAGTTATAACACGATTAGAATTCCTAATTTCTTCAAGATGTTTGTTGGGATTTCGTACAGAATTTTTAACCGACACTAAAGGCGAAGGTATATTACATCATATTTTTGTGGGATATATGGATATCAAGGGCGAACCTCCCATTCGTAATCGTGGAGTTCTAGTGGCTTTTGAGAGTGGTATTACGACAGCCTATGGCATTTATCAACTTCAAGATCGTGGTACATTCTTTGTCACGCCGCGAATTGAAATATATGAAGGAATGATTGTTGGCGAACACACCCGGGAAAATGATATCGCCGTGAATGTTTGTAAAACAAAACACTTAACCAATATGAGAAGCAAAGCGGCGGATGAGGCGCTAACCTTGGAACCGGCACGTATTTTATCTCTGGAGCAATGTCTTGAATATATCCAAGATGATGAACTTTTGGAAGTAACACCTAAAAATTTGCGAATGCGCAAACGGGTACTTAATACGCAAGATCGAATTAAATTTGAAAAAATGAATTCGAAAATTTCTATTGCATAAAGTGCAATCAAAAAAATTGAATTTTAAATTAAAAAAATGCTAAACTGCTAACATGTTTCACAAACTTACCATTTTTTTAGGAGCGTTTTTTTTATTAGGCCTTAATGGTGCTTTGTATCCCTTGTGGGCTCAATCAATGAATCCCAGCGATACAACTTTTGAAAAACCTTATCTCGCAGAAGAGAAAGTTTATGGGTATGATCCAGAAGGTATTGTTTATCATGCAAATCGGTGGGAAGATTTTCAAATTTTTTTGATTAGTTCGGCTCCCTTTACAGGTGTTGTAAGCTTGGGAATAGTTTCTTTGACTTCGTACTTGGCTACCGGAAAGGCTCAAATTTCAGGGCCATATTTGATTGCTTTAATAGCAGGGACTCTTATTGGATCAACTGCAATCGCAGTAATTTCAATTTCAGGAAAAACGTATGGACCTAATTCTCCCGTCGCGCTAAATTTTCCAGCGGCCACAACTGCTCCTGAGTTGGCTTTTGCTCTTCCAATCGTTCAAGTCATTTTTTAATTTCTATTAGTTTTTCAAAACAAATCGTTTTATTTTCTCAACAATTTTGTAAGGGTTTGTAATTTTGATATAAAAATAATAAACGCCATTAGGAGCCAGTTGACCATTGCTCTCATAGAGATTCCAGACGAGAAAGCCTTGACCAGTCATGGGCAGTTGAGCTTCAAAAACTTTTATGAATGCATTGGTATAGATAACCCATTCAATAGTCGAGGGGCAAGAAACATTGATGATGGTTGCAATGGGAATGCGATGAGAAGGGTTGGGGTAAATTTTTGAAATTGTTAAGGCAACCGTAGGCGTCGGTGTTGCGGTTGAGGTAGGAGTTGGTGTTACAGTTGCAGTAGGGGTTTGCGTTGGTGTAAAAACAGAAGCATGATTTGAAATGGTGGAAGTAGTGGGTTTGGGTGATAGAGCGGACTTTACTAGAGTCAAAGGGTGCGGCAAGCGTAAATGTGGATGGGGTGTAAGTGTTGGAGTCGGCGTAATAATAAGAGACGCGAGAGGTTGAGATTTAGATATTGGCTGAGATGTGCGCACTGGAGTCAATGTCGGAATAACCGTTGGAGTGATAAGATGAATTGCCGTTGGTGAGAGTGTTGGTGTCGAGATGTTGCAAGGGCAAGGATTTTTAAAAAGACCAGATTGAACTAGAAGCGAAATAATTTGTAAAGCTTGGGAGTTACACCCGCGTGAATGTGCTTTTAAGAGATCCTGATATTCTGTATCTAACCAAGAACGGTCTTGCGGTTGAATCATCGCGGCATCTCCAATCAGCCCTTCAAACTGGGGTGCGTATGTAAAGGATAGTTGTTCTCCCGTTAAGTAGTTATAGTTGTTGCCAATAGAAGAAGGAACAGGATTGTTTTTGATAAAATTATTAACGATTTTTTTGCAAAATTTCATAGCAGTCACATTTCCATTCCATAAATAGTTAAGCCCTAATCTCCAAGGGGTGAGATAGGCCCGGTATCTATAGTTGCCAAAATAATGTTTCCCCGTGATTGGTTTAATCCAATCTGGTGGAAGGGCATAGTTGTGATACCAGAAATTTAATTGGTGGTATAATTTGGACTCTAGAGTTAACCAAGTTAAATTGTGAGTGAAGCAGGCAAAGACCGGGAAGTATCCGACGGCAAAGTATCCGGGTGAAATCGGATTATTATCCTCGCTTGAAAAATCACTAGGTTTGAGTCCATAGATGTTTGTATCATAGCGAAGGATGTTTTTTAAGTAAAAACGAGCGTCATTTCCAAAATGATATTGAGGCCATCGATGGTTGGCCTCAATAAGTGCGAGAGCAATATCCAGATCTCCATCAGTGGCAGAGTGTGTTTCAAGTTTTGATGAACAACTGGTTTGCCAATTCATTAGACCGTTTGAATCAAGATGGTGATATACAAAATTCCAAAGTTTTTGCATGATTTGAGGTCCATGGATATTGGCTGCTGAGTAAGCAGTTATGATCATCCCGTATCCCATTTCTTCAGAATAAGTAAAATGGCCTAGGGCTTTCGATTGAATGCGCAGTTCGGTAGGAGAACAATCATTTATAAAGTAGGTCGTTTTGAATTTGTGAAACAAAGCTTGTATTTTAGGGATATTAATGTGATTAGGAAGAATTCCAAAAGAATAGCCCTGAGCCTCTTTAATAGAATTTAGGGATATAAAAAATAGAAGAAAAAAAATAATTTTCAAATTGATCTTCATTTATTAACTTTCATTGAAAGTAAAAAGTAATTTTTAACTATGATTTTTGCATAATTAAACTAAAAAAGGTATTATTTCAATATGTATATTTAAAATTTGGTTTAACTTTTTAAAATTTTAGTTTTTTATTTCATATAAATAATAGTAAGATAGGTTAAAATTAAGTAATTCAATAACTTTTATATCTTATTAATTATTTGGGGGCTTCCGTTGAAAAAGATACGTTGGGTTAGTGGGTTGTTAATTTTTTTCCTTATACCAACATTGCTTCAGGCTCAAAATATACCACCAGCTCCACCCGTGGGCTCTTCTTCAAAGTTGGTGGGTAAAGGAAGTGCTTCTGGGGGAACAGCATCCAAATCTGCAGTTGTTGTTCATTCCAAGGTTCGGGTAATTCACAAGGTAAAAAAACGTTGGATAGTTCGAAAAATATATCATCGGTCTAGTTGGCCACAACCCAATGTGATTTTTGGAGGATGGATTTTACCGATTGGAACCAATGCGAATTTTCGATTAGCGTGGTCATCTCAAGAAGTTTTAAATTCAATGTTAAGAAATCAATTTCAACTCTTAAAAGAAAAAGATGATTTTATTTCACATCAATTTCGAGAATTTTATTTTACAAAAAAGAAAACAGACCTAAAAATTCCTATTTTATTGACCATCAAACATGAACGAGTTTGGTTGCGAGTCGGTCCATCTCAACCGCCGGGTGGGTTAACGTGGAAGGAAGTTCTGAAAATTCGTCATTTGGATTTTAGGGCTTTAAATATTTTGCGAAGAGAATTACGCTGGAGATTGCAACCTAGGGATGGAAGTTGGGAAACACCTTTTCAATATCACACAGCACACTCGCGACGGAGAATTTGGATCACGCGGGTACTTCCAGCCGCACCCGGATCTATCTTGGAAACCAGGGATTGAGTTATGTTATCAAAAAATCAATGGGCACTTATTTTTTTTGGAATAGGGGGATTGGGTTTTTTAATCGCCCTCATTCGAACTTATCAAAGACTTTCAAAACGAAAATAAGCTATCAATTTACTTTCGCTTTTTAAAAATTTTTTGTTTGAGAAAGTACAGGACAAAAAAATAAATTGCGAAGTGAAAAGTTTGAAATTGGTTATGTGTCCAAATAACCAGTTGAATCAATATCATTAATTAGTTAATTCAATAAACCAAAGGGAGTTTTTCGTTGTATTTAAAAAAATTAGAAATTCACGGGTTTAAATCCTTTGCCGATAAAACGGAACTCTTTTTTGAACCTGGAATTACAGTGGTGGTTGGGCCTAATGGATGTGGAAAAACCAATGTCGCCGATAGCATTCGCTGGGTACTTGGAGAACAGTCGGCCAAAGGCCTGCGTGCCTCGGAATTACTTGATTTTATATTTAATGGAACGGATGTACGAAAACCCTCGAGCTTAGCTGAAGTAGTGCTGACGCTTTCCAATGAAGATAAAACCATTCCCTTGGAATTCAATGAAATTTCAATTGCACGGCGAATTTATCGCTCGGGAGAAAGCGAGTACTTGATTAACGGCGTATTAGCCCGGTTAAAAGATGTGAGAGAACTTTTTATGGGAACCGGGTTGGGGATCAGTTCATATTCTATTTTAGAGCAGGGGAAAATCGATCAGATTTTAAATTCCAAGCCAGTGGATCGAAGAAATATTTTTGAAGAAGCAGCGGGCATCACTAAATTTCGGGCTCGGAAAACCGAGGCCTTGAGAAAATTGGAATCAACAGAGCAAAATTTAATTCGCATTTCGGATGTTGTGTTAGATCTAAAACGTCAAATTAGCTCTCGAGAGAAACAAGCGCGTCAAGCAGAAAAACATCGAGAGTATCGAGAACAATTTAATAAAAGACAAATTCAAATTCAATTGGCCAATCTTAAATTAATTGAAAAGCAATTGAGTGAACTTCGAGAAAAAATCAAACATAGTAGAGAAAAAGTGGGAAAGGTTTCATCTGAAATACACGCTCTGGAAGATGGTGAAAAAAAAATACGTCTGGAATTAGAAACTAAAGAAAATGAAATATCTAAAGTAA
>DAHXKG010000007.1 GCA_027366525.1 candidate division FCPU426 bacterium
GGTTGAACTCTAGTTTGCGGGTTCATGTTTCCAGAGAAACGATTCGGTTGAGCATATGATCTATTAAACCATGAATTCGTCACTCTTCTTTGCGGCCGTGGCTGAGGTTGCGGGCGCACATTGATTTGATAATTTCTAATTGGCGCCTGTGGCCTTGATTGCACCGGTCGAGGAGCATAGTGCTGCTGTGGAGCATGAAAAACGGGATGATAATTAATATTGGCACTATTTCCAAGCCAATTGCTACTTGCCGCGTGATTGGGTCTATAACTATGATTCCGATTATTCACCGGGCCCCATCCAAATCCTTGAGCCCAAACCTGATGCATACTCATGCCCAAGAAAATCATTCCCAATAATAATGCATATCTTTTCATAAAAAGTTCTCACTTTAATTTAAATTGATGATTTGACGTATTGTAGTATCTATTTTTCGCAATTATATACTCAACTTGTAAATTTAGCGAGTGATATTCTCGAGTTTACGATTAACAAGGCCTAACAACCCTAGAATGTATTTTATAGTTTTAAAACATTTTTTAGGATTTTAAAATGACCACTACTGCTTTTTTATCGGTTGGTCAATATCCCAGCGTCCTTTGCTCCTAAACCTTCTGCTCCTGAAAAGTTTTTAAAAAATTCGAATTGGATCAAGCTAAGGCACCGGAAGGATTGGCCAAAATAATCCTTTAAAAAATGAAATTCCTCATCAAAAAACAAAAAAATTTACGCCCTTGTCATCCACACTCAGAATTAGAGCCATTTTGAAAGACAGCTGATGATGAAACTTCTTCAGGGCATTTATGATTTGACACTTAAAAAACCTCACACACTAAAGCAATCCAACCTGGGCACTAAAAAAGTAGATCGGGGTAAAAACATATAAATTTTTTTTGTGGTTTGAAGTTCAAACGGTAAGGTTCCCCCCAGTTGCAGACCTTGAATCAAATAATTTCATGGGAAGATTTCTGCCATCGGTTCCGCTTGATGCGACAAAAATAAATACCTAATCAGGAAGAGACCCGTGACGTGTTGATTTTACAGACTCGTTTTGCAGATCTTCTACCCTTAATTGTATACCGATGCGGTACTGGGCATAAGTTCATTAGCTATATAGATTCCGTTGGCATTAATGGCAATGCCATCGGGTTGATCGAGATATCCGCTCACAGCCGGAGTGTTCCATTGAGTAATATAGATTCCGCTAGAAGAAAATTCCTGAATTCGATCACTCGAATCATCTGCAACAAAAACATTTCCAGAAGAACTGATCGCTATCCCCGCCGGGGCGGAAAATTGACCTGCTGAATTACCTTTGGATCCCCATTGGGTGATATAAGTACCCGTAGAGGTGAATTCCTGTACGCGTTGATTTCCAAAATCAGCTACATACACATCCCCCGAAGTATTATTCACCGCAATCGCCGTGGGTGTATTCAACTGTCCATTTCCATGACCCAAAGAACCCCACGCACCAAGATAGGTGCCGGTTGAAGAAAATTCCTCAATTCGACAATTAATACTATCGGCTACATACACAATACCAGAAGCACTAATGGCGATTCCATTGGGACTTTCAAATTGACCTTGACCCTTTCCAAAAGTGCCCCATTCTGTAATAGGGCTGCCATTTGAAGAAAACTTATCAACCCGATTATTTCCTTCATCAACTACATACACATTACCTGAAGGACCAATGCCAATTCCCGCTATGGACGGTGTCCAAACTCCATTGCCCCACTGAGTCATCGGGGTTCCATTTGCCGACAATTGACTAATCTGTTTATTTTCAACGTATACATCACCTGAAGCATTCAATGCAACTCCCACTCCAGGAGTTCCCAATTGGGCAGTGTAGAAGATCGACATCGATACTGGAGAGGTTGGAGAAACGGGGCTTCTCTGGCAGCCCATTGTAAATAATAAACCTGATAAGACCAACATCATTACACTCACACGGGCTTTCATATTTCATTCTCCTCATCAACTTTAAAACAAATTATGAAACAAATATTAAGTTACCACAAAATAATTGTTTGTCAAATGAAGCTTTCTAGACGACTTTGTCTTGCAACATTATTGCCCTCCGTTTCCATATTTATTTAGCAATTATCGTCTTATCGTCTAATCTTCGTATGCTATCTCCCCAGTCGCATCGCCAGTTGTCCAATCCATGACCATCCTTAATTTCACATTTCCGAACGACCATATGCTTGATTTTTTTCAAAAAACAACTGCTTCAGTGGCATGAAAAAACGATCTTTTCCTTATTTCAATTTCAGTCTCCAAAATTTTCTTCATAAAAATTCAGGTGATAGGATGTTCTTAAAAACGAATAAAAATAAACCTGTAAAAGAACCTTTTCTATCCGTTCTCGCTCTATCGTATTTCTTAAAAACTGTCTCTCTTTTTTTCACGGCCCACCTGACAGTGGCGGAGGCAAGGTATGATGCGGTTTGGATTGATCTTAAATCGATTTTTCTTTTTATTTCTTCTTATCCTCTTATGGGGGAGCTATGCATTTACATGGGCTGGTTCGTGCACCGTTGATGCCACTCAAACCTACCAATATATTCGTTGCGTCGGAGCTTCCAGCGCATGGAGCAGTGTCGGAAATTTTGGACAAGCCCTGTTTGCCGTTGACAATATCAATGGACATCTCGGGCTGTCTTCGCTAAGAACCCGCATTGATCCTACCGCCATCAATGGCAACACGGGTGCCTGGAACACCGAATTAAATAATATCATTGCTGCCCATGCAGCCAATCCTAACGTTCTTTTCTGGAGTACTGAATGGTCTCCTCCGGCAGAATACAAAGGCAATGATAACGTTGATGGTGGTTCCGCCAGTTCCACTTTCTTAGGATCGGTTTCTGGTGCTCCCAACAGTGCTGACACCGGATACGCCCAGTACCTCACCCAATATGTTCAATATTGCAAAAGTTATACTGGGGTCAATCTTTACTCACTTTCGCCACAAAACGAAGCCAATTTTAATCCGAACTATGAAGCCTGTACTTGGGTAGCTGGACAATTTGCCGTTTTTGTTCCCGTTCTGTACAACGACTTTCAAAGTGCCGGCCTTTCTACCAAAATCATGATCCCTGAACCCGATAATGAATACGGCATGAACTTAGCCTCGACCACCATGGATAATGCCAATACAGCCTCGATGGTCGGCATTCTTTGTACCCATCTCTATGGAGAAAATCCTCTACCACTTTCTTCTTTTGGGTTTACCAATGTCACCAACCAAGAATGGTGGGAAACGGAAATATCTGGCTGCCCCGGTTCGGATGCCAATTGCAACACCGATATGAACGGAGGTTTGGAAGTCGCCAGCTGGGCCTATATGTCCTTTGTCAACGGCGATATGAACGCGTTTCATTATTGGTGGCTCCAGGACCTTATTGTCAATAATGCCCTCGACGATAAAGCTTATGCCTTAGGTAATTTTAGCAAATTCATCCGGCCTGGATATTACCGTATGGGGGCAACAGATATTCCCACTGCGGGAGTCTCGGTATGTGCCTTCAAGGATACCAACAATGCTTCTCCTCAAACCTTTGTTATCGTGGCCATCAATGGAAATAACGCCGTGGTGAATCAAGTTTTTAATCTCAACGGTCTCACCGTATCGTCTATTACGCCGTGGCTGACCGATGCCAGCAATGGCCTAGTTCAACAGCCTTCGGTCGCAGTGTCCGGAAACAGTTTTACCTACTCGATGCCTGTCTCCAGTATCGTTTCATTTGTCGGAGTCAACGTAAGCGGCCCCACTCCCACTCCAACGATAACTCCAACACCAGTGGTCGCCACCACATGGCGGATCAATGCCGGCGGACCCAATTATACGGACACCTCTGGAAATCTTTGGGTAGCAGATACGAATTACACGAACGGAGCCGCCATCACCATGGGCGGCACCATTTCCAAAACTTCTAACTCCACCCTTTATGATACTCAACGTTATGGAAGCAGCTTCTCCTATACCTTTCATGTCCCCCCAGGAACTTACCAAGTCACACTCCGGTTTTCGGAAACGTATTCAGGAGACTTCTCCGTCGGTGCCCGAGTTTTCAATGTCGCCATTAATGGAACAACGGTTCTGAACAACTTGGATGTTTATGCCCAAGTGGGAGCCAACACCGCCGATAACCAAATCCTCAATAATATTTCACCCAGCGGTGGAGTCATCACCATTCAATTTACGGGTACGAACAGTCCCGATACCAATGCCATGGTGAACGCCATTCAGATTATTCCACAGCCACCCACTCCAACTCCCACGGCGACCTCCACAATCACACTAACACCAACCCGGACTCCCACGGCGACGTGGACCTCCACGTTCACTTCTAGTCCCACCGCTACAGCAACCCGAACTTCTACAACTACAGCCACTCCCACTTTCACAAGAACACCCACCGCCATCCTGACACCCACTTTCACGGCCACCTCTACACCTACATTGACTATCACCCAAACCCCAACCCCTTCTTTCACTTCCACTTCTACTCAAACCAAGACTCCCACTCCCACTTTCACGGTAACCTCAACCTTCACTCTGACTCCCACTCCCACGACTACCTCTACACCTACGCTGACTATCACCCAAACCTCAACCCCTTCTTTCACTTCCACCGCTACTCAAACCAAGACTCCCACTCCCACTTTCACGGTAACCTCAACCTTCACTCTGACTCCCACTCCCACAACCACCTCTACCCCCACACCGGTGGCCACTTCAACTGCCCTCCCCGTTTTGAATTTAAGCACCCAAGTCTCCAACTCCTTAACTTATCCCGGTGGATTCGAAACATTTATACTTACCTTGACTGTAAGCGGGAGCGCACCCAATCAGGTTTCCCTAACTGATACGATTCCATCTCAAACAGGATTCGTTCAGTTTGGCAGTGGGCTTGCCTCTAAAGGACAACTCAATGGTACTCAGGTCAAGTGGAATCTGGGAAATCTGCCGACAGGCACTTATACCTTAGCGTTTACGGTCCAAGTCAACACTACCGTTCCCAACGGAACTTCCTTAATTAATCGTTCTCAAATTACTCTTCCTGCAGATGTAGGCGGTATCTTTGCCAGTTCAATTACCGTAATTTCCAACCAATTAACTCCCACGCCAACTTCTACCCCTGCTTTCAGTGGAACGATTTCTTTACCCTATCCTAATCCGTCTGGACCAGGCCAAGTGGTACACATCCAAATCCAAGTTCATCAACCTTCGACAGTAGACTATCGCGTCTTCACTACTGCTTTTCGCATGATTTTCCAGGCTTCTCAGAATGTGAATGGTCTTGGAATTCTTAACTGGGATCTAAGGGATGAAAATGGAGATCCGATGCCCAACGGTCTCTACTATCTCCAAGTCATCGTTCGCAATGACGCTGGTACCATTCAAAAAATAGAAAAAATTATTATTTTGAACTAGAATCTTGGGAAATGAAAAAGGAATGCTTTGTGCCGAATCATTTTTTATTCCTTAGCGCATTTCTATCCTATTGGCCCTTGGCCGGAAAGGATCTCTCAACTTTTTTAAAGCTTCCAACCGGACTACATTCCGGTTTTTTCAAAAACCTTTTCCAACCCATGCCTTCAACAAATTCATATTTATTATTAAATTTTCCAAAATGGGTTTAGAATGAATCAAAGTGAAGGATTCCAAACCAAACGATGAATGAAAAAGTCTCTTCCTGGGCTCATCATCTCAAGGACTGGAATGGAAATTTCCAAGCCCAAGTCCTTTTTCGAAGTTTTTTTGCCAATTTTTTGAATCTAGAATGTTACCTTATCCCCGCCGATAACTTTAACAGCTGGCAGGTGATTCATGCCTTGTATGAAAAATCCCTAGCCGTGGATTATGAACGCGTCTCACCCGTTATTCAAAGCCGGTTTGAATACAACCGGAAAGCATTCCGTACCGTGATCCGGAGTTGCCAGCCTTACTGTGCCCCTCACTTGAGCACTTATGGATTGTTTGTCCCCATCGTGGAATCTGGAAAATGCACCGCCATCCTTCAAACTGGAATTTTTCTGCGCACGGTTCCTACGGAACCAATCCTAGTCAGAAACTGGAAAAAGCTGACCGGAACTTATCCCAAACCCATGGACAATGAATTTCTAAAGTATGTCCAAGTCGTGTTGGAAGCCCCCATCTTGGGCTTCAACCATGTTGAACGTCTCCAGCAGGCCCTCCAGTGGTATGGAGAACTCCTGACTGGACAAAAAAAATGGAAGACGGTCTTGGAATTTTTCAAAGACTGCCATCGTTTTTTTTCAAAAGAGTTCCCACACCTTCAATGGCTTCACAATGTACTCGTGGAAAACAAATTTTTCCGACACCCTGCATACGCCCGGAAATTGATGGATTGGGAAGCAGAAGAACTGGATTTATCTCGATTTCCCACTGCGGTGTTGGCTGTCCGACAGGAAAGCAGTGGACAAGAATTGCCTGATCTTTTGAATGCCCGCAAACTGCAGAATATTGCATTTAAAACTGCTCGGCAAATGGGCAACCTGTTTTCTACACCCCTAAGCCATTATGGTTCAATTTTAATCACCTCCCCGCCGGATAACCTGAGTCCTTCTCAACAAAAAACGAACCTAAAAGAAACGGCACTCTTGCTGGAACACCAACTTTCTCAAAAATTAAAAGCACGAGTTTTCATCGGTATTGGATACCGTCTTCGTCCAACCATGAACCTGATGACTTCTTATAATGAAGCCGTTACTGCGCTACATTTAGCTGAATTACAAAAACAATCGGTGTTGTTTTTTGAGGATTTAAAAGAAACCCCCTTGCCTTCTTTTTCCTCACGACATTTCGCTAAACAGCTGGTGGATTTCATTTTAGAAAATGGAAACAAGGGGTTTCCGGCTTTCAAAGACAATTTTATCAGTCGAATTCTTAAACTGAGTGCCCGTCGGCCGGAATCTGTTCGGCGCATCTTCCTAGAAACCATCCATCGAATGGCTGAAGCCATTGAAGGATGGCACACTATTGCGTCCCCTTTGCTAGATCAACTGGAAAAAGATATCGAAGACGACTTCGATGCTGCCTATCGTATGAATGAACTGATTGATCGCTTTGAAAAAGCTTTGAACCGACTCATTCCATTGCTTAACCAACCCTATAAGGCTGAGAAACAGATTCGAATTCAAAAAGCCCAGCAGATTCTGGAAATGCATCCCGAAAAAAACTGGACACTCCCCATCTTGGCCAGCCAATTTGGATTTTCCATTTCATCTTTTTCCAAGGAATTTTCCCGATTTACCGGCCTACCATTTTCCGAATACTTACTAAACCAGCGTATTAACAAATCTAAACGACTACTTCTGGGAAGATCACTTCCCTTAGACCATATTGCTCAAATTTGCGGTTTCTCTACCACCAACTATTTTTTTCAAGTTTTTAAAAAAAAAGTTGGTCAATCTCCCCGAAAATACCAACAATCCGGCGTCCTCTAACATCCAAACCATTAACAGCATCGCCGATCAGAATTTTTTAAAGGACATATTCTATTTACCCATTTCTTGTGAAAAAAGCGATTCAAGAGTTACTCAGTCCATAAAACATCCCAAAACTGAACCCTTGGTGGATTCATGGATTGCGATCGCTATTTTACATGGGGCGAAGTATGCCTAGCCGGGACTCGGAAAGCCACCATGAATCGATTCCACGCATTGATGGCCACAATGGTATGTGTTAAGTCCACGGTTTCCTTTTCATCGAAGTATTTACGAACTTCCTGGTAAATCTCTTCGGAGGCATGACTTATGGAAATATGGGTCAAGGATTCAGCCCAGTCCAAAGCCGACTTCTCCCGGTTAGTGTAAAGTTCAGACTCCCGCCAAGTGCTCAACATAAAAATCCTCTCTTCGACTTCGCCAAGTGCCCGTGCGTCTTTGGTATGCATATCCAAACAAAAGGCACAACCGTTGATCTGGGAAACCCTGATTTTCACTAATTCTTTCAAGAGAGGTTCTAAACTGGAAGTCTTCGTGTAGTTGCTGAAGTCCAGCATAGCTTTGTATCCAGCCGGAGCTACTTGAGCGTAATTCAACCGTTGGTTTTCCATTTCATTTCCTTTTAGTAAAATTTAGCCTACTATCCTGTCAAACCGGAAACCAGACATCGTTTTAAATATAGTAAATTTAAATAATATCGAAAAGCATATCAAAAAGAAATCCTTGATCAGGTGAATTGCTACCATTTCCAATTTGAAAAAGTCTTTTTATTTAAAATCACTCGATGAATTTTTAAAGTTCTATAGTGATAGGGCAATGTTGAACGTGTTTCATCTCCTCAAATCCAACAAAGTTTTATTCCAATGCATAGCTTTTAAAAAATCACATAAATGGTTTCATAGATACAAGCACTTTATGTGTATTCTAAAAAATTTAGTTACTCGTTTCAAAAATTTTTGGTATCTGGCATTTCAATTACTAGAAAAAATTTTACTCTATTCACTTGTTATTTTAAAAAATAAATGGTGGCTCGTCAGGAACTCTAAATGGTTTAAATACCCTTGAACACATCCTGCCTAAAATTGTTCTTGTCCTATGGCTGAAATTGGTTTGATTTCGAAGTTTTTCCTTGATCCAGTTGTGCCAAAAGCGGTTAAGCATCCTGATGAAGAACGCTTAATGCTTCCTTTTGAATATGGGCTTCATCCACTTCCTTATAATCCTGATTGATCTCAAAAAAATGCTTTTCTTTCCGGATCCCTAGACTCCACAAGAAGTTTTTCACCCTGTGTTCCGCTTCTTCTTCTCGATGATGATCTAAAGCCTTCTGAATTAACTTCGCTTCCATTGCTAAATGATGACAAACTCGATCCGATAAAATTCAATGTTGTTCACATGCCGATTGCACATCACTCAATAAATCTCCGGGAACAACGAGTCGGGTAATTTTCAGCACTTGATCTTGAGGGTTAAATTGAACATTCAGTTTTCGAGTTACATTTGGCGAAACCAATAGAGTCACCAATTCGTCATTTCCTTCTTGAACATTTTCCCAATATTCGGTTATAAACTTCACCGAATTCAACCCCGAGGATACCCCTTTGCAAAAAGCAGTATAGGTTTGAGGCCCATTACAATAAATATGAATAACCCAATCCGTAGGTGGAAGTGCTGGACCCTTAGCATTAAAATTATTTTGTTCGACATAAGAATCTGGGATTTCTTGAAAATCGGATTGTTGCATACCCGATGCACTAACAGACAGATTGGGATTCGCACCAATAATTCTCCCTTGAGCATCTTCAACATACAACAACATGGGGGGAGTATCTGTATCCAAATATAATTCATATCGAGATTGTGGGCTTAACCCATAGGCTTCGGCAAATGAAACCCCTACGATCAGCAATAATAATTCCAGCAATCAAAAAAATATTTTTTCTCAATTTAATCCTCCTCATCTTTGAATCACCACGAATTCGGTCGGTGTTGCATATTGGGACAAGAACGTTTTCGAAAATCCTGGATCCGCAATCGTGAAATCGCACTGCGTCCCGTTCTATTGTTCGCCGGTCATTAAAACAAAATGAGGATCTCCATAAGGGTCTAAAACTCTTGCCATAACAATTTCTTGTGGAACTGCTTCTAAATCCTGTTCCAAATCTTGATCCACACTACTAACATCTGGCATTAATATTGAACTGTAATTGACCACCCAAGCAGCACGGCTGCCCGTTTATACGCTAGGTCATGCTGAAAATTAAAAGCATCCTTGATACCCCTAAATCCTTTCTCCCGAACTCCTTTCCCAATTGAAGACTCTTTCCTTAAAAAGCTCATTCATCGCGTTCAGTTGTGTTGGTATTAGACGGAGGACAAAAACTGGATCCGAAAATAATTCGACACTATCCCACCCGATCTTTTTATCTCTGCCAGCTTTACTCGAACCATTCCTATTCCATTCAGTTCCTGGAAAGAGGACGATGATAAAATATATCCTTCTTAAAAATAACAGCAAATTGTCCAGTTAAGCTTCCAAAACATCTCTTCAGCAAAATTTGATGCTTGGATACTCTTGCTCGCATTATTTTTTCCAATCCACGCTGACGAAAAAGCATCGACTTTTTCGGATGTAAAATTTTTAAAATGAAGATTAAAGCAGAGCTGTTAAGGTGATAAGATAAAAGTTCAAAATATCTATATGTGGCTAGCTGTAATAAATGCTTTTCGAACTTGTTTAGATTCCACAGCTAAACCACTTTCGCAATTCTATGAATGACTTCAGAAATATAGCTTTGGTAAGGGATTTTATGCTTCTGGGCCATTTTTTTATCCGATTAATATCATTGCGATTTACTCTAATAGTAAGAGTCATGTCTTTCTTTCTGGCAGCCAATGCATCAGCCATTCTTCTTAATTCTGGCCCAGTAACTGACCTATACTCATCTCGCTCAATAGCTTCCATGATTTCCTTTTCTTCTTGGTTTAAGTATTGTTGCTTTTTCATTTATCTGCTCCTTTCAAATATTTCTTGGTATGTTTACGACTTGGAAATGCTGTTTTAAGAAAATAAAAGCCTTTACCTTCGACATATGGTATTACCCAAACTTGTCTTTTATATTCAACCGACATTAGTCTTTGATGGATTTTTTAGGATGTCTCTCTATTCCAACAAATCAGGCGTTGATCAAATTTTCAAAACCGGTCTTACGAACTTGCCTTAGCAAGGCATCTTTTTCAAAACTCCAATAAAATTTATTCACAATTTGATTAATTTTACAAATGTAAATACAATGATAATTTTTATTCAAAGCTCAATCTAAGAGTCAACTTTTTAAAATAACCCGGAAGAATATCCACTTAAAATAATCTGATCCAAAAATTTCAAAATAAAATGTTTAATTTTTTTAGAAGAACTTCTCTTTAAAATGCTTTAATAGATGGGTAGTTCTGACACATTAATTGTTGCTGGGCGACTCATCCATTTAGAAGTGAAAGCATCGGTTTCGAATGTCCGTTTCGTCCGCTTTTCTAGACAATAAAAAGTTTTCGATTTTTTAACGTCGAATTGCCTATAAAAATTAAAGAAAAATCTCAACTTCAACACCACGAACTCTACAAATTTTTTGAAAGACGGGCATAACTAATATCACGCGTTTTAAAGAAACTCCATATTTCAAGAGAGTTTTCACATCCAACAGGCTGCTTCGCTAAACATGTGCAGGTGTGCAGTGAAGTTTCTTATTATTTCCTTTTCGAACAACCGAAAGAGCAAATCCCGCAAAACCAAATACCTTCTCGATTGTTGACAAATCTGGAATTCTTTCCCCTGAAAACGACCTATAAAGGGATGTTCGGTTTAGGCCAGTTGCCTGTGAAAGTTTCCCAATCCCCCCAAGTGCGTCCACAATATTACGGAGCTTTTTACCTAAGAGAGCCGGATTATTTTCTGCCAAAGCGTTCTTGATATATTCCTCTCGAAAATCAACATCGCTTCGAAGCATTTCGATGGTCATTTCAGAAAGGCTACTTCCTAAGGATTTTCTGCTTTTTTTACTCATATTTTTTATCCTTTTGGACTTTATAATCAGCCCAATATTTTTCTGCCGTAAGAATGTCTTTCTTTTGCGTTCCTTTATCTCCTCCACAAAGAAGGATGACTAAAACTGGTCCGTCAAACCCGAAGTAAACCCGATAACCCGGTCCAACATCAATCTTCAACTCATGGACTTCACCAGCCGAGCGAGTTTTACCCAAATTTCCCAACTCGATCCTTTCTAATCGATCGATAATTCTCCCTTTTCCGTAAATGTCCTTAAGAGTAAACAACCATTCCTTAAACGGTTCTTTCCCGTTTGGTAATTGAAAATTTTTTATCTGACGAGGCTTCGCCTGCATTGAATTATTGTCGTCTTCTAGCGACATATTGTCAAGACCTTGAGGTGTAAAATTCCTTTAGTTTCTCATCGACACTACAACCCTTTGGGTAAAAGTATTAAGACGATCTTTTCATACAACCGAATCCCTTGATTTGAAAATAAATCTCACCCTTCCTTGAAAACCCGACAGGCCCAGAACCTCCCTTGAAATCGAAAGCTTTATCCTCCATTGGGCCCAGGATAATCCCGGCTGGGGTTATACCTCTCTTCACAAAGCTCTTAAATCCAATCACTTCAAAGCCAGTGATACCACCATTGCTAAAATACTGAAAAAACATGGTCTCGCATCCTCACCCCACCATAAGCAACAAAGACCCTCTTGGAAGAGTTTACCCAATCCCATTGGGAAGCCTTGGTGGGTTGCGACTTTTTCACTTGGGAAATTTTAACTCCTTTTGGACTCGTCACCCATTATGTTTTCTTTTTCATTCGTCATCGCACCCGACAGGTGCATATTGCGGCATTACCACTCACCCTCATGAGCGCTGGAGGATGCAATTGGCCAGGAATCTCACCATGTCCGACTGGGGATTCCTCAAAAAGGGCCTGATGGTCCTTCATGACCGGGATAAGAAGTTTTGTGCTACCTATCGGCGCATTCTCCAGAACGAAGGAATTCAAACCCTGATGATTCCCTTCCAAAGTCCCAATTTGAATGCTTATGCCGAACGTGGGTTAAATCCGTCAAAGAAGAGTGCTTATCTAAGATGATCATCCTCAGTGAGCCCATGTTACGAAGGGTTCTCAAGGAATATTTGGAACACTATCACACCGAAAGGAATCATCAAGGCCTCAACCAAATCCCTTTTCCATCGCCGGAATTAGCCCGTGGTAGCCCCCAAGGCAAGATCGTCCGTCACAAAAGACTCGGCGGACTCCTCAATTTCTACTACCGGGAGGCCGCATGATGATCGTTTGAATAAATTTACCTAAAGGGTGTCGAAATGCCGTGAAATTGAATGAATTTCGATCGATAGCAATAGTTCAGAAGAACTCAAACGTAACCATGTCTGCGAGCAGCGGTTTTCAAAGCTTTATTTGGAAGAGAAGGATTTTCCATAACTTTCATGAAATGTACCCACTCTGCAGAGTTTAAAGAAATTCTACTTTGTGTCGTAATACCTTCTTGAACAACTTTAAGAGCATTAGAAATCAAAAAGGCACTAAGACTTAAACCAATAACAGCAGCGGCTTCTCCAACAGTATTTTGTCTTTTGTGCGAATACGAATTTCAATTCTTTTCTCTCTTGTTTGAATAGCAGATTACATTTCAGTCCCATCTTAACTCGTGTATTCATAGACAACGATGTACGGATATTGTCTATACAAGAGTAAATTCAGGATTTTAGTCATTCAGGCGCCTTCTTTTTCAAACTTATTTGCTAGATTCTTTAAGGCCGGATGATCCCTTTTGGCTCTCTAACTAGATTTCAAGGCACATGGGCTGATTCAGGTTCACCAAGAATCGGATGGGCTGTCCCTCGTGGAAGAGATTGGAGGCCGCCACGACCAAGCTACTTCCCCGCAGTCCGCTGCCTTGACCGTCCACTTTCCATTCTTTATTTTTTCTTCTGTATTGGTTCCAGAATCAGACATCTGAATTCTCAGTGAGTCAAATATTTTTTGAGCAATGGACGATTGAATAAATGATTGACGGAGCTGAGCCGCGTTCTCAACTATCACCATCCACAGAATGTCTCGGGCAACAAAGATCTGGACCTTGACGACGGCTGGTTCTCCACACAACTGAAGGGTTTCATCCTATTGGATGCCGTTGGGTAAAATATTATTTGACCTTTATTACCGCAATCAAAATGACGAACCTGTCAAGGTCTTAGCATAAAAGCAAAGCTCAATAATATTTGGATTCAACTTTACCGCTAGCGCAGTTAAGTCGAAAAAGAATCAAAATTTGATGATTTGATGCTCTCAATCGCATTATTTTGGCCAATTGGCATTACCAAAAAAGCATCGGCCTCTTGGAATGTAGAGTTTTTCAAATAAAAATCAAAAGAAATCAGTTAAGACGGTAGGGTAAAAGTTCAAAGCATCGATATGTGGCTAGCCTTTATAAATATTTTTCAAACTTTTTTCCCAGCATGATTCGTTTCACTTAACGATGAATTGAATTTGTCATTAATTCTTCTTCAATCTTTTCAGACAAATAAACCTTCATTAGAGATTGATATGGGATATCTTTCTTATTCGCCAGCATCTTTATTTTATTTAATGTTGGAAGAGGCAGTCGTAAAGAAATACTTTTAGAAGCTGGCTTCAAATTTGGAAAGACAGTCCTTTTAGCTTTTGACCAATCTACAAATTCTGTTGAATCATGAGTCATCCAAAAATTTGCCCATTCCTTTTCCGAGTTGAATTTAGGTATAGGCTTAAGCTTTTCCATATATTTTTCTCTCCTTGCCATTCATATTTCTTACGGATATGACACGTATTAGTTTTTCACGAACTGTAAATACAACAACCAGATACCGACCTTGACTTGAATGTCCAAGAACTATCCCTCTATGCTCGCGCTAAGAATGTTTTTCATCCTCAAAAAATAATAGTGGCTCATTAAAAAAAACTTCCTCCGCTTCTTCTTGTCGCACATTATGTTTCACCCAATTCTTATAACTATTCTCTTTATCCCACAGGAATCCTTCACAACTATTTAATATTGAATCAATATTCATCTTACTAATATGTATATCATTAAAATATACAATTTTAAAAATCCCAAAATGGTTTTATTGTCACAAAAATCTCAAGGTTTTGAAACCAATAAACAAAATCAACATTTTTCTGGAATTTTTACATGGGCACAGTTTGAATTTAAACTAAATCGATTTAGTGACCAAAAGTTCATTTTAAAATGGCTGGGGCGGTAGGATTCGAACCTACGCATGCGGGATCCAAAATCCCGTGACTTACCGCTTGTCGACGCCCCACCTAAAATCTGTATAAGTAATTGTAAGTATTATTTGCTTTGAATCAAGGAATTTTTAAATAAGACTTACCTTAAATTCATATTATTCTCATAAACTTAAATAAACTTATTTTTTGGAAACCCTTTTTTAATTTCATTTAAAAAATTCAAAACAATCTTTTCATATATCATTTTAAAAGCATTGAATGTTTTGGCATGTTGAGCATTAGGAACAAATACGAGTTGTCGATGTGGACAAGCTGTACAATTAAATAAATGACGAATAGCCCGGGAAGAAATCAACTGATCTTCCTCTCCAACAAAATAAAGCACTGGAGTATGTCGCAATTGCTTAACAACATTACACAAATTGAATTCTCTCAAACGCAGTGGAAGTCCTGTTTTTTGATCATAAATCGATAGACATTGCCTTAAAAAATAGGGCAAATACACTATCCATCCCACCCATCTCTTATGGGCAACAAATGATTGAATATTTGGAAGTGGACTATCGGCAATAACTCCTTTTACAGACGGATGATGAACTGCAGATCGAAGTGCAGCCATGGCACTTAAAGACAATCCAAAATAAATAATTGGTGCTTGATTTTTATGAATTTTTTTTAAAAACTTTAAAGCCCCACTAAAATCTTTAGCTTCAAATACTCCACCTGAAAGCGGGAAATATTGACTCTCGCCATTGCCACGCAAATCAAACAATAAAATTTGATATCCGGCTTTTGATAAAAATGCCGCTCTTGATAACATCTGGTCACGATTATGTCCTAATCCATGGGACATAATAATCGTTCCTAGTGGATAACCTCGCTTCATACTCGGAATCCACCAACCCACAATTTTAATGTGATCGGATGTTTCAAATGTAACCGATTGATATTTCAAATCATATTTTCCAGGTAATACCTCAATCGGTTTTCTGATTTTCGATTCCGCAATAATTGACTCAGCCACGCGAGTAGGTAAATATAAATATACCAACCCTAATCCAATAAGCAGCAATCCTAATAATCCACCGCTCAAAATGAAAATTGTTTTTTTAAAAACTTTTTTATTTAAATATTTTTGTGCCATTCAATTCCACCTAAAATACTTTGACATTTAAAAACATCCAATCCCCATGTTTTTGTTTTTATAAAAAAATCATCCTGATCTTTTTCCGCCTCCAAAATAACAAATATTGTTGGTCCACTTCCAGAGACTAAGATCTTTAATGGTTTCATGAGCGCTAGGCTTCCTTTGATTGCCGCAATTTCCGGCATCAAACTTAAAATAGCTGGTTCTAATCCATTAAAAAAAAACGGAATAAGTTGATTCACATCTGAGCGATTGCACCATTTTAAAAATTCTTGTGTTTGATGAGGTTCAGATGAAAAAATAATTTTTTCATGTTGATAGACTTGTGCGGTCGAAAGTTCTTTTTTTATTTTCAATAAGACCATATAGAATTGAACTTTTGATGAAATCGGCTGTATTTGATCGCCTCGCCCTGTTCCCCAAGCCATCCCGCCAGTTAAAAAAAATGGGACATCGGCCCCTAGTGTCCTGGCCAGTTGCTGCATGCGAGTTAATGGTAAGTCTGTTTGAAATAGCTGATTCAGCCCCACTAGCATCCCTGCGGCATTACTTGAACCTCCACCTAATCCGGCCGCAATAGGAATTTGCTTCTTAAGGCGTATGGATATTCCTGCCTTTTTTTTCAAAACATTTTCAAAAAAAATTTCAACCGCTTTCATAACCAAATTGGAAGGATCGGCCTTTAAGACGTCCGGAGGTTCAATTTGAAAATCAATTTTTGAATGAGTTGCGCTGATTGTTATTTCATCATAAAGATTAATGGCCTGAAAAATAGTTGATATCTCATGATACTGATCCGGTCGTTTTTTAAGAACCTCTAGCACAAAATTAACTTTTGCTGGAGTTCGAATAAATATTTCAGAATTCAAGCCCTTATTCCATGTACGGCATTTTGATGCTATGTATATACTTGATGGTCTCTGGATTTAAAATAACCGCCTTTTTCCATACCGATTCTGCTTTTTGTTTTTTTCCAAGTTTATAATACGTTGCACCCAAATGATCTAATATAACTGCATCATCTTTGTGTGGATGCTTTAAATATTTTAAAGCCATTTTGATATATTTATTGGCTTGCGGATATTTTTGTTCCTGATAATACACCCACCCTAAACTATCCAAATAATAGGCATTGTTGGGTGATAGTTTTAAAGCCGTTTTAATTAATTGTTCTGCTTGATGAAGATGCATATCATGTTCAGCATATGAATATCCGATATAATTATAAGCATCGGGATTATCCGGTGAATACTTGATAACCAGTTTCATTTGTCGAATTGCTTTTTTAAACTTATTCAATTTGTCCCACACAATGCCCAAGTCAAAATGCGCTTCTGCATTTTTGGGGTGACGACTTAATATCCTTTGATAGGGGATACTCGCTTTTTGGAACTGGTTCGTTGTTTCAAGGTACATGCCTTGTACTAATAATAACGAAACACTATCGGGATTATATTTCAAGCCTTCCTGAATTGTTTGATATTCCTGATGCATTCTTTTGCTCATCTTATAAATCAGCGCTAAACGAATCCATGTCCCCGCATCCTTTTTATCATGACTTAAAATATTCTTAAAAATGTGGATGGCCGAAGTGTATTTTTGGGTTTGGATATCCGTGGCAGCCAAGCGATACTGGAAAAGTTTATTTTCCGGATACGTTTTTAAAGCGTTTTTAAAGTATGTGGCCGCTTTCGGGAAGCTTTTCATTTGATAGTAACACAAACCAATATCACTTTGTATCATGGCATCCTGAGGAGCCAAAATGGAGGCTTTTAAAAAAATCGGCAAGGCCTCCTTGTACTGGGATTGATTGAAATATAATTTTCCAAGTTCTAAATAAGTTTCTAAATTTGTCGGATCAATCTTTAGCAATTTTTTATATATAGAGATTGCCTTCTTGCTTTGCTGATTTAATTCACAAAGTAACCCTAACATGCTATAAGCACGCGTCATGTGAGAATCATGAACAATGGCTGCTTTCAAATAGCTCTCTGCTTGAGAAATTCTATCGAGGCGAGTATATAGAAGCCCCAAATCATAGTCAGCCAGAGCACTATCGACATTGCTTTTTAAAATTTTCTTATAAATGTGCCGTGCCAAGCGAATATGCCCTTGGGTGGCATTAATTCCCGCTAAATAAAAAAGCGCTTCTGTGTTTTTAGGACTAATGGAAAGAATTTTTTGATACGTTATTTTAGCTTGATTTAATTTGTTCTGGGTCGTATAAAGTTCAGCCAAAACCGCCAGCGTTTTTATGTTGGAAGGCTGAATCGCCAATGACTTTTTCAATTCGTGCTCGGTTTGACCATTCATACCCAAAGCATAATAATCATAGGCTAAGTGATTTCGGATAATCATGGCCTGGGGATCATCATGAGCCGCTGCTTGTAATTCAACAATCGCTTGATTTAAGTTCCCGGTTTGTTGTGCATATAATGCATTGGCGTAATGCCAAAACGCATTCATTTCCTGCGTTGAAATACGGGTTGCATACGCGGACCCATTTTTTAAACCCCAGCCCAATCCCATTAAAACAATTAAACTTTTTAAAAATTTTTGCATGCATTATTCCTCGCTTACTGTGCTAGACCTGCTTGATCGCCTCATTCGCTTTTCGTAATCGCTCATTGGCAACCATTAAAAATTTCATTAGCAATGAAATCATGAGATTTGGATGTTTTTCTTTAATGGTCACAAACGCCTTTTTCGTCATCACCAACAATACTGAATTCTCTGCAATGCGGGCCGTCGCCGTTCGTGGTCGGTTATCCACAAAGGTCATTTCTCCTAAAAAATCGCCTGCATTTAATTTGGCCAGAACAAATTCCTGATTCTCTGCGTTTTTTTTGGTGAGTTGAACAGAGCCTTGCTTAATAATATACAGCACTTCGCCTTCCATCCCTTCAACAAAAAGAGTCGATCCAATGGAATAATTCCGTTCAAAAATTAAACCCGATAAAATTTCCAACTCTTGTGCAGGCAAATTCTTAAACAAAAACTGAGATTCAAGCACCTTAATATCTACCGGCATATTTCCCTCATAAATTAATCGACGTAATAGACTTCATAGTATCACAAGAATATTCCCAATTAAATCCTCTTTAAAAGTTTATATCTATATACAAATGCTTCGTTGCCAGATTTATTAGGGATGGGATCGTTTGTGAATCGTTTCGGCTATTTCCAAGCCTTGTGCAATAGCACTTTCCATGCTCCCATATTCCCACCGCCCATATCGACCAATGGAGTAAATCTTATAGTGTTCCAACCAAGCCAACAGATGCTGAACAGTTTTTTCCCGATGATCATCATAAATGACATAGGCGTGCGGAAGATCCAAATCCACTTCAACTTCAATATCTTTTTCACTTCGAATCCAATGAAGGCGTTGCAGTTGTCTTCGAGCATCTTTTTTGAATTGCTCCCGATTCGATTGATGACCGCGATAGGAATATTCGACATAAAGCGTACTCTTATTTCGGGGTGCAACACCTGTGACGCAAGCACTGACGGATCCCGCACGATGAAATCCAAATTCTTTTTCAGGAAAATAGACCCAGCTGTAGGGAATGGGTTGTGGAATATTCAGACCAAAATTAATGTTGAAAACCGATGTGGCTTTCAGACGTTTAGCCTGTTTTTTAAGCGTATCCGGTATGCCTTCAATTTTTTCAATCAAGTAAGGAAGAGGAATACTTGAAACTAAAAACTCATATTGAATTTCCGTGCCATTGGCAATCACTGCTTTCTTTTTCTTCACATTTAAGTGAACCAGTGCTTGAGATGTAACTATATTCGATAAATTTGAAGCAAGCACCTTTGGAAGTGCGGAAATCCCATTGGATCGAGGATAAAAAAAAACAGCATTATACCCTGTTGATGATTGTGTTTGCCCCAAGGCCCCTTTGATCATTTGATGGATTTTAACTTGAGGAACAAAACGTCCCATCCAATGGGTTGTTAATTGACTTAAAGGAAATTTCCAAAGTTTCCGATTGTAGGGAATCATAAAATTTTTGGCGATACCCCTGCCAAAATTTTGATAGCACCAATCTTCAAAATGACCGGATGAACCTGACTTATGGCGGTGTGTCTGAAGGAGTTGCTGGTTCAAAAATTCATGAATATTTTCCTGAATAATTTCAAACGGAAGTCCAAAATTATTTTCTTGGTAAGGGTATTCGGTATACGTTTGGTGACTAAAGATAACCGCATGGCGTCGTCGCGTTTGAAACCCTTGTGGAAATTGCTGAAGAATCCACTGTTGAATTTTAGGGTTTTTGAAATGAAGAAAGTGACCGGTATAATCAAATGTAAACCCTCGGGATTGAATAGACCGGCATAGTCCACCGATTTCTGCTTCTTTTTCAACAATTAAATATGCTTTCGATTGCGTTTGTAGTTTTTTAGCACAAGCCAGCCCTGCTAAGCCTCCACCAATAATCAACGTTTGAATTTTCATGATGAACGCTTTTTAGATGATTTGATCGCCGATTTGATTTTCTTGGAAGGGAGTGCCATATCCATGGGAACCATCGAAATAAAAATAGTGCCCAACATAACTAAAAATACAATGACGATAAACAATACTAATGCCCTCTTTTCAGAAACCCTCACGAGTATCCGTGCCGCAAGAATTCCCAAAAGACTAAGACCCCAAAGAATACTGACCACTTGTTTGACCGAAAAGCCTAGTGCTTTTAATCGTAGCGCCAAGTGATCATTTGATCCTCGAAACATGGACTTACCTTTTAAAAATCTTAAAAACATGACCAGAATAGTATCAAAAATAGGAACACCCAAAATAAGAATGGGCGCATAAATGGCAACCACATTTCTAGCCGTATAGGACTCCCCCATCGATATACCGGCTAAAATGAATCCTACAAACAGCGCACCGGTGTCTCCCATATAGATCTTCGCTGGCTGGAAATTATAAATTAAAAACCCAAGGGTACTCCCAGCTAAAATAGAAGCCACAAGATTGACATAACTCATTTTTTCAGAAAAAGGCACAAATAAAAAACCCAAGGCGGCAATAATGACTACGCCTCCTGCTAAGCCATCCATAATATCAATAATATTTAAAGCGTTGGTAATGCCGACAATCCAAATAATGCTTAAAATCCATGAAATAGGCGTGATCGAAATAAATTTCATGCGTATCCCAAATCCAACGATCAAGGTAGCCGCTAATGTTTGAACTAAAAATTTCACCAAAGGCGTTAATGAAAATAGATCATCCACCAATCCCAGAAGGGCCATGATGGTGGCTCCCACCAATAAAGCCAATCCCGGTAATTCACCAATGAGTTGAAATTTGACAATGGCAATCATCAATACGAGCAGGAAGGCAAAATAAATCGCCAATCCCCCTAAATAAGGAACGGGAGCGGTATGTTTTTTTAATTGCCCCGTGGGGGTATCAATAAAATGGGTTTTTATCGCGATTTTTCGAAACAGCGGTGTTAAAAATGCGGAAATAATAAATGCCAGAATAAAAAGAGCCAAAAATAAAAACAGACTCCGCCTCCTAAAAATTGATATAAATCGTTAAAATACGAATATACTCAAAAATCGGAGAAAGAAAAATGAAAATAAAAAAGCCTCGGTGGGTCAAACCGAGGCTGGGGAGATAGTTGTCAAGTGATATAGGTACTTAACAATTCTCTCAACCTTAACTTAAAGCATAAATAGTGCCAAAAGCTTATACAATCGTGAGCCCAAAAAAAGCAATAAATAGAATGATTTTTAAAAATTCGTTTTAAAATCACATTCCAAAAAGTGTAAATAATACTTACATTTTTTATAAATGTTGTTTTTTTTTACACTTTTAAATCGCTGGAATCCAAATGATACTTGCGAATTTTTTCATAGAGTGTAGGGCGACTAATGCCTAAACGACGAGCCGCTTTTTGTTTATTAAAATGAACCAAGGCTAAAACGCGTAAAATATTCTCGCGTTCAATCGACTTCAAGTTATCGTTTTGATCCTGCGGATAAACTTTTAATATTTGCTTAGTTTGCAACAACTCCTTGGGAAGATGCTCAAGACGAATCACTGCATCATCATGCAGCGTCACAATACGCTCGATAATATTCTGAAGCTCGCGAACATTGCCCGGCCAACTATAATTTTGCATTACCACCAAGGCTTCCGATGAAATATCATGAAATAAACTTGAGCGCTGCACGCGCATCGTATCCAAAAAATGTCGTATTAAAAGTGGGATATCCTGAACACGTTCGCGTAGTGGAGGAATTTCAACCACAATCACATTCAAACGATAAAAGAGATCCTCCCGAAAAGTGCCGCGTTCAATTTCTTCCTTAAGATTGCGGTTGGTTGCAGCTAAAATGCGCACATTTACATGAATGCTGGTATTGCCTCCTACACGCTCAAATTCACGTTCTTGTAGCACACGTAAAAGTTTAATCTGGGTAGAAAGTTGAATATCTCCAATTTCATCTAAAAAAAGAGTGCCCTGATCTGCCAGCTCAAATTTACCAATTTTCCGAGATGTGGCACCGGTAAATGATCCGCGTTCATGGCCAAACAGCTCACTTTCTAAAAGGGATTCATTCAAGACTGAGCAAGCTACCGGCACAAAATTCTTCTCAAAGCGATTTGACTGTTGGTGAATCATGTGCGCAATGAGTTCTTTCCCGGTTCCACTTTCCCCCAGAATCAGCACCGTGGCTTCACTCAGGGCGGCTCGATGCACGAGTTCTTTAACTGCCTTGATTTTGGTATCTTCGCCAATAAGATTTAAATTGGTTTGATTCCTTTTTTTTTGGCTTGAGACTGCGGAGATCATGGATTTAGAAAGCGAGAAAAGAATGGAGGCCGCATTCTCAGAGGATTTAATAAATTCTTCATAATCTTTTTTTACGCGCCCCGTCAGTCCTTCACAATAATAGACTTGGCCCAAATTATAAATGGCATTGATATTATCGGGCTCTTCTTTTAAAACCATTTTAAAATGGGAAATGGCTTCTTCGATTTTCTCACTTTTAAAATATGCAATTCCTATATCATTTAATAGATTCAATCGGTCTTTGGTTTCGGTCGCCAATTTGAGCGCACGCTTGTATGCGTGTATCGCCTGCGTATATCGTCCCAGAAGAACCAGACCATCGCCGAGATTTTCCAACGCGAGAATACTTTTGGGATTCATGGCCAAAATGAGTTCATACTGATGGACTGACTTTTCAATTTCACCTAATTCTTTAAATAAAATTCCCAGATAAAATCGACATTGTTGGATAAAACGATTTTGATCGTAAAACAAACCCAGATAATAATGGTTCACATTCAACGGATAAACACGATCAATGACTTCCATAAATGAAAAGGTGGCATTGTTCACACGCCCTTGTTGGACAAAAATAAGGCCTAAGTTAAAGTAAACATCCAGTAAATTGGGATTCAAGCTAAGGGCTTGTTGGTAATAGTCAAACGCTTTTATGAATTCCTGCTGGTGAAACAATCCATGCCCAATATCACGAAGATTCAAGGCATCCCCTGGAGATTTTGAAAGCGCAGCTTCAAACCACTGCGTCGCTTTTTTGTATTCACCTTGCTTAAAAAGTTCAACCCCTTTTTGAGTTTCAATCGGCCAAGGGATCACTGGTTCATTGCAAAAGGAACAAACCTGAACATTTTCCAAACACTCATTTCCACAATTACGACACTGGAGCCCTGGATTCATATCGGCCTACTGTTTTAAGGCTTTTTTCAAGGTGGGATTGGACATCTGCTTAATTTGCAGGGAAATCAACTGGCAAATTTCTGGAAATTTTTTGTATTTTTCATAGAGCTTTTGGTAGTGGGTCAACGCCTCTTCGCGGTTGCCTTTTTGTTCCAGCTGATATCCTAGACGAAGCTGTTTTTCAAATTTAATGAGTCGATCTTGTTGGATTCTTGAAAGACGTGTCGTCCAAAAATGGGCAAATTCACTTAAAGCCGCAATAGTCATCAACTGAATAAAATAGGGAGGAAAAACAAAGGTCGATAACAATGTGGCAATTGTAATCAAACCCCAATCTTCTTTTTTTAATACTGATTTTTTCAAAGGGGACTCCAATTTAAAGTCCTTTTCCCCCCCTATTATACGCCAAAAAAATTATTTAAAATCTGAAATATTTAAATCTAAAACTTCCTTCCGTGAAAGTTTTATTTTTTTAGTTTTGGGATCAATGCCAATACATTTCACCAATATTTCATCGCCTTCCTTCAACACATCTTCTACGTGTTCCACACGTTTATTATCCAGCTGAGAAATATGCACTAAACCATCCGTGCCTGGAATAATTTCAACAAAGGCACCAAAATCCATGATTTTTTTGACATGGCCAACATAAATCTTGCCTTCTTCTACCTCCGCTAAAAGATTTTTAATATAGCCTTGTGCTTTTTCAATTGATTTTTCATTGGCCGAAGAAATATGCACCGACCCATCATCTTCAATATTAATATCTACCCCACACTCATCTGTTATTTTCTTGATTGTCGCCCCGCCCTTACCGATAATCTCGCGAATACGGTCGGCTGGAACTTTCATTGAAACAATACGGGGAGCATAAGGCGAAAGTTTATTTCGCGATGCAGAAATGGACTGATCCATAATATCCAAAATGGTCAATCGACCCTCGCGCGCTTGAGCTAAACCCTTATCAATAATTTCAAAAGGCAGACCTGAAATCTTGATATCCATTTGAATGGCGGTGATACCCTTTCGAGTTCCCGCGACTTTGAAATCCATATCGCCAAAATGATCTTCTAATCCCTGGATATCAGTTAAAATAGCATATTTGGAAAGATCGGCGTTTGAAACCAATCCTAAAGCTACCCCTGCACATGCATTGCGAACCGGGACTCCAGCGTCCATCAGGGCGAGGGACCCTCCACAAACGGTCGCCATAGACGAGCTTCCATTGGACTCTAAAATATCGGAGGTTACTTGAATAGTATATGGAAAATCGGGTTCTTTGGGCAACAAGGAATCTAAGGCTCGCTCCGCTAAAGCTCCATGTCCGATTTCTCTTCTTCCGGGTCCTCGTAGAGCTTTGATTTCACCTACTGAAAATGGAGGAAAATTATAATGCAACATAAACCGTTTCTTTTGTTCCCCTTCCAATTCCTCTAGAATTTGCTGATCGTCCGCAGTTCCTAAAGTCACCACAACCAAGGCTTGAGTTTGACCGCGAGTAAACAAGGCCGAACCATGTGTGCGTGGCAAAACACCTATTTCAATGGTAATGGGTCTGAATTCCGTAAAGCTTCTTCCATCTTGACGTTCGCCACGAACTAAAATGGCTTCGCGCACTAAGTCGGATTCTATTTTGTGAAGTATGCTCTCAATATCTTTTTCTTTCTCCTTGAATTTTTCTTTGAAAAATTCAAGCGTGTCTGTTTGAACCTGACTCACCAAATTTTGCCGTTTGAGTTTGTCTTTTTCCTTTATCGCTAACGCTAATTTAGAATATGCAAAGGATTTTGTTTCCTCTTGAAGTACTGGGTCCACTTGCACCAAAGTCAGTGGACGTTTAGGTTTTCCTGCTTTTTTTACTAATTGTTCCTGAAGATCAATAATTTTCTGAATTTCTCGATGCGCTAATTTAATGGCTTCAAAAATAACGGTCTCAGATTCTTCTTTCGCTCCACCTTCCACCATCACAATTGCTTTACGGCTCGCCGCAACAACTAAGTCCAACGTGCTCGTGCTCATTTGCTCAAAGGTTGGGTTGACCATTAATTCCCCATTGATTCTTCCAATACGAACACACCCAAACATATCTAAAATGGGAATATCCGATACCGCCAAAGCGGCTGAGGCACCATTGACCGCCAAAATATCAGAATCATTTTCCTGATCCGATGAAATAACCGTGGCCGTAATTTGAACTTCATTAACAAAACCATCGGGAAACAATGGACGAACTGGTCGATCAATTAATCTTGACGTTAATGTTTCTTTCGTCCTCGGCCTTCCTTCACGTTTAAACCAGCCTCCGGGAATTTTTCCTACGGAGGACGCTCTTTCGCGATATTCAACCGTTAGTGGAAAAAAATCCTTGCCGGGACTGGGTTCCTTCGCCCCAACAACTGCCACTAACACCATCGTTTCTCCCAATTGCACTAACACGGCACCATCGGCTTGTTTGGCCACACGACCCGTTTCAAATGATAACACCGAGTTGGCAAATTCACATTTAACACATTCTGACATGGATCACTCTCTTTCACACACTAAAAGTTTTATTTCAGTTTTCAATTGAATATACGTAGTTATTTTCGAAGCCCTAATCGTTCTAAAAGAGTAGAATATCGCACAACATCTACTCGCTTCAAATAATCCAGTAATCGACGACGTTGCCCAACCATTTTGAGCAATCCGCGTCGCGACGCATGATCTTTTTGATGGGATTTAAAATGATCGGTTAGATACTTAATACGCTCCGTAAGCAGCGCAATTTGTATTTCCGGTGATCCTGTATCTCCCTCTTTTTGCTTAAATTCATTAATCAATTGTGTCTTTTTTTCTTTTGTTAACATAAAAATTCTTCCCTCAATTTTCTTTCTATAAGCTCCCCCAAACCGAGCGAGTCGTTTGAGTCAACAAACTGCCAAGATTTAGGATCTTTGCTATAATAATTATTTTTAAGAATCGACTGAACCTTCTTTTTATACCCACAACTCTTAAAATATACAATTATTTTAAATAGTTTAATCTTAAGAGTAAAGAAGATAAAAACGAATTTAAAGACTCTTCACCACCGACTGCATGTTCCATTGACGCGCGGCAGCAATATCGTGATGAATTTGTTGAATTAAATCCGAGGGATTTGAAAATTTTTTTTCATTTCGCAAATAGTGGAAAAGATAAACTTTCAAATACTGCCGATACATATTTTGATCAAAATCCATAATATGAACTTCGGCAATCCGACTTGATGAATTTTTTCTAAAAAAAGTTGGGCGCATTCCCAAATTCATGATCGCGGGATAAAATTTTCGTTTCCAAAGCACTTTGGCCACATAGACCCCGTCTTTCAAAACAGGATTGGAATCGATGGAAAGATTTGCTGTGGGGATGTTCCACGTTCGGCCACGGTGCCGTCCTGGAATCACGCGCCCAGATAAATAATATGTATGTCCTAGCATGGCATTGGCTTGAGCAACCTTACCTTGGGATAATAACCTCCGAATTTTCGAAGAGGAAATCACCTGGTGATGTAATTGAACTGACGGAGCACCCCTGACTTTAAAACCGCATTTCTTACCTAATTTTTTCAAGGTATTCAAATTGCCGCTTGCTTGAAATCCAAATCGAAAATTTTCGCCAACAATAATTTCCCGAAGATGGCCATACTGTTGCCGAATCCATTGAATAAAATCTTCCGGGCTCTTCTTTGAAAATGCTTTTGTAAATGGAATTATTTTGATGTGATCCACCTGAAATGTGGAACGCAACATCTCAAACAGATCTTGGCGACGCATGAGGAGCGGAATCGAGGCATGTCCCTGAATAATATGCAGGGGATGATTTAAAAAAGTCAAAACGACGGATGTGCCTTTTTTCTGGGCCCGTTGTTTCAACGCTTGGATAATAGCTTGATGCCCCCGATGCATTCCATCAAAAAAACCAATGGTTATAAAAACCGATTTATGATTCATTGGCATCTTGCGTCCCGCAAACAAAAACTTTTTTTGGAATAATCCATGTTTGTGAACCACCATCAGTGCGTATTTGAGCAAGACCGATGAGTTGATGATTCAAATTCACGATACTCACCCATTCCGTTAAATCAACATCTTTTTTAATTTTTTGACCATGCCTAAATTGCTGAAGCTCACCATCAGTTAAACCAATTTGGGGCACATGGGGTATTAAAACCAGTGGATCCAGCAAAAAACGATTTTGAATTTCTTCTCGCGTTAACGTTTGAAGTTGATTGAAAGAAACCGATTGATCAATATGAAAGGGTCCTGCGGCAATACGGACTAATTTTTCCAAGCAAGCTCCAATGCCTAACTGTTCGCCCAAAAGTTTACAAAGACTTCGAATATATGTGCCCTTGGAACACACCACTCGAAACGAAACCCTGGACTCGACAATGGTCACTACTTCGGATTCATAAATACGAATGGGTCTTGGCATCCGCTCGACCTCTTGACCCAATCGAAATTTTTTATACAAGCGTTGTCCTTGCACTTTAACCGCCGATGCCATGGGTGGAATTTGTTGTTGAATTTGTTTAAAACTTTGGACGATCTGCTGAATTTTTTGGGGGGGAATCGGTGGCACAGGCTCTTCGGAAATCACTCGTCCAGAGATGTCTTCCGAATCAGTACGAATGCCCAGTAAACAAGTGGCTAAATACTCCTTCTGAGAATGGGCCAAGTCCGCTAATCGCGTGGCGTATCCAATCAAAATGGGTAATACGCCGGTCGCCAATGGATCCAACGTTCCAAGATGACCTACCTGTTTAAGCCCTAAAAAATGTCGAATTTGATTCACGACATCATGGGAAGTCAGGCCGGACGATTTATTAAAATTCAAAACACCGTGGATCAACTAGAGGCCTCAGGGGTGGAACTTGGATTGCTTTTAATTTGATCTAAAATTTGCTTGATCCGCATCGCGTGATCGAGCGAACGATCAAGAATAAATTGTATTTCCGGTGTATAGCGGAGTCGAATTTTTTGCCCTAGTTCTTTTCTAAGAAATTTCTTGGAAGTTTCCAAAACAAGCATGGCGTGTTCTTTGGTGGATTCATCGCCCAGAACGGAGATAAATATTTTCGCATGACGTAAATCTTTGGAAGATTCCACGGCAGTGACCGTGACGAAATTCATGTCGGGCTCTTTCAATTTATTCATAATTAAAAGGCTCATTTCCCGCTTAATGGCTTCCGCAACCCGATCGGATCGTTGAAAAGTCATGGCCAACTCCTAAAATTCTTTTACTGGTTAATCACCCATTAATTCAGGCATCGCTCAATTGGTTGCTTCCCCTGAGTTGACTCAAAATGAACGATTGAAATTTTTCAAGCTTCACGGATCAATTGAGTTTTTGCGATACCATTTCGGTTGCATAAGCTTCAATCACATCATGAATCTGGAGATCGTCGAAATTTTCAATCCCAATGCCACATTCAAAATTAGAAAGGACTTCTTTAACATCATCTTTAAAATGCTTTAAAGACTGAATACTCCCCTCAAAAACCATTTGATTATTTCGGATAATTTTCACTTTAGACTGTTTGAGAATTTTTCCTTGAAGCACCATACAGCCGGCAATATTCCCTTGAGGGACTTTAAAAATCTGGCGAATTTCTGCCTTCCCCATTAAAACCAAACGATAATGGGGTTCCAAAAGCCCTTCCATGGATTTTCGAACGTCTTCGATCACATCATAAATAATATTATAAAGTCGAATATCGACATTTTCTTTTTCGGCAATCACTTTTGCATTCGGATCGACTTTGATATGAAATCCAATGACAATCGCATTTGATGCTGAAGCCAATAGGATGTCCGAGTTCACGACATCACCGGTTGCACGGTGAATTACTTTTAAAATTACTTTTTCCGTTGAGAGTTTTTCCAAGGATTGCGTCAATGCTTCCACTGAACCTTGAACATCGCCCTTCACAATTACTTTGAGTTCTTTAATTTGGCCTTCTCGAATTTGCTCAAACAAATTATCTAAAGTAATATGTTTAGGAATGTATTGGACTCGATTGTTTTTAAAAGCTTCCACGCGTTTTTCCGAAATGTCCCGAGCAATTTTAGAATCGGTCACGACATAAAACAAATCGCCCGCTTGCGGGACGTCAGACAATCCTAAAATCTCAACTGGTGTCGCGGGCAAGGCAGATTTCAATGACACGCCTAAGTCGTTGTGCATGGCTCGAACGCGACCGTAGGTGTTCCCCGCTAAAAAATCATCGCCGATTCGAAGTGTTCCATCTTGAATCAATAAGGTCGCAACAGGACCGCGCCCTTTATCCAGCCGTGCATCTAAAACTACCCCTTTGGCTGGCCGGTTGGGATTCGCTTTTAATTCCAAAATTTCCGCTTCCAGTAAAACCATTTCAAGCAATTTATCCAGATTCATTAATTTCTTGGCCGAAATAGGTACAAAAATGGTTTTTCCACCCCATTCCTCTGATACCAAACCAAATTCCGACAACTGGCTTTTGACACGGTCCACGTTCGCTTCTGGTTTATCAATTTTATTTATGGCCACTACTACTGGAACCTTGGCTTCTTTGGCGTGATCAATAGCCTCGATCGTTTGAGGCATGACGCCATCATCGGCCGCAACTACTAAAATTACAACATCGGTGACTTTGATTCCTCGAGCCCGCATCATTGTAAAAGCCTCATGACCGGGTGTATCTAAAAAGGTCACGATTCCCCGATTCGTTTGAACCTGATAAGCCCCGATATGTTGAGTAATGCCTCCGGCTTCACTTCCGATTAAGTTGGATTTTCGAATTGCATCCAGCAGTAAAGTTTTTCCATGGTCCACATGTCCCATAATGGTTACCACGGGGGGGCGAGGCTTGAAATCCTTGGGATCGGATTCGATCAATTCTTCAAATATGGCTTGGCCGTACAATGGAACCACTTCCACTTCTGCATTATGGGCACTCGCGAGGGTTTCGGCGACCGCCATTTCAAGTTTTTGATTCATCGTGGCCAGAATTTTCAAATCCATTAATTCTTTAATCAAAATATTCGCTTTGACATTTAATTTTCGGGCTAATTCGGAAACGGTAATTCCTTCTGTAATTTTGATTTTAGTAATGGGCACTTGTTCCGCCACCGGTTCAGGCTGAGGTTCCTCTTTTTTTATTTTTTCATCCAATTTAGCGGTTGGTTTTCCAGCGGCCAAGCCATGACCACCCGTTTTAACCGGTATGGGTTTGGCCAAACTGCGCTTGACGGGAGTTTTGGTTGTCATGCGCGGCGGCGGCGTTGGATAGGTCGCGGTTGGACCAAAATTTAAATGCGTGTGCGTTTCGCGATTAACTTCTTTCGCCACAGCAGTTCCTGTTGCCGGAACTAGAGGAGCCGCCACAGGCGGCTTACTCACATTTGAATTAGTCGTCTTTAAATGTGGAGTATTTTCATGGACTGGTGGTGTAACCCCCACGTCGGAAATCAGACCCAAGTCTTTCCGAATTTCCGATTGGATTTTTTCTTCCATCACCGTTAACTGGCTTGCAATCGAAAATCCAAGTTTCTTGCATCGTTCCAGTACTTCTTTACTGGTCAAGCCTAATTCTTTTGCAAATTCAAATACGCGTTTCCCCATAATTTATTCTTGTGCTCCTTTGTCGGTGGCATCTGTTGAATTGGGCTCCCGTTTCAAATCAGATGGTGAGGCAGAAGCATCTGAGGATTCTTCATTGGGCAAAGATGAAAGCGACGGCAAATTTTTTAGCAAAGGATCATTCTCCACGGACATTGACTGGGCTGATTCGGGGTCGACCGGCACTGCTTCACTCACATCGCCGTTGACATTGACTGCTTGGGTTTCCGCTTCAACAGCCGGATCCGTGCTTTCGTCCTCAACCTTGGTCATGCCCGAAACCTCTACAAAATGAGCATCCATACGGGCCCGTTCTTCTTTGGCATATTGATCATCCGTTTTAATATCAATCTTGGTTCCGGTTAATCGAGCTGCCAAGCGTGCATTTTGTCCGCGCTTACCAATGGCCAGTGAAAGCTGATCGTTGGACACAACCACTTCAGCAGATTGGGTTTCCGCGTGAAAAGCAATCCTTGAAATTTTGGCAGGGGCCAAGGCATTTGAAATATAGGTCTCTGGAACTTCATCCCACGGAACAATATCAATTTTTTCGCCGCGAATTTCATCGACCACATTTTGAACGCGAATACCCTTAACACCAACACAGGCACCCACCGCATCAATGCGCTTATCTCCAATGGCACGAACTGAAATTTTAGTTCGAGCGCCCGGTTCGCGAGCCACGCTTTCAATTTTGACAATGTTTTCGTAAATTTCCGGAACTTCCAATTCGAACAGTTGTCGAATAAGATTGGGGTGAGCTCGACTGACGATAATCGATGGTCCCTTAATCGTTTTACAAACTTCAATAATTAAAAATTTCATTCGGTCGCCAGCCGAGTAGCGTTCGCGCGGAACTTGGTCTTTCGGCATCAGGAGCGCTTCCGCATCGGTCAAAGAGATAATAACATTTCGACCTTCATGGCGCAGAATAGTTCCGGTCACCAGATCCCCTTCCTTCGCCTTAAATTGGTCAAACACGCTTTGACGTTCAGCATCTTGAACCCGCTGAATAATAACTTGTTTCGCGGTTTGCGCGGCAATTCGCCCAAATTGATCCGCTGAAATTCTGACTTTAATAACATCACCCAATTGTGCCTTGGGATCAAACGTTCGCGCTTCTGATAACGTTAATTGAGTTCCTGGATCCACTATCGGGTCAACAACTTCTTTAAGATAGTAGGCTTTAAACTCCGTATTAAATTCATCAAATTCCACTTCAATTTCATGGCCCATACCAAATACACGCTTCGCCGCACTCACGAGTGCCGCTTCAATGGCTTCAATAAGTTGCTTCTTGTCAATTCGTTTTGTATGTTCAATTTGGCTCATCACGAGAGCTAATTCATTACCCATAAAATCCTCTTTATTCAAAAATACTTGGTTATAACTCTACCACGAGCTTTGCTTCCTTGACATTGTCAAATTCAAATTGAATTCGATGCCCATTTGCTAATAGCACTTGGACCTGTTCGGCCTTTCCTCCATCAAGACGTCCCTGATAGGTATATTGCCCATTAATTGGCTGCTTAAAAACAAATTTGGCCAAGCGCCCTATAAATCGTTCACAATCCTGGACGTGCCTCAATGGACGATCCAGTCCAGGTGAAGTTATTTCCAAAACATAAGGTTCAGGCATCCAATCCATTTCATCCAACTTTTTCTCTAATTCTCGACTAATCAGAGCGCACTCTTCCAAGCCGACATATCCACTGCGTTTATCTAGCGTAATCACGAGTACGGTTTTCCCTTTCAACTTCGTCACGGTAATACCAAAAAGATCCAGAAAATTGTCCTTCACGATCGGTTCAACAATATGTTGAATTCTTTTCTCTATGGGTTCCATAAAAACTCCAATCTTGTGTAATTGGAGCCTGCTCAGAAAAATAAAATTCAATTTTCTTTTTTTATATCCATCTTTAAAGCATGGGCTCTTAAAAACAAAAAAGTGAGTTTTTCGAACTCACTTTTGGTTTTCTACAATTTAAGTATGTGGGTATTTTATGGCAAATCTTCTTTAGAAGCAAGTGAACAATTTACTCGCCTAAATCCCCGTTTATTATTTCTGTTTTTTAAATTTGTCTTATAGTTTATTTAAATAATGCTCCTTGATTTGATTCAGGTAATAATTGCAAACATCCATGGTGCCTTAAGATTTCAACAACCGTTTTATTAATTCCACACCGTACGACTAAATCCTCCACGGATGTAAAATCCCCATAGTTACGTTCTTCAACAATTTTACTTGCCGCAGTATCACCTAATCCACTTAAAGTAATCAAGGGGGGACGTAGACTTAATGTGTCCGTGTTTTTTTCAATTAAAAATTGATGCGTGTCGGATCGATAAAGATCAACCGGCAAAAATTCAAATCCCCGTACCATCATTTCCTGAGCGACTTCTAAAATGGATAATTCTTCCTGTTCTTTAGATGTTGGTTTCCCAAGACTCTGCAATGTTTTCAAATGTTCTAAAAAAACATCTTCTTGAGCACAAATTTTGACTGCATTGAATCCCGAGGCTTTATTGGTGAAATAATCGGCATAAAAAGCTAACGGATAATGCACTTTAAAATATGCAATACGAAAACTCATAATGCAATACGCCACTGCATGTGCTTTCGGAAAGATATATTGGATTTTTCGGCAACTATCAATATACCAATTCGGAATCCCGGCTTTTTGCATAGCCCCTTGCATATCTGGGCTCAAACCTTTCCCCTTTCGAACAGACTCCATAATTTTAAAGGCTAATGATTCATCCATTTTTTTGGCCACCAAATCAGTGAGCATATCATCGCGCGTTGAAATAACCGTCGACAAGGTTGCAACTTTATTTCGAATCAGATCCTGTGCATTGCCCATCCAGACCGAAGTTCCATGCGCTAACCCAGACAAGCGGACCAAGTCTTCAAATTTTCGAGGTTTCGTGTCCCTTAACATTCCCATAGCAAACCCCGTTCCAAACTCCGGAATTCCTAAAGTCCCTAAATCAAGTTTCATTTTCTTTTTCAACTTCAACGCCACAATTCCAGAAAAAAGGCTCATGGTCGATGGATCATTTAAGGAAATGGTGACGGGATTCACTCCCGTCATCTTTTGAAGTCGTCTTAAGCTAGTGGGATTATCATGTCCGAGAATATCCAGTTTCACTAAGCAATCATGCATACTATCGTAATCAAAATGCGTCGTTACTACATCCCCATTTTTGTTGTCGGCTGGATACTGAACTGGACACACATCCGTAATTTCCAAGTTCTTTGGAAGAATCACAATCCCTCCAGGATGCTGACCGGTAGTTTTAGCAACACCACTACACCCTTTGACCATGCGGTTCAACTCCGCGGTTCGAACCTGCTTTCCCGTTTCTTCAACATATTTTTTCACAAATCCAAAAGCAATGCGGTCTTTGACTGCTGAAATCGTTCCGGCTCTAAAGCAATGATCCTTGCCAAATAACTCTTCAACATATTTATGCGCAATATGCTGATATTCCCCTGAAAAATTCAAATCAATATCAGGCATCTTATCCCCATGAAACCCCATAAACACTTCAAACGCAATCGCAAATCCATCGTGAATCATCGGCTGATTGCAGTGCGGGCAAAATTTTGGAGGCAAATCCACACCCGCAGTCGATACATAATTTTCAGGAAATTCATGATAATGGCCTTGCGCACATCGCCAATGTGGCGGCAGCGGATTGACTTCCGTAATACCACATAAAAAGGCAACCAATGAACTTCCTACACTACCTCGACTTCCGACTAAATATCCATCCTCCAGCGATTTTTGAACTAATTTCATGGCAATGACATACAACGTTGAAAATTGATTATTAATAATGGCATCCAACTCTTTATGCAACCGTTTTTGGATAAGCTCGGGAAGCGGATACCCATAAAGCTGTTTCGCCCGATCTTCAGCCGCTTTGCGTAATATCGCATCAGCATTTTCTAAATGCGGGCTGAGGGTTTCTTGAGGCAGTGGTTCAATCGACTCAATTTGATCTGATATTTTTTGAGGATTGGTTACCACCAATTCATGGGCAATGGCCTCTCCAAAAAAATCAAAATTCGACTTTAGTTCATCGGTGGTTTTAAAATAAAGCGGAGCTTGACGTTCAACGCCATATCCCATTCCACTATGGAGAATTTTTCGATATACCGCATCTTGGGGATCCAGGAAATGCGAATCGCCGGTAGCCAGCACCATTTTCCCGCGGGATCGAGCAAACTCGTAAATCTTTTTGGTATTGGCCTGCAGTTCCTCCAGCGTTTTGAAAAATCCTTCATCAATCGTGAACATATTGTTCTCACACGGTTGTAACTCAATGTAATCATAAAAATCAAAAATTGGTTCCAGCGCGACGTCGTGTTTCAACCAATGCTGCCAAACTTCGCCTTGTTCACATGCCGAGCCGATAATCAGACCCTCTCGATACTGATTTAAAAGAGCCTTGGGAATCAAGGGACGTCGATAAAAATATTTTAAATGGCTCTCTGACACTAATCGATAAAGATTTTTTAACCCAATTTTATTTTTGACCAATACGATGACATGATAAACGGATAAATTTTTCTCTTTTTTAAATTCATCAACCAGATAGCCTTCCATGCCCAAAATCAATTTAATTTTGTGCTGTTTAGCAATCACCCAAGCTTCCGGATAGGCCTGAACTACCCCATGGTCGGTGATCGCAATGGCGCGATGCCCCCATTGAGCGGCCCGGCTCACCAATTCATCAATTTTAGAAAGTCCATCCATACGACTCATGAGCGTGTGACAGTGGAGCTCGACCCGTTTTTCGACGGCTTGATCGATCCGTTCCGAAGGATGAACTTGAACAATATTTCGAGCTACTAAGTACAGATCCCCTTCAACGCTTTCCGGTCCGCCCTCTTTTTTATTTCTAAAAATATCCCGTTTTAAACTCCCTTCCACTAAAATCCAGTCCTTGACTTTTAAGCCGCCCCGATACGATGTGTGCGCATCCACCCAAAATTTTATTTCGAGCGAGTCGCTATAATCCGTTACATTAATTTCGATTTGAGTGCGTGCATTATTATTAAAATCAGGTTTGGAATTAATCGAAAGGATTTCCCCTTGAACCACACATTTCTGATGGGTCTCACGAATCGTCTCCATCCGCTCTGGTGAGGCTGTAAACGAGTTACCTAAAATAGTTTTGGGAAACTGAGGGGATAATTCCGGCGCGCGCTCGTCTTGTTTTTCCTCGGAAAAATCCATTACTTCTTCTGGAATTAAATCGCGAGCCACTTCCAAGGTCACACAAGCGGATTGTCCAATCCGTTGTTTCAGAAATTTTTCAAAAATTTTAATGCATTGCTTTTTTTCAAATTGCTGTCGGGCTAATTCATGAGGGAGTTTAACGCAAATGGTTTCTTTTTCCCAAGTGAGTTTCGCATGAGAACTCCACTCCTCGTTAATATCGGCGGCCATCACCAAACAGGGCATTAAATCATTTTGGTGAATGGCTAAATAATCTTCGGGCGTCACGGTCTGCCCAGGGTAATGAACATCCCAAATAATACGCTTAATTTGAGTTAATTCGCGCGTCAAATCTTTTGCCAGGCATTGATACGCGTCATTGGAAACTTTGTCGGGCATTAAAATCGACAGGACTAGAACTTTATTGGGCAATACCAGTTGGACCTTCAAAATTTCCAATTGCAGGAATCGTTCTTTTTCAAAACAACCCAAACTAGATTTTTCAATCGATTCAAATAGCAAGTTGGGCGAATGAACTTGGGTCGACAACGAAATGCTACCTTCCGATATCCATAAATATTTCAAGCTTTATTATCGAACTATACAACCTCTTGGCCAGATGTCAAGTAGGTAAAAACATAGAAAATGATTTGAAAAGCTGTAAAAATAATTTTGAAAACCTCAGTTTTGCAAACCCATAAGCGTTTTGAGCTACTGACCAAGTACCTCGGAATAATTAAACGGCCGGTTGCATTGCACTTCAAATCCGCAACGCTTTCTCGGGTCTTCTTCTCCGCTCCATTGAAAAGTATCATTTGGAAATAGTTGTTTTGAAAAATTTTTAATCAGTTTTTCTAATTTCATTTGATGCTCATAATCGTTGGGCGCTTCCAATCGATCGTTAATCCAAACTGAAAAATGGGAGGGTGAAAAAGTAATTTTACCTCGGAGTTGGGGATCCGATTCCAGCAGCGAACAACATTGAACGGCTTTGCGGTAAGCGTGAATAAAACCATCCTCGTTTGATCTTGAACGTTTTTGATCATATAAGAAACCTAGGCGTCCGTCGGTTTCATCCATGGCATAGTTCGCTTGATAAGCCACCAAGATCACGCCGGGACCCTGAAATACATGGGTGTAGTCGGCCACATCAATCAAAATATCATCAACTTGGCTGTCCTGAATCCATCGGTTAAAAATTTCGACAAACGTCCACAGCGGCGTTGGTTGATGTATTTGTGAAAATATTTTAAAATTTATTTTTTGAAGATCCATTGCTATGCCTTTATCTAAATTTTACCAATTCGGATTGCTTATATCGTCCCCACGGGATTCGACAACACATTATACAATTCATGAATCGCATCCAAAAATAATTGCGCTTCTTGAATACGACGATGCAGTTCTTCTTCTGAAAGCACGCGACCCACGGATTCCGAAGCTCTTAAAAAATAGGCCACGGCAGGACCTGAAAATTTTCCACTTTCGATTATTCTTTTTTTGAATTCCAATGCGGTTTTTTCGGGAGATCCTTGATACTCGCGATCAAATACTCTCAAACAAGCTTCCGCCGCATGAATCATCGACAAATAGGCCAAAGTCGCGGCTTCAGAAAAATTTCGATTATCCATCCGAACCTGGGCTTCAAACACTTCCCGCTCTGAAGCCGATAACGCAAATTCAGCTGGTGTTACGATTTCACCGGCACATTCCCCTTTGCCAATGTCACTATTGGTATATTCCCGAACATCACCCCAGTCCGAGTACAAGGTTTTATCGCTATCATGGGGCGGAACAATCATTAAATCTTGCAAACGGTTTTTTACTTCAATTTTCCCCATCCGCTTGATAAAGTCCTGAAAGGTTTCTTGTTTTAACCGATTGGTGACATACCAGTCGAGAATGCGATGCAGCGCTTCAGGAATACGTTTTGAAGGAACGGCTCCGACGGCAAGTCCATAGGTTGCCGCATTTTCCTTCATTTGTCCGCCTAAAACCAATTGAAAATGCGGCACGGTGTATCCGGAAAATTTGCGGCTGACGCCATAAAATCCAATATCGGCGATATGATGCTGCCCGCAAGAATTTGGGCACCCACTAATTTTGATTTTTAATTTTTTCACTTCTTCATCTAATGTTTCCCGCTGATTATACAATTCTTGCGATAACTTCCGTGCCAATCCACGTGACGAAGAAATACCCAGTTTACACGTATCGGTTCCTGGACACGACGTAACATCTGAAATTTGATTCACACCACATTGCGCGAGTCCCAGCGCTTGAAGCTCCAAGAACACTTCCGTAAAATCTCCTTCGGAAATCCAGCGAAGCACAATGTTTTGCTCCACGGTAACCCGAATCGTGCCTTTGGTGTACTTGCGAACCATTTGCGCTAACCCGCGTAGTTGCATCGCTGTCAGATCCCCTAAGGGAGCTTTAATATACACTACACCATAACCATATTGGGGTTGTTGAAAAGTATTATTTTTTTTCCATTCAAGGAAACCGGTCGGATAGGTACTTGATTTCAATGTGGAAGGCGGTTTCAACGCCTCTTCGGGCTTATAGTTAGCTTGTAAAATCAAGCTCGTCCAACGCGGATCATACTCCAATATTTTTCGCTCTTCCATTACCAAGCGTTTAAATTCATCGATGCCCAATTTTGCAACTAAGAACTTAACACGTGCCATGCCCCGAATTTTTTTTTCGCCCAATCGTGCAAAAACCCGCGCAATCGCTTGCGTCAACGGTAAAAGTTCTTCCGGAGCCACAAACGATGCCAATAATTTGGCTTTATATGGAACGGGACCCAATCCTCCCCCCACATATAAATCAAACCCTCTGATCGACTTTCCATTGATCTGCTTCAACACGCCCACCACGCCCAGATCATGCATATACGCTAAGCCACAGCCTTCCTGTGAGCACCCGGAAAAAGAAATTTTAAATTTTCTTCCGAAATCTTGAGCATCTGGATGTCCTAACAAGAATTCAAAAATCGCTTGAGCATACGGCGTCACATCAAAGGATTCCGTTCGGCAAACGCCTGCAATAGGACAAGCCGTTACATTTCGAACGGCATTGCCGCACGCTTCGCGTGTGGTAATGCCGACCGCCGCAAGACGGCGCATGATATCGGGCGTATCTTCAATATGAACAAAATGCAATTGAAAATCCTGGCGCGTAGTAATATGTGCAATACCATCCGAGTATTCTTCACAAAGATCCGCCAAGACTTCCAATTGATTGGCCGTTAATCCCCCAAATGGAAATTTAATACGCTGCATCCCCGGGGCATCCCACTGTGTACTTGGTCCCTTCGAGGTCTGCGTGTTGGGAAATGGAATTTTTCGCAGTATTTTGCCATCATGCCGATGTCCGTTATCGTAGCGCTGCCCATAGGCTCCGCGTCTCAAACGGGTTTCGGCAAAAATTTTTTCATCCATCTTCCCTTGTTTTCGAAGCTCAATTTGAGTTTCATAAACATCAATTTCCTCAGCCCAATCGGAAGGGATTTGATCCTTTAAAAGAATTTTCCATTTTTGATTATTTAACTCCATAACGACCTCTTGCGTTTAAAATACTTAATGTATTGTATACACTAACTAATTTTGATCCAAAAATCAACCTTATGTTCATTTGACCCGCGGGGGGGGGGGGTCAAAACTTATATTCGTCCATGCCCTCTTTAAGTTGTATGCTGTAGGTGTTTTCCAAAAAACTTTGTTGCGATACCATCGTAATTCGAGACTCCCGTCGGAATTCATCCAAATTCGAAACCCCACAATTACACATGGTTGCTTTGATTTTATACAAAGTAATATCCAAATTATCTTTCAGGCGTCCGGCATAGGGAACATAGCCATCCACGCCTTCCTCAAAAACCAAATCCTGCTCGCCCCCAAGATCATAGCGTTGCCAATTTTTAGCTCGTTGTGAACCCTCGCCCCAATATTCCTTAACATGTTTGTTGCCGACTTTGACCATTTTATTGGCCGCCTCATCAAAGCGTGCAAAATATCGTCCTAACATTAAAAAATCAGCGCCCATGGCCAACGCTAGCGCCATATGATAATCATACAGGATACCCCCGTCGGAACAGAGTGGAATATACCATCCGGTCTCTTGGAAATAATGATCACGGGCTTGGCACACGTCCATTAATGCACTCGCCTGTCCACGCCCAATGCCCTTTTGTTCGCGCGTAATACAAATCGATCCTCCGCCAATACCGATTTTAATAAAATCCGCACCCGCCTCTGCCAAATATCGGAACCCGTCGGCATCGACCACATTCCCACCGCCCACATAAACCTGAGATCCATATTCATTTTTAATATTGACGATCGCATCATGTTGCCACTCCGTATAGCCATCCGACGAATCGATACAAAGCAGGTCCACCCCCGCTTCTAAAAGCGCCGGAACCCGCCGCTGATAATCATGGGTATTAATTCCGGCACCCACACGAAGTCTTTTTTTCCCATCGACTAATTCCGTGGGATATTTTTTATGCTCTTCATAATCTTTTCGAAATACCAGATATTTTAAATTGTTTGCTTCATCTAAAATCGGCAAACAATTCAACTTGTGTTTCCAAATAATTTCATTGGCTTCACTTAACGTTTGAATATTGCGCCCGACCACCAATTTATCACTGGGAGTCATGCACTTGGAAATTTGTTGATTTAAATCCGTATACCCTGGACGAAAATCACGACTCGTCAGGAGTCCAAGTAATCGGCCGTTTTCTTTGCCATCCTGAGTTACTGCAATGGTGTGGTGGCCTGTCTTTTTTGAAAGTTGAACGGCGGTTTTCAAAGTGGCTGTCTCCGGTAAATTGGAATCGCTGACCACAAAACCCGACTTATAACTTTTGACTTTACGAACCATTTCAACTTGACTTTCAATCGGCTGCGAATGAAAAATAAACGACATACCCCCACATCGGCTCAGGGCAATTCCGAGGTCTGGCCCAGAAACAGCTTGCATCACACTTGATACCAGCGGAATATTTAAAACCAGTTTGGTCGACTCCCCTTTACGATATTTGACCAGGGGCGTTGTTAAATTAATGGAGGAGGGAATATGACTTTTTTTCGTAAGACCCGGAATTAATAGAAACTCACTAAACGTTCTTGATATTTCATTAAAATATTTTGCCAAGAAATCCTCCTTTGCCCTCAAATGCTTTATCCATCATTTTTAAATTGCCAATGCGTTAAAATTGATGAGGTGTGTCTTCCATTTTTTAGAAATGCTTTCCTAAACTTCTTAGATCAGGTGGTGGGGCGTGCTGGATTCGAACCAGCGACCAAGCGATTCTGGTTTGTGTTGCTTTCGCAACTCCCTGGACTATCTCTTCACCCCAATACCAGTGGGTGTGGGATACTTTTAACACGGTTATTAAGAGGACTTCACCTCTCCGTTAGTCTCTGCACCTTCTTCCGGTGTACCGAAAGTTTGGCTCAGGATTGCCACCGACTACTTTGGTTTCCCTGAATTCATCCCAATTCATTCAATAATTTTCACTATTGATGCACAGTTAAAACTATGAGTCGCCTGCTCTACCGCTGAGCTAACGCCCCCTGATGTTCTCTTCCCTACATAGACTAAACGAGATATCAAAAATCTTCCACTTTAAAATTAATCCAAAACGCGCCTTCTTCCTGAGTTCAACTTTGGCCGCGTGATCGGTGAGACGTAATCCTTGAAAAAAGATTATCCCTGCATCCTCGAATCCTAACGTTGTTTCCCATGATTCGATCATATTTTAGAGTCGCACTCAACCGGTGGATAAATTCAAAAAACTCAATTTTTAGCTTCCAGAAGATGCCGAGGATCCTTACGTTTGGGAATATTGAACGTTAGAGTTTAACCCCTGGGTGACCTGATCCAGCCAGCCGCTAAAAATTCCATGTTTGCCATGGACGCGTTTCTGTCCAGCCGTCGCTAACCTGTTCACGCTGTGGTCATACGTCCCAGCGAGAATCATTCAACGTTCTTGACCCGCTAACCTTCGGGGATTTCATTAATCTAAATAACCTTTTAATTTCCGACTTCGCGAAGGATGTCGAAGCTTTCTTAAAGCCTTGGCCTCAATTTGTCGGACGCGCTCACGTGTAACTTTAAACGTATTTCCGACTTCCTCGAGTGTATGCGGGTATCCATCATTCAATCCAAATCGCAATCTTAAAACTTCGGCTTCTCTTTCTTTCAGGGTTCCAAGCACCTTGGAGATTTGCTCTTGTAACAGGACAAAGGCCGCTGCATTGGCGGGCGAAATGACTTCTTTATCTTCAATAAAATCGCCTAGATGACTATCCTTTTCTTCGCCAATCGGCGTTTCTAAAGAAATGGGCTCTTGGGCAACTTTGAGGATTGCGCGCACTTTTTCAACCGGCATGTCCAAGCGTTCTGCAATTTCATCCGGGAGTGGCTCACGCCCCAATTCCTGAACTAAATCTCTTGAAACTTTAATGGACTTATTAATGGTTTCAATCATGTGCACGGGAATGCGAATGGTTCGTGCTTGATCGGCAATCGCCCGGGTAATCGCCTGACGTATCCACCACGTTGCATAGGTTGAAAACTTATACCCACGGCGATATTCAAATTTTTCAACCGCCCGCATCAATCCAATATTTCCCTCTTGAATCAAATCCAAAAACGGCAACCCTCGATTCGTATATTTTTTCGCAATTGAGATGACTAATCTTAAATTTGCCTCAACCAATTCCATGCGAGCCTGATAAGCCTCCCGTTCCCCTATACGAATATTACGCATAATGGTTTTTAACTGTTCCGAGGTGGCCATGGCTTCTTTTTCAATTTTTTTAGCACTTTTCCGTGCATCATCCCAGGTCCGACACGCTTTGAAAAAGGCTTCATCTTTCAGCTCGCTTTTTTTCTCAATTCCCTTCATTTCGGAGCTTTCAAAGCCTTTTTTAAGATATCCCCGAAGTTTAATAAAATTTTCAGGCGTTAACTTTAATGTCTTTTCTTGAAGATGAATCGTATGCTCTAACTGTTCTAATGATTCGCCCACAGTGCGAAGCCGCTCAATCCGCCGGACATTGATTTTTTTCTGAAATTGACAATCTTTAATGAGCCAAATCAAGTCAATTAATCGAACATCGTGCTTCTCTTCAACTTTTTTTCTCCGTTCCGCCCGAACTGATTTCAATGACAATTCATGTTGGTATTTTTTAATTTCCTTTTCGAGTTTTTTAAATTTTGAATAATTCTTTTTCAACTTATTATAAATTTGCTTTTCAGGGATAAAGGGTTTATCCGCATAGGGTTCTAAATCAATGGTTTCTTGAAGCGTTCTCTTTTTTCGTAAAATACTCATAAATAATTCATGTAAATCCTGGAATCCTAGCGCGGAGCCTAAAACAGCTTTTTCAACACGGAACTCTCCCGCTTCAATACGCTTAGCAATCGCAATCTCTTGTTCGCGCGTCAATAACGGAATGCGGCCCATTTCATGTAAATACATCTTGACCGGATCACCCATTCTCGTTTCAGTCCCTGAAGTTGCAAACTCATCAATATCCTCTTCCTCCTCCTCTTCTTTTAAAAGAGCTCCACTCACGGACAAATCAATTTCTTTTTCTTCATCAGGTAATTGGGTGGTTTTTTCTTCCTGCTCAACGATTTTGATGTTGTTTTCACCCAGCATCAATAAGATATCGTCAATTTCTTCCGATGAAACCACTTCTTCGGGCAAAATATCGTTAACTTGCTTATACGTAATTTTCCCTTTCTCTTTTCCCACTTCTAAAATTTGGGACCGGTAATCATTACTGGTAATCTTTACGGTTTCAGAAGTCATCGTCACTTCTATAATTTTTTCTTTTTTTTCTTTCACTTTTGAATTGTTTTTCATAAAGATTCCACTCCCAAAATTTGCAATTTAATTTCTCTAATTTTTTCACCCAACTCAACTGCTTTAATCATATTTGATTCTTTCTCAGCCATTTTTTGTTGCTCTTTAAGCGTTTGAATTTGTTCTTTAAAATATCGTTTTTTAATCGTCTGCAATAATTCAATCAGCATTTCGCGCCAGTTTTTATACTGATCCGGAAAAGACTCAATCTTGATTATCCAAGACTCCACTTCCGGTTGATGCATTAAATCTTTCCCCCCAAAATGTTCTTGTGTGATTCGTTCAAAAACTGCTTGTCCTTCCTGCGTTACAAACATCTCCTTGGCAAGCTCGGTTTTAATCCAGGGAATATATTTGCCTTCATCTTTCGACAATAATGCAAAAAAGCATCCCTCAATTTCCCAAGGATCGATGGAGCTTAATGGGGGTTCGGTATTTACCTTGGTTTTCCCCCTGGGTATGCGTTGGCTTTTTTTTCGAGCCTGGTTCACTAAGTCTAAAAACGTGCGATAATCTAATCCTACTTCTGATTCGACAGCCATGCAAGCAGCTTGAATTTCAATTTCTTGCGGTATCTTGCAGATCAATGGCACCAGTTCATTCAATATCCTCAGTTTATCTTCGACATGTTGACTCTGGATTAACTGGGGTTTGAGCATCCGAGCCCACCACCGAAATAAATTCGGGGCTTTTTGAAGCAACTGCGCCATTTCCTGGCTCGAATATTTTTTTAAAAACTCATCCGGATCCTTCGCATTTTCTAACGTTAAAATGCGAACGGCTAATCCATTATCCAATAATATTTCTCCTCCACGGATGGCTGCATCCCGGCCAGCCCGATCCGCATCAAAAAACAATACCACCTCTTGGCTATAGCGTCGAAGGATGGTCGCATGCTGTAAAGTTAACGCCGTTCCTAAGGTTGCGACCACATTTTCAAAACCAGCTTGATGCAGACTAATGGCATCAAAGTATCCTTCCACCACGATGGCCTGATTTTTTTGTCGCATTGCTGATTTAGCATTATCCAACAAATATAAGCACTCGCCTTTCTTAAAGAAAAGAGTTTCCGGTGAATTCAAATATTTCGGAGCGGACCCCATTTCTTCAATCAGCCTTCCGCCAAAAGCTATAATCCTACCATAAATATCTTTGACAGGAAAGATAATGCGGTTCCTAAATTTATCATAAATACGTTGCGTTTCCACGTGGTGAGCCAGAAGACCCGTCTGTAGAAGTATTTTGGTGTTCCAACCTTCTTTCTGAGCAGCTTGCTTCAAAAGATCCCACCCTGCGGGCGCATACCCGAGTTGAAATTTTTGAATCCCTTCTAAATTAATTCCTCGTTGTTGGAGGTAATTTTGGGCCATGACGCCTTGAGGACTTAACAAACGTTCCTGAAAGTATTTCGCCGCCCACTCTTGGAGCTTTAAAATTTCATTGCGCAGTTCATCTTGTTGCACTGTAGCGGTATCTAGCTTCTTGGATTCAAGAACGATCCCGGCCCGTCGCGCCAATAATTGCACGGATTCCGGAAAAGTTATTTTTTCAACTTCCATCAAAAAAGTATAGATCGTTCCCCCCTTCGAACATCCAAAACAATGAAAGGACTGCCGTGAGGGCGAAACAATAAAACTTGGTGTCTTTTCATGATGAAATGGACATAATCCCTTGTAGTTTTTCCCAGATTTAGTTAATTTAATGCGTTCACCAATAAATTCAACAATATCAATCGAATCTTTAATTTTGTGAATTAGCTCATCCGAATACCGCATAAAATCAAAAATCCTTTTTAAAGTAAATCACTGTAACTCCTGATCCACCCTGATTTAATGGGGCAGTCTGAAATGTTAATTCTTCTTTTCGTGTCCACAGATAGTGTTCCACCGCTTGTTTGAGCTTGCCCGTACCCTTTCCATGAATCACGCGAATAAAGGGTAACTCCGATATTAAAGCTTGATCTAAAAATTTTTCCAATATCGGCAATGCCTGATCAACCCAATAACCACGAATATCGATATCTAAAGTAGTCGTTTGATCTATATTATTCAATCTTTTCACCAATGGTTTCTTGGGAGCCTGAGGATTATTTGATAATAAACTAGACAATTCTTGAACTCCACAAGAAAACTTCATTCCAGATTCGTTTTGAACCTGAACTTTTAACCGTTTGGGATCAACTGCTACCACTTTCACGAGTTGTCCAGTAGCCAAAAATTTTCGATATTCCCCCGGTTGCACGTGGGTTGTAGTTTGAGCCCCAATAGTAGGATTCTGGTTCCTTTTTAGGGCTTGCTCTAATTGAATGCGAATCGTATTTAACGATTCTTTCTTTTGAAATGCGGTAGGCGGTGTCGTATGCATTTGCTGGATAAAATGCTCCATGGTTTTTCGTGTTTCAAGAATTAATTGGTTGGCCTCCTGATAAGCGCGTTCCCGGATTTTGATCGATTCCACTTGCCATTGGTGCTGAGCTTCATCTATTTTTTGCTTTAATTGCTTTGCTTCATCAAAAAGGCTGGTTTCTTTTAACTTGATTTCATGCATTTCCTGATATTCATGTTCCAAACGATTCAACCAATTCGAAAAATTCTTTTCAGGGTCTGGAAGAATTAATTTAGCGCGCTGAATAATTGCCTCGGGAATACCCACCGTGGCCGCTAACTGAAGAGCATTGGATGTACCCAAAGAGCCCTGCTTCAATTGGAACGTCGGTTTTTCCCGTACTGCATCATAAATCATGGCCGCTCGTCCAATTTCAGGATGATCATAAAGATATTTTTTTAAAAAAGGCTGGTGTGTCGTTGCAAAAACCCATGTGGACGTGGCATGTAAATACTCTAAAATTGACCAGCTGAGTGCACCGCCCTCTTCGGGATCGGTTCCGGATCCAAGCTCATCCATCAGCAACAAACTGTTCTTCGAAGCCTGATCCAACATCCGTTTTAAGGCCAACAGTTTAGCTTCATACGTGCTTCGATGATCGATTAAACTTTGTTCTTCCATTAAATCGGTTTCAAAGCAGGCAATGAGCGGTAATTGCGTTGATGCTCCTGACACAACAGGCAATCCTGCTTGAGCCATTGCACACACCAAGCCAATCGATTTTAAAACAACCGTTTTCCCTCCTGCATTGGGTCCCGACACCACTAAAATTTTCTGATTTTCAGGCATACTCAAATTCAACGGGATCACGTGCTCTTCAAAATGATCGCCGAAATCAAAACAAAGCAACGGATGCCGAATCCCATCCAACTGCATCGAAGGAGTTTCTGAAGGCAATACCAATCGAGCTCGATACCGAAGCGCAAATTCGGATAAACCCCAGTGTGCATCAATTTCCCGACAGGTTTCAATGGTTTGGGATAAAATTTCACGTTGTTCCCAAATCCTATCGGCAGTCGCTCTTAAAATCTTCCATACAATTTCTTCCTCTTGCAAAATCATTTTTTTTAAATCATTATTTTTCTGAACCGCTTCTTCTGGTTCAACATACAACGTAGCTCCAGAGGCGGATTGGCCGTGAATAATGCCGTGTACAACACCCATAAAACTTTTACGGATTGGGACCACCCATCGGCCTTCGCGTTCCGTCACGATCGGATCCTGTAAGGCTTTTTCAATATCGTGACGCCGAATAAATTGTTCATACTGTGTTCGAATTTGCCGATTTAAACGATGAATACCTTCACGACACGATTTGAGTTCGGGAGAGGCGGCATCCAAGACGTTGCCCTCGTCATCCACTAATTGCAGCAAGTGTGTTCTTAATCCTTCCATTGGATTTAAAGACTTTCGCCAAAACTCCAAGTCGTTTTCCATTGAAGCTGCAAATAAATATGTTTGAAATCGAGCTACCTGCGATAAAAACAACCCGACTGATGACAATTCCAGCCCACTTAAAATTTGTTTTTCAACTAAAAACCTTTGAAACGCATCATAAAATTTTTCTGGATTAGGAATCGGGGCGGTGTTGTATTTCAAACGATGATTCAAAATAGCTTGGGTTTTCAGCTGACGCACGCGAATGGGTTCGATCTGATAAAGCGGTTGAAAGGCCTGGAGATACGATCGTCCCAACTCGGTTTGGCACCCCTCACTAATCTTTGCCAGTACGGTGGGGTACTCTAAGGCTTTCGAAACGCTTGTTGAGAACGCATGCATATGATTCACAATTTTATTGGCTTTAAAATTTTCTAATCTTTAACTTGTTCTTTTTTCTGAAACAAACGGATTATTTTTAACAAAAAACCGCAAGGGCAATTTGCTCCCTTGGGATAATCCAATTCTCGAACTTCGCCCAATGGTTCCCGTAAAATCGCGCTTCTGAATATAGAGTGGTTTCCGAACCATCGACATCTGATTATGCACCTTGGTAATTCCAAATGCTTGAGTTAATTTTCCAGGTCCATTGGTCAATTGTCGAATGTCTTGCTTGCGACGATTGCGCTGCATCCATTCAATTCCATCTATGGGTTCCACTGATCGAATTAAAACCGCTCCTGGCACATTTTCTTTTTCGGTTACTACATTTAACAAAAAATGATTCCCATAACAAAAATAGACATAACTAAATCCTGGGGGACCAAACATGACCGAATTCCGTGGGGTTTTGCCTCCCGCGGCATGACATCCCGGATCACCCTCGGGTAAATAGGCTTCCACTTCAACAATTTTTCCGGCTAAAACGTATTGGGGGTGTTCAAAAACCAGTAATTGACCTAATAACTCTGGTGCTACACGTTGGGTAGGTTGTGCATAAAATTTTTTAGGCAAAATCATCATTCAGTCAGTTTAAAACTTATTCAAACATTAACTTAATTTGGATCGAACGCGTGAACTCACTTGAGATAAATCACTTACCCGACCTTTAACTTTGGGTGTTAACCATGCCATCACTTTGCCCATATCTTTTAACGTCATTGCTTGATTAACCTGTATCGCCTCTTCAATTAACCTTATGACCTCGTCTTCCGGCAAGGACTCCGGTAAATAGGTTTCAATTAATGCCAATTCTGCTTTTTCTTTTTCCGAGCTATCCAGTCGTCCGCCTTTTTCAAATTCATGGATGGATTCACGATGTTGTTTAGCCATGTGGGTAAGTACATCGATCACCTCTTCATCGCGAATCGCTCGTTTTAAATCAACTTCTTTATACTTAATCGCTGATTTAATCATACGCAAAGTTGAAACTTTAAGTTCATGCTTAGATTTCATGGCGTTGATTAAATCGGCGTTTATTTTTTGCAATAATGCTGACTCGTCCGCCATAATTTTTCAACTCATTCCATGTATTTTAATTTAAGAATCGAATCGAGCTTTCATTGCTCTGCGTCGAGCTTTCTTGCGGGCCGCAGCTTCGCGTTTTTTTCGACGCTCACTGGGTTTTTCATAAAACTCACGTTTTTTCATTTCTGAAATCAACCCTGAATTTTGAACGACCTTCTTAAAGCGTTTTAAAGCGCTTTCAATGGTTTCATTTTCTTCCAATCGGACTTCAATCACTAAAATTCACTCTCCCTTTATAAATTAAAAACCTTTGACGCCAGCTTAAGCACAATCATAAAAAATGAGTTTACCCTTTTCATAAAATCTTGTCAACTTATTCAATGATCTGAAATCTCGTGCCCATAAGGCCCAAAGGGCTCCCGTCCAGAATCATCGAAAAGATACGAGAAATTATACCTTTTTATCTTCCAAATGGGTTTTTATTCGCTTTCGATGGATTCAATTTCTTCATCCAACGTATCTTGAAACTCCAGCACTTTTTTTGCAGGATCTTCAGGCAATTCTTGAATATCTCTGAGTTTTTTTCCAATGGATCGAGAACGCTGTTGAACTTTATCAATGGTACTGGAGGCTTGACTTAACTTTTGTTGTACTTTTTCTAATAAACTGCCATATTGATTCCAGTCAGTTTTAATAGCGGCCAAAAGATCCCAAACCTCACTGGTATGCTTCTGAATCGATAAGGTTCTAAACCCCATTTGCAAACTATTTAAAATAGCCCAAAGCGTGGTGGGTCCTGCTAAAACAACCCGATTTTTACGTTGAATAAAATCAATCAACTCCGGTCGGCGAATAACTTCTGCAAACAAACCCTCAATGGGTAAAAATAATATTCCAAAATCGGTCGTTCGAGGCGGACTTAAATATTTTTCACTGATCGCTTTCGCACAATCTTTGACTCGACTATCCAGCTGTTTGCCCGCCTCCTCCGCACCTTCTGCATCCGAACGTTCTTGCGCTTCAATCAACCGCTGATAATCTTCTATTGGAAATTTTGCATCGATCGGCAACCAAACCGGCTCCTCCTGTTCACTGGACAAGCCGGGTAGTTTAATGGCAAAATCAACACGCTCATTGGTTCCTTTCGTTGCAACATTCGCCGCATATTGATCGGGATGAAAAACTTGTTCTAACAAGGACTTCAATTGAATTTCTCCCCAAATCCCTCTTGTTTTGACATTTGCTAATACCTTCTTTAAATCACCCACGCCAATGGCCAAACTTTGCATTTCTCCCAGTCCTTTATGTACCTGTTCTAATCGTTCGCTGACCTGTTTAAACGATTCTCCTAATCGCTTTTCCAAGGTTCCTTGTAACTTTTCATCCACGGTTTTCCGCATTTCGTCCAACTGTTTAGAATTTTCCGCCCTTAATTGTTGCAGTTGTCCTTCAACCGTATTTCTCAAGGAGTCCGATTTTAATTCAATCGATTCCAATCGATCATTTTGATTTTTCGATAACTCGCTCATGCTATTTAATGCATTGGCCGATATGCCATGAATACCCGTTGTAATTTCTTCTCGCAGTTGTTTAAAGTTCGAAGACAATTCAGCCCGCATGCCGTCCAATTGATCTGAAAACGACGTCAACTGACTTTTTTGTACATCAGCCACATCTTTCATTTGTGTTAGTATCGATTGACGCAACTCGCGAAAAACCTCCATGAGCTCTTGGCGTTGATCGCGCTGAGCTTTAATCATGAATTCGCGTTCTTGTGCCATGTCTTCTCGAACGATGCGTTCTAGGCGTTCTTGTGTTTTTTCAAATCCATCCATTCGAGCATTAAGGTCCGGACTTGATTTTTCATTCTTTTTTTTCCCTAAAACCCATAAAAATCCAAGCCCCAAGATCCACACCCCTACATTGATCATGTCCCAAATATGACGCATCCAATACCTTTCCAAAAGTATTCAAAAACCAATGTCCTTACTTTCTGGTTTAAGTGCCTATTAGTCCGACCCGAGTGGTTTGATTATTTTCAAATTGATTTCAGTGTACTCATATTAATAACAAAACGATATCGCACGTCCCCTTTAACTGTGCGATCAAATGCCCTATTCACTTCCTCCATTGCTATTGTTTCAATATCGCACGTAATATGATGCTCACCACAAAAATCCAGCATTTTTTGCGTTTCCGCAATCCCTCCAATTAATGAACCGGCTATTGTACGTCGTCGGAAAATCAGGAGTGCACCATTAACTCGCGTAAGCGGCTCGACCGCACCGACGACCACCATCGTGCCATCGTTTTTTAACAAATCAATATATGGATCCATATCATGCCCCACTGGAATGGTATTTATTAAAAAATCAAACTGCTCGCGTTCTTTTTGAATGGATCCCGCATTTTTAGAAACCAAGACTTCCTGGGCACCCAGTTTTCTTGCCTCCACTGCTTTTTCCAACGTTGTGGTGATTGCTACGACATGTGCACCCATGGCACTAGCCAATTTCACACCAATATGGCCCAAGCCTCCTAAGCCAATGATGCCGATTTTTTTTCCTGGTCCCATACCCCAATGGTTTAATGGGGAATACATCGTGATGCCGGCACAAAGCAGTGGAGCAGTCGCGGCTAAGTTGAGATTTTTAGGAATACGTAATACATATTGTTCATCCACCGTAATTTTATTGGAATAGCCGCCAAAGGTATATGAATGCGGTGTCCCACCGATTTTATCAGTCGAACCCCAGGTCCCTGTAAATCCACTTGAACAGTACTGTTCCACTCCTGAATGACATGAATCACAGACTCGGCAACTGTCCACCATGCACCCTACCCCGACTAAATCTCCAACCTCAAACTTTGAAACGTTGATTCCTTTCGCACTGATACGTCCAACAATTTCATGGCCGGGAACAAATGGATATGTTGTTCTTCCCCATTCATTCCGCGCAGCATGAATATCTGAATGGCAGATCCCACAATACAAAATGTCTATCACCACATCCTCTGGACGTGGATCCCGGCGTTCAAAATGAAAAGGTTTCAACGGATTCTGAGGCAATTGTGTCGCATATCCATAAGCCTGAATAGTCATCTCGCTGGCTCCCTAAACTTTTATTTTTAAAACTCAATCGATACCCAACGCGGTCTTGTTACTATCCCTCGGATTAATTTAAATTCATCCTGGAGGCCATAACATCGGCCTGCCCCCCATCAGATGCACATGCAGATGCGAAATCGTTTGTCCACCCTCGGGGCCACAATTGATAACCAGCCTGAATCCCTTGGAATCTATTCCATTTTTTTGGGCTTGCTGAATGGCACACTGACTTAAATGCGTCATCAAATAACTCTTTTTAGGAAGTTCCAGTAAACTGGCAATATGAATTTTAGGAACTATTAAAAGATGAATCGGGGCCTGGGGATGAATATCATTAAAAACGATTACCTGGTCGTCTTCATCAATCAAGGGGGTAGCTAGCTGACGGTGTACAATTTTACAAAAAAGGCAGTCTAATTCCATCAAAATACTCCTGTAGATCAGGGAATGGACTTCAATTAATTCTATCGTTTTTTATACAAATAAACAGTCTGATCTTGATCTAGATATTGACTTACAATACTAAAGTGAGTGTTGGGTAAGGAGTTCAAAAAGACAACTAATTGATCCATATTAAAATAATAAAGGCCTGGCTCATTGACAAGCTTATCATATGCTAAAACATTAAAAGCGATACCGTGCGTAAAAAATGGGAAAATTTTATAGATCACGTCCTTAAAAAATTCCCAATTATTTAAAAGCTGAATGTTGAACAAACCGCTCATTAAAATATAATCCCATGACCCTGTGAGTGGTTTTTTAAAAATATTCCAATATTCAAATACATGCTGGGCCTCGGGATGGAGTTGTTTGGCCTCTAGAACCATCATTTTCAAAAAATCATACCCCGTATAGGAGCCCTGCCATCCTTGCCCTATCAGAAAATCATATAATCCGCCTAATCCACACCCCAGATCTAAAATATTGCAATGATTTAAATTATCGATGGCGATGAGTTTTTCGAATCGGATTGTTTGATTATAGGCTGATTTCCAGCCTACACGATGGGGCCCTTTCTTAAAGGTCTTCAATCGATCCCGGTAATAAAAATAAAAAATTAAAAAATCTCTCCATCGAAAAGATGGCGAAAATCGCCGAGTCACTGTATGGGCTTGGCCAAGCCGATGATGGACCCGGGCTTGGTGATGGATTGAACAAAAACTTCATGGCCTATTTGAAGCGCATCCTCCGAATCAATAATAAATCGCTCGCCCCACGGAGAAAGCCCCGCCATTTGATGATGATTATAGTGTTCAACCACCATCCAAAATTTTTTTCCCACACTTTTTTCCAATGATTGTCGGACACATTGCTTTTTCATACTTAACAATCGGTTCATTCGCTCGTGAATAATTTTACTGGAAACCTGGTTCTCAAATAATTCCGCTTTGGTTTTTGCTCGCGTAGAATAGGGAAACGGATGGAAATCATTAAACTGAAATTCGCGAATTTGAGATAGGGTTTGGTTAAATGCGTCATCGGTTTCACCTGGAAATCCCACAATAATATCGGATGTCAGATGGATCTCGGGAATTTTTTTTCGCACAGTTTCAACTACACGAGCAAATTGCGATATGGTATACGGTCGTTGCATGTGTTTTAAAACCCCCGCATCCCCGCTTTGAAGGGGCAGATGCAAATGCGGGCAAATACCTTTTTGTGAATGCATATACTCCAGCAACTGCATTTCAAAGTCCGCAATAGAGTAAGAGGATAACCGTATGCGGTGAAGGCCTTGAATTTTAAGCAATTCACGAATTAAAAGCGAAAGACGCGGCTCGGTTCTTGAAAACCCCCAATCTCTCCCATATGAAGCCAATTGAATGCCGGTCAGAACAATTTCATGAAATGCTTGATCTACCAAACGATGGACTTCGTCAACAATCGATTCCACTGGACGACTAATATTTTTACCGCGAACGCGGGGAATGAGGCAAAACGTACAATGAAATTGACATCCATCTTGCACTTTAACAAACGCACGTTGGTGTCCGGCAAATTTTGAAATACCGTGGATCCAGTGCGGGTCTTCCACTAACTCCGATTGGTTTGGGGCTGGAAACCAATGTTGAATTTTGGTCGCAATTTTAAATTTTTCATTATTAGATATAACCAAATCCACCCCTTCAATGGCCGCAACTTTTTCGGGTTGGTCTTGGGCTAGACATCCAGTAACTAAAATGCGTGACTGGGGTGCAAGTTTTTTCGCGCGACGAATCAACATCACCCCTTCAACATCCGCCGCTGCAGTCACTGTGCATGTATTGATAATATAGATATCCGCCTGCTGCTGAAATGGAACAATTTGAAAATTTTGTTCTTCTAACAGCTCGCGAATAGCTTGCGTATCATATTGGTTAACCCTGCACCCCAACGTAATTAAAGCTGCAGTCGGCAAGGTCGCTCTTTACTTTTCAGAATCGCTTAACTTGTTATTTTGGAATTAAAAGAACAAATTAAAGTTCAAATTAGCTTGTACGCCACTTAAATCCATTTTTAAGTTCTCAAGATTTGCATTGGTGGAACCTTTAGGTTGAAACTGAATAACATTGGTGGATGAATTAAACATTAAATTTCCACTTTGAGAACTTCCCGCTCCAGTATAGTTGTTCATCGTTCCTGAAAAATTCGAAATCGAAACCGACTGGTATGTTAACGATGGCGAAATACTAAAGTTACTGGAAAGAACATAGTCAACTCCAATAATGCCGGCGATTCCAACTCCAGTGGCCGTAAAAATTCCATTAATACCCGTTGACGTTGACGGCGAAGCGGTTTCCAGTGTCTGCGTATAGGTGATTTTTCCAGAATAATAATCCGCCCCTAATCCAACAAAAAACTGAAGTGGTGGAGGACCAAAATAAATTCTTCCTTCGAGTCCAAAGCGGTTAACATTAAATGTATACATCGTTGCAATGGAAGTATATGTATTATAGGTCGGATTCATGGACGGAGCTAAAATATTCGAAGGACCTTGACCCCCATTCCAGTTCCATGCGTAATTCCCCATCGGCATGGTTCCAAAATCTAAACCCAATTCAAGCGTTTGATTAATGCGATAATAGGGTTGTAAATCAAATGCAAAACTGCCTTCGGGTGCTTGCCCACTATAGGTTACATCGCCGGCTTGCTTCGCCGCATTTTCATAACTTTGAGCATCATCTTCAAAATCAGCCATTTTAAAAGTAGCTAAGCCTGGCATAAATCGGAACCCAACCGTATTTGCAACAACATAAGTTGAATTCAACTGATCTTTAACCCATAGCTGATCGCTCGGAGATAAAGTCTTCTCAAGTTGAAGTGCATAGGCTTCTATCGCAGAATTCGGATGCCTTTGGTTGGCTCTTTCAAAATTCAAGGCGGCATCTTTGGCATCCCCGGTCATGTATTGGCAATACCCTAAATAATAATATCCCCGATAATCCTGAGGTGCCGATTGGATTGCTTCTTGAAAATCAGGAATGGCTTGTGAATATTGCTTCTGTTGAAAATATTGAATGCCTTCTTGCAATCCAGGTTCCGCCGTAGTTGAAGTCGTAGTAGTCGCGGTTGTACTCGTACTGGCTGAAGCTTCGGTACTCGTACTCAGTTGTCCCTGAAGATTTCCAACAAATTGTGCCAATTGACTGTTATTCGGATTTAAAGCTAATGATTTTTGATAGAGCGAAAGCGCTGATTGTTTTCTTCCTAGAATATAATAACAATTTCCTAGTCCTTCATAAGCGGTCGCATCATTTGGGTTGAGTTGAATGGCAGCATCATAATATCGAGCGGCCTGAACATATTGTTTAGCAGTATAAAATTGATTCCCAGCTGCATCGTATTGAGCGGAAGTAGCTTGTTGTGACCTTCCAGGCGATGGAATGAAGAGTAGTAGACCCAAAACAAACATGACAATACTTTTAAAGTTCATTGTTAAACTTTTTACCCTCTTTCCCATAACTCCTCCATATAATTAATCTGACTGCTTATCAAAACGTTTTAAATTTTAAATTTGAAATTAATGTATTCGTTAATTTTAAATTTTTTTATCTAACGTTCAGAAAAAAGGCCATCTTCTGTATTTAAACTTAGACTTACCGATTATACACGATTTCCCTAATTTGAAAAGCAATAAGGTCATTCTTCTTTTTGAATTCCATCACCAGCATCATAAATGTAACATTGAGGGGAAATATTGACCTGATTCTTGTAGTCCCGCTGGACTTGGTCAATAAATGGTTGTATTTGGGCTGTTTTTACTAGACAAATCATAGTGCCACCCCAACCCATCCCGGCCATTCGCGCTCCTAAACACCCAGATTTACGACATATTTGTGACAGAATATCAATTTCAGGACAAGTAATTTTTAATTTTTCAGCTAATGCATCTTGAGATTCATTTAAGAGCGCTCCGAATCCAAGATAATCGCCTTTAATTAAAAATTCCTTAGACTTTTGAACTCGATGGTTTTCAAAAACGATATAGTCCAAGCGTTTGCGCATAAGAATGTCAATTCTTTTTCGTGCAGTTTCGTATAAATCAGGCGTAAGATCGCGCAAAGTAAGAATTTTAGGAACATGTTTTCTCACCTCATTTAATAATTGCTGAAAAACTTCCAGCCGCTTATTAAATTCTTGTTCAACATTGCTTTTATTTCGGACGCCACTGTCAATCACCACTAATTTAACCTGATCATGATCAAAGGGGACATAGTCCGGTTTAAATGAACGAGGATCAAAAATTACCAAATGATTTTGTTTCCCAAATCGTGAAGCAAAAGGCGAATAGTAATCGCCGTGAATTTGTAAGAACTGCGTTTCTACACGTTGAGAAAGTTTCACTAAGGTTGCATCATCTAAAGGACGTGTACCTAAAACGTTACAGGTAAATGCAACTGCCATATTGAGCGCAGCCATTTCTTTTAAACACATCTGTTCCGGAATTTCATTCAGCACCGCTAATTGAATCCCCTCCAATTTTCGACCCATGCGTTCATAAAAATACAAAATCCCTTTCGGATAATTAGCCCATCCATCCATTTTTTCAAATTTTAAAGAGCCCAGTGGGGATGAAAATTTTTCATCATAATTCAACGAGTAAACCATCGCCTGTCGATCGGTTCGCACCTGAGCCGCAATGTATACGCGATGCTGACCTGTCGCCAATAAGCTGAAGCCGTCTTCATGTTCCGTATAATCGCCCCCCAAAAGATTTAAAACACACGGCGCTGAAACAATGGTAATTTTTTTAGAATTTTCACCATATTGATGGGAAAAAGCATTCTTTAGTCTTGAAATCGTTTCCAAATGGGTATGTTCCTTCATTCAATATTTATCGACTCATTCAAACCCAAGCAATCTAAAATTGATTTTTAATACTGGACCGGCCGCCTTCGATTTAATGAAGTCCCATGCTCTTTAAGCAATAAAATAAAACCATGCCATTAATCAGCACACTATCCAGGCGATCAAAAATGCCACCATGGGACAAAAAAATAGAACCCGAGTTTTTAGCGGATAAACTACGCTTGATCATGGATTCCATTAAATCACCGATTTGCCCCGTCACCGCTAATATCACGCCCAGGAGAATCACCGTATTTAAATTTAAAAAGTTTATTTCGCGGACAGCGATCTTATCCAGAAAATATAAGCCTAAAACACTTGTGACGATTCCTCCATAAAACCCTTCCCAAGTTTTTTTAGGCGATAGTTGCGGCGCAAGTTTATGTTTTCCAAAGAACGTCCCCCAAAAAAACGCCCCAATATCCGTGGCCCATGTGGCCCCCAATAAAACTAGTAACGGTCCAATGCCTTCTTGACGAAGCAGATAAAAATAAGACCCTAAAATTCCAAAATAAAATACGCCCAACATGGTTGTTCCCATTGAATCAATCAAATGAAAATTGGGATGTTTTAAAAAAATCAGAGCGCCTAAAAAGGGAACCAAAATCGCTAAACTCAACGCTGCTGGCAAATGAAATGCTTGGCTTATGTTTAAATAAGGCAGTAATAAAAGAAACAACGCGATGACTCCCAGCACAATCATCGGCTTTTTTCCGGCAGTTTGACTCATATACAAGAATTCCAATAGTCCAAGCAACAATACGACTGTCGTTATCCAGTTGAAAAAAGCGATGGATCCCCAAAACAGCAACATAAAAACCAAAAACATGGCTACAACAGCAACTAATGAACGTTGAATCACTGAACTCCTCGAACATTCTTCAATCCACCAAATCGTCGGTTTCGACATTGAAATGCTTGAATGGACTGTATCAATTCCTGTTCCCGAAAATCAGGCCAAAGCGTTGGCGTAAAATACAACTCCGCATATGCGAGTTCCCAAAGCAAAAAGTTAGATACTCGCATTTCGCCGCTAGTTCGAATAATCAAATCCACTTCAGGCAATTCCGCTGTTGACAAAAAATTTTGAATGGTTGGTTCGTTGATGGTTTCCGCGCGCAAGGTACCTTTTTGAACCTCCGCCTCTATTTTTTTAAACGCATCGATTAAATCCACACGGGCACTATAGGATAATGCCAATACCAGGGTTAATCCTTTATTATGTGCGGTTTGTTGGGTGGCATAATGCAATTCTTGCTGAACCGAGTTTGGGAGTAATTGAATCTTGCCTATTGTTTTTAATCGAACATTATTTCGGTTCAGCTCTTTTAATTCTTGACGCAGATATTTTTTTAAAAGCCGCATTAAAAATTGAACTTCTTGATTCGGACGACGCCAATTTTCCATTGAAAAAGCATATAACGTCAATGCCTGGACACCTAATTCACCGCAGAGTCGAACAATGGTTCGAACTGATTCCGCTCCCGCTCGATGCCCCGCAATGCGCGGCAAGTGCTTATTTTGTGCCCATCGTCCATTTCCATCCATAATAATTCCAATATGTCGTGGAATCTGTTCTTGAAGTTGATATTTCGAAATCAGTTTTTCGCGTTTTTTATTCGTCATGTGATCCAAATATCCAAATAATTATTGCTCCTCATAACACCTAATCAAATGATCAAAAATCCAAAATCTCTTTTTCTTTATGTAACGCTAACTGATCGATTTCTTGCGAATAGTGGTTGGTCATTTTCTGAATTTTTTCTCCAGCATCCTTAGCTACGTCTTCTGAAATATGCTTTTCTTTTTTTAATTGATCAATCGTTTTATTAGCTTCTTGTCGAATGGCTCGAATTCCCACTTTCCCTTCTTCAGCATCTTTCTTCACCGTTTTAACCAATTCTTTTCGACGTTCTTCTGTCAGTAAAGGAATACTAATCCGTATTAATTTTCCATCGTTATTTGGCGTTAATCCCAATTCGCTTTTCAGTATCGCTTTTTCAATATCCACTAATGCGGTAGCATCCCAAGGTTTGATTTCAATCGTCCGTGCATCCACAACCGTAATATTAGCGACTTGATTTAATGGGACGAGGGTTCCGTAATATTCTACTCGAATGGTTTCAAACAAAGCGGATGAGGCTCTCCCGGTTCGAACATTTACAAATTCACGCTTCGTTGCTTCAACGGCCTTTTTCATTTTTGATTCTGATTCTTGATATATCTTCTGGACGTCCATCTATCCTCCTTCACATCACCGGTCTTGGTTTTCAGCTACACACCATGGTTCCCAGTTTCTGCCCTCGAATTACCCGTGCAATATTCCCGATGACATGCATATCAAAGACAATAATGGGAAGATGATTTTCCATACACAGCGTAATCGCGGTGGCATCCATGACTTTTAATTTCCGATCAATCACTTCCAAGTGTGTCAATTGCTGAAACCGGGTGGCCCGTGGGTTTTTTTGGGGATCATCATCATAGACACCGTCAACATGCGTTGCTTTCAAAATAATTTCCGCATTGATTTCAATCGCTCTTAACGCCGCTGTGGTGTCAGTCGTAAAATAAGGATTCCCGGTGCCTCCTGCAAAGATGACAATTCTTCCTTTTTCTAAATGACGAAGTGCCTTTCGCCGAATATACGGTTCCGCCACTTTCGACATTTCGATGGCGGTCATCACCCGAGTATATGCCCCGGCTGTTTCCAACGCGTTTTGGAGTGCTAAGGCATTGATAATGGTTGCCAACATCCCCATGTAATCACTTGAAACACGATCCAGCCCCATTTTTTCACCGTTAGCGCCACGGTAAATATTGCCTCCACCAATCACCAGAGCAATTTGCACGCCATCTTTTTGGATTTGATGCACCTGTTTCGCAATTCTTTGAACAACTTCTGCATCAATGCCGTAGCTTTGAGTCCCTGCCAGGGCTTCGCCCGAAATTTTCAAAAGCACGCGATGATAAGCATATTTTGATTTAGGGGTGTTCAAAAGCTACCTTTGTGATCATTTTGCAAAAACAATTTTATTCTCCAATTTGAAATCTACAAAATCTGCGCACAACAATATTTTCTCCGAGTTTAGCCGCTATTTCCGTAATCAGTTGATGAACACTCTTTTTAGGATCACGAATATACGGCTGATCCATTAGACAAACCTGCTTAAAATAATTTTCGACTTTGCCTTCCAATATCTTTTCTAATACAGATGCCGGCTTGTTCGATTTTTCAATTTCGATTCGATAAATCGATTTTTCTTTTTCCAATTCATCCATGGGTACTTCTTCACGGCGAACATATTTAGGAATGGAAGCGGCAATTTGCATTGCTAATTCTTTGGACAACATTTGAAAATCGTCTGTTTTAGCAACAAAATCAGTTTCGCAATTCACTTCAACAATAACACCCACTTTCCCTCCGTGGACATAACTGCCAATCCAGCCCTGATTGACACTTCGACCGACTCGTTTGGCAACCTGTACGGCCCCATGTTCTCTTAAATAAACCACCGCTTTTTCAAAATCACCTTGTGATTCCATCAAAGCTTTTTTACATTCCATCATTCCGGCGCCTGTTTTTTCTCGCAATTCCTTTACTGCTGATGCATCAATGCTCATTTGGGCCTCCCAATTTATTCCAATTCAAAACTGATGATTTTTGGAAATTATTCATCCCGTAATCGTTTGGTTCGAATTCTCTCAACTTTTTCATCAGCTAACTCGTCGGCAAAAGCAGCCACTGTTTGAGCATCGCCTGCTAAATGTTCCACACTTGAAACCAGCAATTCGGGCTCTTCCGATGAACGTTCTTTTAAAAATTCTTGATTCACTTCTTCATCTAGGATAATCGGTTTTTCCAAATCGGATCCCGTACCAAAGGTAGCATCGACTATAGTCGTTGAACTGGTTTCAGATTTGCCGATTTCCTTGCCTTCTAATTCTTGGCTACGCCCATCCATAATCGCGGTCGAAATAACCGAAGTGATCAACTTAACTGCTCGAATTGCATCATCATTACCGGGAATCACTAAATCGACTTCATCTGGATCACAATTAGTATCAACAACCGCTATTACTGGAACTCCTAACTTTCGGGCTTCTTGAATCGCAATATGTTCTTTTTTAGTATCAATGACAAAAATGGCACCCGGCAATTTAGGCAAGTTTTTAATACCCCCTAATGTGCGTTCTAATTTTTGTTTTTCTTTATTTAAGATGGCTTGTTCTTTTTTGGAGCGCTTTTGTAATTCTTCCGGTGTCAAGCGTTCCAAATCTTTTAAATAGCCAATCGATTTTTTAATGGTTGAAAAATTAGTAAGCATCCCGCCTAACCACCGATAGTTGACGTAATGCATTCCACAGCGTTCGGCTTCTTCTCGAATAGAATCTTGAGCTTGCTTTTTCGTACCAATAAAAATAACACTTTCACCCGCAACTGAAATTTCTTTCACAAATTGATAAGCTTCTTTAAGCTTTTTGACCGTTTTTTGAAGATCAATAATATGAATCCCATTGCGCGCACCAAAAATGTAAGGGGCCATCTTGGGATTCCACCGGCGAGTTTGATGTCCAAAATGTACTCCAGCTTCCAACAATTGCTTCATCGATACTGTTAACATACCCACATCTCCTTAACCTAGAGTTTTTCCTCTGCTATTTAAACGTTTCCGCTAATTTTCTTGAATAAACTCGTTGTTTTAAATCACAACACTCTTTGAACAAGAAATTAAATAGCATGTGAATTATGACTTAAATATAAAATTTAAAGTCAATTTAACTCATGGTTATATCACATTCGTACAGAAGCTTTCAAGCAGGAACCTTGTCTTTTCTCAAGTTTATAAATTTTAACCTCACTGCGTGATAAAACAAATTGGGGGATTTGGATTTATAAAATAAATCCTGACTGATTGACGCCCCTGAGTTGGATTATACTTTTTAGCTTGCCACAGGTCTTTGTGCCCTACTTGGATAATTCGTTTTCCTAAAATTGAAAACGGTTCCACGCTTTTTTAGACGTCCAGTTTGAGTTTCTATATATTGGGCTATTTAAGATTAGTGACCACAATCTGTTTAGCCGTATATCAAAATAGCTTTTACATCCCACCCATTGATCCTGTAATCGTTGATCTCCCAATCCATTCAATTTAAAAATTGATTCTTTTTTTCAAATAGGGAATAATAACGTTGACAACGTTTAAAGCTTGATTTGCTGCTAATCCAAATCATCCAATCCACAGCTGTGAGGAATGCTTGCATACAATTCGACAACTTCCAGTTATCCGAAAAAAATGGGGTTATCCCTACCGACTCTGGATCACTCAAGAATTTGATGATCTCGGATGGAATTTGGTTGAACAAAGTCGAAGGCAAGGGAGAATTCACGATGTGACCTTGTTTATTGAGGACCCTCAAGGCCGTTTTGCATTGATGAGCAAACACTCTTATCCCCCGGGCATTTTCCGATCCCCCTCCGGGGGTGTTCACCTCCATGAACCTTTTGATCAAGGTGCGATCCGGGAAGCTAAAGAAGAAACGGGATTAAATATTCAATTGCAATCTTTTGTTTTACATATCACTTTGGAAATTACCCATCAAGAAGATTCTATAACTTGGGAATCGTATATATTTCATGCTACCACCCACCAAACACGACTTCAGCCCGTTGATCTTAAAGAAGTTCGAGAAGCTATTTGGGTAGATCCGACTCAAATGCATTTGATGATTCAAAAACTCAAGAACACGGAGAATGGTGGGTTGATCTATCGAGCCAATTTAACGGAAGCCTTTTTATGGTCACTCCAAAATCCATTCAAACTGGAATCAGCGGATATATATCAAATTCCAATTTATGAAAAAATAAAATCCAAAATCAAATCGCCTGAACTATTGGAAAAAACATTTTTCTTTAACGCCAGTATTCAACATCTCTGGGCCGGATGCATTGGCATTACTCTTCATCCTAACTTTTATGAGCTTTCAATACTAGAAATTCATTCCTCGTTTTATGGACGAGGATTGGCTCAGGCCCTAACTACTTATATCGTGGATCAATGGAATTTTAAACAAAATCAATTTGCTGAAAAAAAAGATTTATGGGTTTTCAGTCAATATCCTGCCTATTTCATTCCCCTTCACTTCCATTTGCCCGAGGACCTGAGTATGACGCCACCCTTCATCTTGTCTGAAATTAATAAAAAACCCGCCCGCTCCGTAGCCCTAAAGTACACGCCCTTTTAATCAATCGCAGTTGTGAACTTTGACAACTTTAAAATGAGCGAAGTCCATAAACCACTAATCGCTTTTGAAGCGGAACGTAAACGTGGCCTTGAGCAATTGTTGGAGGTACAAATTTATCACTCGGGGCACCCGTCGAATCCAAACCATGGGGAGCTTCCAAAGAATTATAAATTTCATCTCCCAAGTTGGATGCATTATAGGCCCTTAAAATCGCCGGATTACCTACTTGGATCGCCCACAGAATCCCATTAACCCGCCCATGAGACGAAATACTTGGGACACAACCCGGATAGGCATATCGTTCCGGCGTCCATGAAGTGGGATAGGGGGCATAGTGCGCTCGGACTAACTTATAAGCTCGTATCGGACTTCCGACCATACTCCAATATACCCACGAATCAAAACAACAGGGTGTGGTAAAAGAGGCATTATACCTTCTAGCGCCCACATGAAATTCTTGCACAATTTCATTCTCTTTTAATGCTTCGTGATAGCCCCCCATGGCATGGCAATCGATCAAATAAATTTCCCCTGTTTTATCCGATCCCGTAAGTAAATGTGGGTGCTGCGAATCGCCATAAGATCGAGGCAAGAGCACAACTCCTCCTGCACCTACATCTTGGTCTTCTTCATTCAACTTCGATTGATTATACGGAGTGAAAAAATCGATCACCTTCAAAACGCCTGAACTTTCAGGATTCAGTTTCAAAAAACTATCTCCCCAATCTTGATGCACAAATCCATTAAAGGTCCCATTGGCTGTCACAAGATAAATATGGCCCTTCGCCCCAATGGCTGGAGCTGCTCCACTATTCCAAATGGAGCCTTCCGTGCCATGTGGCGTCACATTAAAAACATATCGTTGTTGGTGTAAATCTTTTGCATTGTATCCAATAACCCAACCATGATAGTCACCTTGATCACAATGCGATGACCATGCGGTAAAAACAATGGATTGATCTTGGATTTGATCCATGAACAACCCACATCGTTCATTGGACACTCTGGCCTTAAAGCGAATGCGGCGAGATCCCTGGACCCCTCCGGGTATAGAAGCCTGTATCGTGATGGGCCCACCGTCCTTTTCTTTCCCTGTACGAATATCAATCGCATGTAATATTTGAAAAAATCTGGGATGCAAAGAAACCGTTTTAACCATCGAAACCAAATACATTGTGTGGGTTATTAGATCGATGACGGGAGTATCCGTAATTCCGATGATCGGCGTAATTTGACGACACCCAAAAACATCTTTGAATGATACCGGAACGAGGGAACGCGTTGTAAATCGGTCATGCCAAAGTGGATAGCCCGCATGATCTGCATTGAAAGCATATACACTGTTATTTTCCGTGGCAACATAGACTACATGATAAAAGGAGCCATGAATTCGAACTCGTGAAACATATAAAGGCTGTGCATAAATTTGACCATCCACGGGATCTGTAAAAAGCTTTCCAAATGTTTTCCAATTAACATTTTGGAGTGTCAAAACCGTTTCATCAGCATTCCATCCGGTCCTCAAGTTATTATTGTGATACGTAAGAACATTGGGCTGAGCCCCTGCAGGCCTTGCGCCTTCAAAGACAATACTGATTAGGAAAACCCAAATGAGCCAAAATTTCATGATCACTCCTGCCGATCCTTGAATTTATCCCAGTAAATTCAAGGCATCGGCCAATTCCATTTTTTTACAGGTATAAATCGGTGTATCGCGCAGAGTGAATTTAGACGTCTCTGTTTCACGAAGCGCCATTACAAGATCCAAAAAATCAGATGGAAAATCCGTTTCAAAAGCAACCACAAACTCCTGATCATCTAATCCAAAAGAATACGTAGTATTCAATTTAACTGAGGGAAATAAATTACCGATCCGAATATGCTCATTCATGAATTCCTGACGTTTTTCTTTCGGTAAAAGATACCATTCTCGGGTTTTAACAAAGGGATATACGAATAAATATTTAGCTTTGCCGGGGTATATGGCTAACCGATTGCCATCTTGTCCTTCATGTTGATGCTTATCAATATAGATGCTTCGTTTGGTCATGGCTAAATACGATGCGGCCCTATGCAAATACGATCCAATCATTGAATGATTGAGCATGGCATCCATATCCTGAAAATCATCCAGATTATAACTAATTCGCCATAACAAAAAATCAACATCGGCCCGGAACCCCAGAGTCGAGTAAACAACTAAAATTCCTTTTTTCTTAAATTCTTCAATGCATTCTAAAGCTGATTTTTTTATTTCATTACGCGCAGATACAGAAATGGATCGAAATTTATTCGATATTTTATAAAAAGCAAAATTCACAAATTGTCGTTTCTCTCGTTCTTCAGGCATAAATTCCTCATTTCAAATAAATTAAAATATTTTAAAGCATAAAAATAAAAAAACACAATACCTTCGAACTATCGTTTTTATCTTTCACCGATGAAGATGCGGCGGGTAGTGCCGATTCTTAACAAGTTGAGCAATCCGCATTTGGGCACGCGCATGATCCTGAGGATACGTCATGCCGAACCATTGGCTTGGGGTTGGAATCACTTGGACTTGAATTAATTGGGCATGCATCAGATTATTAATTACCTGCGGAATACCAAATTCTTCTTTTTCATCATGTTTCATTTTTTTGAAAAACTCTATCCATTGATAATTTAAATGGTCAAAAATAGTGGGCCTAAAACCCCACATATTCATGGAAGCCCATGGATGACCCGGAATCAATTGGTGATTTCCGGTTTCATCGATATAAAAAATTTTACGTTGCCTTTCTTGGATCACCCGAGCATATTCAACTATTTTGCTCAGAAATAGCCCTTGATTTTTTAGACGCCGATTACAAACACAAACACCGCGAGAAACTGATCCATATTTTGAAAGTGTTTTTGCAAGCGGAAAACCTACCATTGCATAGGTGGAGTTTGACTGTAACGGTTGCTTCAAAAATACTATCAATTTTTTAAAAGAATCTCGGCCATAAAAATCATCGGCGTTAATGACCGCAAAGGGATCTTGGATCACCTTCCGTGCACTCCAAATAGCGTGTGCCGTTCCCCAGGGTTTGATGCGTTTGATCGGCCTTTGGGTGTTTTGAGGTATCGATTTTAAATCCTGAATAACATATTGAATGGAAACTTTTTTTTCCCAAGCATTGCCAATACGTTGCTTAAAATCGTTCTTAAACCGACGCTGAACCACAAAAACAATTTTTTGAAAACCCGCTTGAATCGCATCATAGATTGAATAATCGACTAGCGCCTCCTGATGAGGTCCCACACCGGCCATTTGTTTAAGTCCGCCATAGCGTGACCCTAAACCCGCAGCCATTATTAAAAGCGTTGTTTTCATATATCCTCAAATTTTTTCATCAACCGTTCGATTGATTTTTTTCCGGAATAACTTGAACATCCAATTGATCTTTCTTTCCAATGTTCGTTTCGATACCCCTAGTTTTCGTTTTATAACCCGACTTTCTAATTGATGCATTTTTTTTTGACTCATCCGTGGATGATTCGCCAATCGATCATCAACAATTTCCATAAAATATGCCGGCAAATAATATCCATCAATCCTTTGCGAAGCCCGTAGATAGCGTTTGGCACTAGCATAGTGACGCAAGAGCATCAATATTTCAGCCGTCGTCACATCATTCGGCGGATAGGGCGGCATGGCGTGGTCCAATTGAAACTGCTCAGATAATGCCCACGGCAATTGATTTTGTTGGATTAAAAAGGAAATAAAATTATTGCGTATGGGTATCGAAATCGAATCATTTTTTATCGCTTGATTAAAATCATTTAAACTTTGAGTCCAGAAATACCTTTTCAATTTTTTAGATATGGATGATTGTAATATTTGATTGTTAATGGTGGCTAGGCCATTCCAGCTCATGGAATTGGTTTTGTCAAAAATCAAACTCGTATGATAATCGTGTTTAGCTTTTACCCAGTCTTTATCGACTTGATCATGGACGCCATTTAAATATTCCATCTGCGATACATAATTCTTGACAGAGCCCAATCCCAAAACCACAATTAACACGAGGCTTAATAATCCCATTAAACTCTTCGAGATATTTTCAGATATCTTCCATGGATTGGTTGCGGGCGGAGCATGAAAAGACATCCCATAACTTAAGAAAACAATAACAATCCAACAGATCGGCCAAAAAGCTATGGTAAAATCCACTACATTATGAAAAGCAACGAGCAGCAGAATCATCCAGGCCCACTCGGATGCTTGGATTGAAGGACTAACTTTTTTGATTGTTCTTGGCGCCGAAACCGCCGTCCAAAAATTTCTCATCAAGACGAAAAATAAAATTAAAAAAATAAACAATGTTACTAATCCACATTCATCTAACATTTGTAAATATTCGTTATGTGCAAATTGAGCCGTTGGAAGCCAAAGTTGAGGCAGTCGAAAATAACCATACATCGCCGCAAATGTTCCCGGGCCGAATCCCAGCCAGGGCCGCGCTTCAAACATGCGAAACGCTGCACGCCAAATGTAAATGCGAAAATAGGCCCGAGGATCCATTTTGTAAGCGTTGACTAATCGATAAACCATGGGGAAGAGGGCTATCAATACCCCTAGAGCCCCCGTACCCATAACGAATTTTCTTCGCGTCGTCCATTTGGAAATTGAGAGGCGCAATGTTTTCCAATGGATAAGGACATAAAATAGTCCGACCAGGGCCATCGCAATTAAAGCCCCTCGGCTTAACGTAAGCGCCCAAACTATAAAAGTACTTCCTAGTAAAATTTTTATAATCACCCTCGAATCAGTTTGGGCCTTCACAAAGAGGTAAATGCCCCCGATCCCTAAAAAATCTGCAAAAATATTTTGATTGGGAAAAATTCCCATTGGTGGGTGATACGTATGGCACCATTGAATAAATCCTAAAATGACATTGAACCCTAACACCCATTGAAAAAAGAATTCAAAAACCCGGAAGGCCTGAGGCCATCTTTGAAATCCAACCCTTAAAACCAAGCCCCAAATTCCAATTGCAATTAACCCTCGCCAGGCTTCAAAACTGTGAAACACATCTTGCGATAATACCGCTGAAATACCGGTGGTAATACAAAGAAGGATGACTATACTTCCCACCCCGTCCTTAATCAACACATCGATTCGGGAATAGGTCTTATCCCAAACGACGACCACCATCAGAATCAGTACACTGAGACGCATTACAAAGCTTTCCGTAGTCCAAATGCGCGTGTGTTGAGCAGGAATTAGACACAACCCGACCAAAATAATCCCTAATAGCGATTGAAACCCCCGGGCCCTTAAAATCGATTCATTGTCGATAGTCTGAAATGGTTTCAAGAAGTCACCTTTAATTGCTGCTCAAAAATGTTTCATATAATGCTTCTATTTCTTGAAGCATTACCTCAATACGAAATGACCCGACTAACCTTTTGCTTCCCTCCATCCCTAGTTTTTGAGCTAAAGCCGGATGTTGCTGGATCCACTTCAAACTTTGGGCCATTCCATGGGTATCATGAGGCGCATGTAAAAAACCACTGTGGTGATCCGAAACGGCCTCTGGTGTTCCATTGACCGCCGTTGCAATCACCGGTTTTCGTCCGGCCATTGCTTGTAATACACTTCGAGGAAGTCCTTCAAAGATAGACGTCAAAAGCAAAACATCACTCGCAGCCACTAATTCAGGTATGTCGGTTCTCCATCCTAAAAAACGGAAATGATCCTGCAATCCCAGTACTTGAATTTTTTGTTCTATGAAAAGTCGATTTTCACCGTCGCCAGCCCACATAAAAACAAATTGATTAATTTTTTCTTTTAAATCAAGCCCAATTTGGATGACATCTTGTGGAGCCTTTTGCGGTTTGAAATTGGAAAGAATTAAAACTGCTATTTTGCCTTCAAGTTTCATTTTTTGTCGATATTTAACTCGATGCTGTCGGGCACGCATGAAGGGCCTCAATTCAATTCCACTATGAATCACTTGATATTGAGGTTCTTGTCCTATTTTAAGTTGGAGACCTGTTTTTTGATTTTCCATACTCACTGTAATAATTTTAGACGTAATTTTTGCTGTCCATTTTTCCAATAGTTGATAAATGCTTCGGGTTCCCCCCGATTGTTCTGGATGAAACCCCCATCCATGTACCGTATGAATAATCACCGGAACACGCGCACACCAAGCAGCCCAACGACCTAAAATGCCCGCCTTCGAACTATGGGTATGAACAATGGTCACTTTTTCTTTTCTTAAAATCAACCACATTTGAAACACGGCAATAAAATCCCATATTAATTGAATGGGGCGTTTCAAAGAGGATAAAAAATAAACTTTTATTTGAGAGGCTAATTGTTGTGCCGCCGTGTCTAAATATCCACCCTTGCCGGCAATTAAAACGACTTCATACCGATCCGAATGATGATGGGCACAGCAGTAAAGCGTATTTTGTTGAGCTCCCCCCAATTCCAGCAAGGTGATAATATGAGCGATTTTCACTTTCTTGACCGGGTTCGTTTTTGAAGCACTTGTTCTGGGCATATATTTTTTATGAGACTCAAGAAGGTTTTTGGCGTTGAGAGTCGGGACGATCATTTTTAATTGCTTGCTCTTGATTTTCGGCATTTAAAAATTCATGGAACCATTTCCATTCCAGTGCCAATCCATCGATTAAAGAAGTGGACGGTTTTTTTGAAAAAAATTTTTCTAATTTCGCGGTATCTGCTTGGGTGGATTCGACATCGCCTTTTTGTCGTTCTAAGAAAGTTTTCATAGAGGGTTTGCCATAAAATCCTTCCAAAATAGCAATGGCATCCAATAAAGTGCAGGCGGTTCCGCCTCCCACATTAATCGTTTCTCCACAAAGATCATTGCCGAGGGCCTCCACCACAATGTCGGTCACATCGTCAACAAACGTAAAATCTCGAATCTGTTGCCCATTCCCATAAATGGTTAAGGGCAACTCATTTGAAATGGCATGGCAAAACTTGTGAAAAGCCATATCGGGACGCTGTTTGGGTCCATAGACTGAAAAAAAGCGCAACGATAGCGTTGGCATCTTGTATTCATGGTGATACAAATCGCAAAGATGTTCCGCGGCCAACTTAGTTACCCCATAGGGGCTTTTGGGTTGCAGCTTCATCTCCTCATTTAATTTTCCAGTTATTTGTCCATAAACAGAGGAAGATGAAGCATAAACAAATTTTTTGAGTCGATAGCCTTTGGTTTCTTCCAACAGACGTTGGGTAACCAAGAGGTTATTGGTTACATATTTTTGAAAAGAAGCTCCCCACGAATTCCGAACCCCCGGTTGTGCTGCAAGATGCACCACCGCGTTAATACCTTTGATCACTTTAATCAACGGCATGGTTGCTAAATTGTCTTCGACAAGTCGGAAATGGGGATGGAGCAAAATGGGAAGGAGATTTTTTTCTTTTTGGGATCGCGAATAATAAACATCAAAATTATCGACCCCAATGACCTCATGCCCCAATTTCAACAACCGTTCTGAAATATTGGATCCAATAAATCCCGCACAGCCTGTGACTAAAATTTTCATGTCGATTTCCTCTTACAACTTATTTTCAAATTTTATCACGATTAAGGCTTTCAATCGACTTCCTTCAGCAAAAGCGTCCGCAAATATTCTGTTTCCGGGATGGAAATAAGCGAAGGATGATCCAGCGGTTGCATAATTCGATCCAAAAGTTGAAATCGACGTTGCATATGACTTAAGGCCTGTTGAATCGTTGTTTCCAATATCAACCAACTAAAATGAAATGAACACGTTGATATCATCAAAATGCCACCGGGTTCCAAAAATGTCAAACTCGCTTCAATGAGTTGTTGAAGTGCCAAACTGGCCTGTGGAAGATCATGCACACTTTTAGCCAATGGGGGTGGATCCAAAATCACAATCCCAAAATGTTCTGAAAAGACATCTTTTTTGATCTCTTTAAAAGAATCGCGCCGTTCAAATTGGATTTGCGATTCGACGCCGTTTAATTGGGCGTTGGCCCTAGCTTGATTCAGCGCACGATCGGAAGTGTCCCATCCAATCACTTGAGCGCCTTCCAGCGCTGCTTGAATGGCAAGTGCGCCCTCATAGCAGAATCCCTCAAAAACTTTTTTGTTTTTGCAGAATGGAAGAATCCTTTGGCGGGCAGATCTATAATCTAAGTAAAATCCTGTTTTGTGTCCTTGATCAGGGAAGATATCCAACATGGCCTGTCCTTCAAGAAACCGATACGGGAACGATTGTTCGTGCGTCCACCAACGTTGAATTTCCGGCATGCCTTCTTTGCGGCAAATATCGCCCACACTTTTTTCAAAAATTGACTTGAAATGACATTCTTTTAAAGCTTGAACTATCTCATCCAGAAAGACTCGCATCCCAGCCGACATGCATGCAATCACTACATGACCTTCATACGCATCGGCTGTTATCCCGGGCAATCCATCCGATTCGCTAAAGATTAATCGAAGACCCCCTTTAAAAATATCCGGAACTATTTTTTTGCGCCGCTCAATCGCTTGAAAAACTTTTTTTCGAATCAATGAGGCATCGATGACTTCTTCCATTTTCCACGTCAACAACCGCACCCTGATTTTGGATTGAGGATTAATGACTCCCTGGCCAATAAATTGGTGTTTAAAATCAAAAACATGCACCAGCATGCCTGTTTTCACTGAACCATTGGTAGTTAAAATTTCATTGCTATAGACCCATGGATGCCCCTGGACTATTCTTTGTTCCTCGCCCTTCTTCAAATAAACTTGGACTGCATTTGGCATTCTTAACCCTCGTCGTTTGACATCCCTAACTCATTGATAAAAATTATGCGTGTCTTACTTTAAAAACAAAAATTATAGAACTTATCCAAGAGATCATCCAATCGATTTACTATTGTGAATATTCTGAATACCCCAATGAGGGCGTCATGCGAATTTAAAAATTTCAGATCTATTGTTCATTCTAGTGAACGAATTCGTGCCACATTGCCCATTGAACAACCCTGTCATCTTAAGACTGTCTCATTCCGCCAATAAACCTATGCGTAGCGGATGCATAACTTGTAAATTTAAAACCGATAACAAAACAATCCAGAGGATGGTTGAAAAGTCGAAAGGGTTTTAAATGGAAGGTCGGCTTCATTTGTTTTCAAATAGGACGACATGTGGACACTGAGCGGATCTACTTGATAATCTCTTGGGATAATGAGTTCGCCAATCCCAATTCCGGCTCCCAAACCTAGCGACCCGCCAATAAACATATCGGGAGTTTGTCGATCCACATTCGGTGCGACGGAATAGCCTGTTATAATACCTGCCACCATCCCTACAATCCCGGACACAATGATGATCAGGGTTTGACTTCCGGTATTAACCATGGGCCCATTGTCTTCATTGCCCAAGCTTCGATACTTATGTTCCCGTTCCATGTGCAATAAGCTACCAATCCAATTGAAAAGGAAAAAACCTTGAGGCCTCCGTTTAATATCTTTCGGATTATTTCCAGGAAATTGATCTTCCCAATAAAGGGCATAGGCGGGTTTAACCGCAAAAGGGATCACAAGGCTTCCTATATAAAGGATGCCTGTAAACCCAATAATCAATTTGATTAATTTTGATTTTTTTAATTTCATGGTTGTTTATTATATCTTTTTTTTATTGAATCCTAAACTAAAAACATTTTTATTTCTTATTTGACTAGTGCCTCATGCTTTTTCGCTAAAACTCTTTCAATTATCCCACCCCCGGCAACATAATCATTGTCATAGAAGACCGCTGACTGCCCTGGGGTAATCGCTTTTACAGGATTTTTAAATACTACGCGCACCTGACGATCATCCAATTCTGGATAAAGAACCGCCAGTTGTTCGTCTGAACGATATCGGATCTTCACCATACACTCCTGGGGCTTAAGCAATTTTTCCCAAGCAACCCAATTCAATTCGGTCACGATGAACTCCTGATGCCAGGTTTCATTTTCTTTTCCTACAATAACCGTGGCTGTATCCGGCTCCAATTTCAAAACGAAATAAGGTCCATGGGATAACCCCAGACCTTTGCGTTGTCCAAGGGTAAACCCAGCTACACCTTGATGTTCTCCTAAAATAGTCCCCTGTTGATCGCGAATGAATCCCGGTTTAAATGCCTCGGGCCGATGGGCTTTGACAAAATCACGATAACTGCCCTCCGTAACAAAACAAATCTCCATACTGTCTTTTTTTTCGGCAACCCCTAATTGAAGCTGATGCGCTTTTTGCCGGACTTCCTGTTTATGAAGATCCCCAAGCGGGAATAACAAAAACGATAATAGTTTTTGGCTTAACTTATATAAAACATAACTCTGATCTTTTTCGTCATCCACTGATTTTTTTAATCGATACCGACCCGTCTGGGAATCATAATCAATTCGCGCATAATGTCCTGTGGCCATTTTTTCGCATCCGAGTTCAAGGGATTGTTTTAAAAGCAATGGTATCTTGGCAAATCGATTACACTCTACACAAGGATTGGGCGTTATGCCATGAGCGTAATCATCTAAAAATCTATCGACAACCTTTAATCGAAACGTATCTAAGCCATCGCAGACATAATGGGGAGCGCCTAACGATAACGCCACTTCACGGGCATCTTGGATATCCTGCATCGAACAACAACGCTGTTTTGAGGGCAGTACCGTAAGCGAAGGCTCGGTTGCACGTTGGGGAGTTAGTTCACACGGAAGAATTTTTAAAGTCAATCCCAAGACGGCATGGCCCTGTTCTTTTAAGAGTCCCATTGCAACACTTGAATCGACGCCTCCACTCATTGCCACAGCCACCTTCATAATGCCTCCATTTGAATAACCTTAATTAAACGCTGATATTATTTTTAAAGCTTCAACTGCCTTTCGAATATCAGATACTGTATTATAATATCCAAAACTAAATCGAATCGTTCCTTGAGGATATGATCCAATAGTTCGATGTGCCAAAGGTGCACAATGCAGTCCTACTCTCACCATAATTTGATAATTTTGATCCAACTCATATCCAACCGCGGATGGATCTTGTCCTTCAATGTTCAATGAAACAATAGGAACCCGCTGATGTTCCAATCCACTCGGCAACCCATATATTCGAATTTTTGAAAGGGCCTTCAGTTCAGATAGAAAATAAGCCACCAATTGTTCTTCTTTTAATCGAATCGTCGCGACACCTTTTTTAAGGATAAAGTCAACCCCGGCTTTAAGACCTGACAATCCCCAATAATTCAATGTACCACTTTCAAATTTATCGGGCCAAATTTCTGGTTGTTCTTCCTTATCACTGTTGGATCCCGTCCCACCTTCTAAAAAGGAATTCAGCTTGATTTGAGGCGACACAATGAGCCCTCCCGTTCCCGGCGGCCCCATCAAACTTTTATGGCCCGTAAAAGCCAAAAAGTCGATTTTCATGGTTTGGACATTAATCGGAACACTTCCGGCCGTTTGCGTCGCGTCCACCAAAAAAGCAATCCCGTGTTTTGAACAAATATTTCCAACCTCCTCAACCGGATTAATGGTTCCCGTTACATTCGATGCGTGGACCAGACATATTAATTTAGTCTTGGGCTGAATAGCTTTTTCAAATTCATACGGGTTCAGTCGGCCCTGACTATTAGCCGAAATCATGGTATATTCAATCGCACGTTCTTTTTTTAATTGGTTCAAGGGACGAATCACAGCATTATGTTCTAAACTTGACAAAATGACATGATCGTTCGTTTGGAGGTAGCCTTTGAGTGCCATATTTAAAGCTTCCGTCGCATTTTTAGTGAATAAAATCCGCTCCGATCGCGGCACTTGAAACAATTTAGCAAGCTGACTACGCAACTCATAAATCATTTGATTGGCCGCAATGCCGCTTTGATAAGTTCCACGGCTGTGAGAAACACCGATTTGCGTTGCATAATTCAAGACCGCTTTATAAACCTGTGGCGGTTTATAGCGCGTGGTGGCCGCACAATCTAAATAAATCTGATGCTTTGTTTTTTTATTTTTGGTCTTTTTCAAAAGAATACCCAACCATTATTCGCGGACCACTTTAGGAAGGTCTACGACTTTTTCATGTTCTTCCATATGACAATTGCCTTCAAAAATAGCCCCATCAACAATATTTAAAATATGGGTTGAAAGGTCACCTTCAACTTGAGCTGTATTTTGAAGATCAATCCGGTAGGAAGAAACAATATTGCCTTTGATTTTTCCTCCAATGATAACTTGTTTTGCCTGAATATTTCCACGAATGATCGCTTTCTCTCCAATAATCACCCCACTTTCACCCATAATGCTGCCATGTAATTCACCGTCAATCCGTATACTATTTTTACTGACAATGGAACCTTTAAAGGCGACATCCGGGCCCAAAACCGTCTCAACTTTTCCAATGGTTACGTGATCTTTTCCAAATAATCCCATAAATACTCCTTCATAATTTAAATTTAAGTAATCGGCGGAAGATACTTCATGGGATTAACTGGGACACCGTGAATCATTACCTGATAATGCAAATGATAGCCCGTGGCCCATCCCGTTTCTCCAACATAACCAATTACTTCCCCTCTTTTAACCCGTTGTCCTTCATGAACGACCTGTTTGGAACAGTGAGCAAAAAGCGTGCTATACCCATATCCATTTTTGATAATAATAACCCGTCCAAATCCTCGTTCCCACCCCACAAAGGTCACAATACCATCGGCAGTTGCATGAATAGGCGTATTGCCTTGATTAGCAATATCAACACCATAATGAAATTCGCGTTGCCCGTTTATCGGAGAAATACGCTCTCCAAATCCTGAGGTAATCCATCCCTTAATGGGCCAGATGGACGGTTTAGCTAATAATAAAGAACATTCATGTTTTAAATAAAAGTGAATTTGTTTAAAATTCTTTTCTTGTTTCAACGCTTCTTGATGAAGTTGTTCAAGATTTTTGCGCACGATTTGCGTTAATTGATAATTCGGGTCGCTTAAATAGGCAATCAGGGATTGTTTGGGACTTGAACCCAACTTATTATCCGCATAATCTTCAAGAATTTCTTTCCGGTTTGAACCTAATCCTAAAACAATGCGAAGTTTTTGATTCAGTTGCGCGACTTGATTTAAAAGCTTATCATCCTTTTTGACCTGAAACATCACCGACGCCATATCACTCTTTAATTTTTGATTATCCACAAAGGTAAGGTGATAATCAATATCTTTTGAAATAATGTGGAAGGCCCATGCAAAACAAGCGATGGATATAATTAAAACGATATAAATAAAACCATAATAGAGATTAAGCTGATACGTTTTTTTAGCATCATGGGGCACCAGCATTAATGTAATTTTTTTCTTAAAGTGGCTTTTGTTTTGACGTTTTTTTTTAAAAATTTCGAATCTCATAAGCGTCATATTATTATGACTGAGAATAGGCTTAAGTGTCAATTCAGAAGTCACTCAAATGAACATTTTCAGCAATACCCATTTTTAACCCGAGTGACTCGACCGGCATGGCGTTTCACCCAATTCTTCTGTTACACACGAGTTCTCGAGGAGTTTTGAATAAATTGATGTATTTTCTCAAAAAGAAATGCTTGGTCATTATCCATGGTCACCACATGATCTGAATGTTCTAAAGAAACAAGCTCTTTGGTTGCTGACGCAATCCCTTGATAAATCCACTCTCCATTGAGGGGTGGAATGATGGAATCCTTTTTCCCTTGAACAATCAAAGCGGGAATTTTTATATTATTTAATTGGGATTTCAGCCGGTTCATTAATTTCTTTTGTTCATGGATGGCTTGTGTCGGTACCCAGGAATAGGTTTGATGTTGGGGAGCTTGCGTATTTAAAATGCCGCCTTTTAAACGAGTCGTCCACCATTGCACATATTTAAAAAATCCAATTCCTTGGAATCGCCAATCTGGAATTTGAATCACTCCAGAAAGAGCCACAACTCCCTGGGTGGGGAATTGTGCGGATAACAGCAGTGCCAAATCAGCGCCCATCGAAAGCCCAATCACGTAAACAGTATGATAACGGTTCATCAGATAAACATAGGCCTCAAGGGCACTCAAATACCAATCCTGCCATGGCGTATGAAATAAATCACGGGGCGAAGTGCCATGACCAGCCAGCCAAGGTCCCAGGATCGCATAGCCCTGGCTTGCCAAGAAGGTTCCCAATGGCTGAACTTCATAAGGCGTTCCGGATAACCCATGAATCAGTAATACACCGGTCGTTCCCTGATGCACTTCAAACGCAATACGCAATGTCCGTTCTTCCAGTCCTTGAAAATTTACACAACTTTATATGATATACCCAATTATTTAACCAGTTTTTGTTTTTTTGGACGGCCACCAAGTTTGCCATTAGCAACGGATGACTTCTTTTTAGCTACCGATGTTTTCTGGCCGCCTTTGCGACCCAGCGCTACTGCAGCAGGATCTTTCCCGTTCATTTCTTTTTAGCCTTCTTGTAAGATTGGGCTTTCGGCTTTATTTTAAGAAGCACCCACATAACTTTTCTAAACTTATCTTACGTCTCTTTGTTCTTCGTCTTGCTCCGTCTCCGGCAAATTCAATTGAGCCGACTGGTTCGGTATTGGTAACTCCTCTAAGCCTATAACCCATCGCTTCCGGTCGGTTTTTTTCTGTATCTGTAATTTTACGACGATTATACCGACAATCCAATCCATCTACATATCCGCATAAATAAGCGCCAAGGTGTTGATAAACTTTCGCCCAGCCCTCTTTAGATACTAAAATGCCCTTTCTGACGATTAGATGAACCATAATAACCTAATCGCTTAGGTATATCCAGTATATAATCTTCAAAACTTAAATCAGGATTCCGTTTTTCGAATTTCTTTTAAGACATTTATAATTTCATTGACGGTAGGTAAATCCAGCGGATTCTTTCCAACATATTTAAAGTAAATTTTGTGATTTGGTTCCAAAATAACGGTGGCGGGTAAACTAATAAATTTTCCATTATTTGGATGCGGATCCCGCAATCCATATTGATCAATAATCCTCAATCTGGAATCACACAGCAAGGGAAATGGAAATTGCCATTCATGATTAAAGGTATACGAAGTCGCTATGGAATCCGTACTAATGGCTGCTAAGGTAAAATGCAATTTTAAAAATTTCGGATAGGCATATTTTAAATTTAATAGTTGATCTTCACAGGCTTCACACCAAGAGCCGCGGTAAAAAATAAGAATAACACCCCAATGCTTTTTGACATCATACAAGTCAAAACGATGGCCGTTGCTGTCGACTAAATCGAAATTGGGAGCTTGATTCCCGACCTGAAGTACGGCATGGGGTTTTGCAGATGAAGCACAGCCGTTCAAACTCCAAATTCCCAGACCCCAAACGAGGCCTAAAATGCCATAAAAAATTTTCCGATCCTGAATCCACCTAAATTTTGAAAATAAAGATTGGAGCATATTTTTAGAATTCCGATTTCTTCATTAAGAATAAAAATAGCGCTTCGACGGTATCGAGGAACTATGTATTTTGCAGCTTATTCTGTTGAGCCCCATTTCTTGTTTTCCATCCTACCCATATCACTAAAAGAATGTCCAGGGAGGTAAAGGTAATGACATAGCGTATGCCCCCTTTGGCAAATCCATAGCTATGTAATCCTACGCCTAAAACAAAATTAACGCCATACCATGCCATCAGGACACCCAAAAATGCAATCACGACCGCCATTGAAAATCCGCGATCTTTCAGCCATCCCGCAACACGGCCATGGAGCACTGCAATATATCCCAAAAGGGCAATGAGCGCCCACGTTTCTTTGGGATCCCATCCCCAAAATTTACCCCAGGAATAGCTGGCCCAAATCCCACCTAGAATCGTCCCAGCCGCCAGTAAAACAACACCAACTTGAACGACCCGATATAACATTTGAGTTTGAGTTTTTAATTTTTGTGGATCTTTTAATTTCACCATGGTCCAAAAACAAACATGCCCCATGCCCAATGATAATAAAAATGCGGCATAGCTCAACGTAATCGTCAAAACATGCGCCGTTAGCCAGTAGTTACTTCGAAGTACCGGCTCTAATGGCTGAATGGATGGATCTAAAATCAACGGAGCACAATCGGCGATCAAAAATCCAAACACGCCCAGAATGGAAGCGGACAAAAGTAAGAGTCGATTTTTGAAAATGCCGAAAAAAATAAGCGCAAATACGGTGCAGCCAAATGTAACCCAAATGATTGACTCATACATATTGGTAACCGGTGGTCGACCCGCAATAATACAGCGCATCACAAATCCTGTAATGCTTATCAAAACGCCTAAAATGTAAGCTGCAAATCCAATCCAAAATAATTTTGAAAACTTCAACAACGATAAGGCCATGAAGATGGCCGCAATCAGGAAAATAATCCAAGCTTTGCGAAAGGGACGCAAGGTATTGTACGTCACTTCCAGTGCAATATGGGACCAATTGGCATAATTGGGACCTCCCACTTGCTTCATATAACTACATAACTGCCGACTCGCGGCTGCAAACATCGTAGTATTGCGTTGAAAATAGCTTGAGACAACCGTGGCAAACAAACTCATAATGGTTTTAGCTGGTTTAGGCATGGATTGAGGATGGATCAAGTAGGCCCGTTGTAACTCCCCAATCGAATCCCATTTTGCTCGCGCGTGACCTGAAATTGGAATAATGGAAATCGCATCACCCGAGATAATCGCCGAAAAAAGCTCCAGGCGACCATAGACCATCATGGATTCGGTTTGCTCCGCATTCAATTGTTTCATGGCTTGTTTTTTTAAGATATTAGCTCGTGCATACGCTAAAAAACCTGGACGATGAACCAAAAAAGAATAGGTTGCATAATTTTCCTGAGGCGTCATTCCCAACATTTTTTTCAATTGAAGATTGCCAATCAAAATACAGGGACGTTTCCGCCAAACATTGGCATTCGCAATCCAATCCAAGATCATGCCAATGGGATGATGACCATTAAAATATTCAGAACCGGTGATGGTCCGAACGCTATCGCGCGCAAACGTATCAAATGGTTTGACGCGCCCTTCATTTTGAATCGGTAAATATTTCAAAATTTGATAGTCAAGTTTCGGTTGAGCTGCATGCAGTATGGGCGCAATAAATCCTAAAATGAAAATCCATACTCCTATTTTTTTCATTAGTTTCATTCAACTGCTCCTTGATCTTGCTCTGGTTTTTTAAACCAAAACATAAGTATAATGCCTGAAATCATAATTAGAGATCCGCTATATTTTAAAAAAGTTCCCGGATCTTTTCCAATTGCAAAAATGGAAACATATTTTCCCATGCCATTGGGCGAATAGCTCGCTTGATAAACCGTGTATCCGCGATAGTGCAGGGGATGATTCATATAAATTTTGACTCGTTTTTGAATACCACGGGACGGATCGGTCATGATCACTTGACTTGCATACGAAGCTGGCGTATGAGTTCCGGGATTATATCCCACTTTAAAGTTAATTAATTTTAATAAAAAGGGCAATCGCGATTGTGCAGGACCATAGGCTAAACCCAATTTGGTTTTGCCCAAGGTCAATATGGCCTGATCCTGAAATCCAAGCCAGCCTGATTTTTCAAATGGATATTGAAAAACAAGATAATGGATCGCCGATTTCGGCGAGCGGCCCTGAGGCCACGGCACTTTAACATAAACTTTCTTGGGAACCACCTGAGGACTCATCTGCAGTATCTTTAACTTCATGCCCATCCATCCCATGGGATAGCTTTGATTGATTTGCAGCTTATGCAAAGACCCCCAGATTCTATGACTGCTGATTTGATATGCTAATTCCCCGTGATGTCCTAGGGTAATGACCAAAACATTACCCGCCATTTGGTTCAAGAGGGATCGTGGCTTTTGAGCCCAAACGCGTTTGGGCTCAAAAAAAACCTGTGCCGGCCCCAAATTCTCGCTGCTTTTGGAAGCATCATTCAAAAAAAGCCACAATTTTTGTTTTACAAATGGACTCACTAACTCCAGGTGAATGGCGGTAAATCCCTTTTGGGATTTTGAGGCTGGAACAACAATCTCCTTTTTCCGAGCACTAAAATAGAACCTATTTAAAAGCACTTCACCTCCGCTCTTTAAAGGAAACAAAATCGGGTGCGTCGGAGTTGGCTTGCGCCAAAAAAAAGACGCTGAATATGACGAATAGGGTTGGTTGCCTAATTGAATATAAAAATCAGGATTCGTATCCTGCACAATCGATCCCGATTGTCCTTCTTTTAACGCCAATTGAGCTTGTATCCCCATTTGCTGAGTCACTAAGGCCCCCAACAAAATTAAAATAATGCCCAAATGGGTAATGACAAAACCCGTTTGATATTTTTTCCATGGAAATCGTGAAAGGGCTGAACACAAAACATTCACGCCCAATAAAATCAACAGCCCCTTGAACCACCAAGCATGGTAAACATATCGAACCCCAACCGGCGTGGAATAGATCGCTTCTAAAAATGTTGCTAAGGCCAATACGACAATAAGAACCAAAATTAAGGGTATGGCTAATTGAAGCGAAGATAAAAATTTTAAAATTGGATTTTTCTTAAACAAAAATCAAAAATCCTTTCTGTATGAATTCAAGGTGTTTATCTTAAAAGTTCTTTTTTTTAAAAACAAGACCACGTTTGGTTTTTTATTAATTTATTTTAGACCCTCAAAAATCAACAAGGGCTTGATTTTTGAAATATATTATGGAACTATCCATTGCACAATTTCAATTCTGCTCTCGAAAAGCAGCAATACTATTGCTGCTTGAAATATAAACATCGCCATGATCATCCGTCGTAATGCCTAATGGCGAATTGAGTTGACCAGCTCCAAAAGAAGTCAAATAGGTTCCTTGAGAAGAAAATTCATCCACGCGATTATTATTTTCATCGGTGATTAATAAATTGCCCTGGGGGTCTGCGGCCATGGCATAGGGTAAATCCAATTGTCCCGGCCCACTGCCTTCTGTTCCCCAAGCGCGTTCCAATTGCCCCGTTTCTGTAAATTCTTCAATCTGGTCTTGATTGGGTATTTGCGCGCGGCACACCACATAAACTTGATGATTGAAAATTAAGATCCCGTAGGGCAAAGGAGTGTTGGTTAACCAACTGGTTATATATGTCCCATTGGAGGTGAATTTTTCAATCCGATTATTGTCAGTGTCCGCAACATAAACATTGCCGGTTGAACCGATGGCAATGCCAACCGGAAATTCAAAATCGCCGGGAGCCGTCCCAAAACTTCCAAATTGTTCCAAAAAAGTTCCCTGGGGATTAAAAATTTCAACCCGCGAACTGAGAAGATCGGTTACATATATATCCCCTGACGCATTGACGGCTATTCCTGCAGGATGAAACTGCCCGGGGCCAATGCCTAAAGAACCAAACTGAAGCAGTACTTCGCCTGCTGCACCGAGTTCGTCTACCTGATACTCCATAAAACCCGAAGCAACATATAGATTCCCATTGGGGCCCATGGCTAATCCTTTTGGATAAGCAAAATCTTGTTTGGATTGATGCCCCCAATTACTCTGAAAACTGGAAAGATATTGACCCTCTTCCGTGAATTGATAAATATTCGCCCCCGCCATTTGTGACTTGGACTTTAAATACCCACCTCCGATATCTGCTATTTCCAAATTTCCGGACGGAGTCATTGCAATGCCATGGGGACTTGAAAACCGCATTGAAGTTCCATTTTGATTCCATTGATCCCAAAAGCGAACAAAAGTGCCGGTTGAGGTGAATTCATCGACACCCATATTGCCAAAAGTCGTGTTGCCCAAATCCGTAACAAAAATATCACCGTCGGAATTCGTGGTAATGCCATACGGGGCACTCAAAAAATTGGGGCCATGGCTGGTTTGATTTGTATTACTCCATTCTGTTATGGGCTGCCCCATTTCAGAAAATTTTTGAATGGCACCTTCCCATTGGCTGTTTGGAGTATTGTAAATTGAATTTGTCACATAAACATTTCCATGGGGGCCTAGTGCGACATCTTCGGGTTCTTTCAGCGTTACTCCATTCGATCCCTGAGTCCACTCTGCGAGGGGAACCCCAGAAGCATTCAGTTTAACAACCTGATTATTCAAGGTGTCGGCCACATAAATATTTCCGTAGGCATCAACAGCTACACCGGAGGGAGCATTCAACGTGCCTTGCAGGGTTTGTGTCCAGGCTCCCACCCACACTCCACGAGTAGTAAACGCTTCGATGCGATTATTGCCGGCATCCGCCACATAGAGAATGCCATTAGAACTGATCGCGATGCCTAGCGGGTTATTCAATTGCCCCGGCCCGCTCCCCTGAGAACCCCATTGGCCGATATAATGCTGTGTTGGAGAAAATTTTAAAATAATTCCTTGACCCGAATCGACAACATAAAAGTTACCGGCCCGATCCATGACCACGCTGATGGGACGATGTAGATAATTAGTCTTAAATCCGTAAAAAACAGTTTCTAATCCATACGGAACGGCTCCAGAGGAGAGATTGGGTTCTACGACCGGAATATTCTGGGTTATCGTAGGAGCGACTGGCGTGCTATGCATTTGACAAGCGATAGGCGCACCAATAACGAGCAACCCTATCACCAGTTGATACCGATACATCCTCACTCAAAAACCCCTTATTTTCATAAATAATTACAGTTCTTTTCCATGTTATTATTTGATATATTGGCGTGATCCCACCATGATTTTAATTATAGACCTCAAATCCAATAAACTTTACATAAAAATGATTTTTAAAGTAAAATAAGGCGTTTTGACTTGAATCGCGGGTCAAAACAATCAGTCAATTAAATTTAAAGAGGGAGAAAATTAATGAAAAAGCTTTTGGTGTTAACTGTGTTTTTAACTGCCTTGGGAGTATCCGGTGCTTTTTATGTATCCGCAGCGCCGCATCCGCGTATTCGAAAAGCTATCTTTCGATTAAAACAAGCTCGATATAATTTAGAACATGCTGCTCATGATTTTGGGGGTCACCGTGTTCTGGCCATTCGCGATATTAACTTTGCGTTGCGACAATTGCAGTATGCCTTAAATTTTGCAGCGCATCATGGACCGAATCCGCCGGTAACCGCTCATCTGAATGTTAATGTTCACAACTAATGTTATCCGCTTGAGTAACTCGGCTTGTTTGAATTTTAAAACAAGCCGAGTTTCTTTTCATCCCTCTGATTTTTTCACCTCTGAAGCATTCTTGTCAAAAATATTTTGATACGTTAAAAATCCACCTGAAAGATTAAAAACGGGGAACCCGTTTTGATCAAGAATCCGATAGGCATAATAGCTCCGTTGACCCACACCACAGTAAACCCAAATGGAACGATCCCTCGGGATTTGGTCGAGTCGCATGCGCAACTGATGCAGCGGAATATTGACGGCCCCGGGAATATGCTCGCGTTGAAATTCGGATTCATCGCGAACATCCAACAAAAAAATATTATTTTGATGAACGCCGGACCAATCCGCTACTTTCAACGTGCCACGCATAATATTGGCAGCAATCATACCAGCCATATTGACCGGATCTTTTGCCGCGCCATATTGGGGTGCATAACATAATTCCGCGTCTTCCAAATCAAAAACAGTGGCTTTCATTTGAATGGCCATTGCAATCACATCTATTCGTTTTTCCACCCCTTCTTCTCCAACAGCTTGAGCGCCTAAAATTTGGCCGGTGGCTTGCTCGAAAAGCAATTTTAAAAAAATGGGTTTGGCATTCGGGTAATAAGAAACATGATGGCCTGGATAAAGATAAATTTTTTCATACTTCAAATACTTGGCTGCCCGTAAGGTTTTTTCCGTTTCCCCGGTCAACGCGGCCGTCATACCTAAAAAGCCACATACGGCAGTACCTTGCACGCCTCTAAATTTTCTGGGTTTTCCAGCAATCCCATCTGCGACTAATCGCCCTTGTCGATTGGCAGGTCCGGCCAAGGGTATTAGCGCCTTGCGCCCCGTGCCGTAACTGACCACCTCCACCGCATCCCCAATGGCAAAAATGGAAGGATCACTGGTTTTCATTTCATCATCGACTTGAATTCCACCCAGCGTGCCCAACTGCAGGGAAGCATTTTTGGCTAACTGAACTTCAGGACGAACACCGATCGTCAAAAGAACCATTTCAGCTTCAAATTTTTCGCCAGTTTGGGTTTTAACCGCCAGTTGTCCAGCTTGGGAAGATTCAATCGCAACCAACCCATTATTCAATTGCAATTGAACTCCCAACGTTTTTAAATGTTCCTGGAGCGGTCGAGCAATCTCGGCATCCAAGGGCGGCATAATTTGTGAAAGTTTTTCAATCAGGGTAACTTGTATCCCACGTTTCATGAGATTTTCAGTCATTTCCAAACCAATAAATCCGCCGCCCACCACAATTGTTTTTTGAACTTGGTAGTGTTTGATCCATTCCCGAATTTGATTGGAATCCGGAATGGTTTTTAAAACAAAAACACCGGGCAAATCCACCCCAGGTAATCCGGGTTTAATCGGAGAGGCGCCCGGCGAAAGTACAAGCACATCATATGATTCACGATAGGATGTATTCGTTTTGAGGTTGTTGATTAAAATTTGTTTTTGCTCCCGATCAATCGATACTACCTCGTGCTCGGTTCGAACATGGATATTAAATCGTTGTTCAAAGAGTTCCGGAGTGGCAACTAACAAATCTTTTTCGTGTTGAATAACCTCGCCCACATAATAGGGCAAACCACAGTTTGCAAATGACACATACTTGCCCCGATCGATCAAAATGATTTCAAAAAATTCTTGCTGACGCCGCAACCGAGCCGCACAAGAAGCCCCTCCCGCCACGCCTCCCACAATGACCACTTTCGGAACTTTTGGCATATCCCCGTCCCCCTCCAATTTTCAACCATTGTATATCGCTCACTCCAGAAACTTGGTGATGAATATCATTTAATCGTCTGGAATCCGAGAAATTTTTATTGATCCATCCAAGCTTGGGCAGCGTTTTAAATAAGCCGATTCAGCTATGGAAGGATTGCTTCACCCAAATAAGCTTTTTTAATACTCGAATCATTCAATAATGTTTCTGAAGGACCTTGTAAAATCAAGTTGCCGGTTTCTAAAACATAGGCAAATTTAGAAATTTCCAAAGCCACTTGTGCATTCTGTTCCACCAATAAAATGGTTACGCCTTCTCGATTAATTAATTTTATTTTTTCAAATACGCTCTCAATCATTTGAGGCGCCAAGCCTAAGGAGGGTTCATCTAACAATAACAGTTGTGGATGCGCCATCACGGCGCGAGCCATGGCCAGCATTTGTTGTTCACCGCCGGAAAGCGTTCCGGCTAGCTGTGAAAGTCGATCCTCCAATATGGGAAACCATTCTAAACCACGTTGTATATCCCTTTGAATGGCGTGCTTGTCTTTTCGCGAGTAAGCCCCTAATTGCAAATTTTCCCAAACACTCAGATTCGGAAAAATGCCTCGCCCTTCCGGACAATGCACCAACCCTTTTGAAACCCGTTGAGGCGCTGCCACATCGATGATCGAGGTTCCTTTAAACCGAATTGCTCCGGAATCGATTTTTAAAATTCCGGAAATCGCTTTCAACATAGTCGTTTTACCTGCCCCATTCGATCCCAACAGACAAATAATGTCCCCGGCATCCAGACAACATGAAATCCCATGTAACACTTCAATCGTTCCATAGGATACTTTCAGATTTTCAATTTCCAGAAGTGGACTCATGCTCGCGATTTTTTCCCCAAATAGGCTTCGATGACTCTTAAATCATTTTGAATAGCCTTGGGGCTCCCCTCCGCTATTTTGATCCCATGTTCCATAACATAGATGCGTTCACACACCCCCATCACTAAATGCATATCATGTTCAATCACCAGCATGGACAGTCCAAACCGCTGTTTCACGTTGAGGATGGTTTTCATAAACCATTGAGTTTCCGATCGATTCATTCCCGCAACGGGTTCATCCAACAACAAAAGCTTCGCCCCTGTTGCCAACGCCCGTGCAAGTTCCAGTTTTTTTTGATCACCGTATGCAAGGGCTTTGGCCAATTTGTTCTGATAGGCCGATAACTCTAAAAGCTCCATGAGTTCATGAACTTTTTTCATCAACTGTGTTTCTTGATTGTGAAAAAAATGCGTTTGAAAAAAAGCGTCTTTGAGACCATAAGAATTTTCATGATAAAATCCAACTTTAATATTATCGGCCACGGACATTTCTTTGAATAATCGGATATTTTGGAATGTTCGGACCAATCCCGCACGTGTAATTTGGTGCGTTTTAAACCCGTCAATGGGTTTGCCAAACACCCGAATGTTCCCATTTTGAGGTAAATAAATCCCCGATAAAATATTAAAAACCGTGGTTTTGCCGGCTCCATTCGGCCCAATGAGTCCGACTAATTCCCCGGTCTTCACTTCCAACGACAAGTCATCAACCGCAACGATCCCTCCAAATGATAAAGTCATGTTTTCAACATTCAATGCTATGGGTGCGTTCATGGATGATTTTTCTTTTTCCGTGGGAGTACATCCCAGATTTCCCGGCATCCTAAAATACCTTGAGGTCTCATAATCATGACGAAGATAAGAATTAAAGCATATAAGACCATACGCAAATCAATTCCCGTCCAGTGTTGAACCGGGCGCAAGGCCTCGGGAAGAATGGTTAAAAAAAAAGCAGCCAACACGGATCCACTGGTGGATCCCATGCCCCCTAAAACAACCATAATCACAATTTCCAGCGTCATCATGATTCCAAAAGAACTGGGGTTAATATAGCTCAGGTAATGAGCAAATAATCCCCCCGCCATGCCTGCTAAAACAGCTGAAACCACAAAAACTTGTACCTTATAAAAAGTCGTGGGGATTCCCAATGATGCTGCCGCCACTTCATTTTCGCGAATGGAGATCAAGGCACGTCCATGTCTCGAGTGGAGAAACCGATAGGTGATTAAAACCGATCCGCCCAGAATAAAAAAAACTAAAAAGGGTGTGGTCGTTTGTGGAATCCCAGCTAAGCCTTCTGCGCCTCCCACACATTGAACGTTATAGAGAACTACTTTAACAATTTCCAAAAATCCAAGTGTGGCAATGGCTAAATAATCTCCTTTAAGCCGCAAAACGGGTATTCCAATCAAATATCCTACGAGTCCACTCACGCCCCCGCCTACTAACAACGAAAAAATCAGTACACCTTGCTGTCCCCAGATTGAATGGTTTGGACTATGAAATACAAACATACTGACATAGGATGATGCATAAGCTCCAATCGCCATGAATCCCGCTTGTCCCAAGGAAAATTGGCCGGAAAGTCCGTTAACCCAATTTAATGAAACAGCCAAAATTGCATTAATGCCTGCTAAAACTAAAATATCTTCAAAATATCCCGATATGCGTGTCACCATCATCTGGAGTCCCACTGCGATTGCGGTTATTACAATCCATCCTTTAATCTTATTGATCACAAAATTCCTCAATCATATACGTCATGCATCAAACTTTTTCTGGCTGATGATGGCCAAAAAGTCCTGATGGTTTAATCATTAGAACTAAAATAAGAACAATAAATGCCAGTGCATCTCGATAGGTGGATGAAAAATATCCAGCGATGAGGGATTCCAAAATACCCATTGTTAGGGCCCCCACCACCGCGCCTCGAATACTTCCAATCCCTCCTAAAACGGCTGCTACAAAAGCCTTTAATCCAAGGAGAAGACCCATGGTTGGATCAACTTGAGGATAATTGATGACTACCAAAATGCCGGCCGCCGCCGCTAATGCGGACCCAATCATAAATGTAATCATAATAATATTATCGGCTGAAATCCCTACGAGCATGGCCATTTCATGTGAATATGAAATCGCCCTCATCGCTCGTCCTAATTGCGTTTTTAAAACAATCCACTCTAAAATGATCATCAACACCACGGAAACGAGAAACGTAACCACAAGATAATTGGTAATGGCAACGTGATCCACCTTAAAAAATATTTCTTGGTTTAAAATACTTGGAAAAACTCTGGGCGTAGCCCCCCAAAGAATTTGACATAAATTTTCCAGCAATAAGGACACTCCGACCGACGTAATTAACAAATTAAGTTTGGATCCATTTCTAAGCGGACGATACGCGAATCGTTCAATCAAAACACCCAGAAGACTTGACGCCACCATCGCCACTACAAAAACCCAGAGTAATCCCAGTAAAGTTGGATGCGCATTTAAATGGATGCTCCAAACCGCCAAAAGCCCGGCATAGGCCCCTACCATTAAAACATCGCCGTGCGCAAAATTAATCAATCCCAGAACTCCATAAACCATGGTATATCCCAATGCAATTAACGCATAGATTGATCCTAACGCGGCTCCATTAATAACCAATTGAATAAATTCCTGCATAGGTATCCTTGGATATTTTTAAAATGCCCCTGGGCCCTTCAGGCCTTGGATAGCATATTGCCCTGGCTCCCCTTGATTCCCACTAAATTTTATCGAATTTCATTTCAGTGACAACTCTAAAAATCGAATCCACTCACAAATGAGGGTCTATGGCCCTATCCATCTTGAAAATTCATGGCACTTACGTCATAGTATTTTGACTTATTTTTTAAAAGGATTTATGAAACCACGTATTTGGATACTTCTAAGTTTATTTTTATTATTCCTGATTTTTATTAATTTTTTTTCACTATGGAACCTGCATCACTTCTATGCCCTCTCGATTGGCGGTTTGATTTTTTTATTGTTCATAAACAATGCCCTGCTGATCTTTCTGAATCCCTATTTCCAAAAAAAGCCCTCCACAGCTTTAACACGCGTGATTCGAGCCTTCTTAAATCCCTTATGGGTTCATTGGACTTTTTTTTCCTTTTTTTATTCTTTAACCCTATTAATTTTTTCCATCTTTTTCAAATGTGTTCCTTGGTTTCATGCTGAAGATTTAAAATGGGTTTCCAGTTTTTTTATTTCAGGATGGGTTGTGCTGTTAGGTTGGGGAATTTATACCGCCTTGGTACCGCTCCACTTATCGCGATTTAACATCGTCCTTCCACGATTACCCGCTTCCTTTAATGGGTTCAAAATCGCCATTGGTTCTGATTTTCATATTGGATTGTTTTCAAGAACTCAACGTCTAACGCAGATATTTGAAACCATGGCGGCTTATCAACCGGATCTCGTAGTTTTACTTGGGGATTTAACCGATGATGATGCTTTTTATATTCCCAAACTATTAAAAGGAATCGAGGTGCTGGATCCCCATCTCCCAATCCTGGGCATTCTGGGCAATCATGACATTTATGGCGATCCCCATTCAGCAATCCAACAATTGGCCCATAGCCGCGTTCATCTTTTAATCAACGAAGGATTTGAATTCAAAAAAAACGCCGAGTCGATTTGGATTGCCGGCATTTCCGATTATGCCGCCACTTACTTTGAAAAACTTAGACCCCATCTTGTTCCTGATTTTAATCGCACGCTGGCCCATAAACCACCTAGCAGTCCAACGATTCTTTTGGCGCATCAACCTAAAGCCTTTCATGAATCCATCAAACGCCATATTGAATTAACTCTGTGTGGACATACCCATGGTGGACAATTGGGATTTCCCTTTCTCAATTGGACCATTGTTAAACCCTTCATCACCTGGGATCGGGGATTATTTCAAAATCAGGGATCCCAACTTTTGGTCACCTCTGGCGTTGGATATTGGGGTGCCCCTTTTCGGTTGGGCTTGCAACCCGAACTGGTTTTTTTAAATCTCCAATTCCCCTTGGAATCACATGCTCATGTTTAAGGCCGCATGCATCCCTGCCCCCTGGTTATCCATAAGCGCCCTTGACCTATCCCCCAAGGGCTCTCATTCCCATTTATTTTATTTTTTTAGGATAAACGGAAGCAATATAAAGTGTTTTTTTGTTTTCAATTTTCAAAATCACAGCCGATTTGATTGCATTCCGATGGGCGTTAATTGTAATTGATCCCGTAACACCTTGGTAATGCCGTGTATGTTGAATTTGTTTTCGAATACTCGCCCCGCTCAAATTCCTGGATGCCTTTAAGGCTTGAAAAAGAACGCCTGCTGCATCATAGCCCAGTGAGGCCAGCGCATCTGGCGTGCTATGATATTGTTCCTTGAATTCTTTTACAAATTTTTGAACACGCGGGTTTTGGGACAAAGCCGTGAAATGGGTTGAAAAGTAGCAGCCATTTAAAGCCCGGCCGCCAATTTGAAAAAGTTTTGAGGAATCCCATCCATCCCCACCTAAAAGCGGGACCTTGATTCCTAATTGGCGGGCCTGCCGCGCAATTAATCCCACCTCGGTATAATAGCCAGGAATAAAAATAGCCTGAGGTTTTCTTTGACGAATCACGGTTAATTGGGATTTAAAATCAATATCACCGGCATCATAACTTTGGATGGAAACAATCGTTCCGCCTTCTTGTTTAAATCGATGAATGAACGCTTGCGCCAATCCAACACTATAGGCACTACGTTGATCCTTCAAAACCGCTATTCGTTTATCCTTCAGATGATATCTTGCAAAATCGGCCATCACTCGGCCTTGAAATGTATCGGTAAAGCACACTCTAAAAATATAGTTCCCCACTTGCGTTAACTGGGGATTCGTTGAAGCCGGTGAGATCATGGGGACATGATTGCGTTGACAAATCGGCGCAGCAGCCAAAGATTCAGAACTGGCAACCGCACCCAAGATAGCGGCAACATGATCTTCGGTAATTAATTTCGTTACTGCAATAACCGCTTCTTGCGGTTGCCCTTGATCATCCAAAACAAACATGTGGATCTTTTTTCCATGAATACCACCCTGGGCATTGATTTTTTGAACAGCCAGTTGAATTCCTTCTTCTGTTGAAATACCAAACGTAGCTTCTGAACCCGTTAAAGAGCCGTATTCACCAATTCGAATCACATGGGTCTGTGGTTGATAGCTACAAGCGCCCATGCCCAATAAACTCAACCCGATTATAAAACTCTTCCAGTGCATTCCGTACCTCCACTCATTTCAATATTCGAATTTTAATGTTTCCATCCCCACTTAAGCCTTAAGGCATTGACCACAACCAGAACCGAAGAAAAAGACATCATGGCCGCAGATAACCCTGGCGAAACCCCACCCCATGCGGCCAGTGGAATCGCAACCAAATTATAACTAAAAGCCCAAAAAATATTTTGTTGAATGACCGAAAAAGTACGTTTGGAAATTTGCAAAGCTTCTAACACTTTTTGAAGATTCCCATGCACCAGTATTACATCTCCGGATTCTTTGGCAATATCGGCTCCGGTCCCTATGGCAATGCCCAAATCCGCTGCCACTAATGCCGGCGCATCATTATATCCATCTCCAATCATGACTACTTTTTCACCCTGTGACTGTAATTTTTGAATATACGCCAGTTTTTCATCAGGTTTAACATTGGCTTGAACCAAGCTGATACCCAACCGTTGTGCGACACGGGTTGCTGTGATTTCATTATCCCCAGTCAATAAATGGATCTTCATCCCTAGTTGTTTTAATTTTGTAATGGTTTCTTTGGATTCCTCTCGAATAGGATCGTCAATAACCAAAATTGCGGCTATCGCTTGATCAATGACCATGATCGAAATAGTTTGTCCCCCTTGACGATATGCCTCAATATTGGAACGGATTTGATTCGATTCAATAACGCCTTCTAATGATTCGACGTAGGCTTTGGTTCCTAAAATCACCCAATGACCTTCAACCAACCCTCGAATTCCAGCCCCGGGTGTTTCAGATATTTGTTGGGCCAAGGGCAATGTCAAATCGAGAATCATTACCTCTTTGAGAATGGCTCGCGCTAAAGGATGATTGCTGCAACTTTCCAAAGCGCCTGCATATCTTAAGATTTTCTCTTCCGAATCGCCATTTAAGATCAAAACATCAATTAATCGTGGATGGCCCTCCGTCAACGTTCCGGTTTTATCAAAAACCATGGACGTAATTTTCATCGTCTTTTCTAAAACTTCTGCGCGTCGGATGAGTATACCTGATTCTGCCGCTACTCCACTCCCAACAATTAAAGCCACTGGCGTTGCTAATCCTAGTGCACAAGGACAGGCAATGACCAAGACTGATATAAAGTGTTCGAGTGCCAGCGCCCACGATTGCGGATTCCATATCATCCATCCTAAAAAGGTAACTACGCCAATTACCAACACCACTGGAACAAATATCGCCGCTGCTTGATCTGCCATATGTTGGATAGGTGCTTTCGATCCTTGGACTTCCTCGATTAAACGAATCATTTGCGATAATATTGTTTTCTCTCCCACCGATTCCGCCCGAAATGTAAACGTTGAAGCGCCGTTCAGCGTTCCTCCGTAAACTGTGGATCCTGGTTTTTTTTCTGCCGGCAACGATTCCCCTGTAATTAAAGACTCATCAATCAAACTTTTTCCTTCAATAATAACTCCATCCACCGGAACCAACTCCCCGGGACGTACATAAATAATGTCCCCCTTTTCGACCATTTCCACTGGAATATCCTCCTGCTTAATCTCCTTCAGGACATGCGCCACTTGGGGCTGAAATTGAATCAATTTTTCCAGTGATTGAGCCGTTCGATGTTTGGTCACCGCTTCCAAATATCTTCCGAGGGTAATAAATGTTAAAATCAAAATCGTGGAATCAAAATACATGGGGAATCGCACATTGAAGATCGCCGGAATCGACGCCCAAAATGCAATACTGGACCCCATCGACACGAGGGTATCCATCGTCACTTGATAATGACGCAAATTGCGCAATGTTATTTTATGAAACGGCCATCCCACTACACAATACACAATCGAAGCCAACAGAAATTGAACCCATGGAACTAAAAACTCTTTCCCTATCAGAGGCGAGATCTGCATAGCCAAAAAAGGAATACTTATGAGGCCGCCTAAAATAAATCGCCATGCATATTGGAATGTGTCTTTTTGATTAGAAGCATCCAGGGATCGATGTTGTAATGGAGCCAGCCGATACCCCATTTGTTCCACCGCTTTTTCAATAACTGGAAACGTGATGGGCATACCTTCATTAAATACCAGATAGGCTTTTTGACTGGCAAAATTGACTCGAGCATCTTTAATTTGTGGCAGTGATCGCAGTTTTTTTTCAATGCGGGCAGCACAAGAGGCACATGACATGCCTTCGACTGATAGAATTTTAGGCGGACTGATTTCAGGTTCAATTGAAACGGATTGCATGCGTCATATCCAAGTGCTTGAAATTAAAGATTAAATCCATTTGATATTCATCCGTGGGCTATGGCTCTAAAACTTCATATCCTGCATCTTGAATTGCCTGCATCCAAGCCATCTTGGGTAATTCAGTACTTGATGAAATTTTAACCTGTTTTTCAGTTAATGACACTTCTACGCCTTGCACCCCGGGAACCTTCATCAACGCCTGTTGCACGGTTTTGACACAATGATCACAAGTCATCCCCTGAACACGAATAATTATGCTTTTCATGCTTTGACCTTTTTATTTAAATCTTTTTTTACTAGACTATTGTAATACAGGTTCATCGCCGGGTAAAGCAGAAGTCGACTTTAACCATTGCTCAACTCAAAGGTCATGAAATGATTTCGAGTATTGCTCTTTTTAAAAAAAAAATCTCCACTGGATGGAACCAATTCACGGCTTGGTTACAGCAACGTCCGCTCATCGGCAGCGGAAAACTTTATATCTTAAGTTCATTAATTGGCCTGATCGTGGGGGGCTTTGTTATTCTACTGAATTTTGCTGTCATTGACAGCCGGTCACTATTTCTAAGTTCTTGGTGTGGATTTTATCCGCCGATTCCGCTTTCCCCTTATCAACATGCCTTTACTCCGGTGGCCCACCCTGTTCTTTTACTTTTTATTCCTGCTTTGGGTGGATTACTGATGGGTTACCTTGCTGAAAAATTCTGCCCGGATTGCTTTGGAGGTGGAACCGACCGCGTCATTAAGTCCTTTCATCAGGAACGAGGAGAAATCGATAAAAAAGTTTCTTTTTTTAAAATTTTAACGACCGCTCTCACCGTGGGAAGCGGAGGTTCTGCTGGCAACGAAGGCCCTTCTCAATATGTAGGTGCTTCGATTGGCTCAACGCTAGCTCGTTGGCTCAAATTAAATGACAGTGACCGTCGAACCCTTCTGACTGCTGGAGCGGCTGCAGGACTTGGAGCTATTTTCAAAGCACCGTTAGGTGGAGCCCTATTCGCCTGCGAAATTTACTATAGTCAACCTGAATTTGAAACTCAGGCAGTGGTTCCCTCCTTAATCGCTTCGGTCATCTCTTTCTCTGTTTTTTCCCTCGTTTTTGGGACAACCCCTCTTTGGTTTATTCATTTTCATTTGATTTTTAATATCAGCGACTTGATTCCCTTGACTGTTTTAGCCTTAATTACTGGAACCTTTTCGCTTGTCTTTGTTTACATTCTAGAGTGGGTCGAAAAAGAACTCTCGATGATCCCCAAAATATTTCGACCCGCCTTGGGCGGCCTTGGCGTTGGCATCGTTCTCCTCATTGGTTACTTCGTTTTAGGAGTCCATCAATTTGTTGGAATTTTATCGGAAGGGTATGGAACGGTTCAGCAAGCCATTGATGGGCATTTAGCCATTTCAGTCTTGATTTTATTAGCCATTGGAAAAATTCTAGCAACTTCCCTGACCCTAGGCAGTGGCGGTTCTGGAGGATTTTTTGCGCCCGCCATGGTCATGGGGGGATGTTTAGGGGGAGCGGTAGGGGGGATTTCATTTCTTCTTTTTCCTCATTTAGTTCAATCACCCGAAGCCTATATTGTTCTGGGCATTGGCGCTTTTTTAGCCGGTATTTCCAGAGCGCCAATTTCGACCATTATTATGATGACTGAAGTGGCGCAAAGTTATAATGTTCTCTTGCCACTCATCTGGGTTTGCTCCATTGCATATCTCATTTCGTACCGAGAATGCCTCTTTAAAAACCAGTTTGCTAAACAATCAGATTCACCCGCACATCGCAATGATCTTGTCCGAGATATTTTGAAAAATATCCCTATCACCAAACTGCTTGAGAAAAATTTCAAACCTGTCGTTTGTTTTCCCGATACCTCTCTTACTGAAATCCTTGAAAAAACCAAAAAGAGCCATCAACTCATTATCCCTATTATTCATCCTCAAACTAAAAAACTCGTAAGCATTATTTCACGAAAAACCATTCAAAACTCCTTAAGTCAATTCACTAACCCAGAATTAATCTTGGCCACTAACCTCCAACAAAACAACTATCCGGTATTGCATGAATATCAAAACCTTGATGATGCCTTAACCGCTTTATCGCAAAGTGATTTGGAAGAATTGCCGATTGTTGGCAATTTCAATAAATTTTCGGGTCTGGCCAATCGCATTGAACTGATACAAGTATATACCGAGGAAACTCTTAAATATCAAACACAAGTCAGTTCGGTATCTCATAATGCTTGATAGTACGCGGGGAAAAATACTTTTTTCCCATCGGTTTGGCGTGTTAAGGGCTTGAAATATTTCTGTAAAACATCTAGACTTTAAATAGATGAGGTCAGTAATTGAACGAATTTTTAAAATTTTACTATTGTAAGTTCGAGGTACATTATGTTTGATAACATTGGTTTAGGTGAAATCCTTCTTATCCTTTTTGTCGCTCTATTATTATTTGGGGCTGACCGAATTCCTAAAGTTGCTAAAGGTTTGGGAGAATCCATCAAGGAATTCAAAAAAGCGCTTTATTCCGCCGACCCATCGCCCACTGCGCCATCACAGCCGATTCAAGCCTCCTCACAACCCGCCGTGGCTTCATTACCCACATCAACTGCCGTTAAATCGGTACGCAAGCCCAGACGAAAAACCACGCGTTCTCGAAAATCCAAAACAACCTGATAACCGCATCGATATCGCTGTTGAGGATTAGAAATTCACCTCCCGTATTTTGATGCTGGGAAGGATGGCTTAACAATAGGACCGCCTGTTTCTTTTGGAAACAGGCTGTTAAGTTCAACGCGAGATGAAAGACTTACAGATTGTAAATCAAACCCACTTCCACCGGCAAGAAAGTCGTGGGACGAGGTAATCCCGGAAGTGTTGTTGAAATAAGAGAAAATAAACTTGACGCACCTTTATTGGTAAAATCAAACGAAAAGGCCCCTTGGATAAATGCATTCCATTGATGACACACTTGAAATTGTAATCCGAGCCCAGCCGTTGCAACAAAGTTCGTTTCGGTCGAACCCAGTAGAATATGAGTATTCGATTGGAAACCTCGTACTTCAAACGTAGTAGTTGCAATACCAGGCCCAGCAAAAATGTAAGGCCGAATTGACGAATTGGAAAAATAGTATTTTCCCAAAAGATTGCCTTCCCAGACGTTCATATTGGGCCACTGAACAGTTAGGGGCAGCCCTATTGTTGCCAACGTATGGTAGGTATTGTGGTTCACATTGACTAACAACGTAAAATCAGGACTAAGCCGATAGCCCAAACTTCCATCCAAAATGAGGGATGAATTGAAGTATTTGGAAATATCCTTATTCAAGGGAAGAGATATCCCCGTACCTACTTCCAGACTCCAAGGAGAGGCCATGACCAACTCTGGGGAAGTGGAGGGAGCGATTTGCTTGGCCATCACCCCTTTGGGAAAGATAGAAGCGGTAACCAACATCGAACCTAGCAGAAATACCCATCGTTTCATTTTATATGCTCCTTTATTTTAAAGTATCAACTTTTTCATTCTATACTAAGTTTTATAAGTATTTAAACACTTAATGTCACAGAAGCCGCCTGTTGGATAAACGGCCATGAAAAGAAACCTTACTTATCCCAATTTTTGAATTATTTTCCAAAACCCTCGAAGCGGTTGATGCGTTGCCTGTTTTTTAACTTCTGTATTCCATTTCCAAAAAACAAAAAAAGCGGGGAAAACTAATAATTCTAATGCAAACGAGGTAAAAACACCTCCAATCATGGGTGTGGCAATGCGCTTCATGATGCTGCTCCCGGTCCCATGCGAAAATAGTATCGGAACCAATCCAAAAAATGCCGCACAAACGGTCATTAATTTGGGACGAAGGCGTTGAACTGCACCTGCAAACGTGGCTTCTTTCAAATCACTTAAACTGTTCATCTGCCCTTTGCTTTGGTATTGCTGATAAGCCAAATTTAAATAAAGCAGCATCACGACACCCGTTTCAACATCGAGTCCGGACAAAGCAATAATACCCACCCATACCGCAACGGATAATTTATATTTCAGAAAAAGCAAAAGCCCTACTGCGCCTATTAAAGAAAATGGAATCGTTAACAATATGAGACTAGTCTGAACCACTGACCGTGTGCTGACAAAAATCAAAACAAAAATCACCAACACCGTTAACGGGATAATTTTCACAAGTTGCCGGTCCGTTCGACGCATGGTTTGATAATCACCCGCCCAATAATATCCAACTCCCGGTAGAGGGCGCACTTTTTTTTGAATCATTTGATTTGCTTTATGGATGTACGCGAAAAAATCGGTTCCATGAATATCAATTGTAATATAGGAAACTAATTTACCCTCTTCATCCCGAATCATATCCGGACCGTGACTGGTACTGATTTGAGCCACTTGCCCTAACTGAATATATTGTCCTGACGGAGTGATTAAAAGGATCCGACGCAATTGATGCAGTGTATCTCGAAAACCCAACTCGAATCGAGCACTAATGGGGAATCGTTCTCTTCCCAAAATAGCGGTACTAATTTTTTCTCCGCCAATATCCGTTGCAATGGCCTCATTCAGTTCCTTCTCTGTCATTCCATATCGAGCAAGTTGACTTTGAATCGGGCGAATGTTTACATAATGACCATCCAAGGTTTGCTCCGCAAATGCGGAGATGGTTTGGGGCAATCGGTCTAAGGCTTTTTGAATTTGAAGCGCTTCGGTTTGTATTTTTTTGAGATTGTTCCCATACACTTTGATGCCTATCGGAGTGGTTAATCCAGTCGTCAACATATCAATCCGATTAATAATCGGCATCGTCCAATCATTTAAATCTCCCGGCACCTGTAATTTTTGATTCATTTGCGCAATTAATTGGTTAGGCGTGATGTGGTGGGGCCAGGTCTTTCGAGGTTTCAACGTAATGGTGGTTTCAACCATTGAAAGCGATGCCGGATCTAATGCCGTATTGGCTTTGCCCGCCTTGCCAAAAACAGTTTTGACTTCTGGGAAAGACCGAATCACTCGATCCATGTTCTGTAATTGCAAGATCGCTTCAGGTTCAGAAATACCCGGTAATGTACTTGGCATATATAACAATGTGCCTTCCCATAAAGGAGGCATCAATTCATTGCCTAGTTGGCTCCCGAGCGGAATGACCACCGCCATCATTACCACACTCAAAAAAATAACCATGCCTCGATGATCCATCCCCCAACGAACCCAAGGAGCATACCACTGGCGCAATTTCATGTTCAAAGGTTGCTTGTTTTCCAAGGGTATTTTTCCCTTCAATAGCCCAATCATGAGAAGCGGTGTCACCGTGATTGCTAAAATGGCAGCAAAAAAAAGAGAAAAGGTTTTTGTATAAGCCAACGGCGCAAACAATTTTCCTTCTTGCCCTCGAAGCGCAAATACCGGAAGAAAACCAACGGTCATCACCAGTAATGTAAAAAACAATGAAGGCCCAACTTCCTTGACAGACCGGAGAATGACGCTTTCACGGGATTCTTGAGAGGATTCCTCCTTCCATTCCGAAAGTCGTTTGACCGTATTTTCAACCATAATAATCGACGCATCCACCATCGTCCCCAGTGCAATAGCAATCCCTCCCAGGCTCATGATATTCGCTGTGACTCCAATAAAATTCATACCAATAAAAGACATTAAAATCGCGACTGGAAGTGTAAAAATAATGATCAGGGAGGACGTCATATTCCATAAAAAGATTAAACACACCAAACTCACGATAATACCCAATTTAATGAGCTCTGATGTTAAGGTGTGAATTGATTTTTTAATCAATTGGGCTTGGTCATAGACGGTTACTAATTGAACACCGGGTGGCAAATGAATTTGGGCAATGCGGTGTTTGACTTCCTGAATAACCTTAAATGCATTCGCTCCATATCGAGCCGTTACAATTCCACCAACCACTCCGCCTTCCCCATTTAAATCAGCAATGCCGCGCCGTTCATCGGGAACCCATGCAACTTGTCCAATGTCTCGAATTAAAATAGGAACACCTTGCGCATCTCGACCAACTGCAATATCCTCCAGATCATGTACTGTATGAATATAGCCTTGGCTTTGAACCATAAATTCAGTTCCATGAAGTTCAAGAATGCCCCCGCCCACTTCTTGATTCGAGGTTTGAATTGCATGCACGACTTCCGACATGCGCAAATGGTAAGCCGCAAGTGCATTGGGATTCACTTGCACTTGAAATTCTTTAACCATCCCTCCTACTGTAGCCACTTCTGCAACACCCGGAAGACTCTGTAAAACGTATTTCAAATTCCAGTTTTGATACGTGGTTAATTGTTCCAAATTATGTTGGCCTGTTTTATCAATCAAAGCATATTCATACACCCATCCAATGCCACTCGCATCCGGACCTAATTCTATTTTTATTCCATGTGGAAGATTTCGTTCAATATTGGACAAGTATTCCAATACACGACTTCGCGCCCAATAAATATTGGTTCCCTCTTTAAAAATGACATAAACATAGGTGTATCCATAGGTTGAAATGGCTCGTACTGTTTTGACTCGCGGAGCTCCTAATAGCGCATGAACAATGGGATAGGCCACTTGATTTTCTAAAATATTCGGACTTTGCATCCACTTCACATAAATAACAACTTGCGGCTCCGAAACATCTGGGATGGCATCGAGTGGAATTGTCCGTATGGCTTCAATACCTGTCCAAATGACTGTTATCAATCCAATCATAACCACCAGTTTATTTCTCGCGCACAATTCAATGATTTTAGAAATCATTCTAGGTCTCCTTGAGGATAAATTTGGAAATCCGTTCAGCTTACATTTTCATTCCTGGCATATTCGGCATGGCTGAATGGGAAGCGGTATCTTTTTGATGATGAACCGGACTCTGTTTCATGGATGCGGACATTCCGGGCATCGACTGCATGTCTTTCATGAGTGCATTTAAGTTTGCATCGGCATCCACTAAAAAATCGGCATCATCAACAACCCGTTCACCGGCCTTAACTTTCCCTATCACCTGCCAATAATGATCCCCTTGTCGACCAATGGTGACTTGAATTGGCTTGAGCTCCCCGTGAGCTTGTTGAATAAAAACATACTGATCTCTGCCGGTGCCCATGACCGCATTCGAAGGCACGGATAGATACGTGTGACGCGTTTGAGCCTCAATTTCGACATTACAAAAAATTTGATATTTCAACACATGGTTTAATTTTATCAATACTCGTACCATCCGGGTTTCTGTCCCATTGTAGGGATAAATTTGGATCACCCTACCCGCTATTTTCTGTGAAGCCCCACTCAAATTCCAAATCCAAGCTCGTTCGCCTTTTCGAATTAATGGAATATCTAATGCATAGACATCCGCAATAACTTCCGGAAAAGACCTAGACGAATCGTATGAACGATGATTCAAACTAGCAGCGATACTTTCAGTAAAATTATGCCGCAAAACAATTTGCCCCATGGTTTCAATCCGGCGATTGATGATTCGGAATTGGACGCGTCCAAATCGCATGTCAATGAATTGCTGCTGATTTGGGGTTAAAAAAATTGAATGCTTCCCATTATTCGAAGAAGCAGAACTCATGTGCTTTTGAACCGGCGCAGCCCCGAGTACTCCAGCGCCCCCCCCGCCTAGGATGACCAAAAACAAAATCCACTGAATCTGCTTTTGTTGGATAAATCGTTTGAGCTTCATGTCCTTTCTCCTCTTGAAAAAATATTTTCAAAAACGAACAACTGATTTAACTATTGCCGGTATCGTATTCCACTTGGGCCCATAATTTTTCCAGTCGGACTTTGGCTTGGTAATACAACGTTAACATTTTCAGATAGGTCCTAAAATTTTGAATCAACTTTTTAAGGGGCAACTGATCATTTTGATATGCAATCCACGAGGCTTGCCATGCTTCATGGACTTGAGTTCTGAAATGCCCCGATTCATAAAATTTAAAAAGTCGGTTCGCTGACTGGAATCGTTCCCAATCCATTGCCAGCTGCGTCATAAGCGTGTTCTTGGTTTTTTGCAATTGAGCTTGAGCCATGCGCCATTGAGCCTCGATGGCTCGAGATTGCCAATCCTGATGCAGTAAGAAAAAAATAGGCAAGCTCATGCCCACACGCACACCAAAATTTTGAAATCCCGTATTGGAGATATTTCGAACGCCATAAACTCGAACTGAAAAATTCGGGAAGTGTTTCAGCCACTCCACCGTTTTTTTAGAATTTTCTTCTCGGATTTGGTCTTTTGCTATTTGCAATAAGGGAGACTGTTTTAAAGCAGCTTGAATTTCTTGACTGAAGGATCGATCCAACCTCTTCATCGGAATTTTATAATTTAAACGATAGCTCGTGGAATAGGGTAAATTCAGCTGCGCGCTCAATTGAATTTGAGTACTTTTGAATTTTTCTTGTATATGAAAATAGCGATTGGCCATTTGCACGAGCTCTAATTGGGCTTGAATATTCTTAAAATTAACCGCTTGCCCTTTCAAAACGGTTGATTGCAGCTGGAGATTCAAACTATTCAAAATAGGCCGCACTTTGATCCAAATACGCCAGAGCCGTTGTATCAAATAAAAATTCCAAAAAGCTATGCGCGTTCTTAAAATCACTTGATCCCGAGTTAATTGCAGGATTTCGCGCATTTGTTTTTCTCGAATATCTAAAACATGTTGCTGGGCAAAACTTTCCCCTGGGAAATGAAAATGCTCACTCACCATCCACATCTGATTTGAGCCGCTATTCCAGTTCAGAGGACTATTCAATTCATTTTGCTGATCAACCATCAGCGTTGGATCCTGCGGTGAAATCGCTTGCGGTATTTGATCTTCGATGATCCTAAATTGCTGCCGGGCGGCCTGAACACTGGGATTATATTGCATGGCTTGTTGTTCAGCCCACTGAAGTTTTAAAATAATCGTGTGTTGAGGAATCGATCGCGCGAATACCATAGAACTTATCCCCATGAGTTCCAGAGTAAAAATGAATATTTTATTGTAAAACCTCATTATTTGTCCTTTCCTAAAAATATTTCCAAGTCCATTTTTGAAACTGTATCATGGATAGATCCATGACTGAGTATTCAAAAGTCACTGATATTTTTAATAAAGGATCAAATTTGAAGTTGAGTAATTTTGAGTACTGGCGGTGAAGTTTCAGAAAAAGAGTCTAAAAAGGCATTCATAACTGAATGAGGATTGGGCTGCTGTTCTCCCCGTATATAAACCAGGTGAGTCTCAACCCGATGACTTTGAAAAGGATGCTCCGCGATGTTCAACATAATTTGATTCATTGGAATATGAATTTTCTTAGGTTGATTTGAATGGCAACACGAAGGCATGGGGGAGGTCATCGCACCATTTTCCCCCCCTGGACAACAGGACATTCGTTGACGCATAGCTCGGCAGTGACATGGCCAAAGTAGGATCACGACACTCCAAGCTAGCCCTGTTTGGAATATTTTTTTCCCAATCGTTCTTGTAGACGGTTTCATTCATCCATCTTTTCTTAATTATTAGTCTAATCGTTGCGACTTATCTTTACTATAAAATACGATAAAATCATGCATAAAGTTGTTTGAATTCATTATTTTCATACCCCTTTTTTAATTTAACCTTCCCGCAATATGACAGAAATATGGATTTTATCTTTATTTATACAATAAGCTCTGCAGGTCAACTCAAAATTTAAAGAAGGGAATTTTTATGAAATCAAATTCGAATCATATTCGAGATAAGTTTCTCGAGAAAGTAGATGAAGTAGGACTGGTCACACATCATATTAAAACGATGTTTACCGCCGGCATGGGATTTTTTACCGACGCGTATGATCTTTTTATTATTGGTGTGGTGATTGCCTTATTAACACCGATTTGGCACTTAACCACGAGTCAAATTGCGTTTTTAGGAAGTTCATCGTTGATTGCTGCCGCCGTCGGATCTTATTTTTTTGGAAGGATTTCCGATATTCTAGGCAGAAAATCAATCTATGGTATTGAAGTTTTAATTTTAGCTGCAGGCGCAATCGGATCCGCCTTCTCAAGTAACGTAACCCAGCTCATTATCTGGCGCATTATTCTAGGATTGGGGATTGGTGGAGACTATCCTATTAGTGCCATTATTATGAGTGAGTACGCCAATCGAAAAGATCGAGGAAAGCTGGTCGCATTTGTTTTTTCAATGCAAGGATTAGGCATGATTGTGGGACCACTCATCGCTATTTTAGTGCTCGTCTTGGGAGTTCCTCATGAAATTGCTTGGAGAATTTTGCTAGCCATTGGAGCTCTTCCCGCTCTTAGTATTTTTTATCTTCGACGTCAAATTAAAGAAACGCCTCATTTCAATCTTTCAGTTAAAGGCGATATTCAAAAAACCTCCGAGTCTATCAAAGATTTAGTAGGCGAACCTGTCAATGCTCCTCATCAAGGGAACACCAAAATTAAAACGAATTGGAAAGACATTTTCGCTTATCCAAATAATTTACGTCTTTTAGGCGCTGCTGGGGCATGGTTTCTATTGGACTGGGCTTTTTATGGAAACTCCATTAGCTGGCCTCTGGTAATGAAATCTTTCTTGCCACACGCAACGTTTATTCAATCGCTTGCTGCTTCTTCCGCTATTTTCATCATTTTTGCCGCACCTTTTTACTGGATAGCTGCTTTAAATATGGATCGACTGGGAAGAAAATTTATCCAAATCTTTGGATTTTTAGGTATGGCGCTTTGTTATCTGGTCATAGCGGTAACTAACTTTTTAGGTCTCGCCTTGCCTGCATTGATGTTCTTGTTTGTGTTTGGATTAAGTTATGTCTTTGTTGAATTTGGACCTAACACCACCACATTTGTGTATCCCTCGGAAATCTTTCCAACTCCCATTCGAGGATTAGGCGATGGCATTGCTGCTGGTACTGGAAAAATAGGAGCCTTTCTAGGAACCTTTATTTTCCCGTTCCTCATAGCCTCCATCAAAATTCAGGGAACTTTTCTTGTTTTAGCCATTATTTCCGTATTGGGCGCTATCTTAACCGCTATTGCGCTTCCGGAAACCAAAGAGGAATCCCTGCACATTATTAGCCAAGAACATCGATACCTTGAGGATTCTTCTACTAATGAGTCATCCCAAAAGGCCAATGATTTATCCTATTAATTCATTCTAGAGTCCAAATAACTTTGAAGAGTTTTTGCTTTCACAAGCAAAAACTCTTCATGCTGAGACCTGAATATTCAGGTCTTTTTTTTTATCTCTACTCTCCTCAATTAAAATCGTTTGGATTGAACTCGTTTTATTGACTGCCCGCATTTTTGACATTTCCATTGCGTGACAATCATGTTTTGATGCGCAATATATTGCGATGAAGTTTCTTCTAACAACGCAGATCCACACCACGAACAGCTGATTTTTTGCCATCGAGGTTGAAGCATGGCGATGCGTATCCCAACACCGGAAACAACAATCCATATTAATAAAATTGCATAATGAGACGATTCTAGTCCAAAATGCATTTCAATTAGGCATTCGCCCATTAAAATTGCCAAAAACCAAAGCAAAAAAAATTTTTTTAAATTAATTTTTGAATGATTCATAAAAATCTTCTAAAGTTCAGACTGATGTTTGTCATTCCATGATATCCTTAAAACGCAGTTATCGTCACCGAATCATTAACGCCATTGAGACTTTATATAATATCCGATTCAAAATAAATGTCCAAGAAACCACAAGCTGATTCGTCCAAAATCACTTAAAATAGAAAATGATCTTTTTAATCCAATTTTACAGCCTTATCCCCAAACATCATCATAAATTCAAGCCATGGGACTGCGAATCGTTTTCTGTTTAGATTTTGCAACCATTTCTGATAAATAAAACCAAGAACTATCCGCTACACCATGAAACAAAGGCCAATTGTGGGGATCATTTATTTTTTTTCGATGTTATGTTGCATTCTAAGAGATTCACAAATGATAAAATGGTTGAAATTACCGCAGAAAAATCATTCTTACTTATACAATGCTGTTTTAGATCCGCTTCGAAAGTCGCCCCAAGATCCACTCCTACCGTGCTCCATCTTGAACATGGGTGGTGCCATCAATTCATAATTCCAACCCCGCATTTTTTTCATGCCGGATTTGACCACGTCGTCTGGACTCTTAAAAATCCATTTAAAGCTTTTTATTTTTTAAAATTTTTAGTATTCGATAATTGATTGAGCGCTAAGTTCAACTCCAGAACATTGACACGTGGCTCTCCAAAAATTCCCAACCAACGTCCTTGCGTATATTTTTGAATGAGCTGTTGAACTGCTGAAATAGACAAATGGCGAACATGAGCAATACGAGCCGCTTGATATTGCGCAGCGGCTGGACTGATATCGGGATCTAGCCCAGAAGCTGAAGACGTTACCAAATCCATGGGAATGGGACCTTTTTGATTCGGATTGGCTTTCTTGAGCACTTCCACTCGCAATTGGACATGCCGAATAAGATCCGGATTAATAGGACCTAAATTGGATCCACTCGAATTACTGGCATTATAAGGAAAAGGCGTTGTGGCACTGGGTCGGCTCCAAAAATAATCCGGTTGAGTAAAAGACTGCCCGATCAACGCCGAGCCTATTTTTTTTCCATGCAGCCGGATGATGCTTCCATTCGCTTGATAAGGGAAAATCAGTTGTCCAACTAAAGTCATTATTCCTGGATAAATTAATCCAAAAACAATAATGGATATAACCGCTAAGATTATGGAAATTTTCAGTTGTATTCTAAACTGCTTCATCATTCTTACTGCCTCCTTATCCTCCAACACCCCATTTGAGATTCAAGATGGGTTAAGCTAATCGCAGGGCTACTAAAATCATATCAATCAATTTAATGCCAATGAAAGGAACAATTAAACCGCCCACACCATAAATCAAGAAATTATTCCAAAGCAACTTGGATGCTGAGGCTGGTCGGTATTGCACCCCTTTTAAAGCCAAGGGCACGAGAAAAACAATAATCAGCGCATTGAAAATTACAGCCGATAAAATAGCGGATTGGGGGGTTGCCAAATGCATAATGTTAAAGACACTTAATTCAGGATATACAGGTGCAAATGCGGCTGGAATAATCGCAAAATATTTAGAAATGTCATTCGCAATCGAAAAAGTGGTTAAGGCGCCTCGCGTCATCAGTAATTGTTTTCCAATCTTAACCACTTCAATTAATTTGGTTGGATTCGAATCCAAATCCACCATATTCCCTGCTTCTTTGGCCGCTTGTGTGCCCGTATTCATGGCTACCGCGACATCGGCCTGAGCTAACGCAGGGGCATCATTAGTTCCATCGCCAGCCATGGCAACTAATCGCCCGCCTTTTTGTGATTCACGAATGAGTTGTAGTTTTGTTTCGGGAGTCGCCTGGGCCAAAAAATCATCCACGCCCGCTTCTGCTGCAATGGCAGCCGCAGTCAAAGGATTATCTCCCGTAATCATAACTGTTTTAATACCCATCCGACGCAATTCGGCAAATCGTTCCTGAATGCCACCCTTAACAATATCTTTTAAATGAATAATGCCCAAGACGCGCAGACCATCGGCCACCACTAATGGGGTTCCTCCCATCCGGGCAACCGCTTCTACACCTTGCTGAACATCTTTGGGAAAATTTCCTCCCTGTGATTGAATATAAGACTCAATCGCATCAGTAGCGCCTTTCCGAATTTTTCGACTGCCAATATCCACCCCACTCATCCGAGTCTGAGCAGTAAATGGCACAAACGTGGCTTCTAATTCATGAATTTCATGCCCTCGAAGGTCATATTTCTCCTTGGCTAATACAACAATACTTCGACCTTCCGGTGTTTCGTCCGATAACGAAGACAGTTGAGCCGCTTCTGCTAATTCTTGAATTTTTACTCCTTCCGCAGGAATAAATTCCGAGGCCTGTCGATTGCCTAATGTAATGGTTCCCGTTTTATCTAATAACAACATATCCACATCTCCAGCCGCTTCAACCGCTCGGCCAGACATGGCCACCACATTGGCTTGAATCATACGATCCATTCCAGCAATTCCAATAGCTGATAAAAGTCCCCCAATCGTGGTTGGTGCTAAACACACAAAAAGAGCTACTAATACCGTTATTGCAATGGGATGCCCGGCACCAGCCATCGTCACGCTATAAATGGAAAATGGAAGTAATGTTGCGCAAACAATCAAAAAGACAATCGTTAATGCTGCCAGCAAAATATTTAAAGCAATTTCATTCGGTGTTTTTTGCCGTTTAGCCCCTTCCACCATGGAAATCATGTGATCTAAAAATGATTCACCTGGATTGGATGAAATCCGCACAATTAACCAATCGGAAATGACCCGTGTTCCTCCAGTTACCGCACTTCGATCTCCGCCAGATTCTCGTACCACCGGTGCAGATTCACCCGTAATTGCACTTTCATCCACCATTGCGACACCCACCACTGCCTCGCCATCGGCCGGAATGAGTTCATCCGTTTCCACCAACACCCAATCCCCTTTTCTCAAATCGCCTGATAAAATTTCTCGCATTTTGGCATTTTTTTCTGGACGTTCTAATTGATGTGCTTTGACTTCTTGGCGATTTTTACGAAGCGTATCGGCTTGGGCTTTCCCGCGACCTTCGGCCATCGCTTCTGCAAAATTAGAAAAAATGACCGTAAACCATAGCCATAGAGCAATGGCAAAAATGAAGCCCGCTGAAGTTGGTCCATGACTCAATAAAGCGTGCAAGCCCAGCCCCGTCGTTAAAAGACTTCCAATATAAACCGTAAACATCACTGGATTTCGAACCATATGGGCCGGCGTCAATTTTCGGAATGACTCCACCATCGCTTTCCGAGCGATTTGTTGATCAAATAATTTCCTAGGTTTGCCTTGTTCCATACTGATATTCCCTTTGTTTTTTAAAAAGATTCAATCCGAATTAATGCATCGTCATGGCTATCATTTTTAATTGTTCCACAATCGGACCCAAAGCCAATGCTGGAATAAAAGCCAATGCTCCTACAATAATAACAATAGCAACTAATATGAAAACAAATAGCGGTGTATGCGTCGGCAACGTTCCCGTACTTTCTGGAATATTTTTTTTCTGAACCAAACTTCCAGCCATGGCTAGTACGGGAATCGCTATTCCAAACCGACCCATCCACATGGCTATCCCTCCCATGAGATTGTAAAGCGTGGTTCCAGAAAGTCCTGCAAACGCACTCCCATTGTTGTTGGTCATGGACGTAAAAGCGTAAAGAATTTCCGAAAACCCATGGGCGCCAGGATTAAGAACGCCTTGCCCCCCGCAGATCACGGATATTGCCGTAGTCATTAAAACTAAAAGAGGTGGAATTAAAATAACAATCGAGGTCATTTTCATTTCAAAAGCTTGAATTTTTTTTCCTAAATATTCCGGAGTTCGTCCAACCATCAATCCAGCAATAAAAACAGTTAAAATGATGAACACGATCATGCCATAAAGTCCACTCCCAATTCCCCCAAACGATACTTCTCCTAACATCATGAGCCACATGGGAACTAGCCCTCCCATGGGGGTGAATGAATCCAGCATGGCATTGACGGATCCATTTGAAGATGCCGTCGTAAAGGATGCCCATAGGGATGAATCGGTCACCCCAAATCGCACTTCTTTCCCAACCATATTGCCTTCTGGATTCTGTTTTGTACTTCCCGTCACAATCCGGTTCAACAATGGGTTTCCAACCTGCTCAAAATGAATACAACAATAAATCATTGGCACCAATAAAATAAACATAGCCGCAAAAACAGTCCATCCTTGCCGCATATCATTCACAAGAGAACCGAATGTAAAACATAGTGCGACTGGAATAATCAGGATTGCTAATAATTCCAGGAGATCCGTCAGCGGAGTTGGATTCTCAAATGGATGTGCTGAATTCGTATTGAAATAACCGCCCCCATTAGTCCCCAGCATTTTAATAGCTTCTTGGGATGCCACCGGCCCCAGTGCAATCGACTGATGGATTATTGTCATGGGCTGTGTGGTATTTCGGCCTTGCACCGTCACTGGTTGGTTATAGATCAGCGGACTTACTAGCTGTACCTTTTGAGATCCTCGAAATGTCTGAGGACATCCTTGCCAAATTAAAATACCAGAAAAAATGACTGATAAAGGAAGCAAAATATAAACGAGACTACGAATAACATCCACCCAAAAATTCCCCAAATGTTTGGATTCTTTTCGAACAAATCCACGAATTAAAGCCATTAAGATTGCTATTCCAACTGCTGGTGAAATGAAATTTTGAACCGTTAAAGCCATCTGCGATAAATAACTTAACGTCGTTTCTCCACTATAGAATTGAAAGTTCGTATTGGTCACAAAACTTACCATTGTATTAAACGATACCGCTCGTGGTACTGCGAGTTGATGATCTGGATTCAAGGGCAAAAACGCTTGAAGCCGCATTTGAAGATAAAGGAGTATTCCTCCAATGAAGGAAAAAAGCACCATCGCTAAGGCATATGTTTTCCAATCCATTTCTTCCTGAGGATTGATTCCACCTAGTCGATAGAAAAAGCGTTCCAACCACCCTAGCCACTTTTCACCCCAAAACGAAGTGCCATTAAATACCTTGGCTATATACAGTCCCAGTGGTATCGCTAACGCCACCAATACACCTAAACAAACGATGAGCTGAATCCACTGATTGGTCGTCATAAACTCACTTCCTTTTTTCCATGGCCCAATCCTTCTTAATTAAATGAATCATTAATTATTTCTTGGGTTGAGAAATATCTCAAATTTTAAAAGATTTAAAATTTATATGACTTTTTTGGGCCTACTAAAATATGGAGGGCCCTCCGAAGCCTACAAGGTTAGCTGACGGGCTTGATGCGAAAGGTCATCCTTTTCTAGCATCACCTAGAAAATTCGCCCCAAAACTGGGTCCCCTGCTTGCTTTTCAAAAGCAACTTGGCTTTATATATAGATATTTACTCTAGCTGGCTATTTTTAATTGTCAATTGAATTTTGAGCATCCACTAGCTCTAAAACCATTCTGGCTTGAATAAGGCCAAAATCAAATAAACTAATAATCCCACTGAAACTATCCCACTAATGAAATAAATAAAATTCATTGTTCCTCCGTCATCAGTCGGTCAAGCACCTCAATCATTCCCATCGAAGCCCCCATTAAAACGAGCCATAAAATCAAATTCCATAAATCCATATTGCGACTCCCTTCAAACGGCCGAACTTCTTACCTTGATTTAAAAAAACATTATAGGACGGACAAACACAAAAATCAAATGGCCCTTTTTTACCAAGATTCTTTAAACTTTTTAGATTATCGATTAAGATTCATTATATCCAGTTTGTTCAAATTTTCATTGCGAAGACCCGATTGGATTCATAAAATCAAGCTTATCCAATTAATCAATTTAACTCGAATCAATTTCAAAGGAATTGCTTTCCATGGCTAATGACTCAAGACCCAATCCAGACAAACTCCTGCTCCAAGTTCAAATGGAAGCAGCTCGTGAAAAACAGGGAAAATTAAAAATTTTTTTTGGATCCTCTCCCGGCGTAGGTAAAACTTACACCATGTTAGAAGCCGCGCGGGATCGAAAAGCCGAAGGTGTGGATGTCGTCGTTGGTCTTATTGAAACACATGGCCGAAAGGAAACTGCGGCACTTTTGGAAGGACTTGAACTCCTGCCGCCACACGAAATGGAATATCATGGGATTCAATTGAAAGAATTTGATATTGATGGAGCTCTCAAACGGAAACCTGGACTCTTATTGGTCGATGAACTAGCCCACACCAATGTCGAAGGATCCCGCCATCTCAAACGTTGGCAAGATGTTGAAGAACTTTTAAACCTCGGCGTCAATATTTATACCACTTTGAATGTCCAGCATTTGGAGAGCCTCAATGACATTGTGGCACAAATCAGCGGCATTATTGTACGAGAAACCCTGCCAGATAAAGTTTTAGAGAAAGCTGATGATGTGGAACTTGTCGATATTCCCCCCGATGATTTATTGAAACGTCTACAAGATGGAAAAGTTTATTTTCCGGAAACTATTCAAAGAGCAACTCAAAATTTTTTCAAAAAAAGCACCCTGACCGCCTTAAGAGAAATTGCACTTCGAACCATTGCCAACCGTGTCAATGCTGATGTGGAGGACTATCGTCGTCAATTGGCCGTCACTCAAACTTGGGCAACTGCTGATCGAATTTTAGTTTGCGTCTCACCGAATCCTTCTTCGGCCAATCTGGTTCGTGTAGCCCATCGTATGGCCAAATCCTTACAAGCCAAATGGATTGCGCTTTATATGGAAACCTCCTCACAAACCAAACTACCCAAATCTGCACGCGAACAGGCAATCCAACATCTACGTCTAGCTGAGCAACTAGGAGCTGAAGTCACTACGTTAACCGGTGAAAATTTTGCAGACGAAGTTCTTCATTTTGCTCGAGAACGTAATGTCACAAAAATTTTTATTGGAAAACCTCCTAAATACTCTTGGAGAAATTTTTGGAAAATATCTCCCGTCGATCAGCTCTTACGATTAAGCGGTGAAATCGATATCTATGCAACCCAAGGAGAAACTGCCCATCCTTTCGAAAAACGCCAAACTCGATTTGCGACTTCCACTAAAAAATTCGACTGGCAAGGTTATAAGTGGGCTATTTTTACGGTAGCACTTTGCACCGGCATTGCTTGGATTCTTCATCCCCATGCATATCCTGCTACCTTAATCATGATATATCTGTTTGGAATTCTCGTTCTTTCTCATCGACAACGACTGGGGCCTTCAATATTAGCTTCGTTTCTAAGTGTCGCCATTTTTAGCTATTGCTTTGTATTTCCTCGTTTCTCATTTGCGATTGGTGAAACGCAGTATTTATTCACTTTTTTTGTGATGCTCTTAGTTGGCCTTTCCATTAGCAATTTAACGGTACGCAATCGAGAACAAGCCCGCCTTTCTCGATTACGAGAAAATCGTACTGCCGCCCTTTATTCTCTCTCTCGAGAACTTGCTTCTACATACGGCACCATGGAACTTATCAAAATTGCTGTCAAACATATTTCTGAGATTTTTGAAAGTTCTGTTATTGCTCTGCTTCCAGATGCCTATGGCCATTTGCAAGTTCGCTATGGTGAATTAAAAAATTTTAATTTAACACCTAAAGAATGGGGCGTGGCTCACTGGGCATATGATTTAGGACAAATTGCAGGATTAGGGACTGACACACTTCCTGGTGCTGAAGCTATCTATGTTCCTCTCTTATCTTCGGGATCTCCTGTAGGCGCGCTTGGCGTTAAACCTTCTCATCCAGAAAAACTTTTAATTCCTGAACAATTGCACCTCTTGGAAGCTTTTGCTCATCAAGCAGCTCAAGCCATTGCCAGTAGTCAGTTAGCTGAACAACAACAACAAACCAAAATACAAGTTCAAAGTGAACAATTATGGGCCTCAATTGTACATTCTTTAGCCAATGCTTTGCTTTCACCACTCGGTACTATTGTAGAAGCTTCTCGCTCCTTATCAGATCCTGAATCCTCAACCCTTTCACCTCAACAAATTCATTCTTTAGGAACAATCCAACAGGAATCCGAGCGTATGCGTCGCTTAGTTCACTATTTAAAGGAAATGGCACAAATTGAATCTGGTGTAACACAACTTAAAAAAGAGCCTTTTTCTCCAAGTAAAGTCATTGGATCGGCCATTGCTCATGCTCAAGCTAAATTTCAAAACCATACCATCATTCCGCAAATACCTTCTGACCTTCCATTGATTCCCATGGATCATTTTTTAATGGAACAAGCACTTATTCATCTCTTAGATCATGCCTTAAAATATACTCCTCCTAAAACTTCTATTGAAATTACTGCACAAATGGAAGACAATCAACTCGTTGTTCAAGTAGCCGACCAAAGCACAGAATTTTCCGAAAATGATTTGCCCCATTTATTTGATAAATTTTATCATCCTAAAACTGCAACTTCTACAACCGATTACGGATTAGGTCTTTCTATTTGCAAAGCAATTATTCAAAGTCACGGTGGAATCATTACGGCCGCAGCACGCCCAAGTGGTGGATTAATCATTCGATTTTCAATTCCTCAAAAACTTTTCTAATTACTAAATTATATTTCAATGATTTAAAGAAATTTGCATCCATTCTTTCTAGCCGAACTTTCTCAACTGGAGGGTAAAAAAGGTCAAACAGCTCTGTTTTTCAGGGAAAAAATAAAAATATCTTCACGACAGACCACAGCCTTTTAGCCCATAGGCGTCGCCGTAATTTTAGGTGGCGCTTGCACCGGTAACTGTAACCCCAATTGGGATAGCAATAGAGTCTGAATCTTATATGGTTGGGTATAACGCGCCATTTGTAGCCATCGGCCATCTGTTGTTGGAACTTGGATATTCAGCATTTGCATCTCTTTCATTTGTTCCAAAACCGATCGGGGTGTCAGTCCTGGTGCTTTGGCTTTCAATTGCATCCCCAGGGTTCCATGCAGACCATAAGCCAAGAACGATATGAAAATAGGGGCTTTAATCCGTGATTCCAATTGATGGTAAATCGGCCTGATCGCAAGATCTCCCTTGAGGTTTCGAAAAGATTCTTCCACTCTCACCAGTTGGATATAGATCTCCCAGAGTTTGTCTGGTTTTTTCGAGGATAAATTGGTCCGTAGTAGATATCGTCCTTCTCTTTGACGCACTTTCCAGAGTTTTTCCTTATTTAATGAAAAACGGAAGGGTTCTTTGTCGGTCGGGAGAACTATTTCCAACAATCTCCAAGCGGAAGGGCTCTTTTGCTTGGCTCCTCCGAGCTTCAAGATCACTTCATCCTTCGGCAAGGCCATCTTCTGGATTTCATGGAGCCTCTTCCAGAGAATCTTGAGCTGGCGTTTTCTCATCGAGCGCTCTTTTCCTACTCGATCCTCATTTTGGGCCAATAGTCATAATTCTCCTGCTTCTGGCATCAGTTTGACTCTCACCTTGGGCCGGACCTCTTTCCAGGGAATCTCTGCTAAACGCCCTTTCATCCGGCTGAGCCGGCCTTTGGGAGTGCCGTACAACACCGGTGGATCACTTTGGCGCATCTCTTCCAGGATTTCCTCTGTTGGAATCCCACGGTCCATCATCCAAATCCGGGAGGCTTTCCCATATTGATCTTCTATTTTCTTCAAGAATCCTTTCAATTGGGTCTTTTCTGAGGTGTTTCCTGCCAGAACCCATAGCTCAGGGGGGACCCTTCTGGAGTGACAATCAAGGCAATGACCACTTGGACACAGTCTGGACGTTTGTCTCGGCTATAGCCATATTTGCGTTTATCCTTCTCCCCCAAAGGAGGATTACTCTCGAAATAAGTACTTGTCAGATCATAGAACAATATCTCGTACTTGGCGGCAAACAAGGTTTGCCACCTCTTCCACAAATGGGAAAACAAGTCTTTTTTGTGCTCGACCAGTAAATCCAGACAGCGATAAAGTCGGTTCTTCTCTACCAACTTGAAATCTTCTCCCAACAAATCAGCCATGGCACTTTGGTCAAACCACACCCGGTGAAGATGCCATCTTCTGAACAATGCGCTTACCACCGACGCGCCGATTTTCTACAACGCTCCAGTAGCGGTGCATCTTGCCATTTTTCTGTCGTTCGATGGTTCTCAGGAACATGACCAACCTTATGCCATATCCCCCCAATTCCCATAAGAGGGTTGGTCTTCACCACAGCCCATTGGAAGGATTCCCACCTCAAAATCTCAGGGGTTTATTCAATTTCCAGAGCGAAAATAATTATTTTAAAGGTCCAGTTGAGAAAGTCAGGCTAACAGTGGCAGGCCCAGTTACAGAACTTCATTTCCGCCGCCCAAGATCACTCCAGGTGGCAGGGCCGTATTCAACGAATTAATCCGAGCAAAAGTATAATCGCCGACATAATCGGTCACATAAAAATTCATAAAGATGGCTTCGATCCTAGCTTGAAGACGTGCAAAAAAAGTTTCCTGATGGAGAGAAGCCAACGATGGATTAAGGGCGTTCCCACCTGTAAATGGATTGTCCAACGAGGTCGACATCGGACGTTGGACTTCAATATCCGCCGATTCAAAAAGAACCGGTCCCAATGCAAAAAGATCCTCCCCTTTCAGCCCAACAGTCAGCGCCGAGGTTCCGGATTGACTAGCATTTTGAGTTCCATATTCTCCATAAATACTCATAAGTGAAGCGGGAGTGACCGAAAACCCAACCGAATAAGCCCAGCCACGGTTTAAAGTGGAGTCCAGCAAATAACGCGAAGGACTTTGAGAAACGTTCAATTGAAGCGAAAAGGGAATTTTTTCTAGGCTAGACATTACCCGAAATTGTTCGATGAACAACGATTGAGTTTCATCATACGAGGCTGTGGTATTGGAAAGAAGACTGGGAAAATAGAAAAAGCTAAACGCAGTCGGTGGAGTTTTCAATGCTTGAAGGGTTTGTAATGCCAGCGAAAACTTGATGGGAATAGTGACGTCAATTCCATCCAGTCGATGCAATCCCATGGTCAGATAATTCCCAAAATATTCAGTGGGTGAAAGATCGTGTCCTAAATCCATTCGACCGACGGTCACGGTCAAAAAGGGTTCCGAAAGAGACAGTTTAGCTGTTCGAAGCTGGAGTAGTTCGACCGAATCGGAATTACTAAAATCTTTTTCCAGACGAACGATGGCTTCCGCACCCACGGGATATTGATCAAATGTCCGTTTAAAATCCATATCCACGAACGAAGCAAGTATGGATCCAGATGAATTGGTCTGATAATAGGAGTTGACCGAAACGAAAGTAATCATTTTCCCATGGGCTGAAAACCCCATTCCGTTTCTGATGAGGAAATGGAATTCACTGGTGTGGTCGGAACGAGAGCAACCGTGGTGACGGGCAGTGAAGAGGAAACCACTTGAGCCATGGAAGTCCCAGATAAACAAAAAAAGAATGAGACGATGACTATAAAATTCCAAATGAATTTCATCATGTAAATTCAATCCTTCAGTTCGATTGGTTAAGTTTGTTCATGAGTTAAGGGATTGTGTAATCCACGACTATCTGTGGCTTGACCAATGCGCTTCCAGTATTATCCCAAAAAGGAATAGTGCCGCTTCCACTACCTGTTTCTGGAACCGTGGAAAGAAGCAGACCATAATTGAAGTTGGACGGGCTAGTTGTTTCAGTCATCCAAGGTGATGCGATGGAAACCGGAATGTTCCAGGCCAAGGCTACCTGATTCCCGTTAATCTGACTAGCCGTGACGGTCACGGAATCAAGAGGCGTGCTGGCATAGTTGTAACCAAACGAAATGGGCGCAGTGCCAGATCCAGCTAGCCAACCTCCACCCAGTTGAGGAGATAACCATGTTGCATAATCATCCCATTGTGAATCTCCGATAGCAAGAAACTGGTACACACCTAATACATAGGTGCCATTTGAAAGCGTCGATCCGGTTTCCGTCGTCAATTGCAGTTGAGCCGAAAGAATAGTTGCATTAGCTGGAAGGGGTGCCAAACTCACCCGAACCAATCCCAGTTGGACATTGGAAATACTTGAACTGGTTCCCACCTCGATCGCCCCGGTTCCTTCTACAACGGTCTGGGCGGCACTGTTAATCCAGTGGACATCTACTCCGGAATATGCCGAATCCGGATAAACTCCATTTTCAAAAGTCATCTGATAATCGTATCCGGTCGGACCGGACGGTCCGGTGGGACCTGTTGAGCCGGTCATTCCGGCCGGGCCTTTACATCCGAAACCGCTTAAAAGTATGAATCCCATGCAAATAATGAGTTGTTTCATGATGTCTCCATTTATTATTAATAAGAATAATTCAAAAGGGTAACCGACCCAGATGTGGATTCGGGCACTACAGCTTTAAAGGAATTCCCTTGGAAATTAGTGACAAACCATCCCGGATCCGTTCCTCCACTTTCAATCGTGCAAGGAAAGCTTCCATTTTGGTTAAAGACAATGGGGCCGCCACCGCAAGTAACACTTGGTGTACTTCCATAAGGAGTCCAAAAGCCATCCGTGCAACAAGTATTGGTGTCATAGGAAACGGCGATTGGTAAACCACACGCATTGATTTCAGAAACAATGATGTCACCCAGGTAACAATAGAAAGCTCCTCCTCCACAACTTTTTGGGCTATTGGGCGGAGGCTTTTTTCTTTTTGCCATACGATTTACTGCTTTAAAAACTTTAATTTTTTATTCCTTCTACTTTATTTAATTTGTTCGGCTTTAGCGGGCCCAAACTGACTTCCTTGGCAAATCGGACACCTTTCTTTTTGCATGAAATAAAACGGTAGGTAAAAAATGCCACACAGAAAAATAAAAACCAGCCAATTAAACTTTTTAGTTGGAACAACATTTCTTTGACAGAGCATGCA
>DAHXKG010000008.1 GCA_027366525.1 candidate division FCPU426 bacterium
GATACGCACGTCACCACTTTGATTTCAGCAGCGGTTCTTTTCCAATTTGGAACAGGCCCCATCAAAGGGTTTGCTGTGACATTGAGTTTGGGCGTGGCCTTGAGTTTATTTACAGCAGTGGTTGTAACCAAAGTAATTTTTGATGCTCGGAAACACTATCAAACGTTGAGTATTTAACGAGTTTTAAGGGGAACGGATGTTATGATTCAATGGTTTAAGACACCTAAATTTGATTTTATGAAATTCCGAAGAATTTTTTTAATGCTTTCGGGTCTGGCTTTTTTAGCAGGTATTTATGCGTCGGTCTTAATTATCCAAGGAAAAGCGAATTTGGGAACGGAATTTGGGGGCGGCGTCTTGCTTCAACTCTCATATAGCCAATCGGTGGATATTTCTCAAGTGCGCAAAATTATTGATCGGTCTGGGTTTAAAGATGCAATTATTCAGCAAGTTCAAAATGTTGATTGGAAAGGGTATGAATTAATTATCCGCATTAAGCAAAAAATTAATCACCGGATTGGAAGTGTTTCAGATACGATTCTAAGTCAATTAAAATCAAAATTCCCGCACGCCAATTTTGCACTGCAAAATAGTGCAGAAGTGGGGCCGGCGGTTTCTCGGCGATTAAGGTCGGATGCAATAAAGGCTTTTATCATTGCTATGTTTGGGATTCTTATTTACATTGCCATTCGATTTGATTTTAAATTTGGTATTTCCGCGCTGGTAACAACCCTCCATGATGTTTTTGTAGTCTTGGGAATTGTAATTTTAACAGGGCACCAGTTTGATTTGCTTCAAGTCACCGCACTTTTAACATTAGCAGGATACTCTTTAAATGATACCGTCGTTGTTTTTGACCGTATCCGGGAAAATCTCAAATATTTGTCCCAAGAAGGGTATGCTTCAATTATAAATCGCAGTGTTAATGAAACATTAAATCGAACGATTAATACCAGTGGTGCTACATTTTTAGCTTTAGTACCGCTTTATTTTATTGGTGGTGATACATTGCATAGTTTTGCGTTAACCTTGATTTTAGGCGTTATTGTCGGAACATATTCCTCGGTTTTTGTAGCGAGCCCTATTTTATTAGAATGGACCCTGTTGTCTTCAGGGAATAAAAAAATTAAAAAATCATAATGCGAGTCTAGTTTGATTGTTTGGATGGACTTAAGCCAATGCCGATCATAGATCAATTGCAAGTGATTAAAACTCGAATGAAAACTGCGCTGGATAAGTCCCGTAGGCAAAATCAGACTGTTCGGCTGGTGGCAGTGAGTAAAAATGTTCCTGTCGAATCGATTCAACAAGCGGTGGCCGCCGGGATTACTGATTTTGGAGAGAATCGTGTTCAGGAAGTTCTGGGCAAGATGCCATTGCTACCCTCAAATATTCAATGGCATTTTATCGGTCGCATTCAATCCAATAAAATCAATAAATTGGAGCACGGATTTAGTTTAATTCATTCAGTTGATTCATTTGAAGTTGCATCAAAATTTTCTGACCGATTAACACATCGGCAGGATATTTTGTTAGAAGTAAATACGTCGGAGGAAGATACCAAAGCAGGGGTGCCTTTAAATCAGGTCATTGCGACCATTGAAAAGATCATGACCTTACCGCAAATCCATCTTCGCGGATTAATGACGATTGGACCCTATTTGCGTCACGCGGAGTCCACGAGAGCATGTTTTCGAAACTTGCATGAAATATTGAACCAAGCAAAACACGTTTTAGACTCGCGGCCGGAGATGCAAGATTTAACTGAATTATCAATGGGGATGAGCCATGACTATGAAGTTGCAATTGAAGAGGGGGCAACCATAATACGTGTTGGAACTGCTTTGTTTGGAATGCGCCCTAAAATTTGATATTTTTTGATATTTAATCGGATTCACTTGAGGATGATTATGAAAAAAACAATTGTTGTTTTTGGATCGGGAGCAATGGGCGGAACTTTAATTCGAGCTTGGATTCGTCATCAGGCGTTCGCTCCCAATGAAATATATGCCATTGATTTGGATCATCAAAAACTTCGTCAATTAAAAAAAGAATGCCGAGTTTCAACTGCTCAAACACCCGGTTTGTTTTTAGAAAAAGCCGATATGGTTTTAATGGCGGTCAAACCTCAACAATTTAAAAATCTTTTAGACCAATACCACCATCGGATTTCGACGCGAACGCTTATTGTAACGATTGTGGCGGGAATATCGACCTCTCGAGTAGAAACATTGCTGCAAAAGCGTATCCGGGTAGTGAGGGTGATGCCCAATACTCCAGCTTTAGTGGGTTATGGAATGACAGCTTTAACTAAAGGGAAGTATGCAACACGTCTTGACCTGCAGTGGATTCAAAAACTTTTTTCCACGGTGGGACAAACAATTCAGGTCCCGGAATCGCAGATGAATGCCATTACGGCTTTGTCGGGTAGTGGACCAGGTTATATGTTTTATTGGATTGAAGCGTTGGTTGAGGCTGGCATCCAACAAGGGCTTTCGAAGTCCACGGCCTTGCTTTTAGCGACTCAAACGATGTTGGGCTCAGCACAGCTGTTATTACAGACGAAACGAGATCCCGAAGAGTTGAGAACGCAGGTTACCTCACCAAATGGGACCACAGCGGCAGGCTTATTGCAATTCGAGCAAAGTCAGCTCAAATGCATGGTTGCGCAAGCGATTGCAGCCGCGACACAACGAGGCAAAGAGTTGGAAAAAGAAAGCAAACCCTGATGCAATTTATATCTAATTAAGGACTACAACAATGGGCGCATGGATTCGTGCAATAGCATATTTATTAGAAATGATTACCGGATTGGGGTCCATCATTTGCTTGGTTGGATTTTTAGTCGATTGGATCCCGGGTCCTCATTTTTATTCGATTCATCGCATTGTTTTTAAAATGACCACTCCTTTTTTGAAATGGATGGAGAAAATGGGGATCGTGAGTTTGGGCAAGTATAATTGGACTTTGTTGGTGCTCGCGTTGATGTTTGGGGTATTGGCCATCGACGGAATTCCTTGGATGATTGTTTGGGGTTTTTCAATTTGATATGCAGCCAATTAAAAATTTGGATTTAAGAAGGGCGGATCTATATGGATGAGATGATGAATTGGGTTCAAAATGCAGTTCAAGTGATTCAAAAAACGATTCACGAGAAGCCAAAGGTTGGAATTATTTTAGGGACGGGATTGGGAAATTTGGCAGAAGAAATTCAATCACCGAAAATCATACCATATGGAGCGATACCCCATTTCCCGCTGTCGACCGTCGAAACCCATGCTGGAGAATTGGTTTTTGGGAAAATGGGCCAAACGCCTGTGGTCGCGATGAAAGGGCGATTTCATCGATATGAAGGATATACGATGCAGCAAGTGGTATTTCCAGTTCGTGTGATGAAATTCCTGGGAATTCAATATTTATTGATTTCAAACGCCTGTGGAGGTATGAATCGGTCTTTTTATCCGGGTGATTTAATGGTTATTGAGGATCATGTCAACTTAATGGGCGACAATCCGTTGATTGGAAAAAACGAGGATCAATTTGGGATCCGATGGCCCGACATGATTGAACCTTATTCTCAGGAATTGATTCAATTAGTTGAAAAAATTGCTTGGGAGAAACATATTCCACTCAAAAAAGGTGTTTATGTTGGGGTTTTGGGGCCGAGTCTTGAAACACGGGCAGAATACCGATGGTTATCAACCTTGGCAGATGCGGTAGGGATGTCCACAGTGCCGGAGGTCATTGCGGCAGTACATTTGGGACTAAAGGTTTTAGGCATCTCGGTTGTTACAGATCGTTGCGTTCCAGATACATTAGAACCAGCCGATATTCAAAAAATTATTGAAGCCGCTAAAAAAGCGGAACCGAAGCTTACGATTCTCATGAAAGAAGTTATTTTGAAATTAGAGGATCAAATATGAAAAAAAATGCTGAACGGATTTCGAATGTGAATCCTCTGCGATGGAAACGCCATCAATTGGATGTTTTGGAACAAAGGAAGTTACCCTTGGTGGAACATTGGAGAATTTGCCGCACATATGAGGAAGTTGCTCAGGCCATTGAGCAAATGTCGGTTCGCGGGGCGCCAGCGATTGGAATTACAGCTGCATATGGTGTAGCATTACAAGCGCTTCAAGTATCTGACGTAGTTAAATTTAAGGACTTGGTTTTAAAATCCATTCACCGATTAGCCCGGACCCGTCCAACGGCGGTCAATTTGTTTTATGCTTTAAATCAAATGGAAAACGAATTGATCAATAACGGTCATCTTTCGCTAGCGGAGCAAAAAAAGAAACTTGAAGAGTTGGCGGTCCGAATTCATCGACACGATGAAAGTTTGTGTAGTCAATTAGGACATTGGGGTGCTCAGCTTTTGCAAGGAAAAAAAGAAATTTTGACGTATTGTAATACAGGCTCATTAGCCACCGGCGGCGAGGGAACGGCCTTGGCGGCGATTAAACGGGCTGCTCAAAAAAACAAACAGATTCATGTTTGGGCATGTGAAACGCGACCATATTTTCAAGGATCCCGATTAACGGCATATGAATTGGCTAAAAACAAAATTGACTTTCACATTATTACGGATAATGTAGCCGCTTCATTGATGAAACAAAAACGCGTGGAAGCAATTATTGTAGGGGCGGATCGTATTGTTGCGAATGGCGATACGGCGAATAAAATTGGCACATATAGTTTGGCTGTTTTAGCGCGAATGCATCAGATCCCTTTTTATGTTTCTGCACCTCGAACCACATTGGATTTTCAAAAAAAACAAGGTTCGGAAATACAAATTGAACTGCGTAATTCTAAAGAAGTAATTTGCCCACAAGGTCGAGCGGTTACTTGTGAAAATTACCCCGCATATAATCCAGCGTTTGATGTAACGCCAGGAACATTAATTACGGCTATTATTTTAGAAACAGGTATTTGTTATCCCCCCTATCGAGCCTCATTGAAGGCAAAGGGTCAAAACTTGAAATTGACTTTGTGAAGGTGATGAATGGATAAAGACCATCAATCTTTGTTTCAGGATGATCGTTACTGTATTTGTTGTGGAGAGAAAAATCATTTAGGGTTTCAGATGAAATTTCGGTATGAAGATGAAAAACTTTGCTCGGAAGTAATCATCCCGAAAGAGTTTCAAGGATTTGCCAACGTTGTTCATGGCGGCATGCTGGGAACAGTGTTAGATGAAATGATGGTGAATCTTTATTGGTTAAAAGGCATTCGGGTTGTGAGTGTCGAGTATCAAATTCGATTGAAATCACCCTGTCCGGTCAATCAAACCATTTTTTTATCGGCTTGGAAAGTCGATATTAAAAAAAATGTTTATTTTTCAGCTTCCCAGGCCTGTTTAAAAAATGGAATTTTGGTAGCAACTGGGACGGCGAAGTGTATGAGTATTGAATAATTTGAAATTTAACAATAAGAAAAAGTTAATATTTTGTTTGAATCTCATGGGATTTAATTCTAGAATCATGTCTTTGTATAAAAACAAAATATGCATCAAATGAATTAACAATTTAACAAGGAGGGGACGGCATGCCTTGTGGCCGAAAACGTCACCGTATTAAAATTAAAACACATAAACGCAAAAAGCATCGAAAAAGAATGCGCGCGTTGATGCGCCGGCAAGGTCGGCTTTAATTTTTAAAGAGGGATTGGATTTAAAGGCTTAAGTTGATCTCGCACATAGATCATTAAGAGATCATGAATTATCGATGCATAATATTTTAGAGAGTATTGTCGAAATTCAGTTGCAATGTAATAATTGGATGATAAAACGTTAAACATGTTTGAAAGTCATTTAATTTTAGAAATGCAAACAGATTTAAATTTCAAGTTTTTAAATTTTTAAAAATGAATGAAAGATAATTTTCAGTTTCCAATTTAGAGTTGGATAAATTATAATATTCAATCTGCAGTAAGTGTGGTACTCTTACCGCAATCGTTTTTGGGGTGATTGAGCAATTGGGCTGAACTTTCGAATGAGTATAATTAATTGCTTATTCTTGATGTTATTTCTTGACAGAATTTATAGCTTTGTCATAATGACAGTCAATGAAGTTCAGAGTAACAGTGCGGTACGATTAGTTGATCAAATAAGATTAGGGAGCTTCTTGCAAGAATTATGATCAATAATATTAATCCGATTTCATTTTCAAACACACTATCAGTGATGCAGAAAACATTGGATGCTTTGTACTTACAACATAATGTCATTGCGAACAATATTGCCAATGCAGCAACCCCCAATTTTAAACGGTCCGAAGTTTCATTTGATCATCAATTAAAAATGGCTTTAGGTGAGTCTAAACCTTCATTGTTATGGAGAACGAATCCATTGGATTTGCCGATGCCGGCAACGACGTCGTTAAATAATTTTCATCCAACCGTACGAACAGTTTGGCAGACCGTTGGGCGTAATGATGGCAATAATGTTGATATGGATTCACAAATGACAGAACTTTCTGAAAATACTTTGCGGTATGAAGCACTAGCACAACTGAGTAACGATTATATTTCACTTTTAACTAATTCGATTACAGGACAGTAAACATGAGTTCTTTTTCTGGGTTCTCTGGCATTTTAGGCCCATTTGCAATTAGTGGTTCTGCATTAACAGCCGATCGGTTGTGGATGGATGTGATTTCCGATAATATTGCTAATGCGAATACTACCCAGACTCGAAATGGGGGTCCTTATATTCGTCGCATGGTTGTCTTTGAGCCGCGATTTGATCCCGCTCCTAAATTTGCACCCATGATTCCAACCGAAACGGCTCAGGGATTACCAGTAGGTGTGCGCGTAACAGAGATTGTAAAAGATCCATCTCCGCCACGTATGGTTTATGATCCCGGAAATCCAGAAGCGAATGCTCAGGGGTATGTGGCATATCCAAATGTGAATACAGTGAATGAAATGGTTGATTTAATATCAGCGACGCGGGCGTATGAAGCCAATTTAACCGTTTTAAATTCAACCAAAGAAATTGATTTGAAAGCTTTAAATATTTAGATAAAATTTTAAAATAAAATTCAACGCTGAAATGGTTGATTTTAGAAAAACGTTTTTATTAAGAATTGAAAGGTGAATTTATGGGCTCGCCAATTGTTGCCATTCAACCCATCCAAGCAAATTTTAGACCAATTGCTCCAATCGGTTCATTGCCATCGGTCATGCAAACAGTACAAACCGCGGCTCCAGCAACACCGGTTAATTTTTCGGATCTCTTAAAAAAGACGCTTATGAATTTGAATCAAATCCAAGTCGGGGCTTCGCATGCTATGGATGAAATGGCAACCGGACAAGCTAAGAATATTCACGATGTAGTCTTAAGTGTTCAAGAAGCTAATATGTCTTTGCAGTTTGCTATTCAAATCCGGAATGATTTATTAAGTGCATACAATGAGATTGATCAGATGCAGATTTAAGGTTAGTAAAAATAATTGAATACGAATATTGATATAAACAATCTAATAAAGAGGAACGAGTGAACACCTTCTTCCAACAGCTGAAACAACAATTTATGGATGTTTGGGCTAAATTGACCCGCATGGAACGAATTCTTCTAGTCACTATTCCTTCGGTTATTTTTATCGCTATTTTAATTTTTGTTTTATTTTCATTAAATCCAACCTATAAAGTGTTGTATTCTCGGCTCTCCATGAGTGATGCTTCAAATATCGTGGCGGAACTTAAAAAGGAAAATGTTCCTTATCAATTAGCGAACAATGGATCAACGATCTTGGTTCCGGCATCACAAGTGTATAATACACGACTAACATTAGCCGGCATGGGTCTTCCGCGAGGTGGAGGAGTAGGTTTCGAAATTTTCGATCATACGCAATTTGGTATGACGGATTTTACTGAAAAAGTTGACTATTTGCGAGCGCTGCAAGGCGAGTTGGAACGAACCATCAATAGCTTAAAAGAGGTAAGAAGCAGTCGAGTTCATATTGTCATTCCCCATCATCAATTGTTTACCGAAAACGAAAAACCTGCAACGGCTGCAGTGGTTATTGATCTTAAAAATGGCTACCAATTAACACGAGAAGAAGTTCGGGGTGTTGTACACTTGGTGGCAGCGAGTGTAGAAGGACTTAAACCAGAAAATGTAACAGTTTTAGATGATAAAGGAAACATTCTTTCGAATTTTATCCGGGAAGAATTGGCACTCAATGGCAAGGGTTCCTCGGATATGCTTGGAGGCGGTGATTCCATTTTAACTCGACAGGCCATTGTTAGTTTGCGGCAAATGGAAGTTCAGCAACAGTATGAAGACATGCTTCAAAATAAAATCAACCGCATGTTGGATCGCGTGCTGGGCAATAAACGATTTGTGGTGTCGGTTTCAGCACAATTGAATTTTAGCAAAAAAGAAACGGATTCAGAAACATATCGACCCGTAGTGGATGGGATGGGCATTCCTCGTTCACAAGAAGTGGAAAAAGAACAATATTTAGGAAATGGACCGTACCCAAATAATTTTGTTGGAGGCGTTCCAGGTACGCAATCCAACATACCAGGATATCAAGCGGCCTTAACGGGGCAGAATTCTCAATATTCAAAAGAAAAAACCATTACCAATTATGAAATTAACCGTACTGTTCGGCATGAGGTAAGTGCCCCAGGAACTCCTAAAGTGATTTCGGTTGGAATTTTTGTGGATGATCTTCAACCGCAACAGGTTCCTGCAATTAAAGCCGCCGTGATTGCTGCTGCAGGGCTAGATTTAAATCGTGGCGATCAGGTAGATGTTGAAAATATGCCCTTTGATAACACTCGATCCTTGATGGCAATGAAGGAGCAAGAAATGGCAACTCAGCAGGCTTTTTATTTCACCTTGGGAAAAATTGCGTTATTATTCTTAGTCGGCGTTGGGCTTTTGCTTTTCCTCCGATCGTTACTTAAAACTAAAAAGACGAAGGAATATATGCCGATTCCGGAGGATTTGGGAGAGCCTGAAGCTCCCATGCCAATGGTGGAAGACTTATTAACTCCGGAAATGACGGCAGATGATTTGGCTCGTATGGAAGCGGCACGGGAAGCGAAGCGTCGTGAGAGTTTAAGAAAAGAAGTCTTTAATATGGCAGAGAAAAACCCTGAGAATATTGCTCAAATTATTAAGAAATGGCTTTCTGAGGAGTAGTTTATGGCTACAACTAGCGGTTCTAAGCGAACGCCGTTGACCAATCAGCAAAAAGCGGCGGCATTGTTGATTACATTGGGGCCGGATTTAGCATCGCGTATTTATCAACATCTAAAAGAAGATGTTGTTGAACAAGTTACGCTTGAAATTGCTAATTTGCGTAAGATTTCACCTGACGAAAAAGATGCGGTTATGGTGGAGGTGCTGAATATTGCCGCGGCGCAAGAGTATATTTCCCAAGGTGGAGTGGAATACGCGCATGAAATTTTAGAAAAAGCGCTGGGACCTGTGAAAGCGATGGAAATTATTAATCGGCTTCAGGGTTCCTTGCAAATGACGCCGTTTGACTATATTAAACGTACTGATCCGCAACAACTCTTGAATTTTATTCAGTCTGAACATCCTCAAACAATTGCGCTGATATTGGCACATCTTCCACCAGATAATGCGTCGACTATTTTGGGTGCGCTTCCAGCCGAAGTGCAGGTGGATGTGGCAACGCGTATTGCTATTTTGGATCGTGCGGCACCCGATGTTGTAATGGAAATTGAGCGTGTATTAGAAAGAAGAATTTCTTCTGTTTTTACCCAGGAGTTTACGGCGGCGGGTGGTGTCAGAGCTTTAGCCGAAGTGCTCAATCGTGCAGACCGATCTACGGAAAAAGCCATTATGGAAAAGTTGGAAGAAACCAATCCAGAATTGGCCGAAGAAGTCAAACGTCTGATGTTTGTCTTTGATGATCTAATCAATTTGGATGATCGAACGATTCAACAAGTTCTTCGAGAAGTCGATGGGAAAGATTTATCGCTCGCTTTGAAAGGAGCTAAAGAAGAAGTTAAATCCCATATTTTGAAAAACATGTCGAGTCGTGCACGTGCTATGATTATGGAAGATATGGATGTAATGGGGCCGGTCCGCCTGAAACATTCTGAAGAAGCACAACAGAAAATTGTCAATGTGGTTCGTCAACTAGAAGAAATGGGTGAAATTGTAGTTTCGCGAGGCGGTGAAGAGGAGGCAATGATTTGAGTACTGAAATATTAGATACGCATCGCATTGTGGCTTCGTCAAACTATGAATTGGCCGGAGATGCTTATGTGCTCGATAATGCCATTTGGGAAAAAAAAATACAGCTTTTTTGGGAGCACCAGTTAGAAAATGCTACGGCGGTAATCGAATCTTCACAAGCCAATTTATCAATTCCAGCCGCGGAACTGCCTGTTCAAGAGACGGAAGAACAAAAATTACAGCACATTAAAGAAAAAATTGAAAATGAAGCAAGGGAATCGGCTAAAGCGATTGAACTGAATGCACAAAATCAGGCCCAGCAATTAATGGATCAAGCACATCATGAAGCAGAACAATGGGTCGAAAATTTAAAAACTCAAACACGAAACGAAATTGAGTTACTCAAGAACGTTGCGCACGATGAAGGATATCAAGAGGGAAAAACTCAAGGTCAGACGGAAGGCTATACGGCTGGCAAATCCGAAGCAGCTTTGGAGTATAAAGAGCTTTTGAGTAATTGGAAAAAAATCTTAAATGAAACAATCAAAGAACGGAAAAAAAATCTCGAAGAATTAAAACCAATCCTAGCCGAATTAGTGGGCGAGGCGCTTTATCAATGTTTGAAATTTGAGGGTGCTTCTCGCAATGAAGTGGTCATTCATTTTGTCGAAGAAGCTTTAAGTAAGGCGGAAAATCAAGCATTATTGCGCGTTCACTTGAATCCCGCTGACATTGAAGTATTAAATGAAAAGAAGAAAGAACTTCAAATGAAAATTGGCGGCAAAGCCATTGAACTCATTTCAGATACCCGAATTGAACGTGGGGGTTGTTTGCTTGAAACAGAAGCCGGTTCTATTGATGCTCGCTTAAAAACGATTGTTGATCAAGTTAAAGATTCAATAGTGGAAGAGTAAGTTATTTTAAGGAGTTTAAGTGCGATCGAAGTTGAATGAAGTTTTATTACCTTTAGCTGATTATAAAAATAGACTCAAGCAGGTGAGTTGGACACGGCCGCATGGACGAGTCGAACAAGTCGTTGGACTCGTGATTGAGTCGACTGGTCCTTCCGTTTCAATTGGAGAGTCTTGTTATATTACGAGGTCTGGAACAGAAGACCCTATTCCCGCAGAGGTAGTAGGCTTTCGACAAAATCGAGTTTTATTGATGCCGTTAGGTGAAATGCGGGGTTTAGGACCCGGAAGTGAAGTTATTCCGAGTGATGGGTCATTCAAAATACCAGTGGGCGATCACCTATTGGGTAGAGTAATTGATGCCTTGGGAAATCCACTAGATGGACTAGGCCCCTTGCAACGTCTAAACGAATTTTATCCAATACACCGGATGCCTCCTCCGGCAATGAATCGACGACGCATTTTAACACCCGTGGCGACAGGAATACGGGTAGTGGACTCACTTTTAACGTTAGGTGAAGGACAACGCTTGGGAATTTTTGCGGGGTCAGGCGTGGGCAAAAGTACTCTAATTGGCATGGTTGCCAAAAATTCAGAAGCGGATATTAATGTTATTGCCTTGGTAGGAGAACGTGGAAGGGAAGTCCGTGATTTTTTAGAACGCGATTTGGGCCCGGAAGGATTAAAGCGAAGTATAGTAGTAGTGGCGACTTCTGACCAGCCTTCGTTGATTCGAATTCAAGCGGCCTTAGTTGCAATGGCTGTGGCCGAATATTTCCGCGATCAAGGGCGACGCGTGATGTTAATGATGGATTCCATTACTCGATTTGCGATGGCTCAAAGAGAAGTTGGTTTAGCCATTGGTGAACCTCCAACAACCAAGGGATATACACCTTCCGTTTTTGCTTTATTGCCTAAACTTTTAGAGCGGGCCGGTACGACTTCGCATACCGGAAGTATTACCGGGTTATTTACGATTTTGGTTGAAGCGGATGACATGAATGAACCAATTGCAGATGCATGTCGGGCTATTTTAGATGGCCATATCGTTTTAAGTCGTACGCTTGCATCTCAGGGACAATATCCTGCAGTAGATGTTTTAAATAGCGTCTCTCGCGTCATGACGGATATTGTATCGGAAGATCATCAGCAAGCAGCAACGGCTATACGCTCCATTCTTGCTACCTATGAAAGCGTAAAGGATTTAATTTCAATAGGGGCTTATGTTCGTGGGTCGAATCCACGCGTTGATCAAGCACTGGCGCGGCTTGATTCGGTTTTACTGTTTTTGAAGCAAACGCCAAGTGAAGTGTCGTCTTGGAAAGAAACACAAGATCGCCTGAAGGCGTTCTTGAAGTAAAAGGAAATTAAAAAGTGGCGAGTAATTTTAAATTTAAATTTCAAACGATTCTAAACTATCGACAGCAACAAGAAGACATTCAAAAAATGAAGCTGGCCGAGAAAAACATACAACTTTTTTTGTTTCGGGAAAAAATGGCATTGCACCAAAACGAATGTTTGGAATTCGAACAGCATTTTTCTGAAGCCCAAAAAAACGAGACGGACATTGTTCAACGACAATTAAGTGCTGAATATTGGAATGGCCTTTTAAGACGTGAATATCAGGATGGTCAAGAGGAGGCTCGTTTAATGCGAGAAACAGAAGCAGAACGGCGCGTGCTTTTAAATTTGTCACGCGAGCGTCAATTAATGGAAAATTTAGAGGCCCAACAATTTCAGACTTGGGCAATTGAACAAACACAGGCAGAACAAAAATTTTTAGATGAAATCTCATCTATCGCCTTTGTTCGTCAAATGCGAACAGATGCATTGAAAACTGAGACATCTCAAAACTTCGGGAGGTGATATTGTGGATCTTGCAACAGTTATAGGTTTGTTTTTGGGCTTGACAGGGGTGCTTGGAGGCGCTGTCATTGAAGGGGTTCATATTGGGTTTTTGGTGCGACTTTCCCCATTTTTAATTGTTGCGGTTGGAAGTGCGGGCGCGACGATTATGAGCTTCCCAGGGGATGTGATGCAACAATTTGTCCCGGTTTTAAGAAAAGCATTTCAAAAGCAGGAGCTTGAACCCGAAGGAATTGTAACTCAACTCGTTGGGTTTGCTACAAAAGCTCGGCGGGAAGGTCTATTGGGACTTGAAGAAGAAGCGGAAAATATTGCGGATCCTTTCATGAAAAAAGGATTACAACTGGTAGTTGATGGAACGGATATTGAAATGATTCGTAACATTATGGAAACCGACATCGCTTTTTTGGAAGCTCGACATAAAATTGGTGAAAGTATTTTTGGTACATTCGGTGGGTTTTCACCAACGTTAGGAATTATTGGGACGGTTATGGGACTTATTCACGCTTTGTCGCAAATGGGAACGGGCGGCGGAAGCGGAGCTCAAATTGCCGGAGCCATTGCAACTGCATTTATTGCAACATTTTATGGAATTTCATTTGCCAACCTGATTTTTTTGCCGATTTCGTTTAAATTAAAACAAAATAGTCAACAGGAAGTTTTGTTGCGTGAAGTTATGCTAGAAGGTATTTTATCAATTTCTGCAGGCGATAACCCGCGTATTGTTGAAGAAAAACTGAAAGCGTTCTTGCCTCCTAAACTGAAAATGAATCTTGAGGCCCAACGTGCGGAAGCAACTGAAGGAGCCAAGCAATGAAGATGATGACCAAGTATTGTTTGGAGGACGTTTATGCCTAAGCGTAGGAAAAGTGCGGGTGGGGGTGGCTTGGAATTAGAATCGGCCGGGATGATGCGTTGGTTATTAACTTATGCCGATATGATTACGCTACTTTTAGCCCTATTTATCATTCTTTATGCACTTGCCTCAACCAGCAAAAGTGCTTTACAAGCCGTTGAGGCCCAGTTTCGTCAGGTTTTTGGAATTATTCCAGGCAATACGTCTGTTCTTCCAAACCAGTCGGCGAATCCTGGATCGCATTACAAAATCGTTGAAGGAGAGCCTCAACGGGGAGGTCCTGGTGGTCCTAAAAAGCCCGTTAGCTCGGCGATGGGCCCTACGGAAGCCAAGATTGCCCAACAATTAGAAGCCGCTTTGCAACGGGAATTGGGGGCCAATCAGGTGTGGATTCATCATAGCGCCCAAGGGCTTGTGATTACATTATTGACAGATAAGGTTTTATTTAATATAGGTGAATATCAAATTAAACCAGCCATGAAGGTGATTTTAAATAAAATTTCAAAAGTACTTCGACTCTATCCAAGTCGAAACATTGAAGTTGAAGGGCATACAGATGATTTACCGGTAGTTGGAGGGCGGTTTGGAAATTGGAGTATTTCGGCACTACGTGCGGCTGCCGTGGTAAAATATTTGGTAACGTATGATGGTTTAGATCCAAGTAAGTTTGCAGCAATTGGATACGGGCCCTATCAACCACTAGTGCCTAATATTAGTGAAGCAAATCGTCGATTAAATCGGCGTGTTGATATTGTAGTGATGAAATTAAAATAATCCTAATTGGGGAGGTGAGAGTATGGCAGATCAAGGTGGAGATCGAACATTACAACGGATGTTGGGGTTGCTTCGTTTTTTATCGATTATTGGTTTGGTAAGTTTATTGTTAATGATTGGGTTGGGTGTGGGAATGTTTATGCTTTGGGCAGCAAGGACGGAGCCACAACATACCCGAATTATTGTTGAGAAACCTGGGCCGGGAAAAATTTTGGATTTAGGAGATTTTATTGTTAATTTGGCGGATCAAGAGGCTTCTCGATATGCTAGAGTTAGCATTGATTTGGAGTATAGTAAACACAATCAACTGCTTGATACGGAATTACACGAGCGAATTCCCCAAATTGATGATTTGGTTAATACGTTGCTAAATGAACGTACTGCAGCTGAATTAGAAACACCCGAGGGTAAAGAACGATTCCGACGTGAACTACAATTGAAAATCAATACTATTTTAAAATATGGTGCAGTTACCAATGTGTTCTTTACACAGTTTGCAATTCAGTAATTTTGCTTAAATGAAGTTGCGCTTAAAGTAAGACGGAAGATACAGTTAAGAATATTTGATGGAAAGGAGGGGAACAAAATGGACGACCTTTTATCCGATAGTGAGGTTAGTGCATTACTTTCAGAAATTAATACCGCTGAAGTTGGCGAGTCTAGCAAGAAGCAAGTTCTAGCTGATTCGGTTGAGACCAATTATACGCTCGATGAAAAAGGGCGAAAAATACGAACGTATGATTTTAATCGGCCTAATCGATTTTCAAAAGATCATATGCGAACGTTGGAAATGCTTCATGAAATTTTCGCGCGTGCTTTTACGGCATCCGTGGCAGGCTATTTACGTACGGTTGCTGAAATTAAGGTGACCTCGGTGATTCAAGGTCCATTCCGGGAATATGCAATGTCCCTGCCTCGGCCGGACTGTATTTTTATCTTAGAGATGGCACCACTTGAAGGTTCAATTCTATTGGAGATGAATCCAGATTTAGTTTTAACACTTATTGATCGAATTTTAGGCGGACCTGGCCATTCACCAACGGCTACACGCGAATTAACTCCAATTGAACAAGCAGTGATTGAAAAAGTTCTTTCACGTGGAATTGAAAATTTAAAAGAAGCTTGGGAAAAAGTTGGAGAATTTACTCCCAAAATTGCTGGATATGAATCAACCGCTCAGTTTGTTCAAATTGTGGCCCCAAATGAAATTGCGGCTGTAATTGAATTTGAAGTTAAAGTTAGCGACGTCACGGGAAAAATGTCAATGTGTATTCCATATGTGGTGGTTGAACCCATTATCACGAATTTATCTGCTCAAAAATGGTTCACAGTCGGCAAAAAGGAGCCTACCGCGGAAACCATGGGAAGCTTAACCAAGGTAATGAAAGAAACCGTTATTCCCATTGTTGTTGAAGTGGGAGAAACGCGTTTTACAGTGCGCGATATGTTGCGATTGCACACGGGGGATGTGGTACGATTAAATTCAAGTCCCAATCAAGAAATCACAGTTACGATTGAAAATTTAATTAAATTTAAAGGCAGACCTGGTATTTCTTCTAGAAAAAAGTCTATTCAAATTACAAAGGTTTGTGCACCGGATGTGGATGTTTAGTAGAGGATGGATTAAATAATCGCAAAGAAGGATTGTTATGGGTGACTTGCAAAAACAACGTGAAGCTGGGGTAAAAGCCATTGATAGTTTGAAACAGACCCTATCAGCTCTTTTGAGCAAAGAGGTGAACGTTGAGATGGAACTCCTTCCATCAGGTAATCCGGCAGAGCTTATCATAACACTGAAAGATTCCTATGTATGTTCCAATGCTCAAGTGACCGGATCAGCTCAAGGTGCATTTTTACTCATTACGCGTGAACAGGAAGCTTCAGTCCTTGCGGATTTACTGATTGGACAAGATGGAACGTCCGCACCAGAACAAGTTTCTGAATTATATCTTTCTGCATTTTCTGAGGTTGTCCATCAGATTGCTGAGTCCATTGTTGTGAATTTAAAACAGGTTTCAAACACTTCAATCGATTTTCAGATTCAAGAAACCTTAGTGACCTCGACGCAAGAATTGCCATCGCGATTTGCCTCTTTAGGTGATGGGATGGTAACGGGATTTAAATTCAAGTATCATATTTCAGATTTGCCTTCGGGTGAAATTTTGGCATGTTTCCCTGAAAAATTGATGAATATATGGATGGCTTTAGAAAAAACTAAAAAGACAACGGCTGCAGTATCTCCATCTCCGGTAGCGCCTGCAGTTGCTTCTAGTAGCTCAAAAAATCAAAATCAATCAGTGGCAGTTTCAACAACTGCCCCATCTCGAGGAGGTGTTATTATGTCACAGTATGAGAACGTTGCAGCTCCAGCCAATATTGGGTTATTAATGGATGTTCCACTTCGGCTAACAGTGGAATTAGGGCGTACTTCAAAATTGGTAAAGGAAATTTTATCGCTGGCTCCAGGGGCTATTGTTGAATTGGATAAATTAGCTGGTGAGCCCGTAGATATTTTAGTGAATGAGAAGTTAATTGCTAAAGGGGAAGTGGTAGTTATTGACGAAAATTTTGGTGTTCGAATTACGGAGATTATTAATCCTGAGGAACGTTTAGCAGGCCTTCAACTGTGATTGAGTTTGTATTTTTAAAATTAAAACTTCAGATGGAGGGTCAAAAACAGAAAAATCAGAACGGAAACGAAATGGGGTGGATTAAGCGTCTCCGATCTGAAATGTCCTTAAACTGGATCAAGTATTCTGTGCTTTTTTTTATCTTGTTTTTTGAAGCGCCAATACAACTTTGGGCCAAAACAACTTCAGCATATCAACCGACTACAGTGCTAGTCATTCATACCAAACAACCGAATTTTTCTAATATTAGTACCGCCTCGCTCATTTTCCATTTGATTGTGGCTTTAGTCGTGACCATTGCTTTGTTATATCTAACGGTTTGGGGTCTTAAGTTGGTCTGGGATAAACGTTCAGCGTGGCGAGCTCCAGTAGAAACCAATCAACCCATTAAAATTTTAACGTCAACTTATTTGTCTCCACGTAAAGTTGTTTATTTGGTGGAAATTGGAAAGCGTATTTTGGTTTTGGGTGTTGGAACAAATGAGATTTCAAAACTTGAGACCATTGAAGATGCCGATGAAATTCAGGCCATTAAACAAGTTACGTCTACCCAAACTTTTCCAACGCTTCTACAAAAAATATTACATCGACAGCAAATCGAAAAGGAAACTCAAGAAATTTTTGATCAAGGGCATCAAACGCTTTCAGAATATACCAAAAAACTGAAAGAGACCTCAAAACGCATTTCGGATAAGTCAGATCAGGATTCGGAAAAAAAATGAAAAATCGCGGATTTGTCAATTCTAAAATTAGCGGTTGGGTTTGGGGTGTCAGCACATTGCTTTTAGTTGGCTTGATATTCTTGCCGCATCCCGCGTGGTCAGCAACAGTTCCGATTCCATCGGTGCATTTTGGATTTACTCCGGCAAAGACTCCGCAAGAAGTTGCGATGAGTTTACAAATTCTTTTACTTCTAACGGTTTTATCACTCGCTCCGGCTATTTTAATTATGATGACGTGTTTTACCCGTATTATTGTCGTTCTTTCATTTTTAAGACAGGGGTTGGCTACTCAACAAACGCCGCCCAATCAAGTTTTATTTGGGTTGGCATTATTTTTAACTTTTTTCATTATGAAGCCAACGTTTCAACAGATTAATCATCAAGCCCTCCAGCCTTATTTAAATGGACAAATGAGTGAGCCTCAAGCCATTAAAGCTGCTGAAACGCCTTTGAGGGACTTTATGTTAAGACAAACCCGAGAAAAAGACTTAGCTCTTTTCGTGGAGCTCTCTCATTCAAGTCGTCCCAAAACTCCAGCAGATATTTCAATTTGGGTTTTAATTCCGGCATTCGTCATCAGTGAATTAAAAAAGGGTTTTGAAATGGGTTTTATCATTTTCATTCCTTTTGCAATTATTGATATGATCACTGCATCCGTTTTAATGTCGATGGGAATGTTAATGTTACCGCCGGTTTTGATTTCCTTGCCCTTTAAAGTGCTTTTGTTTATTATGGTGGATGGATGGTCTCTAATCGTGCGATCTTTGGTTTTAAGTTACCATTAGTGTTGGAAGGGATAATCCATGAATGTTGAGTTTATTGCTAATTTGGCAGATAAGACACTTCTGATTACTTTATTAATTAGTGCTCCCATGCTGATATTGGGATTGGTTGTGGGTCTAGCCATTTCGGTTTTACAAGCCGTTACTCAAATTCAAGAAATGACGCTTTCATTTATACCTAAAATTATTGCTATTTTTATAGCAATACTAATTTTCGGAAAATGGATGCTGCTCATTTTATTGAATTTTACATCAAATCTTTGGACGCAACTTCCCAATTATGTTAAGTGAGGAGTTGAAATGCTTTTTAATCCCATTCAAGCGACCCCTCAGGAAGTTATCGCGTTTATTTTGATTTTTATGCGAATTTCAGGAATTTTTTTAGTTGCGCCTGTATTTGCAAGCGCAAATGTTCCCTCAATGGTCAAAGCGAGTTGGACACTAATCGTTTCACTTTTATTATTTCCTGTCATTCCATTTCAGCAGCTTATACTGCCGACAACAGGGATCCCTCTTTTTTTGGATATTTTAAAAGAATTATTTGTTGGTTTTGTTTTGGGGATGGCTGTATCCATCGTTTTTTCAGCTTTTGAATTAGCAGGGCAGTTGATTGATATTCAAATGGGTTTTGGATTGGTAAATGTGATTGATCCAGTGACAGGCAGTCAGGTTTCGATTATGGGGAACTATTATTATTTTGTTGCAACGGTAGTTTTTTTAGCAATTGACGGTCACTATATTTTGTTGCGAGCCATTGCGGCAAGTTTTACGGTAATCCCTTTGGGAACCGTCCATTTTACAAGTATGCTCGAAGGACAAATGAATCATTTGTTTTCACAAATGTTTTTGATCGGATTTCAAATTGCATTACCGGTAATTGCTGCTTTATTTTTAACCAATTTAATTTCTGGCATTGTGGCCCGCACCATTCCCCAAATGAACGTTTTTATTGTTACCATGCCCTTAAATATTGCGGTTGGACTTTTAATTGCCGCGGTTTCAATGAGTTTTACCGTATATCTTACGGGTCAGGTTTTTAATAATACGTATCACGAACTAGCGGATTTGATTCAGTCAATGCGTTAAATTCTAAATTAAACAGTAGGTAAAAATACATGGCCGATCCAGCAAAAACAGAACGAGCAACCCCGAGACGTCGTCAAGAGGCGCGCGAACGAGGCCAAGTAATTCGATCCGTTGAAATTAATTCCGTGGTGATTTTACTCATGGCGGTTTTGTTTTTTCGCTTTGCAGGTAGCTATGTATTTCGACACTTGGCCCGAAGTATGGTGTTTGCCTATCAGAATCTTTCAGTCCCGTTTAGCATCCAAAATGTTTATACGTACGGACTTTTTTATTTAATGACGATATTCCAGATTTTAATGCCCATTCTCATGGTCATCTTGATTGTTAGTCTGCTGGTTAATTATCTTCAAATAGGGGTTCTATTTACAGTCCAGCCTTTAATGCCCAAGTTTGACAACATCAATCCCATTTCAGGATTTAAAAAAATATTTTCAATGCGATCTTTGGCGGAGGGTGTGAAATCCATCCTTAAACTAATCATTTTAGGATGGGTCGGTTATTTTAGTGTGAAAGATGCTTTGCCCAAATTGATTCCAACGATGAGCATGTCGAATATTGGCTCCTTGATATTTGTGGGCGAATTGACTTTAGGGGTTTTAGTAAAAATCCTTTTAGCCTTTTGTGTTTTGGCTGCTTTGGATTATGCGTTTCAACGCTGGGATTATGAACAAAGCTTGAAAATGACGCGTCAAGAAATTCGGGACGAATTCCGTCAAACAGAAGGAAATCCATTGATGAAATCCAGAATTCGTCAAATTCAGCGTGAAATGAGTCGTCAACGGATGTTTGAAGCCATTGCGACGGCCGATGTTATCATTACTAATCCGACTCATATTGCAGTGGCCTTGAAATACTCCAAAGAAATGAGTGCTCCCACGGTTTTAGCAAAAGGAGAACGGCTAATTGCCGAGCGAATTAAGGCGACGGCTCTTGCAAATAAGATTCCTATTGTGGAGAATCCACCGCTTGCACGAGCGATTTTTAAATCATGTTTGGTAGGATCCCAGATCCCCAATAGTTTATTTGAGGCAGTGGCAGAAGTATTAGCATTTGTTTATCGATTAAATCAAGCTAAAGTTCGTTAATAAATCTTTTTGAAAATTTCAAATAATGTGTAAAATACTTTCGAATGAGTTGTTTATTTAACAGTGGAGAGAAAAATACGTATGGCAGATATTGCGGCAAATCCAATTCAGCGCTATAGCGACTTAGTAGTTGCTTTTGCGGTTGTCATGGTGATTTTTATGCTTTTTATTCCTTTGCCGCCAGTGGTGTTGGATATCCTGATCTCTCTGAATATTACAATGGCTTTGGTAGTGGTTTTGATTACGATGTACACATTGGAACCATTGAATTTTTCTATTTTTCCTACCCTCCTATTAATTACAACGCTATTTCGATTGGCGTTGAATGTATCCGCCACACGTTTAATTTTGTTGCATGGTTCGCAAGGGCCAGGCGTAGCTGGAAAAGTGATTGAATCGATTGGACATGTGGTGGTGGGTGGTAACTACTGGGTGGGTTTTGTTATTTTCCTGATTTTAATTGTAATTCAATTTGTAGTTATTACTAATGGTGCGCAACGTGTTGCAGAAGTTGCAGCTCGATTTACTTTGGATGCAATGCCGGGTAAGCAAATGGCTATCGATGCCGATCTTAATTCTGGATTGATTACCGATGATCAGGCTCGTAAGCGAAGAAAAGAAGTTGAGCGAGAAGCGGATTTTTATGGAGCCATGGATGGAGCTAGTAAATTTGTACGCGGTGATGCCATTGCGGCGATTGTGATCGTAATCATCAATGTTTTGGGAGGTTTTGCAGTTGGCATGTTAAGTGGAGGAATGACAGTCACAGAAGTTTTGAAGCGATATACACTGTTGAGCATTGGAGATGGACTCGCGACTCAAATTCCTGCCTTATTACTTTCTACTGCAACTGGTATTGTTGTTACGCGAGCCGCTTCTGATTCAAATCTAGGTACCGATTTAATTAAACAAATTATTGCTCAACCTCGTGCGCTTTGGATTGCCGCCGGTGTTTTATTTTTCTTTGCACTTATTCCGGGTATGCCTCATTTTGCATTTTTCTTGATTTCAATAGCTACCGGTTGGTTGGCCTACTATTTACAATCCGTCATTCGAAAAGAAACGTTAGATGCAGAAAATTTAAAAGCCCAGCAAAAATCAGAAAAAAAACGGGAACCGGAAAATGTTGCTTCGTTGCTTCCATTAGATACTTTGGAAATTGAGATCGGGTATAGCTTGATTCCTTTGGTTGATGAAGCGCAGGGTGGGGATTTATTAGAGCGCATTACTTCTATTCGACGTCAGATGGCAACAGATCTAGGGCTTATTGTTCCTCCCATTCGTATTCGTGATAATGTCCAGTTGTTGCCTGCGGAGTATATTATCAAATTGAAGGGAGTCGAAATTGCTCGCTGGAAAATTATGCCTGGACACTTGCTGGCAATGCCGACCGGCCCTCAACTTTCCAAGATCGAAGGGATTGAAACCAAAGAGCCCACCTTCAATTTGACGTCTTATTGGATTACTGAAGAAGAAAAAGTCATGGCGGAAAAAAATGGATATTCGGTGGTGGATATTTCGACCGTTATTGCAACGCATTTAACGGAAGTTATTCGTAATTATGCATTTGAATTTTTAAGCCGGCAAAATGTTTCAAAGCTTTTGGATGGATTGAAAAAAGATGCTTCGGCGGTTGTGGATGAGCTTATTCCAGGGCAATTAAGTATTGGTGATTTGCAAAAAATTTTAAGGAATCTGTTGAAAGAGCACATACCGATTCGAGATTTAGAAACGATTTTGGAATCCATTGCGGATCACGTTCGGGAAACCAAAGATATACAGATTTTGACGGAATTTGCTCGTCGATCACTTGCGCGTTCGATTACCAAATTATATCAAGCTACAGATGGAAAAATTTATTCTTTGAACGTTGATCCCCAACTTGAAAAATTGATTATGGACTCGGTTCAAAATACGGAATCGGGGAATGCCAATTTAGATCCGCGATTGATTCAAAAAATATTAAGGAGTTTATCCGTAGGTATTGAACGAATGATTGCAGAACATCGAACGCCTTTGGTTTTGTGCTCAGCAGCGGTGAGACCTTATTTTAAAAAAATTATTGAGCGATTAGTACCGAATTTGGTGGTTATATCGGTTAGCGAAGTTCTGCCGAAAACCGGTATTCAAACCGTGGGAACCATTGAGGCGAGTCCATGAGAATTAAACGATATGAAGCGCCCAGTATTCAAGAAGCTTTAATGAAGGTTAAAAAAGATTTAGGTCCAGATGCAGTTATTCTTTATACCCGAACCTTTAAAAAGGGCGGGATGTTTGGTTTCTTGGGTAAAACGACGGCAGAAATTACTGCGGGAATTGATTTGAACTTATTGGAAGATGTCGCTAAAAAAAAACCGGTAGTTACTCCGGCTGCGCCGATAGGTGATTTGCCGACCGAGAAAAAAGAAACTCCAGTTGTTTTTTCCGATCCCACACGACAGAAAATAAAAGCTCTTCAACGCGAGCTCAATGAGATGAAAACAACCACTTATTCCAATACACTAAGAGATATTCATCCTGCAAATAATACGTTGTTATTATCGGAAGGGTTTGCGCGATTAAAAAAAATTTTTTTAAAACAGGAATTGGAAGAACTGCTTGCACAACAAATGATTCAAGGGATGATTAATGATAAAATTGATCCTGAGAATATGCCGGATGTGACCATGTGGCTTCAGCGATTTATTGCTCGAACGTTAAAAATCGCATTGCCCCATTCCACCAATTCCGGATCCAAAGTCATGGCTTTTGTTGGATCAACCGGTGTTGGAAAAACTACAACATTAGCTAAATTAGCGGCTCGATTTGCGTTGATGGAAAAGAAAAAAATTGTTTTAATCACAGCGGATACCTACCGTATTGCAGCTACGGAACAACTGAAAACATATGGCGGTATTATGGGCATTCCGGTTGAAGTTGCCTTTTCTCCGGCGGAAGTTTTTGAGGTGATCCAACGCTATCAAAAAATGGATTTGATTTTACTGGATACAGCTGGCCGCAGTCCTACCAATGATCATCAAATGCAAGAATTGAAACAATTGATTTTTCAATCTCAGATTGATGAAATTTATTTAGTCTTATCAGCAACGACGAAATATTGGGATATGATTCGAATTATTGAGCGATTTGGATCTTATGTACCAATTAATCGTTTGATTTTCACTAAGTTGGATGAAACGCGGTATTATGGTGCCTTTGTCAATCTTATGGTGAATTTTCAAATTCCTTTAGCTTATTTTTGTGTAGGGCAGAATGTGCCGGATGACTTGGAGATTCCTGAAGCGAAATCGCTATCCGAACGCATTACGCAAGCTTTATTAAATTAAATAAAATATTTTCAACTCTTGGGAGATGACGTGGAAGATCAAGCAGAGAAACTTCGAAAATTAATGGCACAGTTGCAGCCCCCCTTGGAGCGAGAGCCCATTCGGCCAATGCTTCAAAAAACAACTCGCGTCTTAACTGTTACCAGTGGCAAGGGCGGGGTGGGGAAAAGCAACATTGCCGTGAATTTAGCCTTGTCTTTTGCCAAACGTGGGTTAAAGGTTTTACTCATCGACGCCGATATGGGTTTGGCAAATATTGATGTACTATTAGGCCTTGTGCCTCAATTTAATTTGTTTCATGTCCTTCTGGGTGAAAAAAATTTAAAAGAAATTATTATTCCAACTTTTTATGGGTTACAATTGATTGCAGCCGGATCTGGAGGGATTAAAGAGCTCGCCAATTTAGATGAAATGCAACGTAACCGTTTTTTAAATTTAATTTTTGAATTAAATTTAAATCTGGATATGATTATTATTGACACAGGTGCCGGTATTAGTCGAAATGTTCTTTCTTTTGTTTTAGCGGCTCAGGAAATATTATTGGTGACAACTCCAGAGCCGACAGCTTTAATGGATGCATATGGTATGATTAAAGTGATTCACATGGAACAAAAATCAGCAAGAATTCGCGTCATTGTTAACATGGCTTCTCCGGGCCAGGAAGCGCATGAAGCGGGAAACAAACTGGTTATTTTATCAAAAAGATTTTTGAATATGGATATTGAAGTGTTGGGAACAGTTCCTAGGGATGCTGAAATGTTACGAGCGGTTCGAGAGCAAAAACCTATTTTACTTTCTTCAGTTGCAAGTGCTTCTGCCGTTAGTATTCATCAGTTGGCAAACCAATTGCTTTCAATACCGATATCAGAGGAAGTGGGGACTAGTTTAGGTTCTTTTTTTAGACGTGTAACAGAATTATTTGGAGGCAAATCATTTGGTAACTGATAAAGCACATCAAAAACGTAATTTTTTTCGATTGGATGTTATGCTTCCTGTTAAGTATAGAAAATTTACAGGGGATCCTGTTTTTGATGGGATCGTCTCGTTGGGACGAACCCTGAATTTATCGAGCGGAGGAATGATTTTAACCGTTCCCAATAACTTAATAGTGGGAACTAAGTTAGATATGGAGGTAGAACTACCTAAAAATCAGAAGCTTTATTTGGTGGGAAAAGTTTTAGGTGGAGAAACTCAAGTTTTTGGCGGAGTTGAGCGTCGCATGGAAAAAATTGCTTTTGTGGAAGTTGATGATGATACGAAAGATCAAATTATGAAGTTTATTTTAAATGAGCAACGCAAAATTCAACGAAAAGAAAAACGGTCCTGAAAAGGAGAATCAAGTGGCACGAAAAAAAAGCAAAAAATTTTATGAAATTACGAAAGAAAAACCGATTACATGGTGGGAGATTATTCTAACTATCGGAGCCATGGGTGCGGCTATCGGTTTTTTTCTGTCACTAACGATCGGCATTGGAGTGGCCGGTTATCCTTTGGATTCGCTTCTTTTTAACTCCATTCTATCATGTGTTTTGGGGTTTGGCGTGGGGTTGCTTTTAGGTTATATAATTGTACATTACTTGGAAACGCTATTAGTGGAGGCCGGAATTTTAAAACTCGATAAGGTGGAAGAAGCCAAGACGTCACCAGAATCCGGAGCGACTTCAGAAGTCCAGGCCGCTTCAGCGGAGGTTGATAAAGGGAAGTCAGTAGATTATGTTCTCCCGGAATTTTCTCCAGAGAATTAAATGCGTGGAGTCAACAATGAAAAACAGTTGGATCAGATTTGGCATAGATTTTTAAAGGAAAAGAGTGCACAATTACGTGAAGAATTGGCAAAATCATATTTTTATTTGGTACAAGTGGAATCACGCAGACTTTCAGCCCGGTTACCTTTTCAAGTATTCCGCGAGAAAAAAGATGATTTGTTTTCAGCGGGGATGGTGGGATTGCTTCAAGCGTTGGATCATTTTAAAATCCCAAAAGTTTATGAAAGTGTGGGAAGAGCTTTTGAGGTCTATGCGAGATTTCGGATTCGCGGACAAATGGTGGATGAATTGCGGACGTTGGATTTTGCCAAACGCAATTTGCGCAAACAGGCACGAATTATTTGGGAGGCAGAGGAGGCGTTATATCAAATTTTAGGTCGCACCCCAACGGCCGAGGAGGTAACAAACAAGATCGGCATTCCAGTCGAGGAATTTTACAATTGTTTAGCAGAAATTAACATGCTAAATCTTTTGTCGTTAGATGCCCAAAATGTCGAAACCGAAAAATTCGGGTTGAATCATGAAAAGTTACCCGATACGAAAACAGTAAGTGCTGTGGATCAATTGGAGCAAAAAGAGCGGCTGGAAATCATTAAAAATTTGATAAAAGCACTGGGTGATGCAGAACAAAAAGTGCTACAACTTTATTATTTAGAAACATTAACGTTTAAAGAAATTGGTCAAGTTTTAAAATTAACGGAATCGAGGGTTTGCCAAATTCATCATACGGCAATTTTCCGGATTCAATCGATGATTGAAAGGGGTAATTATTATGGTAGTGCTCAAAGATATGAACGGGTACATCACCATTACAACCGAGAGTGATGGTATTTATGTTACAATTTTTCCTCCGGTCGGTAAGGGGAAAATGGTCACTCTTGCTGACCTCAAACAGGAATTGGAAAAATCCAATGTTGGATCTATTAACAATACAATTTTAAGTCAATTAGTCAAACAACAAAATGGTCGACCCCAAAAAATATCCAATATTACTGCATCGCGTCCAGAAGCGACTCAATGTTTTGTGGAATTGAGTGATGATGCAATGGTTGCCAAAATAACAATTATTCCGCCACAATCCGACACTGAAAAATTTCAAACCATTGGTGATGTGCGAAACGCATTAACGCAACATCAAGTGGTTTTTGGAATTGATGAAACCAAAATGAGCGAACTAGCAGCTCGATTGGAAGAAATGGCTTCGTCCAAAAATATGATTGAATCCGTTGAAATGGAAGTTGCATTTGGAATGCCTGTTAAAGATGGCGTGGATGCATCGTTAGAGTTTTTATACAAAAAAGAGACGGAGGCGGCAGCTTCAGAAGCTACCCCAGAAGGACTTCCTGAAGATGATGAGGGCCGAATTGATTATCGTGCAGTTCATCAAATTGACAACGTAACCAAAGGAACGGTTTTAGCTAGAAAAATTCCCGCACAACCCGGTATTCCCGGAAAAACAGTTCGTGGAGAAACGATTGAACCTAAAGTGGGAAAAGATATTGAAGTGATTGCAAGCAAGGGCGTCATTGTCTCTCCTGAAAATCCGTCAGAATGGATTGCCGACTCAGAAGGACAGGTAATTGTAAAAGATAACAAAATTTCAGTTTTGGCACTTTATGAAATTCCAGGCGACGTTGACTTTTCAACGGGAAACATTGATTTCATTGGCACTGTGATTATTCGTGGCGACGTGAAGGATGGGTTTAAAGTTTTTGCAGGCGAAGATCTCGTAATTAATGGTGTTGTAGAAGCTGCGGAACTGAAATGTGGAGGTCGCTTGACGATTGCAGGAGGGCTGAGTGGAGGGGACCGTGCTCAAGTGACCTGCGAACGGGATGCAACGATTAAATATGTTCGTAATGCAGTAGTTAAAGTTGGGGGAAATTTGACGGTGAATCAAGCGATTATGCATAGTAAAGTTACGGTTGGAAATAAGGTGGTGGTCGCTGGTAAAAAAGGTGTCATTGTGGGCGGACAAGTGGTAGCCGGTATTGAGATCATAGCGGCCTCGATGGGATCTAATTTTGCAACTCCGACAGAAGTGATTGTGGGTGAAATGTTGGGGCTTCGCGAAGAACTTCAGCAAGCGGAAAATGAATTGAAATTGGCTGTCGAAAATTTGGAAAAAACTAAAAAAGGCATTGTTTTTTTAAAAGATCTTCAAGCTAAATTGGGTGGAACATTACCTCCAGATAAAAAGGAACTATTTACAAAACTTACTCGAGCTCAATTTAAATTAATGGCGGATACGAAAACATTAACAGAGAAAAAACAGAAAATTGAAAAACAAGAAGCGGATGGAGCGGAAGATCGTCGGAAAAGAACCCGCGTGGCTTGTCTGGGCATTATTCATACCGGTGTTAAGATTACCATTAATCGTGCATCAAGACAAATCTCTGAAGAAATTAAATATTGTACTTTAACCGAAATAGATGGAGAAATTAAGGTAGGACCTTATAAATAAATAAGTTATTCGAGGATAATACGCATGATCGGGTTTGATGGAAATTTTTTAGCCATGCAATCGGGGGCAACGACAACCGTGCAATCGGCCCTTCAAGCAGAGATGATAGCTCAACAAGTCCAGGCTGAACGACGTGGATTGGAAGAAGTCCGAAAATTGAAAGAGCAGGTTAATGATTTGAATGAGATACCGTCTCAAATGAGTACAGGACGCGTTGGAGATTCGGAACAGGATAATCAGCCAGCTCCAGAAGATCAATTTTTACGGTCTTCGCCCAAATCGCCGGATGAATCAGATGATCCAAAGATCTCTTCAAAAAATATATCCAAGTTATCGGAGCCGATTCATCATATTGATTTGCGAGTGTAAACGATGACGATTTTTATTTTCTTACAAGTTTTTTTTGATGCCATTTTCATTTTTGGATTTTTAGTCTTGATTTATTTTATGATCCATCGTTCTGATAAAAAAGAAGAGACGGATCTCATCCAAAACTTAAAAATTCATGATGTGAAGGAAGATTTAAAAGAAATGGTAAATACCATGACAGAACTAGGCCAAAAAACCTCTAATGAGCTTCAAGAAAAAGTGGAGCAGGCTCAACAATGGATGCATGAATTGAATTTTTTTATGAGGAAAAAATCAATATCAACACGTGGAAGTGATGCCCCAAGTTTTAATCGAGGTCGAGAGATACATAAAAAAATTAAGACAGTTAAGCCTAAAAAACGTTTTCCAAAGAAGCCCAAGCCGGTGGCTACGACTGCCGTGGACGATAAGTTGAAAACTTTATCCACTTCGAAACCCATAGAAAAACCGTCCTCATCGATTTCTTCCTTTACAAAACCTGGAAAAATAGCGTATGATTTTCCTAGAGTGGATATGCTGGGTATCCCAATTAAAACGATTGAAACCATTTATCGATTAGCCGATGAAAAAAAAGAAGTATTTCTTATTGCTAAGTCAGTGGATTTGAGTGTGGCAGAAGTCCAATTGATTTTAAATTTACGCAGCGGACATTTTACAATATCAAACTAATCTACAGGAGTTTAAAGAGAATCATTTGTGTTAAAATTCATGAATAACGTTTTTAGCTTGGCGTGTATGAACATGAGTTTTTAAAAAATTCAGGAAGGGATTATGTGATTACAACAAATGAAGCGAATGTGATATTAAAAAAATCGCAAGAACTCGCTAAAAGCTACTCAACTCCTGCAATGGATCGGCACGATAATCTGTCCCCGGATACCAAGTCGACAAAAATATTGCCGGGGTCGTTGATTGAGTCTATGTTTCTTCCTTTGGACTTTGGTGGGAAGAACGCACATATAAAAATCGAAGTTTATGGAAGTCAACGGCATTCAAACTGGGCAGATCCGATTATTCAAGAAAAGGCTTTTTATCTTGTTATCACGACTAAAACGGAATATCAAGGCACTATTCAGTGGAGTATTTATTTGAAAGGGAATGATTTAGCATTGCAAGTGTACAGTAATCAAGCGAAAATGTCGGATCAAGTTCAACAAGTAGTTCAGACTGCTGAAATCGCTTTGCGTCAACAAGGATACCGTATACTATATCCAACAGTATTTTTAAAATATCCATTTCAAGTACCTAAAAAGTTTATAGTGGAATTGAGAGGCTAAAATGCCATTTATTAGAAGCCGTTTTAACAATCGAGGTAACCGAAAAATGGCGATTGCTTTGACTTACAAACGTGATTCGATGGGCGCGCCACAAGTGGTTGCCAAGGGACGCGGTGTGATGGCCGATCGAATTTTAGAACTGGCTCAACAGCATCATGTTCCGGTAAAACAAGATAAGTTTTTGATGGAAACGTTGGATCAAGTTGGCTTGGGACAGCAAATTCCCGCTGAACTTTATCAAGCGGTGGCAGAGGTTTTAGTGGCTGTTTATCGAACAGAATCTGGTTTTAAGAAGCAGAATCCAGGACTCTAGATCGTTAAAATTTAAAAAGGATGAATTTAAACTTGGAGAGAACTTGTTATGGTGAAAAGATTTTCTTGGAAAGTAATTTTTTAATGAAAAAAATTATTTGGAGTTTAAGTTTAGGGTTGTTGCTTGTGAGTTGTCTTATAAGCCGTGGGTATGCCCAAAATACCAATTCACTTATTTTTGATCAACCCAATTCGTCGGGAATAGGTCCACGAGCAATGGGCATGGGGAATGCCTTCAGCGCGGTAGCCGATGATACCTCAGCAGTTTACTGGAATCCGGCAGGTTTAGTTCAAATTCCAGCATATGCACTCTCACTTTCAAGTGCTCCAATCTATTTCCAACAAAAGCTTAATGGGGTTCCGCTGTTTGGAGAACCATATTATGCGTCAATCCAATTTGTAGCTCCTATTTCACAAGAAAATACATTAGCGATTTCTTTGTTTAGAAATTTTCATCCTCAAATCGATTTTTTTACTGGAAATACATCATTGTCGCTAGCTCAACAGGATGAGGCCAGCTATCTTTTAAATCCATCTTTTCAGGCAGATGAGTTGGTTTTATCATACGCGGCTGATTTTGCGTCGTTCCCGGATTTTTCAATCGGTGTTAATGTTAAAAGTATTACCAATGATCGATATTACATAAGTAACTTCCCAATTAATGCAGCAAGTGAACCGGGCGTTTATAATGCTCTTCAAAATCCCATTCGTGTTCGAGGGTTTGGAGTTGATCTGGGGTTTTTATATCGAATTCCTTTAACGAAATACACGCAAGAGCTTCGAGCTGCTGTGGTATTAAAAAACTTGGTTAGTCGTGTGGATTTTTTAAATGGATTAATTTTCAATAGTACTTCTGGTGTTGCTTTTAATATTGGTCCTGGATTTGAAACCCAAGTTCCACCAGAAGCTATTATTGGCGTTGCATATAAAAACAATGCGTTTTTTGGGATTCGCAATATTACAGATATCGATTTTGATCAAATTTCTGATCCACGATATAACAGCAATAATAATAAATATATTCGTGTGGGAACAGAATTTTGGTTATTCCATGACATTCTTGGAATTCGCGGTGGATACGAGACACTTTTAAGCACGCCAGGAACCTTAACCTTAGGGGCGAGTGTACGGGCTTTAAATGGTGATTTTGAGACCGACATTGCATATTTGAAGCCAATTTCACCGAATGTTCAAACTCAACCCAATTCTCAAATTGCGACTTTAACGTCTAATGGCGTTAATTTTGAAGATTTTTATATTGGTCTTTCATATTACTTCGGGCAAGCTCCGGCTATCCCGCCACCGACCGTACATGCTTCAGTGTTTCCCCAAGCTTTTCAACCTTCGCAAGGTCAAACAGCTGCCTTTGCTTTAGATACTTCCGAAGGCATTCCTATAAAGAATTGGAATGTATTTATTTATAATTCACAGAATCAACTGGTTCGAAATATTGGGGCGCAAGGCAATCCGCCTACAACGATTTTATGGGGTGGCGAAAACAATCAGTTCCAGCCCTTGCCGCCAGGGGTATATACATGGGCATTTCAAGTCCGAGATCGATTAAATCACGTTGGTGCTACACGAATTCATTCAGTTGAAATTTTGCCACCACCTATATCTCCTGTTGCACCTAACCCCGCAAAATTGTATACTATGAGACAACAACAAGTTGCGCTGCTGAATCAAGAACGTCAACAACTATCCAATTTAGCGCAAAAGGAAATGCAAAAATTGCTAGCTGCAGCTACGCCAAACACAGCTCCTGCTTATGCCGGTCCGGTTTCTTATGTGACAAATGCAGCCGGAAATACAACAGTACCTAGTGCGGGACCGGTACCGGTACTAGGGTTTACTAATTTACCACCGCAACAAGTACTCAATGTGCATTTCCGGCCAACTGCTACGGGTCAAACGAATGTAGTTATTAATTATCAATCCCGACTCGATTATGTCCCTTATATTTACCAAGAAGCAGGACAAGTAATTCGATCGGCAGCGAAGTCGTTGGGCACTTCAACCATCAATCAAGTAATTACCCATGTTTATTATGGGAAGAATGAAATGACAATTCAAACGCCTTCTGCTGTTGCTTTGGAATATGCTCACCGAGCTATTCGGTTGCAACAAACATTAAATCTGTCCACGATTGTTATTGATGGACAAAAGGTAGCTCCAAATGGGATTTAAAAAACTAATTCTTTTGACTGCATTAGTGCTTTTAACGGGAACGGCCTGGGGAAGTTATTTTACCCTTGGGGGTGTATCCGGATTTGGGGCTAGACCTATTGGAATGGGTGAAGCGTATGCGAGTGTGGCCGATGGCCCAAGTGCTATTTTTTATAACCCGGCAGGACTAGTTCAGGTACTTCGACCCACTATTTCAGGCATGGGAGCTGCACTTTTAAATGGAAAAGAATTTACGGGCGACTTGGAATATGTTCAGCCTTTTGGTGATCAGATGGCATGGGCGATTGCAAGCACGGAATTGTATCACACAGAAGGGGCTTTAACCGTCGAGCGAGTTTATTACGTGACTTTAGCAACGCCGTTATCCATCAATAAGTCATTTTCATTTGGTGTTAATTTTAAATATTACACGGTGAGTTCTTCAGTTCTCCCTGATAGTGCAGGCGATGCATTTGGAATTGATTTAGGCTTTTTATATCATATCCCCATTCCTAATCCAACTTATGGAAAGCAAATCAACTTGGGTTTGAGTGTTCAAAACTTGGATACAGTGCTCACCCAATCCAACGGAGCGAGCCAACAACTTCCCACAGACGTTCATGTGGGATTAAGCTATCAAATTAATAATTCCTTAGAAGCTGCGTTCGAAACCGAATCGTTTAAAGATCCGGATACAAACGGAAAAGTAACCATCCTTCATGCCGGCATTGAGGCTTGGTTCTTTCAAGACCATTTGGGTTTAAGAACGGGTTATGATGGATTCCAAACATTAAATGGTGAATTTACCGCTGGTATTAGTTACCGGGGGTCAAGCTGGGGAATTGACTATGCCTATATTGGGCATCCGCAGTTCTTGGGGTCATCACATCGTATTTCTGCCGAATGGCGTTTTGGAAGAAGTTTCTTGGGGAATTCAGAAACATTTGTTCCTCAAGATGTCGTGGCTTATGTTCGCGGCAACATTATTACCATTCAATGGACAGGGTCGCGAAGTATTAACTTAGAAGGTTATAATGTTTATTTTACCAAAACGTCAGGTTCAAACTATGTCAAAATCAATCAAAAACCGATTCAAGAAAATTACTATGCTGTTCGAGGTCTTGAAAAAAACACTACATATTATTTTGTTGTAACTTCGGTTATGAATACAAAGCCGCCGATGGAAAGCCAATATTCACGTGAGGTTCGAGCGATCACAACTTCGGCTCCAGTAGCGCCTGTTTTGGCTAAAGCGCAAGTAAGCCAAGAGGGGGCCATCGATGTGGCTCGGCAATTTGACATGGTTTCCTTTGGAAGTCCAGCCAAGCAGGGCTTAAAAGGATATAACATTTATATGTCAGAGGTTCAGGGTGGGCGATTTATTAAGGTGAATGGGTTGCCAATTGGGAATGTGCCAACCTATGTTGTTCGTCACCTATCCATTGGACAAACCTATTATTTCCGCTTTACTTCAGTGGGGACCAATGGGGTGGAAAGTGCACCTTCGAAAGAAGTTTCGGCGATTGCATTGCCTTATGCGACGGTGATTCAATCAACGCTTACATTGCCTAAAAAATCAAAACCTTAAATTCAGGAGAAGTAGATGCCAAGTGGACTTTATATAGCAGCATCAGGAATGAATGCAACCATTCAACAACAGAATGTTATTGCTAATAATTTGGCTAATCTTAATACGACAGGTTTCAAAGGAAGCAGCGCCGTTGATGTAGCATTTCCAACATATCTTTATACGCGATTAAACGATCAATATCTTAAATCGCTAAATGGCGTGCAAAATTTGATACAACCCATTGGCTTGATGGGTGGCGGTGTGGACACTGAAGAAGTTGCAACTGATTTTGCGCAAGGCTCCATGCTTCAAACTAAAGCGCCGTTGGACTTTGCAATTAATGGGAAAGGCTTTTTTACCATTCAAGGACCCAATGGTCATTTATTGTATACCCGAGATGGAAGTTTTAACTTAAATTCCAATGGGGAACTCGTTACCAAAGATGGATATCCAGTTTTGGGACATGCGGGTACGATTTATATTAATAGCAATGGACATAAAATTGTTGTGGATTCTCAAGGAGATATTTCGGTTGATAATCAACCGATTGATCAATTGCAAATTTCAAATATCTCCAATTTAAATCGATTGGTGAAATTAGGTCATTCGCTTTATGAAGTACCTCAAGGTGATTTTGTTAATTTTGAACCCAACCACGTTCAGGTTGAGCAAGGCTATTTGGAACAATCCAATGTGAATGGGATTCAAGAAATGGTTTCAATGATTGCGGCTTATCGTTCATATGAAACTAATGCAAAAGTTGTTTCCATGTATGATGAAATTATGGGTGATGCGGCCACGCAGGTGGGCGATATCAATGCTTGAAATACGAGGTGGAAGTCAGTAGAATTTTAATGTGTTTTAAAACGGCTGGACTGCTAGGCAGAAGCCGTTCTTCGTAATCGACTAATAACGAGGAAACACAAGTGGTTGTAGTTAAGCTTTGCTGAAAAGGAGGATTTATGCAAGCGCTTTACACTGCCGCAACCGGCATGAATGCACAGCAGATGAATATTGATACGATTTCGAACAATCTCGCCAACGAAAATACGGATGGGTTTAAGGAACAGCGCGTAGAATTTCAGGATTTGATGTATATCAATGTCAAAAAACCTGGAACGCCAACTACTCCAGATACAGTTCGTCCTGTTGGTATCCAAATTGGCGAAGGAGTCAAACCCGTTGCCACTCAGCGTATTTTTACAGAGGGAAGCATTCAAAATACAAATAATCCGCTGGATCTCCTTATTCAAGGAAGCGGGTTTTTCCAACTTACAGACCCCAACGGCAATATCGTTTATACGCGCGATGGAGCATTTGAGCAAGACGCGAATGGAAATATCGTTAATGCCGAAGGATATAAACTTAATCCTCCTGTCCAAATTCCAGCGAATACGACGTCCATTTCAATTAACTCAGCGGGTGCGGTTTATGTGCAAACCGTTGGATCAACTCAACAGCAACAAGTGGGACAAATTGAATTGGCTCAATTCGTTAATCCAGATGGTCTGGTGGCATTGGGTAACAATGACTTTACTCCATCGGCAGCTTCAGGCAACCCAGAAGTGGGAATCCCAGGTCAAAATGGGTTTCCAACAATTCAAGAAGGGTCTTTAGAGTTGTCAAATGTCAACACTGTTGAGCAAATGGTCAATTTGATAGTGGCTCAAGAAGCGTATGACATGAACGCCAAAGCAGTTCAGACTGCAGATACTATGTTGAGTACGGTTGCCCAGCTGCCCATATTACCGTGATGTATTGAGAAATTTATGGGAAAATTTTTTGGAATTTTTGGGATGCTGGGTTGGTTTCTCTTTTATGGAGTAAGTAATAGTTGGGCGCAACAAAGCCCAGTTTTAATTTTGCTTCCTAAATTTGCAACGACAGTTGGTCCGAGAATTTTTTTGGGTGAAATTGCAAAAATAAAAGGGAAAAATACGACCTTAGTAGAACGAATTCGAGGGCTTGAAATAGGCAAAGCGGCCTTCCAAGGGAAACATCGACTGGTTTCGCGACAACAGGTAGAGGAAGTTTTGAATCAAATGGGATTTTTGGGGGGGCAATTTCAAGTTGTTGGAACGCAAACGCAAGTTCTGACAAAATCCCAACGATTTTCTCCAGATCAGATTCTTCCTCAATTAAGGAAGTTTGTTTTATCCAAAACCGGTATTGCTTCAAATAATTTGAAAGTGAGCCTTCCTTATCCTGAAAAATCTATTTCAGTGCCTTATGGAACAATTGGGGTTCAATTTACGCCGCCAGTTTCAGGATTTTATGATGGAACAGTTTTAGTGGTTGTCAAGCTTCAAGTCGATGGACGAGAATTTAAAAAGATACCGTTGTGGGTGCGGGTCATGCAAGAAAAACGGGTGGTGGTTGCTTGCCGGAGAATTCCTCCAGGTTCCACCTTAACCCAACAGGATGTTCAAATTCAAAAAATGGATGACGAAAAAATTCCACAGCAATCGCTGAGCAAATTAACGGGTGTTATAGGGAAAAAAACCACCGTTTTATTATTGCCAGGACAAGTGTTGACGATTGATTCGATATTTGATCCTCCCATCATTGTTCCTGGTGAAATCGTTCAAGCCGAAGTGAGTAGTGCTGGAGTTCGGTTGTATGCAACAGTGAAAGCTTTAGCAGGTGGGAAAATCGGGGATTCTATTTATGTTGAAAATACAGAATCTCATCGTGTTTTTCATGCAACAATTTTAAGTCCGCATTTAGTGACGGCAAGAGTCCCGTAGAGTAGGAGATAAAATGAAAAAAAATATAGTTTTAATCGTATTAATACTGGCTTGGGGGCCGGGTTTGCTATTGGCCAATTCATTATACCCCCAGTATCCTCAGGCAGGCGATGGGTCAATTTATACAGAAGTTCGGGCACATCGCGTGGGAGATTTAATTACCATTTTAATTGAAGAAACCAATGCGGCAACGAATGCGGCAAGTAGTAATACTCAAAAAAATGCCAATGTTGCTGTGGGAGCGGGGTTTGGAATCTGGGGTCAAAGTAATTTTATACCTACGAATACGAATAATGAATTAGGGGTAGGGGGGGAAGATTATAATGCAGGGCAGGGCACATCCAATCAAAGTACGACGGTTACAGGTGAAATGACGGCTAAAATTACTGAAGTTTTGCCTGATGGAAATTTTTTAATTCACGGGACACGCGATGTAGAGGTAAATAAAGATATTCAACTTATGCAGGTTACGGGGGAAATTCGCCCTCAAGATATTGGCGCCGATAACACGATTCTGTCTTCAAGAATTGCCAATGCGAGAATTATTATTACTGGAAAAGGTCCGGATGCTGAAGTGGCACAACCGGGAATACTGACCCGTATTTTCAGCTGGTTAGGTTTGTTTTAATGCTAAGGAGCCGCGTATCTATGAAAAAAATTTTGTTTCTAATGATCAGTGTCGTGATAATGACGGGGTTAACGAGAGCTCGTGCGGCTCAAGTTAGATTGAGTACAATTGCTCAGATTAAAGGAGCTCAAGATAATCAGTTGGTGGGTTATGGATTGGTTGTTGGGTTACAACGTACAGGAGATACGCAATTAATGTATCCAACCTTAGAAAGCATTAGTAATATGCTTTCGCGATTTGGAGTAACGGTTAGTCCTGAAGAATTAAAAACTGAAAATGTTGCATCGGTTATGGTGACAGCACTTCTCCCTCCCATGTTGCATACCGGAACAAAAATTGATGTTACGGTTTCTGCGATTGGGGATGCCATGAGCTTAAAGGGAGGAACGCTTTTAATGACGCCTTTAGAAGGACCTGATGGAGTGGTGTATGCGGTAGCTCAAGGATCGCTTTTAACTTCAGGGTACAGCCACGACTCAAATGAATTTCCCATTGTTCAGTTTAATGAAACTAACGTAGGACGGATCCCTGATGGTGGTATTGTAGTGCGCTCAGTGCCAGCTTCTTTTGATGTAAACAACCAAATTGCGGTGTTATTGGACCAACCCGGATTTAGTCAAGCCTCCATTGTCGAGCAATCGATCAATAGACAATTTGGAGCTAATACGGCTAAAGCAGTGGATGGGGATGAAATAGATGTACAAGTTCCATATAATTATCAGAATAACATTGTTGATTTTATTGCGGCTGTTAAAAATATTCCGGTTTTTACGGACTCTCCAGCTAACCGGGTGGTTGTTGATGAACGCACGGGGACCATTGTTATTGGTGCCGATGTTCAGGTCGATCCAGTGGCGATTGCTCATGGCAATCTTCGACTGGTTATTCAAAAAACGACACAACTTACGCATACCGCTTATTTTGGTTATAATCAACTTTCTAATACAACCACATTGAAAGTAACCAATACGGGGAAAAAAGGCAATTTAATTGTTTTGCCGGCCGGAACGAATATTGTTAATATTGTCAATGCCATTAATGCGGTGGGGGGAACTCCCCAGGATGTTATTGCTATTTTAGAGGCGATTAAAGCTGCCGGAGCACTTCATGCTCAACTTAAAATTATTTAAGCGTTAAGGAGATGAAATGAATTCCGCTTTGAATGCAATTTCTTCTGTGGTGACCGGTGGACTTCCGGTATGGATGAGCGCGGCTTCGCCAACAGAGCTAAAGGGTATGTTTAATGCCAATCCTCAGCTATTAGCTTCGGCTGAATCCTCATTGACTTCTTCACCCGTGGCTCCCCAGCTTTTAAATAGCAAGGGACTTCCAGCTTTTCAGGCGCTGAGTCCTTCTCAACATTATTCAGATCAAGAACTCAGAAAAGTTTCACGGGAGTTTGAAGCCGTTTTTATTCGAATGATGTTTAAAGTGATGCGTCAGTCGGTTCCGCCCAATCCTTTATTCGGGAAGCAATTGAGTATGAGTTTTTTCAATTCAATGTATGATTCTGATCTTTCCACCGAATTGTCTCACGATAGCGGGTTTGGAATTTCAAAAATGATTTATTCGCAATTAAAAACCAATGTTGAGAATCAGCAGAAAATTGTATGAGTTGGAAGAATTGTTCTCGCTGTGGAAAAGCTTATAATTGGATTCCCGGCAATCGTGAACTGTGTACAGCATGTATTAAGCTTGAAGAAGATAATTTTAAAAAGGTTTTTGATTTTTTAACTTCGAATCCTGCCGCAACAGCACAAAAAATTTCCCAAGGTACCGGTGTTGAACTCAAAGATATTTATCGGTTTGTTCGGGAAAATCGACTTCGGCTGGTTAAAACCGATGCACTCCTTCGTTGTGAAAGTTGTGGCGTACCAATTTCAAAGGGTAAACTATGTGACAAGTGTATGAAAAACTTGGAAGATGAAATAAAAAAAGAACAAGACAAATATAGAAAAAATCATAATATTCCAAGTAATTCTGATAGAAATTATCGAATTCGTCGAAATAACCAAACCGGTAGCATTGAACGAGAGCGAAGAAAAAATAAGTAAATTGCACTAATTTTATTAAAGTTTTGAATATTCAAGGCGTTAGAGCTTGTAAGAAATTAATAATTGAGGTGCACATATGCGTATTAATGGGTTTCAAAATATTCCTTCCGTTTTACAAACATTTGAAACTAAAGAACTCTCACAAGCTTCTACCCCGGCGTCGTCATCCAACACATCGGTCACATTAAGTCTATTTGCCGAAACATTGAAGCAACTCCAGCGAGAAGCTGTTCAACAGTCAACAACCCACCAAACTAAAATTCAGCAAATGGCTCATCAAATTGAAACTGGAACCTTTCAAATGCAATACGACAAGCTGGCCCAGCAATTGGATCAATTTCAATTATTTAATTGGGAGAATCCAGCATGACTGAGGCAAGCCACCGCCTATTTATGATTTTGAACGAGGAAAGGGAGCATTATGAGCTTTTATGTTTGTTGGCTGAAGAACAGAAGAAAATTTTAATTGCTGGACAAGTTGAAAAATTAACAGCCAATGTTCAATTGCAAGAAAAAGAAATTTTCAAAATCACACCATTAGCTCAAGAACGGAAAGAAATTTTGGATCGAATCGCAAAGCAACTTAAAAAAAGTAATTTTGCACTTGAAAACTGCATGACGGATGAATGGGAAGAATCTTCATCGCAATTGAAGGAAGCCATACGAATGCTTGTTCAGCAGGTCCGACGTCTAGAAGTTTTGAATCGCGGCAATGAAAAATTGTTAAAAAATGCATTAGGGTATGTCCAGTTTACTTTGAAAGTGCTAAATGCCACTTCTTCAAAAGATCCAGTTCAATTGAAGGAAGCTTTACCGGCCTTTTCAAAGCCGTCTTCTAAATTTGTGAATCAAGTCGTTTAAGGAGGCTCACGTGATTGGAAGTCTTTTGGGTTATGAAACCTCACTCAATGGAATGTATGTTAATCAGTTAAATATGGATACTGCGGCCTCCAATTTGGCTCAGAATTATATTGATTCCAATGGATATGTAATGTCGAGCTTACAGATTGTCAATACGACGGGGGGGCCTTCTATTTTAGTCAATGAACCGGGTGGCATCTCCGCGGTAGGAACCGGTCCGATAGTTGAAAGTATAACAAGATCTCGAAGTGCATTTCTAGATTCTCAAATTCAGAGTGAAAGCTCAATCGTTGGTATGCAGGAAGTTCTAAATAGTACCCTTAACCAAATCAATACAGTCTTAAATGGGTCAACGACCATTAATTCATCTTTGAATCAATTGGCAACAAGTTTCTCGACGTTAGCGGCGAATCCTACCAATGCGGCGGATTTACAAACGGTGGTTAATAATGGAGTAAGTTTTGCAAATTTAGCTAATAATCTTTATGATCAATTGCAAAATTTACAGAATGGCATCAATACGCAAGTTGGATCAACAGTTACCCAAATTAATGGTTATTTACAGCAGTTGAATTCGATTAATAAGCAACTTTTAGCAAATCCTGGAACCGATGTAAACAATTTATTGGATGCGCGTGATTATACCATTACGCTTTTATCTCGACTTGTTAATATTCAGGTAAGTTATGGCGTTCAAGGTACCGCTACGGTTTGGCTTCAAGGGCTACCACTGGTTAATTCTGCAGGTGCAGCTATTTTGAGTACTAATTTGATAGACGGTCACAATGATCAATTAGTGGCTGTTCAATATCAAACGCCGCAAGGATCGATAGATCCTCAAACAGTTAATTCGCTCATTACGGGAGGAGTTTTGGGAGGCGAACTTCAATCAATGGGGCCGATTATTGATTCCTATGAAACAGCTTTAAATCAAGTGGTCAACTCAGTGATTACAGTGACGAATATTCTTACAAGTGCTGGATACGCGGCTTCGAATGGGACGACGACGGGTATTAATTTCTTTACAGGAACTTCAGCACTAAATATTAATGTCAATGCAACTTTAATTGCTAATCCGTCATTGTTGGGCGTTTCAAGTCAATATGGAGTTCCAGCGAATGGACAAATTGCTGGATTTTTAGGGAATTTACCCAATTTGTTAGCCAATAATTATATGGTTAGTCAACCCCAGATGAATTCTGTATTTGGAAATATTGATCCAACCCAACCCATGAATTCAACTGCCGCGACGGCCTTAAATGGCACAGGAAGCAATTCCACAAATTTTAATGGAACTATTACTCCCGGAACCTTTACGATTGATGGCACGACTATCAATTTTACGGCGAATGAAAGTCTTCAGACGATTATTAATCAGATCAATTCGCTAGTGCCAAATGTGGATGCGGTGTTTAACTATACGCAGCAAAAAATATATATTTTATCCGCACAACCGGTGGTTATGAACGATGGAACAGGGGATTTTAAAGCGGGGATTTCATATTTACAAAATGTTTTGACGAGTAGTTTTCAGATGAATAATGGAGTAACAACCGCGGATCCAGCCATTAACTATTTTACGCCGATGAATACGCCGTATAATACGCAAGCATTTCAAGTCACCCCATCGTCCACAGGAATCTTTACGATAAATGGAATTACGTTCACATTCTCTAATACGCAATCGTTACAACAACTCTTGGGAAATATTTCAGCGGGTTTGGGTGCAGGAGTTGCTGCAACGTTTAATCCCTCGGCGGAAACCATTACGATTTATAATCCGAATACGCCGATGACCGTATCAGATACCGTGGGCAATTTTAGTCAATTCACGGGGTTAAATGCCAATATTAGCGCGGGCAATGCATCGTCAGCACTGCTACAACAAGCTACCGACGCCTCTAATCAAGCTACAATGAATTTTCAAAATTCATCCAATGAATTATCTCAATTGAATACCGCACAAGCCAATATTGCGGCAGTGAGTTTTCCCAATACGTCTGGATCAGGTTCCGCTACGATGGGGCCCGGGGTGCCCTACACAAGTATTGAAGCCGGTGCAATGCAGGATTTGATCGCATATAACGCGTCACTTGAAATGATACAAATTTTGGATCAGATGTATGCTAATTTAATTAATGCTGTTAGTGGCGGAACGATGGCGATTAGTCTTCCTGGAAAATTTCCAGCAGTTTGAAAAATTTCAAAAGAGGTTTTTTTGGATAACGTTACTAATATTTTAAATCAATTAAGTCACAGTTCAAAAACAACAATAATGGATTTATTGTCTGGGAAAAATTTGCCCAGTTCTACTTCCTCAAACAGTGAAAATTCCAATTTTCAGAAAGTATTAAAGGAATTATTAAGTTCAGCGGCCACGATACCCAATAATGAATCTTCGAGTTCTAATGTAGCTAGTCAAGTTTCAACTAGCCTTTTTGAAGAATCACTCACGCTACAAAATAATACCCCAACGCCAACAACGTTAAATACCCAATCCACGATATCAAGTTTGTCTTTAAATAGTCCCTCGACAAATAGCTCCTCGACAATTTTGGAATCTTCTAGTTTGCTTTTAAATCTGTTGTCGACTTTGCTGACAGTTAATTCCCAAAATAATGTTTCTCCCAATACCAGTGCAACAGGTTTATCAAATTCTGAAAATAATATCGGAAATTTATTGAATTATCTTCAGAAGACGATGAATCAATTTTTAAATTTATTGTCAGATATTCAAACGCTGCCCATGTCTCAAATCCAAGCCACGTTGGAACAGATGACCCATCTCCAAGGTTCATCCGCCTCCATTACAACTTTTCTTAATAATTTACAATCTGATTTAAAAAATATATCCAAGCAAACGACACAAACGCCTAAACAAATTATGGGGAATGTGACCTTTCAACAAGTGGTTTTTCAAGCTATTTTGATTCAGGGAGTAGAACAATCAAATAATACTCAATCTTCGACAAGCAAGACTTTTTCAACATCGTCCACAATGGTTTTCTCAGGGATGATAAGTGTTGAGAGTTTAGATTTCGGGGTATTATTAAATCAAACGAATGGATCTACTCCGGTTAATAAGGGGATGACGGGTTCAGCGAGTACGCTACTTCAGTCAACCAATCCAAATTTACTATCAAACTCAGGCAAAAATTTGGGTGATTTGATTCAATTATTAGCTCAATCCAATGTTTCCCAAGCAATTTTAGAAATTGCAGTTCAAACTTGGAATGCGAGTGCTCAAATGAATTCAATGACCAATAAAGATTCATCCATACCCAACTCGCTATCCATTTCTTCCGCGAGTAGCATTAATGTTAATGAGAATTCTAAAAGCTTGGTTCGGGAAATTTTGAATTCCACACAAGGATCAAACTTAAAAACGAATGAGCTTTCTTCCAATTCAACTGTAATTACACCATCGTCGGTTCAAAATCCAACGCAAGAACAATTGGCTTCAAGTTTTAAAACTATTTTGACGGAACTAACCAGTTTAAGTCAAAAAATGGCCGACCAGACCCTCACTGCTTCTGAAGCATTGCAACAGCTGCGCCCCATTATTGAAACTTTAAGTCATTTGGGAATTCAATTGAACAATTCCATTACGCCCGCGAATTTAATGAGTGAGGTTCAAACGATTACTGAATTGGTAAAAAATTCGATTAATAGTATTAATATGACGAACTCCGTAAACACGAATTTGAAATCTTCCACCCTGCCGCTGAATCAGGAGAACAAGACTACGATATCCCTGACTGCGTCAGACCCGTCATCGACCCCAAACTTGAAATCTTCCACCCTGCCGCTGAATCAGGGGAACAATAGTACAATATCCCTGACTGCGTCAGATCCGCCATCGACCCCAAATTTGAAGTCTTCCACCCTGCCGCTGAATCAAGAGAGCAACAGTACGCTTGCCATGAGTGTTCCAACTCCTTCATCCACGACTAATTTGAAACCCAGTATGGAAGTGCAAAACCTATCAGAAAACACTTCTAATACAGGACTTGAAACAGTTTATCCATTAAACGTATCAAAATTGGTCGCTAATTCAGGATCCGATAAATTGAGTTCCAATAATCAAGAACTCTCGCTTACGACAGGGATCACGCTCAATGAATCTACGTTAGGTGTTGCTCCTAAAACCACATCCAGCACTTCAAATACACCAACAAACTTACTAAATCAAAATACTAATAAGGTGATTGAGCCGAGCCCTGTTGCTGAAAACGGAAAATTAGTTTCTTCTGGTGCTAAAACAATATTAGGATCTGGGCATATAACTCCAAATATGGCTGAATCGGCCGCATCGTTGACCGCGGGATCGACAGCAGTTTTGGGTAACAATGAAAGTTTAGGTACTCTAAATCCTGCTATCTTGTCAACAATGATTATCAACCAAATTAGCACTCAAGTTTCCAGTCAATTACAGCAGTTACATGTTCAATCACAGATTAACTTCCAGCTAATTCCTGAAAATTTGGGTAAGGTGGCTGTTCAACTGGTTTTAGTCGATCAGACTGTTTCCGCTAATATTGTAGTGACTAATGCGGATGTGCGCGATCTCCTGCAGCACCATCTGGTGGAGTTGAACTCAGCGCTAATTCAATCTGGCCTTCAAATCAGCAATCTTCAAGTTCATGTACAAACTGGCTCCTCGAATCTTTTGGGGCAATATTATCAATACCAACAAGAGTCGACGAAAAACAAAAAGTTGTCAACATTATTATCTGGTGGTGGTATTATATCAATGACTTCTGAAGTTGCGGGAATAGTTTATGATCAAGGAGCAGTAAATATATTGGCTTAAAGTTAAAGTTTTTGAAGAATATGACGTTAGGTTTATCAGTAAATCTGAAGAAAGAGGTGGCTTATGATTTCAGGCGTTAATGGAAGCAATAGTAATATTGTTAATATGCCGGCAACGAGTTCACAAACAACTGCGTCGGATATTGGTTCAGAACAAGCATTTTTGCAATTGCTCATTACTCAATTGAAAAATCAAGATCCAACTAATCCAGCCGATCCAACTCAATTCGTTGCTGAATTAGCTCAGTTTTCAAGTTTAGAGCAAATGACGAATATGAACTCAAATATCCAATCGTTGGAACAAATGTCGGTAGTGGGCTTAATTGGGAAAACTGCTACGGTAGCAGATTCAAGTGCACCAGGCGGATTTGTAACCGGAACCATCAATGGAATTACGTACTATGCGAATGGTCCAGCAGTCAATATTAACGGCCAGGATTATGCATTTAGTGCAGTACAAAACATTCAATGATCTAGGGGAGTAATCAGTGGTTCAGCCAGTTAGTTTTAATGGAAAAATTTTTAAAACGCAGGATGTGAATGAGACTGCGGTCACTCATCCAACGAGTTTCCCTTCAGTTGCTGGGAAAACCTTGGATACAACTCAACCATTTGAATCCGTTTTGCAAGGCGTAGTTGGAAAAACAACGGAGTTGAAATTTTCAACACATGCCAAAGAGCGACTTCAGATGAGAAACATCCAACTGGGATCCTCGGATCTAGAAAAAATATCAGATGCTGTGAATAAAGCGGCGGCCAAGGGTTCACAAGAATCCTTGTTGGTAATGCATAATAGTAATTTGGCTTTAATTGTTAGTATTAAAAATCGTACTGTCATTACGGCATTAGACGGATCAAGTATGAAAAATAATGTCTTTACTAATATTGACAGTGCAATCATTGTTTGAGGAGTAATATTTCGGGCTGGACCTAAATAGGAAGCCTGAAATCAAAACTTTAAGAGTCTTATAGGGAGGCAAATATGTCTAATGAAGCGATGTTTAGTGCGGTTTCAGGCCTGCAAGCAGACAGCACATGGCTGGATGTTATCGGAAATAATATTTCCAATCAAAATACCGTTGGTTATAAAGCCAGTCGTTTGGAATTTGCAAGCCAGCTCAGTCAAACCTTAAATGCGGGTAGTGGTCCAGATCCCGGACAAAATTTAGGTGGTGTGAACCCGATGCAAGTTGGATTGGGTACTCGGGTTGAATCGATTCAAACTCTTTTTACGGAAGGCCCATTACAGCAGACGGGTATTTCTACGGATATTGCGATTGTGGGAAATGGTTTTATTGTTGCCAAGCAAGGATCGCAAACCGTATACACGCGAGCTGGAAATTTAACATTTGATGGAAATGGAAATTTGGTTACGGCAAATGGTGCCATTGTTCAAGGCTACACTGCGTCGGAACAATTTACACAACAAACGATTAACGCGGGTGCGGCGCCTCTAGTAGTTACATATTCTTCAGAAACTTTAACGACGAATGGAGTGCCTCAAAACATTCAAATCAATCAAAGCTTAACCATTCCAGCTAAAGCAACATCCCAGGTTAATTTCACCGGTAACCTTGATTCATTTCAACAAGCAGATCAGCCAGGTGGCGTGTTGAATCTTGCGGTGGGTGGTGTGGATCAGCTTCCCGTTGCCGCTGCTACTTTCGCAGCAACAGCCAATCTTGAAGCTAACCCTAATAATGCAGCGGATACCGTCTTGCATCAAGATGGAAATTACGCATTAAACGGTGCTGCAGCAGGCGCACAACAAGCCAATCCTTTAGTAACGGGTGGTGGTGTGAGTATTGCTGCTGCAAACGCTGATGCAAACTATGTTTGGAATCAGAATCCACCGGTACCACCTGCCAAAACGGTTGTGACGACGATTTATAATTCAGTTGGAGACCCAATTCAAGTTACAACGCTATTTTATCAAGTTAATGATTTGGGACAGGCTGGAATTAACACTCCAACATCGGCTCAACCAAGTCAGGTTGCTTATGCGTGGTATTCTTTTAATACAACCGGAGGAGTACAACCCTATACCGGAGCTACGACAGCAACTCAAACTCCAAATTTATTGGGTGGATCAGGTATTATTGAAGGGTACAGCAGAAATACAGGAAATCAGTATGAAGGGGATTTAATATATTTTAACACGGATGGTTCGTTGGCATCCATGGGAGGAGTCGATGTAACTACGGGAACTCAAGTGGCCCCAACACTTTATATCCCTCCGGCTAATCCAGGGATTCCAGCCGCTTCTCCGTTACCCACTAACGGCGCTCAAATTGTCGCTGCACAGCTTAACTTTGGGACAGCTGGAACACTGGGTTTTGGTCAAAGAAATGGTCTTTTCAGTGATGCAGAAGGCAGCTATCAAGTAGTCAATGGGGTGAACACGTATGTACCGAGCAGTACAGCGTATGTGTCATCACAGAATGGTTATGCCGATGGTACCTTGCAGAGTGTGAGTTTTGACCAAACAGGAACGATTCAGGGTGCGTTTAGCAATGGACAAACGGTAGCACTGGGGCAAATTGTTATGGCCAATTTTGCCAATCCGGATGGATTGAACAATATTGGTGGTACAGATTTCACGCCATCTTCCAATTCGGGACCAGAGTATGTTGGATTGGCTGGTACCAATGGGTTGGGGACGGTTCAAGGAAGCACATTGGAAATGTCTAATGTGGACTTGACAACGGAACTATCCAACATGATTATTGCTCAAAATGCATTTGATGCAAATGCAAGAGTTGTTACGGTAGTGAGTCAAGAAGATCAGACTCTAACTCAATTGGGCCTGTAAGTTAATTAAGACATGGGGAACGAAGATAAATCGTTCCCCATGTCTGGTTTGAAAGGAAATGCTTGTTTAGGATTAAATCAGTTTGTGATAATATCCAAGTGCTTAAGCCTTTTAAAAAAAACCAGTTATTCTACTGGTTAATAATGGGTTTTTTTTTTATTTCAGTTTGTTTAGCAGGTTGTAGTTCAAACCCAACTTCGAATCAAGTTTCAAATTTTACAGTTCTTGCATCATTTTCATCGAATCAGTCAGTAACCCTTCAAGCACCCTATGGGATCTATGTGGCTCCTTCTACTGGAAATGTGTATGTAACTAATTGTAACCCATCGGCGAATGAACCGGCCATAGTTGAATTATCAAGTAATCTGACGTATATAGCGGGCTTTGGAAAAACTAGCGCTACGTTCGATCAAAATCAAGCAGGAACTTTTTTTCAACCACGTGGAATCACCTCAGATGGAACGAATTTCTACATTTCAGATTGGCAGAATAGTCAAGTGCAAGGTTACAATGGGTCATCTTTTTTTATAGCTCCCGTATCACCCGTACAAGAAGATCCTTGGGGGATTGATTATGATCGTAGTGCGACCTCACTTTTAGTGGTTGAAAATGCTGAATTCCAATCCAACTCCAACTCCAACTTGAGTCAAGTTTATTCTTTTAACATAGGCTTAAGCGCGTCAAGTCCTTTAGAAAATATCACTCAACCGATTGATTTAATCGGAGTAACGGCCGATTCAGCGGGCAATATCTATGTGACAGATAATAAGAATGAGCGAATTATCAAGTTTAATTCAGCTGGTGTTTCTTTGACTTCCTGGGGGTCTCGTGGAAGCCTGCCAGGACAGTTTTCGTCAGGCATTTCAGGCATTATGGCCGACAGTTCCAATAATATTTGGGTTACAGATATGGGAAGTGGTGCGGGTTCAATTCAGGAATTTTCGAATAGTGGAGCTTTTGAAGGGGAATGGAAGGCCCCGCCGAGTCTTTCTCTTTTTGCGCCGGCGGATATCCAAATTGGCCCAAATGGCAATTTTTATGTATGTGATGCTGAAAATAGTGTAGTCTATGAGCTTAGTTTATAGCCTATAAATGATGGTTCAAAAATTTAATTTTTAAAGTATTAGCTTGGAAATGGGTGATTTATGATTAAAATAACTAGATTAAATGGTCAAGAAGTTTATGTTAATTGTGATTTGATTTTGTTTATTGAAAGCTCTCCAGAAACTATTTTAACACTCGAAAGCGGGAAAAAGATCACGGTTAAAGAAACGATTACAGAAGTTGTTAAAAGGATTGTCGAATTCAAAGCAAAGTGTTATCCTAAGGTAGTGGATGCAGTTGAAAAAAGCAGCGATCATTTATGATGATTAAAGAGGGAGTCAATGTCAACACCGGTCACTTTTTATGCATCAAATCCACTGTTGGCGACTTTACCAACTGCCAAGACCACAAACCTACCTTTTAAAAATACGATTCAATCGCCTCAATCGGAATCATCAAACAATCATGTTCCTTTAGAAATTCAAACTGCTCGCAATCAAGTATTGAAACGTTTTAAAATGGTTCCAGATATGATTCAAAGTGCCCTTTACCAAGTTTCAGCCATAAAAATACAAACCACATCATTTAATAACGAATTTAGCAATCGCACTTTAACGTTAAATACCAAGAATGGTTTTTCGTCTCAAAATAATTCAGTTAAAAATACGTTAACGGAAAACTCCCAAACTTTTTTAAATCCAATGAAGCCGGTTTCTTTGTCTCATCTAGCAACGACAGAAGTAAATACACCTGCGCGACCGACGGAAGCTCCATCCTTAATACAAACTGAAGTGAAAAATAAAGTGCCTTCCTTGGGAACGCAAATCACAACGGGACAAATTCAAATGAAGGAAAAGCATCCATCATCATTATCAACTGAATTAGAAACAAGGGCACTCTCACAAGGAGGAAATAAAAATCTGCTTTTAAATGCAGCGGTCAACATTTCAACACCCTTATCTACACGATTACAAAGCGCTCATCAAAAAATGGATGCGGTTCAAAGGCATGTAGTGACGGCAGAAGTTTTGCTCAATCGAGTTAATAATCAGCGTACGGCAACGGGTAATATTCATCCACCCCAACCAGGACCGATCACCCCATTTTCACATCCGGTATCACAGATTCAAAAAAATCGGAGAGAAACAATAATAACGAATCGTGCGATTGCAATCCATGATTCAGTGATTAATCAAACCGTAACACAAACAACCCAATTGAAAAATAGAAGTATGCAATTAATTCAGACATTAGGGACTGGTTTTTTTACAGGCCAGAATATAACTAATATAACCAATTTAAAGCCAACCCCTTCTCAGACTCTTCCTCCCGTTTCAGCGACCTCAACCGTTCAAAATTTATCTCAAGTAAATTCGCAAACTGAGTTTCCAAATTTATTTTTGTCTTCCCCCGTTCAAGCTACTTCAGCAAATTTAATACCTCAGGCGCCCAAAACTCCATATCAAGTTCTAGAATCAAGAATTCCATTGAGAGCGGGAATGACTTTGAATTTATTAAATCTGACGCTTTAAATAAAAAGGAACAATAATGGCCAAAAAATGCTTAGGATGGTTATTAATTCTTATTCTTTTACCAACGTTCGTATGGGCGAGTGGATTTTCCGATCCACAAAATGAATGGGAGTTTGGAAATGGGTATGGTCCTGTTACGGTTTTTCACCAATGGACATTAACGACTTCAAATTCAAATGCCAACATTGAACTTCAACAAGCTGTGAGCACAGTTTATCCTGGGGAAACGTATGCCGGAGCGGTAACATCAACATCCTCTTTAGCCTCAGACAATATCACGATGACTTATAGTGTGCCAAGTACAGTTACTGTTAGCGTTCCAAATTATTTACAAATTTATGTGAATTCATCCGTTTCATTAGCTTTTCATTTTATAGTTACGGACACTTCAGGAAATGCAGTTACACTAACGGCACAAATTATCAGTCCCGGGTGTGCGTCGTTGTCTTCTACGAGTGCAGATATATGGGATACAGTATTCGTTACCTTGACATCAGCACAAACCATTTTGAATAATATTTCAACGGTGCAAATTTCGACAAGCATGGGGAGTAATTCGCTTTCTTCAAGTCCAATTTATTTAGATAATTTAATAACCACTAGCCAAAATCCAGCTGCCGCATGTAATACGCCTACACCCACACCGACACCAGTGCTCACAGCTATTCCAACGCCGACGGGAACTATTTTTACTCCTACATATACTCCCACGGGTTCAATTACTCCAACGCCGACTCCGACTATTTTTATTACTCCGACACCAACGGCGACTGCAACGCCTATGTGTCCAATTTCGGTTTATCCAAATCCCATGAACTTTCAAGCAGGCCCAAATAGTTTTCCACCAGGCCCATACGTTAATCATTGTCCCAATGATCCATATGGATGCATTAAATTTGATTGTGTTCCATTTGGATCAACGTTAAAAATATATACCATTTCGTTAGAACTTGTGCAAACATTTGGACCGAATTCCATTATTCCAATGGGTAATGGAAATGGAAGAATTATTTGGGACGGCGACAATAGCAATCAGGATCCCGTTGCTGCGGGAATTTATTTTTATCTAATTACTAATCCTTTGGGGCATTGGACCGGTAAATTTGCAATTGAACAAGCGAGGCCCAATTAATGGTTCGGCAACGTTTTTTTTTGAAAATTCTTTTTTTCCTGATTTTTATTCCAACGATGGTTTGGGCCTCGTCAGGCTCGGCAGGAATAAGCGCATTTGATTTTTTGGAAATTTCACCCATTGCTCGAGCAACAGCCATGGGCGGTGCTTATGCGGCATTGGGGAATGATATAGGTTCTATTTATTATAACCCGGCCGGACTTGCGGATATTTTAACGACGCAAGTCGATGTTACATATCTGGATTTGTATCAAAATATTAGCGATGAATTTTTTGCATTTGCCTATCCTTTAAAACCCAAACTTTCTTCGATTGGAGGAACATTTGCTGCAGCATTGAATTTAATTCAAACCGGTTCATTCCCAAGATTAGATGATTTTGGAAATAATATTGGCAGTTTTACTAGTGGGATGGATGAATTTATGTTGGCGTATGCAAAATCGTTGGGTTCACGTGTGCAATTTGGATTGACCGCTAAATTCCTTAATCAACAGATTGATCAAATTTCACAATCCGCTTTTGCTATGGATATCGGAACTTTAATTTTGCCGCCTGTATCTGGAATGCGCATTGGATTAGCGATCCAAAATCTGGGTGGAACAGTGAATAATTTTAATTTGCCATGTATGCTTTTAGCAGCAGTGTCCTATCGCAAATATGATCTTTTCTCGTATCAAGATGATGGGGCTTTTACCGTTCAAACTACGGTTCCAATTCAACCTGTCGGGCAAACACCAGAAGTTCAAGTCGGTGCAGAATATAATTATAAGTTGGTGGGCCAACGGTTTAGTCTCCGCGGGGGCTATCAATTTTTAAATAATTCTTTGCAAGGCATTGGAATGACGTTGGGGGCTGGTTATGGAGTCGATTTCAATGGAGCCGTCGTATTTATCGATTATGCCTTTGAACCTGCAGGCGTTTTTGGAAATTCGAATCGTATTTCTTTGATTACTAAGTTTTAATCATGTAAAATAGTTGATAATAATGAGCAACTTAATTTAGAGGGTAATAAATTTTGAGAAAAATTTTTGTTATTTTGATGGTCTTTTTTTTAACAACAGGGGTTAGTTTAGCTGCCTCGCCTGGAACAACCGGAGGGAGCATTCTTCAAGTGGTGGAAGGCGCCATTCCAGCAGGTATGGGGGGGGCTTTTACCGCGATTGCAAGTGGTGATTATGCCATTGATTATAACCCGGCAGGATTGGTTTCCTTGGATGCTCCGGAAGCGGTGGCAATGTATCACTCTGAATTAGCAACTATTTCAGATGATTATTTTACCTTCGCGACTCCCATTAATACTACTCAAGCAATTGCGTTGCATATTAGTTATGATTATATTCCGCCCATTAACAATGGAAATGGCAATCCGGCAGTTAATGCGTATGATATCTTATTTATGGGTACCTATGCATTTAAACTATCCAATTTTATTCAACTGGGTGCATCTTTAAAATATTTGAGGTCAGTTTTAGCTTATTATGGAACTTCAGCAATTGCTGTAGATTTAGGGGGACAAATTTCTCATCTGCCTTTTGGATTAAAGGGCGGCCTGGCCATTCAAAATCTGGGTGGACAGTTAAAATATTTGAGTGTGGGTGTGCCCTTACCTCTGATTATTCGCATTGGGCTTGGATGGGAAACATTGGTTGATCAAAAACGCAAATTAGAACTAGATTTAGATGTTGTGGATGATTCAAGTGAAGGCATGGGGATTCGATTGGGTGGGGAATATTGGGTGTTTCCAAGATTGTTTGCAATTCGAGCTGGAATCAATAAAATTTCGCAAAATGTTTATAATAGTGGATTCCCTCCAAGTCTTGGATTTACTTTGACAGATGAAGTTGACTCCAATAAGTATTCGTTAGATTTTGCCTACAACCCGGCTACTTTACCGGGATCCATTGTCGATAATACGTATTTAGTGTCTTTGCGTTGTTCATTTGAAAACTGGACAATATTTTGATAGTATTCTAGATCAAATATTGACAGGGTGAAGTTCTCTTGCTAGGCTTTTTTTCAAACACAATTATGCCGAGGTAGCTCAGTTGGTAGAGCGACGGACTGAAAATCCGTGCGTCGCCGGTCCGATTCCGGCCCTCGGCACCATCTTGATATATAGTAGGGACTAATGGTGATCGACTTTAAAGAAATTTTAAAATCGTGCGATATTCGTGGAGTTTATCCAACACCATTAGGCGAGCATCAAGCCGAACGTCTTGGCCAAGCTATTGGTTTCTTTTTAAAATCACAAAAGCATTTGTCAATTCGTGTAGTTGTGGGGCATGATATCCGTGCTTCCAGTGCGAATTTAAGCAATGCCCTAATTTTAGGTCTTAAGAAATCAGGATTGAAAATTTTTGATATGGGTTTGGTATCCACCCCAATGTTGGCATTTGGATCCCGATTTTTGAATACTCCGGTAGGAATTATGGTCACAGCATCCCATAATCCTCCAGAATATAACGGATTTAAATTTTTTAATTATGGAGACCCAAGTTCTCCAGATTGGATTTCAAAAATTTATCAAATTTTTAAAACAGAACAAGCCTGTAAAGGGGCTGGTATTGTCGAAAACCAGGAGCTACTATTGACATATCGGAATGTTCTGCTTCGTGAACTGGGAAAAAGTTTTAGTGGATTCAAAGTAGTGGTGGATGTTGGAAATGGCATGGCAGCGATGACAGTTCCTCCAGTCCTCCAATCGCTAGGGTGTAGTGTCACGATTATGAATGGGCAAATGGATCCTTCTTTTGCTTCTAGGGGACCCGATAGCTCCTCATTTTTAGCATTGAAAAAACTAGGTGAGCAGGTAGTTGAACACCAAGCCCAGCTTGGACTTGCATTTGACGGAGATGCAGATCGAGTTAGTTTTGTGGATGACCAAGGTCGAATTTTTCCAAATGATTATATACTTTGTTTATTTGCTGAAAATTTTTTGAAAAACAATAAAAACGCTAAGGTCGTATACGACAGTAAATGCTCAGAATGGGTTGCAGAAATTGTGCGACGCGAAGGCGGGAAGCCCATTTTGGAACGCTCAGGGCATTCGTTTATTTTTTCAAGAATGCAAGCCGAAAAAGCCTTTATGGGTGGCGAAGTCAGTGGTCACTTTTTTTTACCGGGAGGATTTCCAGGCGACGCTCTTTATGCAGCACTGAAATTGATGGAAATTTTAAAATCCCAGAATAAATCGCTTGGTTTTTTTTATGATATATACCCACGGCGATATTCCACCCAAGATGTTAAGGTTGAAATGAATGAGAATCTTTTTAATGAAATATCCGATCAGTTTAAAAAAGTAGCAATGGAATTATCGGCTAAAATTTCAACGCAAGATGGAATCAGAGTAGTTTTAGAGGATTCATGGTGTTTGGTTCGACAGTCGGTCACGGAACCTAAAATTATTTTCCGATTTGAATCTACATCAAGAGAGGCATTGGTGAAAACAATCCATGTATTTTTAAATCAACATTCCATGCTAGAAAATCATGTGCTTGAGGCAATCGAAAGTTGATTACCTGCGTTTGGATTGGGAAAAGTCAAAATGCCAGTTGCAGTCTATTAATTAAAAACTATCAACAACAATTAAGAGCCTGGTGGCCTGTCAAACTCATTGAGATCCCCGAAATCGAAAAAATGGTCATAAAATACATTCAATCGAGAAGTCGCCGATCCATTCTGGTTTCATTAGACGTCACTGGAGAACCAATGGAATCTCAAAAATTTTCTCGATGGGTCAATCAAACTTCAGATGAAATATATTTTTTTGGATGGGGGAGCAATGGCCCCATTGAAACCGCCAAATCTTATTTTCAAAAAACACTGAGCTTGTCGAAAATGACTTTTTCACATGAATTAGCCCGAGTGCTTTTATGGGAACAGCTTTATCGAGCAGGGTTATCGCTTAAAAATCATCCCTATGTGCTACACTAAGTCTGATTTTTATTTTAAAATGCTATGAAATGATAAATGAGTGACAAGAATGAATAATCGTCTTCAATCAAGATGTGATTGTTTGCAGACTTTGATTTTAAAAAATGAGGAGTTATATGAAAAAAATAAGTATATTTTTAATAATTTTTGAAATCCTTACTGTATCTGCAATTTGGGCCTCCAACTTGATGCCGCCAGCGGATGTATATGTTTTAGGAGCGGTTCATGGATTTATTCAACGGCGTTCCCATAAAAATAGACAATGGCTTAAAATAGGTGAAGGCAAACAGATACGCGGAAATTCTGAAATTCAATCGGGCTTGCATACGCGAGCAATATTTTTATTACACATGAAAACTATGATGGAATTGGGAAGCTCAACTAAATTGGTGGTACATTTTCAAAAAGTTAAAAACCTATACAAATTTTGGGATAATCTAAAATCAGGCTCTCTCTGGATAAATTTTAAAAAATTCCAACATAGTCCAGAAATATATAAAATTACTTCAACGGGAATGGTATTTACCATCCTGTCAAAATTTGCCAATTTTCAGTTAAAACATGAAAAAAATAAAAATGAACTTATAATGAACAATGGAGTGGTTCAAGTTGCGACACGCGGTGGTGAAAAAATATTGTCTGGCAAATACCTTTATGCTTTTGAGAATGGATATTTGGTACTCAAGCGTCGATGGGGACATGAAGAAAAGGTTCAACTTGAAAATTGGGAAAAATTCCAAAAAAAAACAGTTAAGAATTTCAAATGGATTTTACGACGTTGGAGATCTTCTTTAAAACATCATTAAGCATGGACCGATCTAGTAGGAGTGCCTTTTCATGATTTCGATTCTTCTGATAATTGGAAAATAAACAATGAGCATTTTTGAGCAGTTGAAAAAATTAAATTTAAAAGATCTTTTATTGGAAGAACGTGAACAACAAGAGCAATTAGTTCAATCCATTGGTGAAACATTGAATGAGGGAGGTGTTCTATTAGCAGAAGCGGGTACGGGTGTCGGAAAGAGTTTTGCATATTTATTTGCAGCAGCTAAATATGCATTTCAAACACAATCCACGGTGGTTATTTCGACTCATACATTACCGCTTCAAGAACAGTTATTTCAGAAAGATATCCCAATAGTTCTCAAAGCATTGGAGCTTCAAAAAATCGCGCCGATTGAAGTGGTTTTACTCAAAGGACGTGGAAATTATTTGTCGAAGCGAAGATTGTACTTGGAATTTGAAAATTCACATCAATTGGAATTAAATGATTTAAACTCTTCGTTGAGCCAAATTAATGAATGGGCTAATCGGACCTCTAGTGGACTTATTTCAGATGCTAAATTTCCAATTCCCAAAGAAATCTGGGGAAATGTTCAAAGTCATGCATATCATTGTTTGGGATCTAAATGTTCAAGTTATGAAACCTGTTTTTATCATTCCGTTCGTCGAAAATCTCATTCCGCTCATTTGATTTTGGTAAATCACGCATTGTTGTTGTCCGACTTATCCTTGAAAATTGACGGTGGAACTGGCGTATTACCGGAATATTCATCGGTAATTTTAGATGAAGCACATCATTTTGTCCCATTGGCATTAGACCACTTATCAACGTCAGTATCGGTTCAGGACTGTTTGGAAATTATTCGACATTTTATTTTTTCAGAAAAAAAATCATGGATTCCAATTGAATCGATGCAACTTGCTGCAGAATTCAAACGTGCTGCGGAATCTTTTTTTGATCAATTAACGGTTGAAGGGTTTGATAAAAAAAATGTCTCCCCGGGGACTCGAGCGGTTTTACTGCCTGAAAAATTCAATTCGTTTGCAATGGTTGAAAATTCAATTCGAAAAATTCAAAATTTTTTGAAACAAATCCAAAGTGTAGCCCCCACGGAAGAACTAGCACTGGAGGTCGAAGGAACATTTGAAGAGTGTGACGAATTAATTAAAAAATTTTCTTATATTATTGATCGCGCTTGGGATGAGGAAGCCTGTTATATTATTGAGCCGGATTCCCAAGGGCTCAAGAAAAATGAGTTGAAAGCATTTGCGATTAAAGCAGTACCCCTGGATCCTTCGGCATTAATTCGTGAACATTTTTTGACATCTGTAAAATCTGCCGTTTTTACAAGTGCTACGTTATCCATTGATGATGATTTTTCTTATTTTCAGCGCACACTCGGCTTGGAAGATGCGGTGTCAGTTAAAATGCTAAAAGTAGGATCACCCTTTGATTATCAAAATAATGTTACCTTATATTTTCCAGAAGTCATGCCGCATCCGAGAACAGAAGAAAAGCAGTACATTGAAAAAATTTCACAATATATCTTAGCGTCGATCCAAAAATCTAATGGGAAAGCATTTGTTTTGTTTACTAGTTTAAAAATGATGCAACAAACAGCCACCATTTTAAAAGGAAAAATTGAGCAATTAAATATTCGATTATTGATTCAAGGCGAAGAGGGATGGGATCGTTCTCAACTTTTGGCTATTTTTAAGAAGGATGTCAATTCGGTTTTATTTGGGGTTAACAGTTTTTGGGAAGGTGTCGATGTTCCAGGAGAAGCATTATCAAACCTCATTATAACCAAACTCCCATTCAAAGTTCCAGAGGGTCCAGTGGTTGAAGCAAGGCATCAACGGTTTAAAAAATCCGGCTTAAACCCTTTTAAAATCGAAAGTTTACCAGAAGCCGCTTTGCAATTGAAGCAAGGATTTGGACGATTGATTCGCTCGAAGTCTGATCGGGGTACCGTTTTAATCTTAGATCCACGTATTTTGACAGAATCTTGGGGGAAAACATTTATGAAAGTCTTGCCAAAATGTCAAATTGTTTATCTTAAAACACCGAATCAGTTATTAGAAAAATGAACTATTTTTAAAATGGTCAAAATCATGTTAATATGCCATTTTTGAACCATATTTATTTCAAATAAAAATCAAAGTTGCACTCACAACAATTGCTTGTAAAATAACTATATGTCGAGGAATAAAATTAAAACTAATCGCTCACAAGTTACTTCATCACCTGAATATGCGCAGTCGTCAGGAAGGTTGGTGGATAAAGAAAAAAAAATGGGAGATGATGAGGTTAATATTCGGCCTCAAACTTTGTCTGATTATATTGGACAAGATGCGATTCGAGATACAATTAATATATCTTTACTTGCAGCTAAGCGTAGGAATGAATCCTTGGATCATGTTTTATTATCTGGACCTCCGGGTCTTGGAAAAACAACATTGGCATACCTATTGGCCAAAGAAATGGGCGTTAATTTAAAAATTACTTCAGGACCAGTGATTGAACGCGCAGGCGACGTGGCTTCTTTACTTACCAACCTTCAGGTCAATGATATGCTTTTTATTGATGAAATTCATCGGCTCCCAAGAGTGGTTGAGGAAGTACTCTACCCTGCATTAGAAGATTTTCAACTTGATATTATGATTGGCAAAGGTCCAATGGCACGATCTATTCGGATTGATTTGCCACCGTTTACGTTAGTGGGTGCAACAACCCGTTCGGGAAAGGTAAGTGCTCCACTTCGAGATCGATTTGGAATAACATTGAGATTGGAATTTTATAACCCTTCTGAATTGACCAAAATCCTTTCCCGTTCTGCAAAAATTTTAAAAATAGAGATATCGGAATCCGGGTGTTTGGAAATAGCCAAACGCTCTCGCGGAACTCCGCGTATTGCCAACCGCTTGCTTAAACGAGTCCGGGATTTTGCACAAGTTCAAGCCAAATCCGATTTTATTGATGAAAAAATTGCCAATGAAGCACTACAATTATTGGACGTAGATCAATTAGGGTTGGATCGAATGGATCATAAATTTTTAAACACAATTGTTACAAAATTTAATGGGGGACCGGTTGGTTTGGAAACAATTGCGATGGCCGTGGGTGAAGAAGCGGAAACATTAGAAGATGTTTACGAACCATATTTGGTGCAATTGGGTTTTTTACAAAGAACTCCAACAGGTCGAAAAGCGACGCTCTTGGCATTTCAACATTTAAAAATACCCCCAAAATCAGAACTTCAAGAGAGACTTCTTTGATATGGATTTAAATATACAGAAAAGAAAACATGGATTCTCATTTGTTGTTTTTTATATTTGGATTTTCAGCTTTGGAATTGGGACAGGGATTGTTTTCTTTTATTTGTTACATATAAAAAACTTAAAAAATTGGGTATCCCTAGGGATGTGCATTTTCGTTGGAATTCTTTTTGCCTTTTTAATTTTAGAAATTGTGCAAGTGTTTTTTTTAAAGCACTTACGATATTTTTCGGAATCCATTCGAAAATTGTCAAATAATTCTGATGCCATGAATCAATCGAGGAATCAATCTAGAAATTTTTTGGAACTACTAATTGATTTTGATGTCCTGTTTGGGTACTTAAATGCTTCTTTATCACAATTGAAGTTAACTTCGGATGAAACTCTCAGCCTGGCAAAACAGTTAACGCAAACGATTCAGCAGATGCATAGTGCTACGGAAGAAGTTTCTGAAACCGTGCAAAATATTTCTAAAGGTGCCGAGGATCAAGTTCAAAAAGTTCAAGAAGCTTTTTCAATTATTGACCATATGGCGGGGAGTATTCAAAATTCAACTGAACAATTAAAATCATCCGAAAAAGTTATTTCGCATGCTCGCGGGGCAACGGATTCGGGTAAACAAGCTGTTCAAAAGGCGATTGCCCAAATGAAAAGTATTTATGATGTTGTTCAATCGTCCTCTAAGGAAGTTAATGAATTGGGATCCCGATCTATGGCGATTGGGCAGGTAGTAGACGTGATTACTAACATTGCGGATCAAACTAATTTATTGGCATTGAATGCGGCCATTGAAGCGGCTCGTGCGGGCGAAGCTGGTCAAGGATTTGCAGTTGTTGCTGATGAAGTAAAAAAACTTGCCGACGGTTCATCAGCGGCAGCCAGTCGAATTGGTCACATGGTTCGGGATATTCAAAAGGAAATTATTCAAGTTGTTCAGAGTATGAATATTGGGGCTGAAAAAGTTTCAGATGGCATGACAATCGTTGGGAAAGCGGGCGATGCATTATCTGAAATATATTCATCAACTGAAGAAGTGATTCGGCAGGTTCAGAATATTTCCGTGGCATTTGAAAATCAAGCCGAACAGGCTGGAAAAGTAGTGGAAGCCATTACCAATATTGTTGCTGTCTCTGAGGAGAATGCGGCCGCAACCGAACAAATTTCTGCTTCTACGGAAGAATTAACAGCATCCATGGAATCGGTTTTAGCAGCAGCGCGTCAATTAGAAGGTGTAGCCCAGCGACTCACCAATTCTTCCATTATTTTCAAAAAAAATACTCGTTTATAGTTTTTTGGAATTCGATATAATTCAAATATGTAAAATATCATAATGACTTTGAATACACTTGTTTATAATTTTAAAAATTTATTGAGTAAGGGTGAAAGTCGATTTTTAGTATATTTTAAAAATTTAGCGGAAGAGCAGTGGACTTTATAAAATGGGAGTGTAAAATGAAAAAATATAATGAAATTCAAATTCCTGAAAGCATAACTGAAATTATAAAAAACGAGAAGTCATGTTTGGTTGTTTGGGATGTTCAAAATGCTTTGGTCAACCGTATTTTTAATAAACCTGTTTTTCTGGAAAAATTAAAAAAATTATTAGCAGTTGCTCGTGATCGAGTACCGATTTTTTATACGGTGATTACACCACTTCCAAAAGAATTTCAGTCATCTTGGAGCATTTATTCCATGATGAGACGATTTAAAGTCGATGATCCAAATAAATTGCCAAATTTTATGGCGCCGGGTTCTAACGATCGAGAAATTCCAATGGAGGTTTTCCCACAAAAAATGGATGTCGTTATGGAAAAATCAACTCCCAATATTTTCCTTGGAACCAATTTTGAGTCCATGCTTCGGAACCGGGGGATTGAAACCATTATTTTTACAGGGATTGCAACTGAAATGGGTATTGAACATTCAGCGCGAGATGCGTCGGCTCGAGGCTTTTATCCAGTGGTTGTTTCCGATGCTGTTTCATCAATGGATCCCAATGGACATGAGCGATCATTGATTACGATGCAGAACATGCTCATTGTAGAGGAATCTGAAAAAATTATGAAAATACTAAGTGAAAATTAGCATGATGTTTTTTTATGGCTCAAAGGCTTGATTTTAATTAGTGCCTAAGAATTTAGAAAATGTTTAAGTTGATCGTTCTGAGTTTTATTGTTTCAAAGGCGGATGAGCCAATTTTCTAATATAAGTTTCTAGCCAAGATAAAAACGGGATTAAAATTTGGAAGACCTCGCCGAGGTGTGAGTTTACTCATTCACTTGAGTAAACTGGTTTTGAATTTAATATATAAATACGAGTTTAACTACACGACAAATACCCATATCGTTAATAATATGCTATAATTTATGAAAACGATTTTACATTGGATGGGTAATTTGCATTTGAATTTATCAAGTGAAGTTAAAAAAGTGATTATAAAAACAAGCATACTTTTTTGGGTATTGAGTGTTGGGTTGTTAACGCTTGGGACATCACAATCCTATGCTTCCCCAGATCCATTATTCGTCAATGGAAATGAGGTTGTAACGAGTGCCGGCTGCACGGTTCATCTTCGTGGGGTCGATATTGATAGCATGGAATGGTATGATGGTAATGGAGATCCTGGAGAAGGCCCTCCCGGTGGATATGGAGGAACCATTATTGGTTCGGTCCAAGAGGCGGTAACGGCTTGGCATGTGAGTATTATTCGTCTGCCACTGAATCAAGATTTTTGGTTTGGATGTGGAGGAGCGGGTGCAGTAACTTATCAAGACACTGTGGCTAATATTGTTAATTATTGCTCAACTAATAATGTCTATGTGATTCTCGATTTACATTGGTCAGGAACCTATGCAGGGCTTGCCACGGCAGGTGCAACCACGTACACCTCACCTTGTTCAGGAGCAGGATGGGGTACGGCAACGGGGCAGCAATCCATGGCGGACGGAAATGCGGTTACCTTTTGGAGTTCCGTGGCGGCAACGTATGCCAATAATCCTGCGGTTTTATTTGATTTATATAATGAACCCTTTGTTTCCAGCTGGTCTGTTTGGCAATATGGTGGAACAACCGGTGGCATACCGGCTTGGACACCGGGGATGCAAGGACTCTTGAATGCAGTAAGAGCTACTGGCGCTAATAATATTTGTTTAGCGGGTGGACTGAGTTATGCACACAATTTAACTCAAATTTGCGATTACCCATTAACAAATGTTGGAAATGGTATTGTTTTTTCTGCCCATATTTATGGAAATCAACTAGGCGATACTTCATCAGGATGGGGGCCTGATATTGATCCGGCAACTGTGTGTGGCCCAGTATTTATTGGTGAGATGGGACCTTCAACTAGTTGTAATACTAATAATAGTACTTTTGATAGCAATGTTTTTTCGTGGATTGATAACACGACTGGAATTATAGGAGGCACAGCATGGTCGATGACTACCACGTCTTGCCCAAATCTTTTGACAAGCTATAGTAATTTTGTTCCAACTTCTTGGGGTATGGCTGTTTCTACATGGTTAACAACTCCAGTTCCAACATGTGTATCCTCCCCCATCCCCACAAATACGGTAACATCAACTCCAACCATTACGGCAACAGCAACAGTTACCAAAACACCCACAGTTACTCCCACGATTACACTTACTGGGACTTCAACCGCAACGCTGACGGTTACGAATACGCTAACAATAACACCAACAGCTACACCAACGGCAACGTTAACACCAACGCTTACGCCAACATGGACTCCCACAGGAACGATTACTCCACAAGTAACCAATACGGCTACTCCTACAAAAACTCCTACGGTGACCCCAACCCAGACTCCGACCATAACTCCGACAATAACGTCAACGGTTACGATAACGGCTACTCCATCACTGGTTCAAGACTCTATATCTTATCCATATCCGAATCCGCCCGAATTGGGTGGATCAATTTTTGTTCAGATTAAAACAAGTCAAATTTCAACAGTAACCTATTCAGTTTTTACAACGGCATATCGAAAAATTTTTGAAAGAGAAGTAGCAATTGATGGAAATGGGATTATCAGTTGGAACTTGTTAGATCAAAATGGAGGCAAAGTTGCCAACGGAGTGTATTATTTAAAAATAGTTGTTAAAAATCTAAACGAAACATTACAAAGAATCGATAAAATTATTATTATTCAATAAGCGAGTTTTTGGCGAATGTAATTTATTGCCTGTTGGGCTTGGATGTTATTAGGGTTTATCTGAAGCGTTTTGTGGAACCAATGGACCGATTGTAATAAATTATTTAATTGATAATTAATAACCCCCAAATAATAATAAGCGTTTTCAAATTTTGAATTGATTTGAATAGTCTGATGAAGCCAAAATTTGGATTTCTGAAATTTTCCTAAAAAATAATAAGCAATTGCAATTTGAAATGAATATTGTGGATTTTGTGGATTCCAATGGTGTGCCCATAGGAATTGGTGCATTCCTTTTTTTATGAGTGATTGGATTTTTAAAGCATTTTTTGGAAAAGAAGCTAACGCTTTTTTCAATTTCATTGCGCGTTGTATATAATAAGAGCCTAACCAAGTCCGGGCAATCGAATAGTCATTTAAAATAGTAATTCGCGTACGATTATCTAAGGAATTATCTGGACTCCTGAAATTGGGAAGTTGCATGGTTTTCCAAATGGAAAGATCTATTTGGGGATTGAAATTTTTATCATCAGTGTTCAAAAACATTCGTTCCGTGATGCCATAGGGATAAGTTTTTGAATTTTGAAAGTAGGTATGCGGAGAAATATAAAAATTAAAAAAATAACGATGATTTGGATTATGGGCAACCATCCAGTGAAATAAGTGTCCATGAATGTACTCTTTTCCATGATGATTAGTGGGATAAAATATTTTTAAATGTGGATGTAAGTGTAACTGGTCTAATCGATACCAGGCCATCGGTAAGCTTCCTGATCCAAGAACGACTAGATCTTTTCGTTGACCGCGAATTAATTGAAGGTACCAGCATGGGAATTCAACCGCATCACCTTTACAAAAAAAGAATGCATGACGGGGTAGACTTCTCCAGGCATTTAGAATGTAGTTATACGTATAGGTGTAAAAGGTTTGTTGATTTTTAATGGTTCGAATATTGATGAGTAAAAACACACAAAATAATGAAATTAAGGAAATTAATCTTTTTTTTCTTTTTAAATAGTTGAAAGAATCGATGAAAAAATCAAAACCCAAGGCAGAAAATACGACTAAAAAAAACAGAGAACTGATGGAAAAGTTTCGAAGTAAATAAAATTTTGATTTTGGGAGGTTAACATAAGTTATTAGTACGACGACGAAAGCAATCCAACTGATTGCGAGTCCGGTGATAAAAGTATTTTTTTTCTTCCAAATCCAATAGAGTCCTAAAAGACTAAAGACACCTATTCCATAAAATTCTTGGATGCAAAGTTTAAAGTAGAATTCTAACTGTTGAATCCATTTTAATGGCGACCCAAAAATTTCTCGAGAATTTTGGTATTCCATTCTAAAAACATGGAATAGAAATTTTTTATAATTGCTAGGATCTCCCCAATTAATTAATGGATTTTGTATAGCACGAAGTGGTAAATAAAGATAAGTGGATAGGGCAATTAGTATGAAAGATAAACCCACAATAATTTTTTTAAAATCAAGTGTTCTTTTTTTATAGATTGAAACGATACTCCAAGTGATTCCAATCGAATATCCTAGGATGCTCATCCAATGATTGGTAAGCGAGAGTCCCCAAATAAAGCAAAACAGTAAAAATTTTCCTTGTGAAAGAAAATAAAATATTAAAATTAAGAATAAGACAGTCAATACATAAATTCCGGTTTTGGCACTTAACGAGGCGGTATAGCTATCGATGCCGGTCATCCAAAGTAGTGAAAAAGTCAAACCACAAGTCGTGGAAAGATTTAATCGGTTTTTTAAAAAAAGAAACAGTAACGCACAGACACAAGCAGTGAGAAATGCCGAGAGTAAATTGATCCGAAAACAAACTTGTGAAAGGGGAAGTAGGGAGAATAAATGGGCAATGAGAATAAATAGAGGATATCCTGGAGGATGCGCAATGCCTAGAGTAGTGGAGGAAGAAATAATTTCTGGGCTATCATCTAAATAAAAAGTTGGATTTAAACCGATTAGACTGTACAAGAATGCACAAAGAAAAATTCCAGAACTAATCCAAAGGTTTCGATTCATGCATTTATCAGGTCATTAGTAATTTGTATTTGTAATGCTTTGATTATTTTAATTAGCGGTATCCATCAAATCAAATAAATTCTCGTAATTCAAGGTAAAATGTAGCAGGTATAATCAAGTAAGGTAGGAGAAATTATGAAAATAACCCAATTGGGAATTTTATCCGTCACTCTTATTTTAGGCCTTTTAAGTTTGGAAATAATTTTGGAACATAATCATGTTTTAATGGGGCCAATGTGGAATATTTTACGAGATGGACTAGAAGCCTCACTTGCTGGTGCATTAGCAGACTGGTATGCAATTACAGTTTTGTTTCATCCGGCGCCAATCCCATTTCGATTTTTATGGCCGTTTTCAGCACATCAAGAGATTATTGTTAAAAATCGTGAAAAAATAAAAAATAATATTATTGATTTAATTCAAAATGAATGGCTTTCATCAAAATCCATTAAATATTATTTTGAAAAAATATCACCACTAGAAATGGTGGAGTCGTATTGGAATGATCTTACCTACAAAAGGGAAATAATACAAAATATCAGAGAAATTTTAATCATGATCATCGATCAAGTGGATTTTAAATGGATAATCAGTCGTTCTCATCAGAAAATGATTCAACGCTGGGTTCAAAGTCCCAATATCAATGAAAAATTAATTCACGTCGTATCAAATATATTGGAGCAGATTCAGTTCGAACAGGTTTGGAATATATGGGTTAGTCGATTTTATAAATTGATTTCAGAACCAGCGGTGAAACAAAAAATTGTTATGTACATCAAAAAAACATTGCGAGACTATTCAAAATCGAATATTCATCGCTTTATGTTTTCAGTGATGGATTTATTAAGGTTGTTTCGATATGATGAATTTGTCGATGATATATTAGAAAAGACCTATCAATCTTTAATGGACTCGAAAAAAAACAAACATTTTGGTTATTCTCAAGTGGAGAAATATTTTCAAAGGCTTAAAGAAAAGGTTAAAAGCTTGGATCCGACTCTAATGAAAAAGGAATCGAAATTGGTTTCAAAAATTTTTTTACTGATTCGAAATGATGAAAAATTTGGATTGGAATTTTTGAAATTTAAAAGAAATATTTTGGAATTGATTCGAAACGAAGCATTTTTTGATCATGGAATTGAAAATGGGTTCAATCAAATGTTGCTTTATGTTCGACAGGACACCAAAAAAGAGAAGCGAGTCGACAATTTTTTTAAAAAAATGATTCCCGCACTGGTCAAAAAAAGCCATAATTTAATTCAAAAAATTATTGAAACGGGGTTATCACAAGAGGTTTTGAGCAACTCAGAATTGATTGAACAACTTGAAGTTAAAGTTTTAAATGACATGCGCTGGATCCTCCTAAATGGAGCCTTGATGGGAGGATTAGTAGGATTAATAGCGGGATGGATAAATTATGTATTTCACTAAAATAATTTGATATGGAAAATGATGAATAACCAACTAGTTCAAAAATATCAATGGATCAAAGAGAGTTTGGAAAAATACGGTTTACATGTTGAAAATTATCAAACGATTCAATATGGGATACAATTTAAAATTGTGGATAAGAATGGGGCATTCTTTTTGCGAATATTTCAAAATAAAAAAAATGGGATCGTAATTGATTATTCCCAAATTCGCTCGGAATTTAAATTGGAAAAGATTAAAAACATTTTAGAGTCTACGCACAAGAGCGTTGAAACGAATGATGCCGATTTTCTAATTAATTTTCCCGTTATTGGAACCGATGAATCAGGCAAAGGGGATTATTTTGGGCCTTTAGTGGTTGCAGGAGTTAGTTTGACTGAATCCACAGAAAAAATGTTAAATAAAATAGGTGTTGTCGATTGTAAACGACTAAGTGATGAGATGAATATCAAACTTTCGGAAGCAATCTACAAAATATGCGATGACCACGTATCGGTTGTATCGATTTCACCTGAGAAATACAATGAACTTTACGAACAATATCGCATGCGAAATGAAAAATTAAATGAAATGCTTTCATCAGTTCATGTCGAAATTATAAAAAAATGCATGTCTCGAATCAACCCTTCAACGATCGTTGTTGATCAATTTGCAAACGAAAGACTTATTTTAAGCCAGCTCCACAATGTTGTTCCGCCGGAAGCTCGCTTGATTCAAACGCATGAAGCCGAACGATTTATAGCGGTTGCTGCTGCTTCCGTGATTGCGCGAGCAAAATTTTTGAACGAATTGGAGTTGTTAAAGGACAAATATCAGTTCCCCTTTCCCAAAGGTGCTTCTCAGGAGGTGATTCATACGGGGATAAAGTTTGTAAAACAATTTGGGAAACCCTTACTGTCTCATGTCGCTAAGCTACATTTTAAAACAACCGATTTCGTTTTGAATGCTGGGGGCTCCGATTAGAAGAAAATGGATGAGAAAAAATAAACATTGTTGGAAAATTGCGAGTAAAACGAAACGGTTGATAAGGTGTGCTGCAATTGATCTCCAATGCCAACATCCCAAAGATTAATCACCGGGAGCGATAATTCCAGTGTTCCACTTTGGATAATATCAATTCGTGATTGATGAGGTCCAAGAAAAAAAGGATAAATTTGTTTTTGGATTGAATAATTTGCATTAATCCCGAATAGATTCCCACCTCCATATTGATAACCTAGGTTGATTGTTTGATCAGTATAATTAAAAGTTGAAGAAAGGGCGTGGTTATTTCGAAATGTATACGTTAAATTTAGAGCATGAGGACCTGGAAAATAAAAATCAATGGCAATGGAAGTTATCCAACTCTGGTCACTATATCCAGGAAAAGTCGGGTATCGTTCTTTTAGAAATTGGCCTTGAATTTGGATGAAATCAGGGTTTGTGAATATCCATTGGAAGCCGCCAGAAAATTGAGAATGTTGATATTGTAATGTCAGAAACCGATTGTAATATCCAGTGGCTTCATCGAATGCACAGGGAATATAAACAGATGACGAAATTTTAGGTTTAAAATTAACTGCGAGATCTTGATAGTAATTTTGAAACGCATGCTGTTGCAATTGTTCATTTAAAGATGCTACGGAACTATAATCAAGACTAAAAAATGAATTCCACCAAGAGGGATTATAAATTAAAAATGTTTCAAGATATTCATTATAGGTCCCAGGTTGAACAAGCGGCGGAGTAGTTTGATATTGTTGACCTTGGGTTCTTCCTCCGGTTAATCTTGCGTAGAAGTGGAATGCCGATGCTGAAAGTTGGGAAACGCGAACTTCGGCTGGCATTCGATAGGACCCCGCATTTGGAAACCCAATAACGGTATCATAGGCCGTTTTAGCTTCTGTAGTATTTCCCGTCTTTTGGTATAAAACACCCAAAGCATAGTAAGCACCAACATAACTAGGTTGAATCGTTAAGCATCGTTCTAAGTTTTGATAACATTTTTGCCAGTTTTTGAGTTTTAAATAAACAAGCGCTAGATTGAAATATGCGTTGGCAGATTGTAAATCCAGATGGATGGCTTGATGAAATAATAAGCTAGCTTTTGAATATTGTTTTGATCGAAAGGCAAGTACACCGGCACGTAATAAGGCTAATATTTGAAATTTCTTTATTTGAGTATTTTCAAGCTGAGTTTTAATCTGATGAAGAATGATTTGTGCAGGATGATAATTGGGATTTAAATAGATAGAGCGCTGAAGATAGGCCTGAGCAGTTTTAAGATGTGTAAGCAGGTATTCACAAATTCCAACCCCGTAGTAGGCGTATGAATTTTTGGGATCATATTGGCAATCTTTGTAGTAAAATCCTGCGGCTTTAGAATACTGACCTTGCAGGTAGAGCTGGTTGGCCCATTGCATTAATGAAAATGAGGCATAGGGAACAGATTTTTGATGCAAAAGAAACTTAACACGAAATAACATTTGTTTGGCATTGATATTTTGGGGATTTAGATGAATAGATTGATTGAGATAAAACAGGGCGCTTTTAAGATGATTTAAAAGATAAGCACAAATACCGATTCCATAATAAGCATTTGAATTCGAGGGTTCTTTTAAACTAGCGTGATAATAAAATTTTTCTGCTTGAACATAGTTCCCATCAAGGTAAGCCTGATTTCCTTCAGCCATCCATGAAATGGTTTGTGCACGAACGGAACGAATGTTTATGATTTCTAAAATTATACATACAAGGAAAAAGTATTTCTTATGGGGTATATTTAGAAAAGAGTATTTCATTAAAAGCGTTTTTGGGCAAGGATCAAAGTTTAAAAACCTTTCAAAATCACATAAGATGATTTAACAAATTATATCATTGATTAACAATTTGATGTAGTTGAGCAGTGTTGTATGTAAATTAAATCTAAGAGTGGTTAAATTTTAAAATTTTCAGACGTAAAACCATTAACTTGTGTTTGAGTGAAGAACTCGGTGAGCTTTGAAGTGATAAAGCAATTTCTCGTAAGGCCCGTCTTGTCCAATTTAGCTTTTTAAAAAATAAAAATGCTAATGCATAATGAGCTTTAGCTGAAATTTTAAATGAAAGTTTAATGGCTTTTCGAAATTCTTGAATGGCCGAATGAATATTTAATAATTTATAGTCAATCAATCCTAAATAATAGTGAATTAAATAATTTTGAGAGTTGATTTTATTAGCCTGATTGAATTCCTCAAAGGCTGTCTTCAAATGGTTTGAGTCATAATACGTTCTTGCCAAATAGATGTGACTGAGGAGAAGATTGGGTGAAGCATCATTGACTCGATCAAAGCATTGTTCCGCTGTCTGAAATTGATGTAGGTAGTAAGCCGTCATACCCAAATAAAATTGATCCTTTAAGCTGGTGTTGTTTTCTTGAAGAAGTTTTTTAAATACTTTTTCTGCACGATGAAAATGATACGCCTTAAGATATTGTAGGCCAGTTAGAGTATTGAGAGGTGGCGACATTAATTTTGAATAGGCCAAGTCGTATTTTGAAAAAATGAATAAAAATTCAATGATAAAAAAAAATTTTAAAAGTTTTTTAAAATTCATAATTGAATCTCCAAAATAAAAATGGAACAAGGGAGATTAAAAATAATCTCCCTTGCATACTACCCAAGATAGTAATTATGATGATGAAAAATCATTAATTAATATCAGCAACCCCAAGCGTGGTGTCGAAAAGTGTTTCAATTTGCTCACCGACTGGAGTTCCAGAAATAGTGGCCTGTGCTTGGAGCGTTGGAATGATGGTGGGTATGCTTTGAACTAAAGCCTGCACAGTTGGCACTACGGTTAAGTTAACAGTGGGCATTGGTTGAGGTGTGAAGTTCGGATTAGGCGTAAATACGAACGTCGGGAATGGTTGAGGTGTGAAGTTCGGATTAGGCGTAAATACGAACGTAGGAAATGGTTGGGGTGTGAAGTTCGGATTAGGCGTAAATACGAACGTTGGGAATGGTTGAGGCGTGAAGTTCGGATTGGGTGTCCAAACCGGCCTAAAATGATTCCAAAACATCGGATCAGCATTGGCTTTACGACTGTTTGCTAGCGTAGCTATACCAATGACGGCAATAGCAACCGCAACTAAGCCCACAGACGCTAAAAGCCTGAACAACGACTTTTTTTGACTCTTCATAATGGGTCCTCCCACTAAATTTTTATTTAATGCAAGATCTCTTCAAAGACCTTGATCGTGATATAGGCATGATTTATGCCAAAAGTTGATGGAAAATAGTGGAGAGGTTTTCGTTTAACTTTTTTAAAATATGATTAAATTTAGTTAATGCTGATTAAAATTGGGCGGCTTGTTTTATTTGCTATCAATGTCTTGAACGCCCAAAACATCTTGATTGGGCAAGTTTTTAGTTAAATCATGAATGGGAGTTGGGTTAGCGGTTGCTCGAGCTTCAAAAGTTGGAATCATCACTGGAATGAGTGTTGCCAACGCCTGAACAGTGGGGATTTCAGTTGGGTTTACAATAGGTTTATTAAATGACTCAATAGGGGGAACAGGCGTTACTTGAACTGTTATACAAGGCATGGGCGTTGGAAGAAGAGTCGGAATGGGTTGTGGAATCCAATATGGAATAAGATATGGTGTAGGAAATGGAGTCAGCATGAAGGGGTGCAAAGGAGAGTCTAATTCTGGATAAAAAAACTGGGCTTTTAACGTTGATTTTAAGCCCAAAATAAGAACAATTGCTAAGAGACTTCCTAAAACTAATAATTTTAAATTTTTCATCTTCAAACTCCATCACATCCTTACATTACTTTATATGCAAACATGAAAATATGCAATAATAATGCCAAACGTTTTCCTAAATTGATTTTAGCTTGTAAATTTCATTGCAGAAAAACAGTTTAAAAAATTTATCAATGATTATTGAATTTTTTTAAGTTTGTTTAAGATCTTAGCTCTTAATTTTAAAGCTTTCAAACGCAGAGGAGGGTCAATGAAACAGTGAAATATTTTGTTAAGTTCATATAAAGCAACAGAGATTTTTTTTTCTTTGTAATAAAATAAAAACGATAAGGCATAATATGCTTTGGCCATGGTAGGATCAAGCTGAACAGCTTGCCGAAATTCATGAATCGAAACGGCTATTTTTTTAAACTTATAGTCAATCAGTCCTAAATAATAGTGAATAATTGAAATTTGAGCATCCAGTTTATCCGCAATCTCGAAATTTTTTTGTGCCAAATTAAAATGACCGGAGTCGTAATAAGTTCGACCTAAATAGATATAGTTCATCGGCATGGCTGGGGAATGAGCTTCAACCCAGAGAAAATTTGTTTCAGCTGTTAAATAGTTGTGGAGATAGTAGGACGAAACGCCAAGATAAAAATGCGCTCCTGTATTGGTTGAATTAAAGGTTAAGACTTTTTTAAAATCATTGGATGCTTTTAAAAAATGGTACTGTTTAAGATTTTTAATCCCAATCAGGAAATCCTTGCGAGCTGTTTTTTTAGAATAAGACGCCAAGGATAGGGATGGAATTATAGCGAGTATAAGGGATAGAAGGAAAATTTCTAAAGTGATGAAAAGTAATTTGGCTTTAAAGCTCATGGCAATAATTTTCTAAGTGGTATTTTAAAATCTTGTATTGTAATGCTGAGCGAGAAAAACCCAAATCTTTTGCAGCACGACTTTGATTACCATTGTTTTTCTGCAATGCTTGTAAAATAAAGGATTTTTCAATTTCTTCTAAAGTTTGGGTTAGCGTGCCCTTCCATAGCGTAGAGGTAGAAGTTGTCGGGGTGGTGGATGTGGGTTCGGGCGAAATATTTAACAGGGAAGTTCCATCAGAGAACACGACTGCGCGCTCCAGTGTATTTTGTAATTCTCGTATATTTCCAGGCCAGGAATAGTTTTGAAAGGCTAGAAGTGATTGAGGGTTCAATGGAATGCGTGATTTAGAGGTTTCTCGAAAAAACTTTTCCAGAAAATGATCAATGAGCAAGGGCAAATCTTCAAGACGTTCGCGAAGCGGGGGGAGGTTGATTTGAGCAACATTAAGACGATAAAAGAGGTCTTCGCGGAATAAGCCTTTTTCAACTTGGAGCTTAAGATCTTTATTTGTTGCAGCTACGACACGCAAGTCGATCTTTATGAGGCGACTTCCACCAACCCGTTCAAATTCCTTTTCCTGAAGAACTCGCAGAAGTTTGACCTGAATTTCTGGAGAAATTTCACTGATTTCATCTAAAAATAATGTTCCGTTTTGAGCTAACTCAAATCGTCCTATTTTCGAGTAGTTGGCTCCGGTAAAGGCTCCTTTTTCATGCCCAAATAATTCTGATTCCAAAAGACTTGGGGCCAGTGCCGCACAATGCACGCGAATTAGCGGGTTTGTTTTCCATGGACTGGATTCGTGGAGTGCCTGAACAACCAGTTCTTTTCCAGTGCCACTTTCGCCAGTAACTAAAACCGTAGTCTTCGTTGAGCTTAGCTTGCGAATATTTTCATAAATTTGAAGCATGATAGGGCTATTGCCGATCATTTTTCCCTGATAATGTGAAAGTTCATCTTTGAGTCGACGATTTTCAATTTTAAGTGTTCGAACTTGAAGACTATTTTGGATTTTCAGGTGTAATTCATCCATTGAAAAAGGTTTGATGATAAAGTCAGAAGCACCTAAACGCATCGACTGTACAGCATCATCAATGGTTCCATAGGCAGTCATGATCAAAACATTCAGTTCCGGATCAATTTCTTTGGAAGCTTTTAAAAGGTCAAGACCGGTAAAACTAGGCATTTTTAAATCAGTTAATAATAAATCAATATGATTTTTTTTTAAAATCTCTAAGGCTTGAGCTCCCGAAGTCGATATGGTTACTTGATACCCTTGGTCGGTTAAATATTGTTCAATGACATCGCACATATCTGATTTGTCATCAACAACAAGGATGTTGCTCATTTTGAAAGATCCTTTTGATATGAAAAAATAAGTTGAAAAATGGCTCCACCTTCTGGTCGATTTAGTACATGGATAATGCCTTTGTGAGCACGGATTACTTTATCAACAAAAGCTAGTCCAAGTCCAGTCCCGGAAGATTTGGTACTAAAAAAGGGTTTAAATAAATTGGGACGTATGGCATTAGAAATTCCAGGCCCAGTATCTTCAACACTTAAAATGGCCTGTGAATTTTCTGATTGTAATCGCAAAGTCAACGTTCCGCCGGTGGGCATTGCTTGAAGTGCATTAATTCCTAGATTTAATAAGCCGCTGCTGACAAGCGTCGTGTCAACAAGAAGGGGAGCACAAGGTTCAATAGCAGTGATGATCGCCACATTTTGTTTTTGAGAGAGTTGGAGTAATGTCTCTTTGAGATTGAGTATTAATTCATTTAAATTAACAAGCTTAAGTTGTAATTGAAGGGGACGGCTATATTCTAAAAATTGGGTTACTAAACTATTTAAAGCTTGAACTTGATTTTGAATTTTATGAGCTGCCATAGCAAGATCAGGAAGTGTTTCAATTTTTTTTTCAATCCACTCGGCTTGTCCACGAATAACACTTAATGGATTTCTTACTTCGTGTGCAATCCCAGCCGCAATTTCTTTTAAATCTTGAGCAAGGCGTTCTAATTCGGATTCTCGATTTTGAATGCGTGCAGACATAATATCGAGCGAGTGTATCAAGGTGCCCAGTTCGTCAATACGAGTAGTTTTAATTGAGGGGGGATAGTTGCCAGCAGCAATGGAGTGAGCGAGATGGGTAATCTCCTCAACCGGCTTTAATACCGTTTGCGCAATAAAAGTGTTAAGAAAAGTAATAATAATAAGTCCAATAATACCAAATAGGAAATAGATATTTCTAAATTGACGAAGGCTATCCAAATAACGTGGATTTGCATCGACCTGTAGAATCCAGTGATGGATTTTTAATGGAATAAAAGCAGATTGGTGAAGTAATCCAAAACTACCCCGATGAATTGGAAGGCAAATAGCATGCCCATGTCTGAGTTGGGTCAGTGTTTGGTCATTTAAAACGTCACTTTTAAATCCTTCAATCGCTTCTCCGGTAGAGTCCTTTAAGACAATTCCATGGGAATTTAAGATTAAAATATTTTCAAAAACTCCAGCTTTTAAAAGGGCTTTCAATTGTTTGGAAAAATGACGAACAGTTGGAGATGTATTTAAAACATCAGGTTGTAAATAGGGGGGTAATTGAGGAGAAATGCTTTGAGCAACAAGCCGACCCGCAGCAAGTAGCTGATTTCCCATTTTGGTTTCTAGCGTAGTTACGATCATGCGATAAATAACGATACCCGTAATTAGCGAAAATAATAACCAAAGTGAGGCATAGAGTAGAAGTAATTTGGTTTTGAAGGATTGTCTTAATCGTTGGATTAGGGACATGAACAAGAACCTTTTTAAATGAGTCCCACTTAAATTTTATTGAGATTTCCAGTTGCCAATCTATACTCTATATGTTGAAACAATTATTTTAAGTTTATATGGACTAAAACAACTTGTCAAGCTGTTGCACAGACACGCGATTGAATTCACAAGTTTTTAAAAATCGCATTGAAATTCGATTACAAAAATGTCATAAGCATGGATTCGAATTTTTATCATTTGAAATGCTTAAAAATTTTAGATGTATATAAGGATACGATGTTGATGATTCAATGGAATCGATTCCAGACGGAGGATGAAAAATTTCCACTTCAGTATTATTTTGAGAGTAAAGCTGAGATGTTAAATCATAGCGGATAGGCAAACGTAAACGTTCAGGATGCAAAAGATAGTCACCAAGGCATTGCCGGCATGGATAAAAAACAACGTACCTTAGAGTGTTACGGTACGATTGGAGCTATTCACTCAAGTTTAACAAGGGTAAACTAAATTGACTTAGAATATCATGCTTTTGATTGGACGAAATAATTCGATCAAGTTCGGGGAATAAGAAGTGATCTTCCCGTACGGAATGATGTTCAATCAGCTCTCGACATCGATATTCAATATCGAGGACATTCAAGGTATTTTGATCATGAACGTTAAATTGCAACCACGAATTTAAGAGCCCATTTATTTTATCGAGAAATTGAAGGATTTTTTGGTGTTCACCTAAAAAAATTTTCACGGATCCACCTCGAATAGATTTCCCAATTTCTTCATAAAGAGGAAAAAGCCATTCTTCTTCTTCTGCAATATGCTTTTTGATAAATGCAAAATACGCATTAAAAAAATTCAAGGCTTGAGTGCGATTCCCATTGAGAACACAGAGTTGGTGCTGATAAAAAATATTTTCCATATGAATATGGATAATATTTAAATCTTGAAAGCTTTTGAAAATACATTCTTTGGACATTAATAAAATTACCTTTCAATAAAATAAGTCACCAACGCATGGCTAAGTTTAATAAAACAATAGGATTAATCTTTATGAGGATGATCATAAAATGGCTATTATTTTGATTCTATAAAATTTTGGTTTTAGAGTTTTCTTGAACTTTTTGATTGGCAATAGCGGTAGTCCATAATTGGTTTAACGCGCTCCAGAGACTTTTTTGGTTGGCTTGAAAATAAAAATGATCTTTCGGGAGTTTTTGAGTTAAGCGTTCATGGGCTTTCCGGAGTTGATGATAAGGCATGTTTGAAAAAAGATGATGAGTGGCGTGAAATCGTAAACCGACGGGTGCCCAAAGGGAAGTTAGTGCGCCACCGGGAATATTCACGGAATCTAAAAATTGCTGAATAAAGTTTAAGGAACGATTAGGAGGATTAAGATAGCGATGTGCAGCTAAAGTTCGAATGGCATTCAGAAGTAAAATCATAGTGGCAGTGCAATACCAGAGAATAAGAACCTTAAAGGGTAAAATGTGGAAAATAACCAATAAAACAGCTGTAATGGCATACGCAAAAGTTAAAAACTCTTGAATCCACCAAATGTGTTGTTGTTCAAGCGAGGCTAACGGACGCTGATAGCCTGATCCAACTGCTAAGGAAGATGCAAATTCCCAGAGTGGTTTTCTTAAGGATGGAATTAAATAGGAAAGTGGTGTTGCTACGAGAAATCGAATAATAAATAAGATGGGGGCAAGGAACATTAAGCTAATAAACTTAAGAATCTTGGTAGGGTTTTCTAAAGCAAATGGAGCATATTCTTTATCATCTTTGGTTCCATAATATTTGAGTTTATGATGATCTAAATGAACACTCATGTATAAGAATGAAGGAACCAAAAGCGGGAATCCGCATAGAAGGTTCCAGACGATATGAAACCAACGAAAGGTTCCTTTTTTTAAGTGAGTTAATTCATGAACAAAAATAACGGCACGATAAAGAGCAAGACTTGCAATAAGAAAAGTTAGAATCGAGATCCATGAAAATTTCATATACACGGTGAAACTAAATGCGCCCCAGCCAATCAAAATGCTTCCAAGAAAATCAAGCCAGTATATTTGAGGGCTAGGTGTAAAAAGGTCATGAACGATGGATTTTAGATGAGGAAGATGGGAAGTGGAACGATCATGAGTAATGGCAGTAGCCATGCGCTAGCTTTCTTTATAACTGAGGTTTCTTAATTTTCTATAAAAAAGGTGAAGGAAGACTATGATTTTACTCATAGTCATTGAATGATTTGTCAATATGCAATTATTCCGTAGAAATAGTTTTTAACGCGGACTCCGGGTATCGCGCTCCCCCCACTGGAAATTCCGCGATTAATTTTTGTATGTGTTGTAAATCGCTTTCAGAGAGTGCAAAATGGGTCGCTTGAATATTTTCTTGCAAGTGAGCAAGTTGAGTAGTTCCCGGGATGGGAACAATATCAAGGCCTTGATGTAAAAGCCAAGCTAAGGCAATTTGAGTCGGGGTGGCATTTTTCAATGTAGCTATGGCTTTGATGGCTTCAACAAGTTTTAAGTTGTTATCAAAATTATGACCTTGAAATCGCGGATGCGTTCTCCGAAAATCATTTTCCATTAAGTCTTCTACTTTTTTGATTTTCCCAGTTAAAAAACCACGGCCAACAGGACTGTAGGCTACAAATCCGATGCCTAATTTTCGTAGCGTAGGAAGAACTTTTTTTTCAACGTCGGTTTCCCAAAGCGAATATTCAGTTTGGAGCGCGCTTAATGGATGAACAGCATGGGCCCGGGTAATAGTCGAAGGGCCTACTTCGGATAATCCAATATATTTAACTTTGCCTTCATGAACTAATTGAGACATCGCCTGAACGGTATCTTCAATGGGTGTTTGAGGATCTAAGCGGTGCTGGTAATATAAATCAACATAGGTTGTTTGTAATCGCTTTAAAGAACCCTCTAAAGCTCGGCGAATGTGTTGCGGGCTACTATTTAATAGTCGAGATCCATCCGATTTAAACTCCCAACCAAATTTGGTGGCAAGAATGACCTTCTGACGAATGGATTTGAAAGCTTGACCTAAAAATTCCTCATTTTGAAATGGTCCATATAATTCTGCAGTATCAAAAAAAGTAATACCCAAGTCAACGGCTTGATTTAAAAATCGAACGGCCTCATTGAGCGTTATTCGGGGAGAGTATGCAAAGCTCATCCCCATGCATCCGAGACCCATTTCACTGACTTCAAGTCCTTGTGTTCCTAATTTGCGTTTTTTCATCGGTCATTCTCCAAATTATTTAAATTCATGTTAATTTTGCTGAAGTGTTCAAGAAAAGACAAGCCTTTAGGAAATTATTTTCTTGAGAATAGGCAAGTTCAAATCCAAGTTTCCGAACTAGGTTTTGCATTTTTATATTTTCAGGTAAAATATGCCCAACAATAGTTTCTAATCCTTCTTGTTTCCCAATCATAATTAATTGTTGTAGTAACTCAAATCCAACGCCTTGATTTTGCCAGGCATCACTGACAACAACGGAAAATTCACGTTCGAATGGCTTAGCAGAACGGCTAAGACGAGCCACCCCTAAAATAAAGTCTTCTTTCTGTGCATTACAATAGTGAGCTACTAAGGCCATTTCTCGAGCATAATCAATAAAACAAAGACGTAATAAACGATCATGGGCAATGCGTTGATTCAAGTTTAATGCTTTAAAATATCGTTGATAAACACTTTGTTCTGATAGTTCTTTGTGAAATTTGATTAAAAGGGGCTCGTCTTCAGGACTGATAGGACGAATGGTAATTAACTGATTGGTTTTGGAGTGAATGGATTTTAAATATTGAATAGGATAAGGACGAATGGCAGGCTTGGGCAGTAATTTAGGATCTAAAGTCAATGGATGTAAAACCATTCGAGCATCTAGGGATAAAATTTGATCGGGCGAAGCTAAGAGCGGGTTAATATCGACTTCTTTTAATAAGGGTTGCTCTACAATCATCTGGCAGAATCGAACAATAAGTTTTTCCAATGCTTCCATGGGAATAGGTGCTCTTCCTCGGACGCCTTTAAGGGCCGAGTGAATTTTAGTTTGTTCAATCATATTTCGCGCAAGAACGGTATTTAGCGGTGGAATTTCTAATGTAGTATCTTTAAAAACTTCAACTAATTGCCCGCCAAGTCCAAAAAGGACAATGGGCCCAAATTGCGGATCAAGACTGCTTCCTAAAATTAATTCGTAACCTTCTGTACGGATCATCGGTTGAACGGTCACTCCTTGGAAATGGGAGGCCCCAGCTTTTTGAGTAACAGTAGTTTTAATTAAGACAAAAGCTTGTTCAACGGCTTCAGGCGTTTTCAAGTTTAATTGCACGCCTCCAACATCGGTTTTATGTGAAAGAGTGGTTGAATTAAGCTTAAGAACAACAGGGAACCCAATTTGGCGTGCCGCTTGAACGGCTTCTTCAGGACTATTGGCAAGCAGGGAAGGAGTCACCGGAATGCCATAAAGACTTAAAATTTCTTTAGACTCTTGCTCAGTTAAAAGAGTCCGATTTTCTTTCTGAATTTTTAAGAGCTTTTGAGAAACTTTTTCATAGCTCAGGCGAGAATTATTTTCTTGTATAGAAATAGGTGTTTCATAAAGTCGGGATAGATTAAATTGATATTTCCACATGTAATTAAAAAGGTGAACGGCAGTGTCTGGATAGGAATAAGTGGGAATACCGGATTGATTCAGAAATTGAATAATGGGATCAATTTCTAATCCACCCATAAAACTCGCAATGAGGGGTTTGGAAGGGTGTGACAGCGTCGATAATTTTTCAGCAACCTCTTTGGGATGTGTCATGGCTTGGGGGGTTAAAACGACTAAAACGCCATCAGTACTTTCACAATCAAGGGCAGTTTGAACTGCCTTAAGATATAGTTCAGGCGTTGCATCGCCTAAAATATCGATGGGATTGGAATGACTCCAATGGGGGGAAAGAAATTGGTTGAATTTATCTAAGGTTTGTTCAGAAAGGGGGGCGAGTTCGCCTCCTTCTTGAATTAAAAGATCAGTGGCAAGTACGCCAGGACCTCCCGCATTAGTTACAATGGCCAATTTTTTACCACGGGGTCTAGGTTGTTTGGAAAGAATTTCGGCAGTGTAAAAAAGATCTTCAATTTTTTCTACGCATAGAACGCCACAGCGCCGGAAAGCCGCGCGAAGAACTGCATCGCTGACAGTGAGTGATCCTGTATGTGAGGCGGCGGCTTTAGCAGCTGCTTCTGTACGTCCAGCTTTGATCACAATAATCGGTTTAGTTAAAGCCACTTCACGTGCTGAGGAAAGGAATGAATTTGCATTTCCAATACTCTCCATATAAATAATAATACTTTTGGTGTGGGCATCGTTCCCAAGATAATCAATGAGATCTCCCCAATCCAAATCGAGCATCGATCCAATGGAAACAAAAGAGCTAAACCCAACATTGGATTTGAAGCTCCAATCTAGAATGGCGGTCCCTAAGGCCCCGCTTTGACTTAGAAAGGCTACGCTTCCGGGATTGGCTATCGTGGTGGCAAAAGTTCCATTGAATTGACTATGAGGATTCATGACTCCAAGACAATTCGGTCCAATAATGCGAAAAGATTTATTATGAATGATTGTTTTGATTCGTTTCTCTAAAAGAATACCTTCATTGCCTTGCTCTTTGAATCCAGCAGAGATAACAATGGCTCCTTGAATATTACATTGGATGCATTCTTCAATAAGTTCCGGAACGGTGCGGGCAGGCGTTACAATGATTGCTAGTTCTGTGGGGTGAGGAATTTTTTGAATGCTCGGGTAACATTTTAAACCTAAAAGCTGTGAATGTTTAGGGTTAACGGGATAAAGGCCTGAATTTTTTAATGGACTTTGAAATAAATTGGTTAGGATGGAGTTCCCAACGCTTTCGGGGCGATCCGTGGCACCGATAATTGCAACCGATTGAGGTTTGAAAAAAATATCGAGTGCATGGGGTCGGGTAAGAAGTACATCACTGGATCGGTCTGGAAAGGATGGATTTACGGAAGTGGTCATAAAGTACCTCATTCGTTTTTAGTGGATTTAATGGTGTTTTTAAACTTATAAATTAATAATGGATCAATTAAAACAAAACTATTATGATAAAGACCATGCTTTTTTGAAATAAACGTTTCTAAACTAAATCCGATGTGACGTGTAAGATTACATGCAATTAATTTGAACTCGAATTTAATTTGAGGAGTAAATAAATGCTTACCATCAATTCTATGAAAAAAAAATCAATTCCGCTACAAAGTTTTTTAATAACGCTGGATATATTTAAAGTTCTTCCCTCAGAAGAATTAAAACAACTCGAAAATCACTCGGTTCAAAAAGAATTTCTAAAAGGATATCCGATCCTTTGGGAAGGCGATTCTGCCGACTATGTTTGGTTTGTCAAAGAAGGACATGTAAAATCTGTAGTGCATATGCCGAATGGAAAAATTTTTACCACATGCTGGCTTCAATCTAAAAGTATGTTTGGTACCTGCTGTGATTTAAAAGGAAATCGATATGGTTGTCATGCAATTGCCGCAAGTCATGTAACGGTTGTCGGTTTTCCTCGACAAGAATTTTTAAATTTAATGGAACGATTTCCTAAAATGACACAGGCCATTGTGGGACTGCTTTCAAAAAAACTGAAAGTTTCCAAAGAACGATTGGCATTAGATCAAGAAAAGGTCGAACGAAAAATATTGCGGCTCTTAATTGAGCTTTCGGATGAATTTGGAACAACGATTCCATTAACCCGAAGGGAAATTTCGGAAATTTTAGGAGTGACAGTAGAGACGTGCATCCGCGTATTTTCAAAATTAGAGAAACAAGAATTACTGACGAGTTCTAGAGGTAAAATCCATATTATTGATTTAAGTAAGTTAAATGGTTTTTTAACAACTGTTTAAGACAACCAGAAGCCTTAACTCAAATAAAAAATTCCTCGCAACACCACTAAAGCAACAATTGATTTTTAAAAAATGATTATATAAAATGCCTTTCCATGGGACGGACTCAATCACATGAAAGGGCCTTATTGGCGTTAGGATGTTTTTGGGGACCTGAATTTAAGTTTAGGAAAATTCAAGGAGTAATCTCAGTCACAGTGGGATATTGTGGAGGACATGTTCCTAATCCGACCTATGAAATGGTTTGTTCAGGCCAAACCGGCCATGCCGAATCCGTTGAAGTTGTTTTCGATCCAAACATAATTGCGTATGTGCAGCTTTTGGATATTTTTTTTACCATGCATGATCCGACTACCCGAAACCGCCAAGGGCCGGATATTGGTTCACAATATCGATCCATTATTTTCTATGACAATGATTTTCAATGGGAAATCGCAGAACAAACCAAACAAAAATATGAAACAATGAAAATGTTCAAAAATGCAATTGTAACAGAAATACGGGCAGCGACCACTTTTTATCCCGCTGAAGAATATCACCAACGTTATTTGGAAAAACAGGGTAAATTTCATTGTTAAATAAGGTTTTTTGATTGGCGGAAGAGCGGAATAATTTATCATGAAAGTTTAAGTGCATCTTTTGTTGATTTTGTTTAAAATAAGCACAATGCATAAAAATTATTCAACGGATGGGAATGGTGAACTGAAAAATGAAACTTAAACCATGGATAAGTCCAAAGGTCGAAGTCCGATTAAGTCCAACGGAAGGCAAAGGAGTTTTTACAAATCAAAAAATTTTATCGGGTGAAGTTGTGGGAGTATTTGGAGGTATTGTTACTCCTGAAAAAGATTTACCTGAATTGAGAAAAAAAGTTTCAGAAGACAAGCTTTGTTTAGATCATGCCATGTATATTTATCCTGGATTTTTACTTCTCCATGATTATGAGAACGGTTGTGACCCGCTTTGTTTTGTGAATCATTCCTGTGATGCCAATGCGCAAGTAGTGAATGGTATTGTCCTAGTAGCTAAGCGTAATATCGAACTCGGAGCGGAAGTGAATTGGAACTATAAAGAAACAGATGACATCGGTGATTGGAACTATGAATTTAAGTGTAATTGCGGTTCTAAAAATTGCACTGGATTTGTTCGGGTCGGCCCGAAGTATCGTCAGGTGATTGTCCAAACAGTATGAAAGATTAACCACTTAGGAAGGTACGAATGAGTTTAGAAGCCTTATATACAGGAGTTTCAGGCCTTCAAGCTACAAGTACTTGGATGGATATCATTGGGAATAATATTGCCAATAGCAATACTGTTGGATTTAAAAGCAGTCGTGCTATGTTTTCAGAACAGCTAACTCAATTTTTACAATATGGAACCAGTCCAAATAATCAATCAGGTAATGGGGGGACGGATTCAGAAGTAATTGGTCTGGGAACGAAACTTCAGGATATTCAAACATTGTTTGTTCAAGGCCCTACCTTGGAAACGGGTATTTCAACCGACATATCCATTCAAGGCAATGGATTTTTAATTGCTAAGCAAGGCAATCAGACCTATTTAACTCGGGATGGGCAACTGTCATTTGATGCGAATGGCAATTTGGTAAATGCCTCAGGGGAGCTCATACAGGGATATACAGCGGTGCCTCAGTTTCTAAAAACAGGCCTAAATACCTATTCCAATATTCCAGGACAACCTGCTTTGATTACGGATGCCTCTCTAACGCTCAATACCACAGGAACCATTGGCAATATTCAGATTCCTCAAGATTTAACCATGCCGCCTAAAGCCACTTCGGAGATTAATTTTAGTGGCAACTTGGATGCATTGCAGCAAGCTAATCAACCTGGTGGAATCGTTGATTTATTTCCGGGCTTTCCGGCTCCCAATGCTTCGCCGTCCTTGCCATTAGGTTTGGATTTAGCTTATTTTGGGCCTGTAGGCTTAAATCCCCAAAAGGCCCAACCTATTATTTTGCCGGGGGGAGGAATTGCAATTCAACAAGTGGGAAATTTAGCAGGTCCAGCCGCTCCAGGATCCTCAACGGTGGAGCCAGTAGTATTGGGTGCGGTAAATTTAGGGTTCGTTAAAGCCTTTAATAATTTTGCGTGGGATCAAAATCCGCCGATTCCACCTGCCGATGAAACCTCAACCACGGTCTATGATTCGTTGGGTAACCCGCATCAAATTACCTTTCTCTTCTACCAAGTCAATGATTTAGGTTCCGCAGGTGTCAATAACCCCAATGGGCCTAATCAAGTCGCATATGCGTGGTATGCGTTTGATACCACGGGGGGCCAAAAACCGACAACAGCAAATTTGTTGGGTGGAACTGGCATTTGGGAAGGTAATTTGTCCAATCCAGGTGGGTTGACGTTTTATGACCGAAACCAAAATAATTTTTATTTTGGAGATTTGCTCTATTTCAATACGGATGGTTCTTTGGCATCTACCGGTGGTACAGAAGGAATTGGAGGACCGGGAGGACTAGCATATCCATCAATTCCTGAAATTTATCTTCCTCCATTCAATTCCAATCCTCCCGTGTCACCGATTCCAACGGATGGTGCGGAAATTATGGGGATCCAAATTAATTTTGGGACGCCCGGGGTTTTAACACAAGGACAACGAAATGGGTTAATTAGTGATGCGGAAGGCAGCTATCAGGTAAAAAATGGACAGCAAGTTTATATTCCACAACAAACCGCGTACGTTTCATCACAAAATGGATATCCCGATGGGCAATTAGAGAGCTTGAGTTTTAATCAGACTGGTGTAATTCAAGGTGCATTTTCGAATGGTCAAAATGTAAGCTTGGGGCAAGTTGCTTTAGCCAATGTTGAAAATACGGGTGGCCTTAATGCAAATGGAAACAACCAGTTTACTACCTCGACCAATTCAGGAGCAACTTTTGAAGGGTTGGCAGGACAAAATGGATTGGGGCTAGTCCAGGGAGGAACTCTGGAAGGCTCTAATGTGAATTTAGCAACGGAACTTTCGAATATGATTATAGCCCAAGAAGCCTTTAATTCAAATGCTCGGACAGTTACAACTGTTAACCAAGTCCTAAAGGTTTTAGATCAACTCGGTCAATGAGTATTCTTGAGTCATTGAATATTTATCAGATAAACCTTAAGTTGACTTTCAAAAATGAAGTAATCATAATACTAGCTATGTTTTAAAATAAAACTTAGAGAAAACTTGGGGGAAGGTGGTTGATATAATGAAATTTTTTTTAGATACAGCGAGTCTTCAGGAAATCCGTGAGGGCGTAGCTTGGGGCATTGTAGATGGCGTGACCACGAATCCATCATTAGTTGCAAAAGAAGGCGTTGATTTTCATTCGCGGATTAAAGAAATTTGTGAACTAGTTCCCGATGTTTCGGCAGAAGTAACCGCGACGAATTATGAGGGTATGATTCAAGAAGGTCGCATTTTAGCAAAGTTGCATAATCATGTTACCGTAAAAATCCCTTTAATCTCAGAGGGAATCAAAGCTTGTAAAACCTTAAGTCAAGAAAGAATTAAAGTCAATGTAACCCTTTGCTTTTCGGTTTCTCAAGCACTTCTGGCCGCTAAAGCTGGCGCAACCTATGTTAGTCCTTTTGTGGGTCGGTTGGATGATATCTCCGAAGATGGGATGGAATTAGTGGCAAATATTTTTCAAGTCTATCGGAACTATGGATATAAAACACAGATTCTCGCAGCCTCGCTTCGTCATCCCCAACATGTGGTTCAAGCGGCTTTAATCGGTGCGGATGTTGCAACAATGCCTTTTAAAGTAATGGAAATGCTCTTTAAGCATCCCTTAACCGACATTGGTTTGAAGAAATTTTTGGAAGATTGGGAAAATAGTAAAAAAAACACCAAGCGCTAAAATAGGTTTTTAAAAAGCCCAAGAGAGCAGTTCTCTTGGGCTTTTTTATTGAGAGCCAAGGATTGAGGGAAGTCAGAGATCATGTTATCGTCACTGGGAAAATTATTAATAGGAGCCGGTCTTGTACTAGTCGGGATTGGACTTTTAATGAGCTTGGGCGGGAAAATACCTTTCTTCGGTAAATTGCCGGGTGATTTTAAATTTCAAAATCGGAATATGATTATTTATTTCCCGTTTACAACAATGCTTTTGCTCTCCGTACTCGTATCGATTGTATTTTGGATCATTTCTAAATTAAAGTAAGTTTCAAAACGGCAGAATAAGTTAGGTCTTTGAGAAAAAAATGAATTGAAGTCAATTCTCGTGATTTTTTGAATTCGCAACGAGGAGCCGAGAGTATTGTTAAATAATAGACATCAGCTTAAATGGAGGATATTTTTTTTTATTTTTTTATTTGGGGTAACTGGGTGTGTCCCAATTCGGATAAAAATTCCGGCACGAACATTCACGTATTATCCAGTAAAATCCAAAAAGAACATTCCCAAGATTCAAGTGGCAATTGCCGAACATCAGCATTCAGTTTACTTAACTAGTCCAAGTGGATTTAAAGTGATCGTTTACCCACACCATCAAATAAATTCAGAAACAGTGGATTATCGGTTGAAGGTAACCTTTAATTTGAAAAGCGCACAAGAGATGAAAATAATCCCCTTGGGTCCCCTGCCGATTCAAGTGGGCAATCATGCATATCAAGGTAGCATAAAAATAATTCCAGAGCAGGGCAATTCATTTTTGGTCATCAATAAAATCAATTTGGAATCGTATATTATGGGTGTAGTATCCAAGGAAGTACCGGGAGATTGGCCATTGGCAGCTTTGGAAGCTCAAGCGATTGCGGCACGCACGTATGCAATTTATGAAAAAGATCAAAATCGTCAACAACAATTGCCTTATGATTTGAAAAACACATCACTATACCAAATGTATTCAGGCGAAAATCATGTAAATATAAAAATTCATGATGCGGTTATAAAAACCCAAGGTGAAATTATGGAATATCAGGGGTTTCCCATTATGGCGGTTTTCCATGCCAATTGTGGAGGTCATACGGATAGTGCATTCAATGTTTGGGGTGAGCATATGGCCTATTTAAAGTCGGTCAATTGTCCTTTTTCTAAAAAAGGAAAACATTTTTTTTGGGAAACATCAATCCCTATTTCAAAGATTATTCGGAGTTTGAACAGCCACACGGGAATATATATTGCCGGTATTACCTCCATTTATCCATTGAAGGTCGATCCAACAGGTCGGATTCAGTTATTAGGCATCCGAGATGCTCAAGGGCACTTGAAAGTGATTTCGGGCAATACGTTTCGTATGAGCATCGGGCCGAATATTATCCGCAGCACTTTATTTCATGCATATGTGCATGGAAATTCTATAATGTTTAAAGGATATGGATGGGGACACGGTGTGGGATTATGTCAAGAAGGTGCAATGGAGATGGCTAAAGAAGGATATAGCGATTATCAAATTTTGAAGTATTTTTATCACGACATTACATTTTCAAATGTAGATTGATTAGGAATTCATGGAAACTAATTTATTCGATTATTATTTACCCCCGGAATTAGTGGCACAATATCCTCGGAAAAAACGGGAAGATTCACGTATGTTAGTTCTCGATAGACATACGGGTCATGTGAGTCATAGTTGGATTCAGGATCTTCCACAATGGTTGCTTCCAGGCGACCGTTTAGTTTTTAATCAAACCCGGGTTATTCCTGCAAGAATTTTTGCACGCAAACACACCGGAGCTAAACTTGAAATTTTGCTTTTGCGACCTGTATTTGAAAAGGATAATCAAGATTGGGAAGTACTCATTCAACCCGCAAAGCGTATCAAGGGAGCATTGGAATTAACTTTAGAAAATGGGAAAAAGATTCAAGTGATAGATAGTTTAGGTGAAGGACATTTTATTGTGAATTTTAATCAAGTGGGGTCGCTTAAAAAATTTTTAAATCAATATGGGCATGTGCCTCTACCGCCATATATTCGACGATCAGATAATGTCGAAGATCGTGAACGATATCAAAGCGTGTTTGCAAAACAAGAAGGTTCCTTGGCGGCCCCGACCGCCAGTCTCCATTTTTCAAAAGGACTTTTAAGTCATTTGAACCGCGCTGGAATTAAAAGCACTCGATTAACGTTGCATGTGGGATTAGGGACATTTTTGCCAGTGATGGCGGAAAATATTGAAGATCATTTGATGCATCCTGAGTGGTTCGAATTATCACTCAAAACCGTTTCTGATATTCAAAAGACCCAAAAAGCGCATCAACGGATTGTTGCCGTGGGGACGACGGTAGTACGGGCTTTGGAATCTGCTTGTATCGTTGGGAATGGAACGTTAGTTCCTTATATGGGGGAAACCCGTATTTTTATCACACCTGGATTTAATTTTAAAATCACAGAGGCTTTAATAACAAATTTTCATCAGCCAGCATCAACACTTTTAATGCTAGTTTCAGCATTGGCGGGGCGAGAAAGGATATTAGCTGTTTATGAACAGGCAATGAAAGAAAAATATCGATTTTTATCATATGGTGATTGCATGTTGATTCTTTAAGTTCAGTTGGGAGATCAATGCTTAATTCAGGAATGAATGAAGGATATTTGAAAATGGCACCGTCGGTTTTTGAAATTGTTTCCCAAGACGCACAGACACAAGCTCGATGTGGAATTTTGAATCTTTCACATGGAGTAGTGGAAACGCCCTGTTATATGCCCGTGGGCACGCAGGCTTCGGTGAAGGCGTTATCGCCGGAGGATGTCCGGCTATCCGGTGGAGAAATTATTTTAGCCAATACGTATCATTTGTTTTTGCGCCCGGGGATTAGTGTAATAAAAAAATCGGGCGGGCTTCATAAATTTATGCATTGGAATCATCCAATTTTAACCGATAGTGGGGGTTTTCAAGTATTTAGTCTTTCCAAATTTAGAAAAATTACAGACGAAGGCGTGGAATTTAAATCACCGTTGAATGGTCAACTGATATTTTTAACTCCCGAAAATGTAATTAGTTATCAACAACAATTGAATTCTGATATTATGATGATGTTTGATGAATGTATCCCATATCCGTCTGAAAAAAAATATGTGGAAGAATCCGTTGATCGCACGAATAAATGGGCTAAACGTTGCTGGGATGCTTATTTGGAAAATGAAACGGATCAATTGTTGTTTGGAATTGTGCAAGGTTCTGAATTTTTTGACTTGAGAGAAAAAAGTGCCCAAGAACTTTTAAAAATTGGGTTTCAAGGCTACGCGATTGGCGGTGTTTCGGTCGGCGAAACAAAAGAAAAAATTTATGAAGTAGTTCAAAGAACGATTAATTTTTTACCAAACCATCAGCCACGATATTTGATGGGGGTGGGAACACCGGAAGATTTGTGGGAATGTGTGCAATTCGGCATTGATATGTTTGATTGTGTGATGCCCACGCGCGTGGCTCGCAATGGAACGGCTTTAACCCGCAATGGTCGCATGCTTTTAAAAAATGCTTGTTTTAAAGAGGATTTTTTGCCCTTGGATGAAGACTGTAGTTGTGAATGTTGTCGAAATTATTCACGGGCATATTTACATCATCTTTTTATGGCTGAAGAATTACTGGTTTTACGGTTGATTAGTTTGCATAATCTTCATTTTATGATTGAAGTAATAGGCCAAATTCGAGATTCAATAAAGAAAAATCGTTTTTTAGAAGAGAAAAAAAATTTTTTAGCTCGTTATTTTTTGCGTTAGTCTTGTTTTCTTGAAAAACAGTTTAATTTGTAGTAATTTGACTAGTTAATATGATGACTTTTACCTTAACATCAGTGGGGGAGAGGAAATAGTTAATGACAGTGGAAACATATTCAAGCACTTGGGCCTCGGATGGCCAGTCGGATATTGGTAAAGATTCCTGTGGAGTTGGGTTCGTTACTCAAATAAAAAATCAGGCCTCTCATCAGATTGTGGAATGGGGACTTGAAATTTTGGAAAATTTAGCCCATCGAGGTGCCTGCGGTTGTGAATCGAATACCGGTGATGGCGCGGGTATCTTATTGCAGATTCCAGATCGTTTTTTTCGCCGTGTCATGTACGATGAACAAAAAATTACTCTTCCTCCACCACAGCAATATGGAGTTGGCTCTGTTTTTTTTCCCACCAACTCGACTGAATTTGCTCAGTGTGAAAAAATTATTGAAACAATTATTCATGAAGAAGGACAACAGTTGCTAGGATGGCGCGATGTTCCGATCAGTGCGTCGAATATTGGTCCGACAGCCTTAAGTTCTCAGCCCATTCAAAAACAGGTTTTTGTAAAAAATGTTTCAATGAATTCAGTTGATAATTTTGAAAGAAAATTATTTGTTATTAGAAAAAGAATTGAAAAATCGATCAGTCGACTTTCCTTAAAACAAAATCATTTTTTTTACATTTGTAGCTTTTCATGCCGGACAATTGTTTATAAAGGCATGTTAACACCGCTCCAATTGCGATCGTATTTTCCTGATTTAGTGAATAACGAGGATTTTGAGTCCGCACTGGCATTAGTACATTCTCGATTTTCAACCAATACGTTCCCTTCGTGGAACCTCAGCCATCCTTTCCGTTATTTAGCGCATAATGGTGAAATCAATACTTTGCGAGGCAATATTAATGCAATGCATGCTCGGGAGGCACTTTTAGAATGTGACTTATTTACTAAGGAAGAAATAAAACATCTTTTACCAATTGTGCGCGAGTTCCAATCCGACTCGGCTACCTTAGATAATGTACTGGAATTTTTGGTCATGACGGGCCGAACGTTACCGCATGCAATTATGATGCTCATTCCAGAGGCTTGGAATAATGACTCCATCATGTCGCAATATAAAAAAGATTTTTATCATTTTCATGCCAGTTTAATGGAACCTTGGGATGGGCCAGCTTCAGTGGCTTTTACGGATGGTCGAGTCATTGGAGCAGTATTAGACCGCAACGGACTTCGTCCATCCCGATATTGGGTGACACAAGATGATTTGGTGATTATGGCGTCGGAAGTTGGGGTTTTAAACATTCCACAAAATCGAATTTTAAAAAAAGGGCGGCTAGAGCCTGGAAAAATGTTTTTAGTTGATTTGATTCAAGGTGAAATCGTAGATGATGGAACATTAAAAGAAAAAATTGCCCAAGCTCATCCATATGGGGAATGGTTAAGAAATGAATTAATACGATTGGAACAGCTGCCAACAGCAGTTGTTCCGGTTGTCGATCATGCTTCCATTTTAAAACGTCAACGTTGTTTCAATTATACGCAAGAAGATCTTCGTCTAATTCTTGCTCCCATGGTTAATACTTCTCAAGAAGCTATTGGATCAATGGGGGATGATGCGGCCTTAGCTGTTTTGTCTGAAAAACCCCAATTACTATTTAATTATTTCAAACAACTTTTTGCCCAAGTAACTAATCCACCTTTAGACGCCATTCGAGAAGAATTAGTGACATCAATGACCACAACCATTGGGCCTGAGGGGAATTTATTGATCCCTACACCGGAAAGTTGTCGTCAAATTGAATTGAAAAATCCTATTTTAGATAATGATGAAATGGCCAAATTGATCCACTTGAATCATAAACAGTTTAAATCTAAAGTTATCCCCATTCTTTTTCGTGCGGCGGATCAAGAAGAAGGACTACAAAGAAGTTTGGATGAAATCTTTCAAAAAGCAAGTGAAGCAATTCAAGATGGCTATCAAATTTTGATTCTTTCCGATCGTGGGATAAATGACGAGTGGGTTCCCATTCCGAGCCTTTTAGCAATTTCAGGATTGCATCATTATTTAATTCGAAAAAGTGAACGCACGAAAGTGGGTATTGCTTTGGAGAGTGGTGAGCCTCGAGAAGTTCATCATTTTTCATTATTGCTGGGATATGGTGCTAATGCCATTAATCCTTATTTAGCATTAGAAACACTGGACGACATGATCCGGAGAAATATTTTATCCGGAGTGGATCATAAAATAGCAGTCAAAAATTACTTAAAAGCAGCCAATAAAGGTATTATTAAAACCATGTCAAAAATGGGGATTTCTACAGTTCAAAGTTATCGCGGGGCCCAAATTTTTGAAGCCATTGGATTAAAAAAGAAATTTATTGATCATTACTTTACATGGACGCCGTCGCGAATTGAAGGGATTGGCTTAGAAGAAATTGCGCATGAATCGTTACTTAGGCATGCTGCGGCTTTCAATCGAAGGGATGCAAAGGCTCTGGACTTGGATTTAGGCGGAAAATATCAATGGCGTCGCGGGGGCGAACAACATTTGTTTAATCCAACTACAATTCATAAACTTCATTTTTCAACGCGCAGTAATAATTATAAAGTATTTAAAGAATATTCTAGAGCGGTTAATAATACCGCAAAGAATTTATGTACCTTTCGAGCATTAGTGCGATTTAAAAAACGCACCCCGATCCCTATTTCCGACGTTGAACCCGCCTCGGAAATTGTCAAGCGTTTTGCGACCGGTGCGATGTCCTATGGCTCGATTAGTTACGAAGCACATTCGACGTTAGCAATTGCAATGAATCGTTTGGGTGGAAAATCCAACACGGGTGAGGGGGGCGAGGATGAAGAGCGTTTTTCCAAAAATGCTCAAGGGGATTCAGCCAATTCAGCAATTAAACAAGTCGCATCAGGACGATTTGGAGTAACAAGCCATTATTTAGTTAATGCAAAAGAAATTCAAATAAAAATGGCTCAAGGTGCTAAACCAGGAGAAGGAGGGCAACTTCCTGGATCCAAAGTATATCCATGGATTGCTAAAACCAGACATTCAACACCATTTGTTCAACTTATTTCACCGCCACCTCATCACGATATTTATTCGATTGAGGATTTAGCACAATTGATTCACGATTTAAAAAATGCCAATCGTTTTGCTAGAATTTCAGTTAAATTGGTTGCGGAATGCGGTGTAGGCACAATCGCGGCAGGGGTAAGTAAAGCGCATGCCGATCATATTTTGATTAGTGGACATGATGGAGGCACGGGGGCCTCTCCACTGACTTCGATTAAATATGCGGGGATTCCCTGGGAACTGGGCCTTTCAGAAGCCCATTCAATTTTAGTGAAAAATCAACTTCGAGATCGAGTTGTGGTTCAAGTCGATGGACAATTGAAAACTGGACGTGATGTAGTAATCGGAGCTTTGCTTGGAGCTGAAGAATTTGGATTTGCCACAACGGCATTGGTTGTTGAAGGCTGTGTCATGATGCGGGTTTGTCATTTAGATACCTGTCCAGTTGGAATTGCAACGCAAAATCCGGAATTGCGGAAACGATTTACAGGAAAACCAGAATATGTACAAAATTTTATGATGTTTATTGCCGAAGAGGTTCGTGAAATTATGGCCGAATTGGGCTTTAAAACAATTCAAGAAATGATTGGACACTCTGAAATTTTGGAAGTCAACCCCGAGTTGCTTAATTGGAAAACGAAAAACTTGGACTTTTCAGATATTCTATCCCTACCAAAAGTTTCAGATCAAAAATTGGCATATTGTACTCAAAAACAAGATCATGGATTGGAGTTATCACTCGATAATTCTATAATTAATCAATGCCAAGATGCGATTAATAATCAGAAACCTGTTCAATTGGAAATGCCTATTCGCAACATTAATCGAACTGTGGGTACGATGCTTGGTGCGGAAATTAGTCGGCGATATGGTAAAAATGGATTAGCAGATGATACGATCCAAATTACCTTTAAAGGATCTGGGGGACAAAGTTTTGGTGCTTTTGTTCCACGCGGGGTAACCATGCGATTGGAAGGGGATGCAAATGATTATGTTGGGAAAGGTCTATGTGGTGGAAAAATTATCGTGTATCCACCACGAGAGGCACGATTTCGTGCCGAAGAAAATATCATAGTCGGAAATGTTCTGTGTTATGGAGCTACAGGCGGGGAAGTTTACATAAGGGGAAAAGCCGGAGAACGATTTTGTGTTCGAAATAGCGGAGTGCATGCAATCGTTGAAGGTGTCGGGGATCATGGCTGTGAATATATGACAGCGGGAAGAGTGGTCGTGTTAGGTGAGATTGGTAGAAATTTTGCTGCCGGAATGAGCGGTGGGATTGCTTACATTTGGAATAAAATGAAAAATTTTGAATTGAAATGCAATCTTGAAATGATTGAAATTGAACCACAATTGGATCCCCAGGATCTTGTGTTTTTGAAGCAAATAATCCAGAAGCATTTTGAATATACGAGAAGTTCTGTGGCAGAACATGTTTTGAAAAATTGGGAAGAAGAGGCGCACGAATTTAAAAAAATAATGCCCATTGAATATAAGCGCATTCAAATGGAACTTCAAAAGACGATGTCAAACTCGGGTGTTCCAATAGCGTAAATTAGTATCATTTTAAGAAAGAAATTCACAAAGGCGGGATCTAGTATGGGAAAAATTACAGGCTTTATGGAAGTTGGGAGAGATTTGCCACATAAACGCCCAATTTTAGAAAGAATCAATGATTGGAAAGAGTATAACTTACCTTTTCCAGACGCGGAATTACAAAAACAAGCATCGCGATGTATGGATTGTGGTATCCCTTTTTGTCATCAAGGCTGTCCACTAGGTAATATTATTCCGGATTGGAATGACCTCGTATATAAAAACCGATGGAAAGATGCGCTAGAACGGTTGCTGTTAACTAATAATTTTCCGGAATTTACTGGCCGGCTTTGTCCGGCTCCCTGTGAAAATGCATGTGTTTTAGGTATGGATATCTATAATCAACCAGTAACAATTAAGCAAATAGAAGTTTCAATTATTGACAGAGCGTGGCAAGAGGGATGGATTAAACCAATGCCACCAAAGGTTTTAACTGGAAAAAAAGTAGCTGTTATTGGATCGGGGCCATCGGGATTAGCTTGTGCACAACAATTAGCTCGAGTAGGCCATCAGGTAACAGTATTTGAACGCGCCGATCGTATTGGCGGATTATTAAGATATGGTATTCCTGAATTTAAATTGGAAAAGAAGCATCTTGATTTGCGTATAAATCAAATGGAAAAAGAAGGGGTTAAATTTATTACTAATGCCAATGTTGGCTATGATGTTTCGATTGATGATCTGAAAAAAACATTTGATGCCATTGTCCTATGTGGGGGTTCAACACAGGCGAGAAATTTGAATGTCCCCGGACGTGAATTAAAGGGTGTTTATTTGGCGATGGATTTTTTAGTTCAAGCAAATCGCGTTCAACAAGGAGATAGAGTTCCGAATCAAATTTCTGCTGAAGGCAAACATGTAGTAATTTTAGGGGGAGGCGATACGGGAGCTGATTGTATTGGAACGGCACATCGACAAAAATGCAAAACAGTGACATCACTTGAACTCCTTCCCAAGCCGCCTGAAAAACGGGATGCAAATAATCCTTGGCCAGAGTGGGCTAAAATTATTCGCACCGCTCCGGCCCATGAAGAGGGCGGGGAACGAATATATAGTATTGGAACAAAACAATTTATTGGGCAAGATGGTATTTTGAAAAAAATTAAAATTGTTGATTTGGAATGGTCTTTTCCAGTGGGCGGTGCACCTCAAATGCGAGAAGTGGAAGGCTCGGAAAAAGAATTACCGGCAGATCTAGTTTTATTAGCCATGGGTTTTCTAGGCCCAGAAAAAAATCCTTTGTTTGAAAAATTAGGAATCGAGTTGGATGCAAGATCTAATGTAAAGTCCAATTCAGATCGCATGACCAATGTTCCAGGAATATTTGTGGCGGGCGATATGACCCGAGGTCAATCTTTGATTGTTTGGGCTATTGCAGAAGGACGACAAGCGGCTTATGGTGTCGATAAATGGCTTATGGGGGGCACGTCTTTAGATCCAGTCTTGTCGGAAATGGCGTGAACTTTTATAACGTATAAGTTAGGAAACTTGATGAAAAATGTTGAGATGAAAATCGAGGGAAATGTTTTAACCATTCGTATTGATTTAACAAAAGAATATGGTCCGTCCAGTTCTGGTAAAACAATTATTGTTGCAACGACCGAAGGCAATGTTGCTTTGCCTGATCGCGATGAAAAAATCGGGTTAAATGTTTATAAAAAAGAGCATTCTAAATCTAAATATTGAAATTTAGAATTGTGCGAAGAATTTTTTATTGCATTAATGCACGAATTTCAAAAATCATTCAAGCATTTGTTTGAGGCGTTAAAATTTATTTGACAGTTGAAGGTGTATGAGATGTACAAAAGGATTCCAAAATACACGTATTTATTGTTGGCGTCCCTTTTACTAATACTGCAGATCTCATATGTATATGCGAAAAAAAGCCAGTTATCGCCAATCACAATTAATAGTATTTCTAAAAATATCCTTATCGATGGTGAACTGGGAAATTGGCCGGCCGAACGGATGTTTTTGCTTGATGCCAAGTCTCAAGTGATTATGGGGAAAGAATTTTGGTCAACGATTCACCCCTTATGGGCCAAAATTTTTTTTTCGTATAATAAAGAATATTTGTATATGGCCGCTGTCGTTGATCTTGGACGTATGGCCATTAATCACATGAAACGCGAAAATATATGGAATGGCGATTGTGTTGAGGTCTATTTAAATACGCATATTTTGAAAAGACATATCAATCGGTTTACATGGAATGATTATCACTTGGGTTTTTCGCCAGGCAATCATAGCAAGAATCCCAAAATGTGGTGCTTTAACAAAGATGAAGGTATTTTTGGTGGACGTATTTCTGCAGTGCGAATTCCAAATGGGTATATTTTAGAAGCCGCTATTCCGCTGACTTTTTTTTATGGATTGCAT
>DAHXKG010000009.1 GCA_027366525.1 candidate division FCPU426 bacterium
TTCAACCCAATTATCAGACCAACCAGCAACCGACTTATCAATTCGGACAGAAGGCGATACATGTTCAGCATCTGAATTTTTCACCTCGAAGGCAACCCGTCGCATCACGTCCGATACAAAGAATTGTGTCGCGTCCTAAAATTTTTAACCGGTCATCCCAACTGATAACCCAAAATCCATCTCGATTTCAAAATTTGAGATTAAAATCCATAACACGAAATGTGCATAACCGCGTCAACCATTTCAGGGTAGTCCATAATGCGCTTCCCATGCAAACGATGAATACGTTGAACCAGCCCCGAGCCATGAACTATTTCTCCGTTCATGCAGGACAAGTTAATTATTCAAATTATTCAAATTATTCTTGGCATCGATATGGTAATTTAAACTATTGTTATTATCAAGATCAATGGCATCACCGATGGTTTGGATGGGTTTTTAATAGAAGTCTTTACTGGACGATGTATTATAATAATGACTGGTGGTGGTACAATTCTCAATATGGGTGGTGTTATTGGAGTTCGGGGCACTGGTGGTGGCCCAATCCTCAAAATCCTAGTGTGGTGTATATTTATGAAAATGGGAATTTTTACCCATATAATAATTCGAACTCATCCGTGTCGTACACACAATCACTGCCCTCAAGTCAATCATCCCAGGTGTTTGAAAGCCCGGATGGATCTAGAATTGTACGCATATATGGATCAGCTCAAGATGCCTTTTTGTATGATGGACAAAATCCTCCAACATTCAATCCCATCTATTTAGCTGCCCATGTGGTAAATGTAACGTTTTCTAATCCACAAAATGGATCGCCACTGCAAATTATTATTGAACGGCAAGATGGATCATATGTGATGTTTAATGCGGAAGGACAACCGTATAGCTCTACAGCCCCATAGCTTGAAGTTTTAAAGTTTAGGAATAAAATAGATCTGATGGATGCGACAAATTTTCAGCAAAAGAGAAACTTTATTGCATGAGGAAGCGTCCAAATTTTAGGAAGTATAAGAGCGCAATCGGGAGTCATGCGAATATGCAAAAAAAAACAGGTCAACACTGGTACTGGATCGGAGCAAGTCTTGCTTTGTGCTTAATTATTTTGAATCCAGCACGAAGCTGGGCGGATCGATTTGGCTGGGGTGGTATTGATCGAGGCGACAGCTGGCAAAATAATACCGGAGGCGGCAACTGGTGGGGCGGAGACCATGGATCAGTTCGAGGTGATCAGTATCATGGACAACCCTCGTATCAAGCGCATAGTGTCTACAATGATCAAGCAAGACCTTCCGGGGCGTGGAATCATCGCGGGTCATATTTTAATCGTTCCGTGAACGTCAATCGAAATATTCATTCGTTTAATTTCCAGGGATCCAGAAGTCCTTCACCAAAAGTTTTTTATAATCGACAGGTTTTTAATACATTGAATAGGCCAACGATGCGTTCCTTTGCAAGATCCGTTCCTCAATATGGACCTCATGGGGCAATGCTTCATGCGCAAATTGCCTCAACCGCTCCAACAGTAAGAACCATGGGAATTTTGGCAGGTCCTCAAGCGGAAAACCACTTTATGGTTCACAGTGGACCTTATGCAAACTATTCGTGGCATGATTATGACGGATTTTCATATTGTTATTACAGAGATCAGTGGGACAATGATTGGTATGGTTGGTACGGGAATAATCAGTTCTATTGGACATTATACTATGACAATTATTGGTGGTGGAATGATCCCGGATATGGATGGTGTTATTGGAACGATAACAATTGGTGGTGGGATAATCCGCAAAACCCCAATGTTGTATATGTTTATGCCAATGGTAACTTTAGGCCTTACCATTCGGCCGCCAACAGAGCTTATTCATCCAATCGAGTTTTTAAGAGTCCAGATGGCTCCCGCGTGGTTAAAATTTATGGATCGACGCGAGATGCTTTCTTATATGATGCGCAAAATGTGCACGCCTTTCATCCGATTTATTTAACGTCCCATGTCAAAAAGGTTGAATTTTCCCGACCCAAACCGGGACATCCGTTGCAAATTATTGTTGAAAAACAGAATGGCACATTTGAAATGTTTAATGCTGAAGGAGAAGCGTACACCAATTCAGCATTCTAACTCGGATGGATCTGAGATGGACTCCATGGGTACCGCGATGGTTTTTAAAAATCACGAATACAAATGAGTGGTATTTTTGTTTCGCAAGACACGATTCAAATTTATTTTCGGAAGGAATCATCAATTATGAAATATTGTAAAAGAATTTTGTGTGTGGGAATTTATTTTTTGATCCTGAGCCAGGCCTCAGCCAATGGATTGAAGCATGCCGTTGTTAAAATTTTTTCATTTGCACGAAATCCGTCATACCTTCAACCCTGGGTTATTGGATCACCTTATGAAGTCAGTGGATCTGGCTTGGTTTTGAAAAATGGGGAAATTTTAACAAATGCCCATGTAGTGGCGAATGCAGTTTTTATTCAAGTCGTACGTTCAGGGGATCCACGAAAATATACCGCTCATTTAAAATATATTGAAAATGATATGGATTTAGCCATTTTAACTGTTAAAAATCCTGATTTTTTCAAGGGAACCACGCATGTTCAATTTGGGGGTGTTCCTAAGCAAGGCGATAAAATCAAAGCCTATGGATTTCCAATTGGCGGAAATCAGCTATCAATTACCCAAGGGATTGTCTCGCGAATTGAAATTTTACCCTATGTTCATGCCCAAACTAATTTATTGGCTATACAGACGGATGCCGCTATTAACCCCGGCAACAGTGGTGGACCCGTCTTTGAACACCATAAGTGTATTGGCGTCTCTTTTCAGTCCTTGGTTGCAGGCGGGACTCAAGGCATTGGATATATTATTCCGGTGCCAGTGATTAAACATTTTTTAAAGAACATTTCAAACAAACGATTTGGGGTACCCGTTTTAGGAGTTTTTTGGGAAAAAATGGAAAGCCAGGATATACGAACGTATTATAAAATTCCTAAACGCCGCACAGGAATATTGGTTACACGGGTTATTTATGGATCCTCTGCATGGCATATATTAAAACCGGGCGATGTGATTTTATCCATTGATCATGTAAAGATTGCCAATAATGGAACGATTCCATTTCAATCGGGGGAACGATTGAATTTTTCATATTTGATTACACAACATCAGATTGATGATATTTTGCATTTATCGATTTTAAGGCATGGAAAAATTAACAACGTAAATATTCGATTATTGTCAGGTAATCCTTTAATTCCACATCCGCAATATGATGTTTTGCCTACGTATTATATTTATGGCGGTCTCGTTTTCACGCCCTTGACATTTGACTTTATGGATTCATGGCAGAATTGGAAAAATGTTCCGTCGGTATTTCGATATTTATATGAAACGCAACTGCCTTCGCGTCAACAAAAACATATTGTGGTTCTCATTCAAGTGCTACCGAACAAAGTGAATGTGGGCTATCATGATGTTCAGCAGGCGATTGTAAAAACAGTGAATGGCTATCCGATTCGTGGAATGAAATCGTTAGTCCAAGCTTTTCAAAAGCCTGAAGGCGCATTCCAGGTGATTCAATTTTCAAGTAGTGATGGCGATATGCGAATTGTATTAAATGCGCGAGTCTGTCAAAAAGAAAATGCCATGATCTTGAAGGAATTTGGAATTTCAGCTAACAGTTCAGCAAATTTGAAAAAAATTGAATGATGTTTGGATTTCAGGGTGCGGCAGGATGGTAAAATGCCTGCGTCGATGTGACTAGGGGTTATAAAAAGTAAGTTTGTTGGCTAAGGAAGAACATGAATTTACAGGTGGTTATTGGATGCCATTCATTTTCACATAATCCACACCGCATCTTTGAAAATTTAGCCGGGGTGCCGCTTTTAGAATATTCAATTCGTCATGCCCAAAATCTTCATCCTGCGAGCATTGGTGTTTTAATAGACTCGAAAATGGACTCGCTCCAAAAAGGGTTTATACAAAAATTTTCGAATTCGAAAATTCCGGTCATTTTTAAAAAAAATAACGAGGTTTTTTCGTGGTTGACTTCGGGCCATGGAGCAGATGATTTATTGTTTGTTGATGTTGGAATGCCTTTAATTCAATCATCGACGTTAAAGGCTTTGCAGCGATGGCATCATCAGGAAGCAAACGAAGGCACATTTTTAATACCCCAATGGCCGCATGAAAATCAATTTGAAAAAAGCATTGTTGCTCAAGGCAATTTATCGAAGACACTCGATTTATGGGATGCCGAAGGGATGGTAAATGCCGAACATGCTTGGGGTTCAGCCTGCTTTTTTAAAAAAAAGGGATTAAAAACCATCCTCACTAAAAAAAACTCAAATCATTTTTCATTTCAAATGCTTTTAAAAAAATCGAGAACTCTGGAGTTGAAACTGGGGACCTTAACTTTCAAAGAGGTTTCGGAAGCGCTTCATGTATCCAACGGAGAAAATTGGAGTGATGCACACCGGTTTTTAACAAGACAAAGAATCAAAGCGCTTCAGCAGCAGGGCGTGGTGTTTTGGAATGCAAATACGGTTGAAATAGATCCGGAAATTAAGATTGGGGTTCAGAGCGTGATTGAAGGGGGAGTGACACTCAAGGGAAAAACCGTGATTGGCGAGCGATGCCATATTGGAGCTGGGAGCATGCTGGTAAATGCTCGGCTTGGAAACAATGTGGTGGTGCAATCCTCCTGCGTTGTCAATTCAATGATTGGGAATGCGTGTGATGTCGGACCCTATGCTCATGTTCGCGGGGAAAGTTATCTATATCCCAAAGTTCATGTGGGAACACATGCTGAATTAAAGCATGCGATTGTCCAAACGGGCTCTAAGATTGGACATTTTTCGTATGTGGGAGATGCCCAATTGGGCAAAGCAGTCAATGTCGGTGCCGGTTGTGTTTTTGCAAATTACGATGGAAGACAGAAGCATCAAACCAAAGTAGGGGATCATGTTTTTTTAGGAAGCAATTCGACCTTAGTAGCTCCGCTATGGATTGGAAAATCGGCATTAATCGCTGCCGGAGCTGTTGTCACAAAAGATGTTTTACCAAATAATCGAGTGGCTGGAGTTCCAGCTCGACCGATGAAATTGAATGGATAAAGGAACCATATGAATTCAATACGGGACAATGGAATTAAAATTTTCAGTGGCACAGCCAATATGCCTTTGGCCAAAAAAATTTCTGAAACTTTAAATCAACCGCTGGGCAAATTAACCATCGGACGATTTTCAGAGGGAGAATGCCAAGTTAAAATTAATGAAGATGTACGGGGTCGGGATATTTTTATTATTCAACCCACATGTCCCCCGGTGAATGATAATGTAGTCGAATTGCTCATCTTGATTGATGCCTTCCGACGCGCTTCCGCACGTCGAATAACCGTAGTGATTCCTTATTATGGATATGCTCGGCAGGATCGAAAAGATCAACCGCGCGTTCCAATTACTGCAAAATTAATGGCAAATATTATTACAGTCGCGGGTGCGGATCGTATTTTAACAATGGATCTTCATGCGCAACAAATCCAAGGCTTTTTTGATATTCCCGTGGATCATTTATATGCATATCCCATCATTGCGAATTATTTTAAAGAGAAAAAGTTAAAAAATCTTACGGTTGTTTCACCGGATGTAGGGGGGATTAAGATGGCTCGGGCCTATGCTAAAGGGCTGGGAGCTGATCTAGCTATAGTGGATAAGCGTCGGAATGGACCACAAGAAGTAGAGGCTATGAATTTAATTGGGGAAGTACAAGGAAGAACTGTTATTATTCCTGATGATATTATTGCAACGGGGGCTTCACTCGAGGAGGCAGTTCATGCCTTGATTAAATTTGGAGCTCAGGATATTTATGCATCGTGCACCCATGCGATTCTATCGGGAGAGGCGATCAATCGGATTCAAGAGTCCCCCCTAAAAGAAGTGGTGGTTACCGACACAATTCCTCTACCAATTGAGAAACAAATTGGTAAAATAACAGTGCTTTCGACAGCACCTTTATTGGGCGAAGCAATTTTAAGAATTCATAATGAGCAATCCATTAGCTCGTTGTTTGATGATAATTAAAAAATATTAAAAACTAGATTGGAGAATGATGTATGAATCAAATACCACTAAAAACCCAACCTCGACTTGACCGGGGAACAACGCAAACACGACTTCTCAGACAAAAGGGATTTATTCCAGCGGAGGTTTATGGCAAGAAGGAAGCCAATTATTCCGTTTTAATTTCTCAAAAGGAATTTCAAAAAATTCTTAGTACCCATTCAGGAGAGAATCTGTTTTTTCTTCTTGAGATTCAGGGCAAAACTACGCCGACTTTGGCAGTGGTGAAAGAAATTCAATACCATCCGATTTCACATGATATTCTTCACACGGATTTTCATGTCATCAAGATGGATGAAAAAATAAAAGTCAAAATTCCCATCCGAATTTTAAATGCCGAAATATGTTCGGGAGTCAAAGAAGGGGGCGTATTAGAAATCTTTTTGCGAAATATTGAAGTTACATGTTTGCCAAAAGAAATTCCGAATGGAATTACGGTGGATGTGAAAAACTTAATTATTGGACAATCGATCCATGTGTCGGATTTACAAGTACCAGAGGGCATTAAAATGCTCCAAGAGACCAACCGCGTAGTGGTGACCGTGGCGGCTCACCAAGAGGAAGCGGCTGCTGAGGCCGTAGCAGCTCCAGCCGAGCCGGAGGTCTTAACGGCTAAGAAAACCGAAGCAGCTCCAGGGACCCCTACTGGGCCGGCGGATGATAAATCCAAAGACAAAGCAGCGGCAGCACCATCCAAAAAATAGTTCATGCGCAAAATTGCAGAGCAGGATGGGGTTTGGATGTTTGTGGGTCTAGGCAACCCGGGACGTGAATATAATGAGACGCGCCATAATGTCGGCTTTATGTCCATCCAAAAACTGGCGGATCATTTAAAGGTTAAGTTTCAAAAAAAAAATTATGCGCTGATTGCGGAAACTTTTTATGCCAATAAAAAGGTAGTCATGGTAATGCCTCAAACATTTATGAATGAGTCTGGAAAAGTTCTGCCACAGTTTTTGAATCAATATGAAGTCCCTTGCCAACAGTTTTATGTTGTTTTTGATGATATGAATTTACCGCTTGGGAAAATTCGACTTCGACGGTCAGGGTCCTCAGGCGGGCATCATGGGATGGATTCAATTATTGAGGCACTAGGGACTTCGGATTTTCCAAGAATTCGTATCGGTATCGGCCAACCCGCTCAAGCCGCCAATGGTGTGGATTACGTATTGGGGAAATTTTCATCGAGCGAACACGGAATTATCGATGATTCAACCGATCAAGTGGTTAAAGCCATTAAAAACATCTTAAATATGGATCTAGAAGATACTATGCAAAAATTCAATGGCGATTAAGATTCACATAAACCGGAATAGGAGCCAATGTCAATGCCAATAATAACTAGTTTAAATGGAGAATGGACCTTTACCCGTACCCACCTTTCTACGGTTTTAAAAAAATCCACTCCGATTAAAAACCCTAAATCAAGACGTATTCATGTTCCAGCAAACTGGTATTTGGAAGGAGAAGATTTTGCAGGGCAAGCCGATTATGAAACTCAGTTTCACATTTCGAAACTTTATGAAAACGAAATCATTTTTTTAAGATTTAAGGGCGCAGATTATTTTTTGAAGGCATGGGTGAACGGACATGGGATTGGAAGTCATGAAGGATATTTTCAAACCTTTGAATGGAATATGACGAAATATTTAAATCCCGGGGCAAATCATTTGAAAGTCACCGTCGAATCCCCCAAGGAAAATTTAAAGGATTGGCCGCATAATAAATATTTAATTAAAGGAATTTTTAATCACCATGATGCAAGACCCGGCAGCTGGGATAAGCATTACGGACAAGATCGCAATACCGGCGGTTTATGGGGCGATGTTGAATTAGTAAAGGTAACGGAGACATTTTTGCGGCAGGTGCAAATTTCATCGACGGTATTGGATTCTAAAAAAGCAGTAGTGCATTTCAAAATTCACCTCACGCATTTTGCTCCAGCGGGCAATTATGCGCTGAAAACAAGTATTCAGGGTGCCCAATTTGATTTTAAACGGGACCATAAGCAAACCATTTATTTACATCCCGGCGACAACCAGATTTGTTTTTCAATCACACTGCCTCAACCTCGGTTGTGGTGGACGTGGGATCATGGACAGCCTTATTTATATCAAGCGAGTTTGGAACTCCAGAATTGTCAAACAGGGAAAATAGTGGAGCAGGGGCAAGAGCGATTTGGCATTCGAAAAATTGAAGTAACCCCCGATTGGAAATTTATTTTAAATAATCGACAAATTTTTGTGCGCGGAACCAATATTATTCCCACACAGTTTTTAAGCGAGTATGGTCCTCAAGCGGTACAGCGGGATATTCAACTGATGCGAGAGGCTCATTTAAATGCTGTTCGAGTGCATGCCCATGTTAATCGAAAGTGCTTTTATGACGCGTGTGACCAAGCCGGTATTTTTGTTTGGCAAGATTTTGCCTTGCAATGGAGTTATCAACGCAGCGATGCTTTTATTGCCAATGCGTGTCGACAAATCAAAGAAATGGTGCGCCAGTTTTATAATCATCCCTCGATTTTGGTATGGTGTTGTCATAATGAGCCCTCGGTTAATCGCGAGGAATTGGATCCCATCTTGGAAAAAGCGGTTCGAGAAGAGGATGCAACACGCTATGTGGACGTTGCAAGTGATTTCCATTATCACCCCTATCCCGGATGGTATTGGGAAGCGGACGTATTAAGGGATCCTTCAGGAACCCTGAGTTCCAATACCACTTTTTTTTCAGAGTTTGGTGCACAAGCGCTACCCCAGTTATCGACGCTCAAGACTATGTTTTCAAAAAAAGAACTATGGCCTCCCGCATTTGAAAAATGGACGTATCATGATTTTCAATTTTTTCAAACCTTCAATGTCGCGCATATCTCCATGGGGAAATCGATTGAAGAGTTTATTGGCAATAGTCAACGTTATCAGGCTCAATTAATTCGAGATTATATTATTAGTTTTCGACTCAAAAAATATCAAGCATTCAACGGATTTTTCCAATTTATGTTTGTCGATTGCTGGCCGGCAATTACTTGGAGCGTCGTCGATTATTTTCGAAATCCCAAACTCGGATATGAAGCATTAAAAATGGTGTGCCAGCCGATTCTTCCGGTTTGGAGAAAAAGTGTTCGCCAGTTTAATCCGAAAGATGTTTTGAATTGGGGCGATTCATTTTTACGAGAATTAATGATTGTGAATGATCTTCCACGATCATTTAAAAATATCAAAGTGATTATTCAAGTCATGAACCCACGTAAGAAAGTGATCTATCAAGAAAACGCTCGATGCAGTTTAGAGGCTGATTGTGTCGCCCGACCCTTTGCTCACTATGAAAAAGGGTTCCATCAAACTAATTTTTCGCTTCCTGAAAAGGCTTTATTAGGGACCTACACGGTTTGGATTAAATTGTTCGATGGCCATGGCAAAGTCTTATCATCCAATTGCGAAAATTTTGAAGTGATTTCAAAGCAACAATCGGTTTTAGGAAGGTCGATCATGTGAAAAAAGTAGCACTGGTTTTGATGCTTGTCGGAGGCGGGATTCCCACTCTTGTTCATGCATCAAAAATTGAACAATTGCGGCATGTTCCTACCACTTATGTTGATCCCGCAAAAGGGCATTTGCCCTTTAATATCCATCGCGGTACACAAACCTTATTATCACTCATGTTGCCCGGCACTCACTTTAACGATCCGGAAGGCGTCGCGTGTAGTTTGTTGGACTTTCAAAAAAGCTTTCGTCATCCTTCCCAAGATGTGGTGATTACTGTGGTGGGGGTGAATTCCGGTGCAGGCCAAATACTTTATAATGTTGGATTAAGTGCCATTAAAAAATTTGGGTCCTTAGGAGAGGGCGTTGATCAATTTAGAGCTCCTCAAGGTATTGCAATAACACATCAAGGACGTATTGCAGTAGCTGATGCAGGGAATAACCGAATTGTATTACTTCAACATAACCAATATCGCATTTTTTGGGTAAAAGCGCTTGGACATTTGGGAACTCATCGCGGTGAATTTCGCTTTCCTTCTGGCGTTGCTTTTGATGGATCGGGCCGACTTTTTATTACTGATACCCTGAACAATCGCATTCAAATATTACTGCCAAATGGAAAATTTGTAGTTTTTCCAGCACAAGGTCTAATCCATCCCACGGGAATAGCCATTATTGATAAAAAAGATGTTTGGACTTTTTATCGGTCGGGACCGTGGGCAGATCGCATTGCTGTCATTGACGACAATGGGCAACGGATTCAAATTTTTAATTTTTCGGGGCAGCGATTGTATGCTATTACAGCTTCGCAAATCACGAGTCGGCCGAGTAAATTTATTGCCTGTGCATTTGATTACTATGGCAATTTAGTAGTTACCAACGAACTTCAATCTTGTTTAATGAAATTTAGTCCCACACTCAAGTTTTTAACCTCCTTTTATGGTGATGCGCAAGAAGGAAATCAGCTGAATCAGCCACGCGGGATTGCCATTAATAAACAATTTGGTCAAGTGATTGTTTCTGAAAAAAAATGCGTTGATTATCTTTGGGTAGGCGCTGATGCGCAACACATTCGCCTGATATATCACAAACCTAGTCAATATACGATTCGCTTTTTCCTAACGGATCCAGCGATCATTTCAGTACAGATTATAAATTCAGAGCATCAAACCGAGGCTGTGTTAGCGAATCATCGGGTATTAAATGAAGGTGAACACCAATTGAATTGGAAGCTAACACCATTTATTGCATCCGGAATTTATCATTTGCAACTTAAAGTCATGGCTACATATTCGTCACGAGATCGAATTCAAAAAATCATCCGCCGTTCTTTTAGGGTGTCACAGAATTAAGGTGTGAATGACTTCGAGTATATATAGATGGCTGAGCGTGACCGGCTACCAGGATAAACCCCATGGCGCCCTTTTGCATTTGTGCCATAGAGTGATCAACTAGGGTATAAATACCGGGAACCCGAAATTTAACATCCATAATGACGGCTCCACCACAGGGAACCAATATGGTTTGAATGTTTTTTTTTGGTGCATTACTTAAGCTACCATCTGAATAAACACGATTCATGACTGTACCGACAATATGTAGCGAAGCGATTTTGTTCGGACCAATATTTCCAAAGTAAAAGCGTACGGTATCTCCAGTATGAGCATGAAGCATGTGGTTACCAAATAATGAACCAACACGACCGTTAAATACAACATAAGTAGGATTTTCAGCCAGTCCCAAGGTAGGTGAATATTGAAGCAGACTTGGATTTTTGGGTGAGGGACGTGCATAGATTTCACTTTGTAAAATGTAGTACTCTTTATTCACTTTGGGGAGTCTCGACCTTGGCTCTACTAGGATTAATCCATACATGCCATTGGCAATGTGTTCCATCATGGGAGGTGTTCCACAATGATAAATAAACAAACCAGGATACAAGAGCTTGAATCTTGAAATTGTAGGATGGCCAGGAACTGCCGTATCAATCGCAGCACCACCACCGGGTCCGGTTACACAATGTAAATCAATGCTGTGAGGCATACCGCTTTTGTCACGATTAGTTAAATGAATTTCTAAAATATCACCAACTCGGGCACGAATGAAAGGTCCAGGAACATGACCGTTAAACGTCCAGAATTTATACTTTTGAGTTCCATTGACGGTTAAAATTTTCGAATAAGTTTCTAAGTTGACTTTTACTATAGCTGGAAAATTTCTATGAATGGGTGGAGGTACATGAGGTGCGTAGGTTAACTTGGCCATGACAGTTCGCTGGGGAGTATTCCAACGACATCCAATTCCAGCAAATATAAGAAAAGGCATAGAAATGATGCCTAAATACCGCATTAATTTTTGAATTACAATCATGGGAGAACTCCTTTCTAGTAAAGGTATTTAAAAATGTTTTGCATCACGATATAATTTTAGAGTAAATGATTTTAAAAAAGACGCAGTGATATAAATCACGGTCATCGGGTTTAGAATCTTTTGAATATCGAAGATAAATTATTGATTATCGATTGACTTTTAAAAAATTAAGATCAAAATTATTAAATATTTTAATTCTTAAACTCGATACATGTTCTATGAAAAGTGTGGTTAACCACCATGAAATTAGTGAAACGAGATCTGGTTCATAATATTGCTAAACGAGCTCATGTAAGTCTTGAAGAGTCGAAAATTATATTTGACAAATTAATTCTTGCACTTGAATCCGCATTGGCGCGTGGTGAACGGATTGAAATTAGGGATTTGGGAACTTTTCGCGTACGCTGGGTTCACGGACGCAAGGCAAGAAATTTACTGCAAGGGACCTCGATCTTATTAACACCAAGGCGAAAAGTGGTTTTTCGTGCAGGTAAACTATGGAAAAGCCGAGAACTCAAAAGCCATGAATTATAGACAAATCTATTATTTTGGAAAACTAACTCAACCTGAGCGGATAACGGAACTTCAGGATGAATTTCAGGAGATTGCTCAAGTTAGCGGTTGGCAATATGAGCGCATTAACCAAGATTTTTCCAAATCCATACCCGCATTGCGACAAAGGAGTTTAAGAGGCATTAATATTTTTTTGCAGCCCAAAACTTCGGTACTTCAAATCACGTTTGACGATCAGTATTGCTTGGCACATATTTTTTTTGGGTCGAAAAGTGAAACCGATAAAAAAAATGCAATACTACAACCGGTTTTTCATCAGGTGCATCCGTCCACCAAAATTCTTGCAAATGATTCCAAAACGCATGTGATATTGATGAAAATTTTAAATTATTTAAGAAAAAAATACGTATGGAATCTTGAAGTGATCGACAGTACTGAATATGATTATTCCCGCGATTTATCAAATATACATTTACCTGCACTACTATCGAAGTAGATTAGGAAAGCACTTAATGCAATGATTCAACACAGAGGTCCACGGTTTTGTTTTTTGAAGAAGATATTTGGTTTGGGGGTCGTCCTAATTGTGGCGACCATGACAAATTCAGTTTGGGCGTTTCAGGCTAAAATATTTAGGCAACAATTGGCAGAATGGTGTAATTCTGGTCAGTATCAATATGCGTTAAAAAAAATTAATCAATATCTTCAACATCATCCGCGGCATATTCAAGCTTGGCTTGAATCGGCGGCCATCGCTCAGGAGATTGAAAATTATCCTTTAGCATCTTCGGATTATCAACAATATTTAAAACAACACTTTTCGGTATCGGTGGAACTCGAGTTAATATCAACACTAAGAAGAGAATGCCATTTTTCCCAAGCGCGTTTTTTTTTAAATCAACTCATTCATCGTCACATATCCAATATTCAAATTGATTATGAAAAAGCTTTAGTGGATTATAACGAAGCTTGCTTGGGGACGGAGATTGGGCAAAAACAATCGAAATCCCTCTTAGAGTCGGCGAAAAAAAATTTAAAAATCTTTACGCAACAGAATCCTCACTTTGCCTTAGCATTTTTAAAATTAGGTAAAGTCGATCAGCGACTAGGAGAAATTTCGAATGCGCTGGCTGATTATTCTAAGGCTATGGGGTTAGACAATAATTATACGCATCTTTATGGAGTAATGGCCCAACTTTTAAAATCACAAAAGCACTACGCGGGAGCCATGTTATTTTATCGGAAAGATAGTTTGATACATCCCAACAATAAACAGTTGAAGCATCAATTGGCAGAAATGAAATTGAAAGTGGCCAGTTTGGTTCACCAAACGAAACAACTCGCGGAAAAAAAATGGATGCAATGGACTCCCCGACGGGAAGCTCAATTACCAGGATCGCCCATTACCATTCGAGTTGGATTAGAAACAAATGTGAATAAATTGATATTTCGAGGCGCGTCTCAATTAATCGTGGTCAGTTTTCCTACACAGACGCGATGGGTTCTTAAAAAAAACAAAAATTATGAAATTTTATCGCGTTCAAAAAACGAGTATAGCCTTCTTAACCATCACGGAAAGGTGCTAAAAACATTCACGCATAAAATTTGGATTGTTCCGGTCCAAGCGCAACATCCAATTTTGTTACGATCGATAATATCCGGATCGGGATATTTTTTTGCCAAGGTGGCCAATCGGGATTATCGCGGAATTATTGAAGTTGATCCCACGCCTCAGCATGGTTTCAACCTGATCAATCGCGTTTCTTTGGAAGATTACACGGCGGGGGTGGTTTCGGCGGAAATGCCTGCAGGGTGGCCCATGGCGGCTTTGGAGGCCCAAGCCATTTTAGTGCGCACCGATGCTTTGGCGATGTTAGGAATGTATCGCGCTCAAGGATTTGATGTAACGGATGGAGTTTCATGTCAAGTATATGGAGGGATTCATGCAGAAACACACCGTTCAAATGAAGCTGTTCGAAAAACTGCCGGACTGATTTTGGTCCAAAAAAATAAACACATTTTTTTTGCACCCTATTCAGCCGATTGTGGCGGCATGACTCAATCTGCTCAAGAGGTTTGGGGGTACCGAAGTCCTGTCATCGGCGTCAAAGATTTTTCATCACGTGAAAATTTGAATTTCGTTTTCCCGTTGACTCCTTGCGAACTTGAACGCTGGATTAAAACCTCTCCGAAAGCCTATTGTAATGTTGTAAATGTAGATGGAAATTCCGAATTTCGGTGGGCCTATAGTCTTTCCGTGAAACGAATTGAAAAAAAACTTCCGCATCTTGGATCAATTAAGAAAATCATGATTATTAAGAGATCTCCGGAAGGCTGGGCTCTTCAATTGAAAATTGAAGGGACACATCAAACTCAAATATTTAGCGGAGGACAAATTCGATGGATTCTTGGGAATTTGCGCAGCAATTTAATTTGGATTGAAATGCAGGACAATCGGGATCATAATCCCATTCAAGTGACAATTTATGGAGGCGGTTGGGGCCATGGCGTTGGCATGTGCCAAGTAGGCGCTTATACGCTCGCAAAAAGCGGAAAGACTGATTTGTGGATTCTTCAACATTATTTTCCATTGGGAAAAGTAGTGTTTTCAAAAAAAATACCAAATGAATAACGTGATGATTTAAACGATGGAGGAGGATGATAAAAACTCTTTCCAGATTTAATTTAAATGGCAAATGAAAAAAAACATGGTGGAATGATGGGAGTGGTGCTAGCAGTGATTGGAAGATGAGAGGACAAAAGGTCAACGAGACGCTGAGGTGTATTCAAGTAGTAAGACTGAATGAAAGAGGAATGTCATTAAATGATGGAATTTAAAAAGCGGTCCAATCCTATTTTTAAAATGGGCCTCATTTTGATTCTGAGTGGTTTGATGATGAGCTCGTGCCGGAGCCTTCTAATCCAAATGGGGCTAAAACAGGTTCCCGATCTTGAATTGCGGGCAGGGTTAATGGGAACTCAAGCGCATCCCGCTTTATTAAATCCATTTAAAACGTATTCCATGGTATTGGCCGCTCAGGATTATCGGTTTTTTAAAGTTAAATTTCCGGCGCATTGGTACTGGAAAGTTTTTGTAACCGTAGTTAATCAAAAAAAGCGGAGAGGCGAATTATGGATTCGCATTTTCCCATCACGAACCCATTGGGGCATTTTAATTCCTTTGCGCAGTGAAAATGAATTTGAAGTTTCTCAAGAAGGCACCCAGGGCAGTGTGGGGGTGATTAACCGCGGCAGAACGAAAACCGCTTACTTGGAATTGAAACAAAGCGGAGCGCCACTTCAGGTTCTTTTGCAAAGTGAAATGGCTCCCGAAACCGCGCTTTTTAAAAACCTATCCTCCCCGCAATCATTAGGGAATAGGATTTTAATTGGAAAATAAAATAACTTATTTCGATTATGCCGCGACAACGCCGATGCGGGAGGAAGTCCGACAGGCGATCCAACCCTTTTTGGAAACCGAATTTGGCAACCCGTCCAGTATTCATGCGAGAGGACGAGAGGCTCGACGAGCGGTGGATCGTGCGCGTCGAACCATTGCTCAAACACTTCAAGCACGACCTGACGAGATTTTTTTTACAAGTGGCGGAACGGAAAGTATTAATATTATTCATAAGGGATTATGGTGGAGGCATCAGCATCATAAAAATCACATGATTATTTCAGCCATTGAACACAGTGCGGTGATCGAAACTGTAAATTGGTTAAAAGGTCAAGGACTTCAAGTGACCACGGTTTTCCCGAATGATCAGGGTGTTATTGAGGTCCAATCGATTCAGAAGGCTATCCGGCCAGAAACGTTTTTGGTGTCTGTCATGGTGGCGAATAATGAGCTGGGAACGATTCAACCTTTTCGGGAAATTGGACAACTCACACGATCTCAAAATATTTTATTTCATGCGGATGCAGTTCAAGCCTATGGGAAAATACCTTTAAATGTTCAAACGGATGGGTTCGATTTTATTTCGGTTTCGTCTCATAAGATTTATGGTCCGAAGGGAAGTGGGTTCTATTTTCATCGAACAAGTGTGCAACTCGAACCATTGATCCATGGAGGCGGTCAAGAACGGGGATATCGCGGGGGAACGGAAAATGTTTTAGGGATTGTTGGAATGGCTCAAGCCGCCGAATTGATTCATCAAACAATGCACCAAGAGGCTCTCCGGCTTCAAGCGTTGACGGAGTTTTTAACGCAAGAATTGAGTCGACGCATCCCGCAACTTCAAGTTAATGGTGCAACGGCACCGAGAATTCCCGGCATTGTGAATCTATCGATTCCAAGTCTATCGGCAGAACGGTTAATTCAACGACTCGATAGGGAAGGCTATGCCATTTCGTCCGGAGCGGCTTGTACGGCGGGAGCCTTTCATCCTTCGCATGTGCTTCTAGCCATGAATAAATCAAATCAAGAAGCGAAAGAGAGTATTCGGATTAGCTTGGGTGCTTTTACTACATTCGATGAAATCCAGAATTTTGTTAATGATCTTCCCAAAACAGTCGATGCCTTAGCAGCTACGCCATTATTGGATTGAATTTATGAAATTAACTAAGAATCTTGGGTTAGGGTTGACCGATTGGATTTAAAATCACTTGAACTTTATTTGCCCCCGATTTAATTCGACCATGATTAAGTAGAAGTGAATGCGTGATTTTAAAAGCTGACTAGAATCTAAATAGTTTAGATTTAAAAAAACTGAAGATAGAAATAACATTGCTCACATATTTATTTTGAAAAAGATATATAATCCAACTCAATAGGTGAAAGAGTTGAACTAGGCAGTAGAGTAAGGGAAGATTGGGGCTTGGGGAGGGTCAAAATATGATGTGGAGGGCGGTGCATTGATTTTTAAAAAAATAAGTATACGTGTTACCTTAATTGTCTTAATCGCACTGATAGTTATTAATGGAATTTTGGATTCTTTATCCTTTCACTATCAAAAAAAATACGTCTTACATACCTATGTTCTCGATTTGAATCATATTGGAATGACCTTGAGTCCCCTAATTCATGCGTCGATTCAAACCAAACGGTATACAACGATATCCAAGGTGATGGCTTCTTGGATGCATGAATATCATTTATTACAAATTGCCGCATTGGATCAACAGGGGCATTTAATTGTCCAACAAGCCGAGCCTCTACACAACTGTACGTCGACGCAGGCTATTCGAAAACAAATTTTTAAAAACACTCAGCAGTTCAAGACCGATGGTTTTATTCATGAGATGATTAAAAATCAAGTGTCCGATTTGATTTTCCCATTTTGGGATCATCAGCATCAAAGGCAAGGATGGATTTGGATACAATTTTCGCTTAAGAACTTTTATAAAAATTTAGAGGCCTATTACTGGAAATTGGAATTAACCGAATCCATTGTTATATGCATCATTGTTTTTTTAACAATGCTGGTTTTATCATTGTCCATCACGCATCCGCTTGAAAAGATCAAGACCGAAATGATTGAAATTGCCCAAGGCGGAGGTGATCTAACCCAGAAGATCATTCTAAAATCCAAGGATGAAATTGGCGATACGGCTCGCGCCTTTAATGTTTTTGTTGAAGGTATTCGAAATTTAGTTCAATCGGTCAAAAATCACTCGCAGCGGCTTTTTCGTGAATCGGAACAATTGACTGCGTCCATGCGGGAAGTAAAAGCGATGAGTACGGACGTTTCATCCACCATTCAGCAGTTGGCCAAGGGCGTTGAAGATCAAGCGCTTAAAATTGCAGAGGTGCATCGGCTGATGACCGAAATGGATGCAACCACACATGAAATTGAAAAAAGAGCATTAGAAACATTTCGAGTTGCTGAGCAGACCACGGAGATGGTGCGAACAGGGGGAGTCTTAACCAAAACCACCCTCAGCCGTATGAGTAACCTCAATGAGACCATTTTATCGAATTCAAAAATGATCCATCAATTAGGTGAAAAAAATCGTCAGATTGTCAAAGTGATTGATTTAATCTCAGGGATTGCGGCGCAAACCAATCTCCTCTCATTAAATGCCGCAATTGAAGCGGCGCGTGCTGGCGAACAGGGCAAAGGATTCGCAATTGTGGCAGAGCAGGTTCGAAAACTCGCTGAAGAATCGAGTGTCGCCTCAGCTGAAATCTCGAAAATTGTGGAATCTATTCAAAAAGAAACTTTGGAAGCGGTAGCCTCGATGGAACAAGGAGCACGTGAAGCGTATGAAAGTCAAAGTGGTTTGAATCAAATGCGCGTTGGATTGGATGAAACAGTAAGAAAAGTTGAAGAATTGGCGGGTGCAAGTCAAAAAATTGTAGCTTTGCTGGAATTGCAAACGAAACGGTATGGACAAATGGTTTTGGGTATTCAAGATATTAATGCGGTTGCCGAAGAATCGGCGGCTTCAACTCAAGAAGTTGCAGCTTCAACGGAAGAACAAGTTTCCAGCATGGAACAAGTCAATAAATCCGCTCGTGAATTAAAAGAAATGGCCGATCAATTGAAATCCAATGTTGAAAAGTTTAAAACAGAATCAGTTTAGTTGTATTTGGGAAAGGAAAAAATCATGAAGAAATCATTATTGCTGAATTTGGATTATATTACATCGGTTGTGTCGAGCGCCTATCAGAAATCCCTATATGCCCAATCGAAGACAGCTTTACAGTCATTGCTTCAACATCAAGGACTTGGCAATGATTTTTTGGGGTGGGTAACGTTACCCACGGAAATGAAAAAACAAGTGCAATCCATTAAAAGGGCTGCGCGAGCATTGGCTCAAAAATGTGATGCAATTATTTGTATTGGAATTGGGGGATCCTATTTGGGCATTCGGTCCACACTCGAAGCGCTTCACGATGAAGTAAAAACCCAGATTTATTATGCCGGTCACCACCTTTCCGCCCACTATCTCAATCGCTTGATGCAGGAACTCAAGGACCGTCAAGTTGGATTGTGTGTAATATCAAAATCCGGAACAACCACGGAGCCCGCACTGGTATTTCGCATTTTGAAAAGTTGGCTCGAAAAAAAACATGGAAAAAATCAGGCCAAGCAACGCATTGTTGCGATTACCGATCGATCGCAGGGAGCCTTAAAGTCATTGGCTGATGCCGAAGGCTATCCGACCTTGGTAATTCCAGATGATGTCGGCGGACGATATTCAGTACTAACGCCCGTGGGATTATTTCCCATTGCGGCTGCCGGTATTTCCATTGATGCATTACTGCAGGGGGCTGAAGATGCGGCTTTAGACGTTAGCCGTTTAAATATTGAAAACAATCTGGCGGCTCAATATGCGATTGCGCGATTTGCCTTGTATCAAAAGGGGAAGGTCATAGAAGTGTTGGCCAATTTTAGACCGGATTTACATTTTATTAGTGAGTGGTGGAAACAACTGTTTGGAGAATCGGAAGGCAAAGATCAACAAGGTATATTTCCAGCCTCGGTTGATCTTACGACAGATCTTCATAGCATGGGACAGTTTCTTCAAGAGGGCAGTCGAAATATTTTTGAAACGATGGTATGGGTTCAAAAAGAATCTCACGATTTACTGGTGCCGGGTGATCCCAGTAACCGCGACGGGTTGAATTTTTTAAAGGGCAAAAAAGTTTCTTGGATTAATGAGCAGGCTATGCGAGCAACTGCTTTTGCACACCAACAAGGCGGGGTGCCGGTGATCCAACTTCAATTGGCTGAGATGACTCCATATTGTTTAGGATATCTTTATCAATTTTTTGAGATGGCCTGTGGTATTTCAGGCCGCCTTTTTCAAATTAATCCATTTGACCAACCTGGTGTTGAGGCTTACAAGAAAAATATGTTTGCTTTGCTGGGGAAACCTGGATTTGAGCAATTGGCAGCTCAATTGAAAAAAAAGGGTATTTAAACAAAATCAATTTTTAAAATCGATTAAAAAGACTTATAAATCCAAACAATTTTTTTTGATTTTTTTCTTGATCACACTATCAATAGTAGGTTATAAGGTCTTAACCACGACATTTAGGGTTGTTACTAAGAGAAGAGGCTTCCCGGAGGGTCGGCAGGGGTTTCATTTTTTTTAATGAGGAGCATACATGACAGCACAACCATTTTCATCAGAAGCAACGCAGTTATCCGAACGATCGGGAACATTCACTAAAAAGGGAGGCATTAAAGTAAATCGTGTGTTTACTAAAAAAGGCGTTCATCCTTTTGATGAAGTGGAGTGGGAATTACGGTCGGCCATTATCTCCGATGAAAAAGGTAAAACGATTTTTGAACAAAAAGAGGTTGAGGTTCCTAAAGCATGGTCTCAAACCGCCACGAATATAGTGGTCTCCAAATACTTTCATGGGGTCTTGGAAACCGAAGAGCGGGAACATAGTGTAAAGCAATTAATTTATCGAGTAGCGCATACGATGTCCCAATGGGGGAAACAAGAGGGTTATTTTGATAGTGATGCCGATGTTGAAGTTTTTGAGGATGAACTGACTCATTTATTATTACATCAAAAGATGGCTTTTAACTCGCCCGTTTGGTTCAATGTAGGTGTAGAAGCGCGTCCCCAATGTTCAGCTTGCTTTATTAACAGTGTGAATGATTCCATGGAATCGATTTTGGATTTAGCCAAAACAGAGGGGATGCTTTTTAAGTTTGGCTCAGGAACGGGAACCAATTTTTCCGCGCTGCGATCGAGCAAGGAAAAATTATCAGGGGGTGGTACGGCTTCAGGCCCCGTTTCATTTATGCGGGGTTATGATAGTTTTGCGGGCGTTATTAAATCAGGTGGGCGAACGCGCCGGGCAGCCAAAATGGTGATTCTGGATGTGGATCATCCAGATGTTGTGGATTTTATCAAGTGTAAAGCTGAAGAAGAAAAAAAAGCTTGGGCTTTGATTGAAGCGGGATTTGATGGCGGTTTTAATGTTCCGGGTGGAGCCTATGACTCTATCCAATTTCAAAATGCCAATCACTCGGTGCGCGTTTCCGATGAATTTATGCAAGCCGTTTTGAATAAAACCGCATGGACTACGACTGCGCGCAAAACACATTTGCCGATGGGAGAATATCAGGCCGAAGACCTCTTGAAAATGATTGCGGAAGCGACATGGGTTTGTGGCGATCCGGGAATGCAATTTGATACGACCATTAATCATTGGCATACTTGCCCCAATACAGCTCGCATTAATGCAAGTAATCCTTGTTCTGAATATATGTATTTGGATGATTCTGCTTGTAATTTAGCATCCTTGAATTTAATGAAATTTCGAATGGATAATAATGGGGAATTAAATTTAGATAATTTAAAACATGCGATCGATATTACGATCTTGGCACAAGAAATTATTGTCGATAATGCCAGTTATCCCACTAAACCCATTGAGCGAAATTCATTAGAGTATCGTCCTTTAGGACTGGGATATGCGAATTTAGGTGCTTTGCTGATGTCGAAGGGGCTCCCATATGATAGTGAGGAGGGCAGAAATTATGCGGCGGCTATTACGGCATTAGTTCATGGTGAAGCGAATTTAATGTCAGCTAAAATTGCACAAGAGGTTGGTCCTTTTCGGGGATTTGCAAGAAATCGAGAATCGATGCTCCGCGTGATGCGCATGCATCAAGAAAAGGCTTCTCAAATTCATCCCGAAGGTGTGGCAAAGGATTTAATGGAGTCGGTGCAACAAACTTGGGCGTCCGTTAATTTGTTAGGTGAAAAACATGGGTTCCGCAATGGTCAGGTTTCAGTGTTGGCTCCCACGGGCACTATCGGTTTTATGATGGATTGTGATACGACAGGGGTTGAACCCGACATTGCCTTGGTTAAATATAAAAAGTTGGTGGGTGGCGGCGTGATCAAAATTGTCAATCAAACCGTCCCAGAAGCCCTGAAAACACTCCAATATAGTCAAAGTCAAATCAAGGATATCTTGGACTATATTAATATCCATGACACGATTGAAGGGGCTCCGCATCTTCATTTGGAACATTTAAATGTTTTTGATTGTGCGTTTAAACCAATGAATGGAGTTCGATCCATCCATTACATGGGACATATTCGTATGATGGCTGCTGTACAGCCATTCCTTTCGGGCGCTATTTCAAAAACAGTTAATTTGCCGCATGATGCCAGTGTCGATGATATTATGAAAGCATACTTAGAAGCTTGGCAATTAGGGTTGAAAGCGATTGCAATTTATCGCGATGGCTGCAAGGGCTCGCAACCACTTTCAACGTCATTGGATTCCAAAAAAATGAAAAGTTTGAAACCCATCCGTAGACGCCTGCCGGATGAACGCGAGGCCATTACCCATAAGTTTTCCATAGCAGGACATGAAGGATATCTAACGGTTGGAAAATTTGAGGATGGAACCCCTGGCGAGCTTTTTATTGTGATGTCAAAAGAAGGTTCAACCGTTTCTGGGTTGATGGATAGCTTTGCTACGGCCGTTTCGTTAGCACTTCAATATGGAGTGCCATTAAAAGTATTAGTGGACAAATTTAGTTATAGTCGATATGAACCCTCTGGGTTTACTGGTAACGCGCAAATACGCATGGCCAAATCGATCACAGATTATATCTTTCGTTGGCTTGCCCTGAAATTCTTGCCGGAAGATGACCAAAAATCGGCAGAAAATTTGGACCATTCCGATCCGTGGGGTAATACGAAAACTGATACCGCGATTGATTTGCAATTTCAAGACTCAAATAAAAAAACGCAATCGGAACGTCAGGAAAAACATGTTTTTGTAACACAATCCGATGCGCCTCCGTGTCCAGAATGCGGTTCAATTATGGTCAGGAATGCCGCGTGCTATAAATGCTTAAATTGCGGAACTACGAGCGGATGTTCTTAAATTTAGGGTGTGTGACCTTCGAGGAATCTTGAGATATTAAAGATTTCTCGGGGTCGCGCGGAACATTTCACCATTCCAAATCGAACGATTAACATCAGGTGTGGTGGCCAAGATCGAAAAATGGGGAGTCGTCATTTATTTAAAATCGATTTTGTTTGAATGGTGATGCGAGGCAATTCGTTGGTTGTTTAAATTTTCGAGAGAAATCTTGAGAAAATTTTTTGAGCCATTGGCTGGAGCCGCACTAGCTTTTCTTGAAGGTGATGAGTGACTTTTTCAATCCGGTGAATGCCGCCGCCCAAGGTAAATGTAGCCCGATCGTTGGAAATCCATTGATGAATCATGGGTTCCGTAACTTCTAAGTGACATTGAAATCCATAAGCATTATTTCCTGCTTTGAAAATTTGATTTGGCGTCCAAACGCTTTCAGCCAAACGAGTCGCGGTAGAGGGCAGGACGAAGGTATCACTGTGCCAATGAAAAACCTCTAAGGTTGAGGGTGTTTTTAAAAATACTGAATCCAGCAGACCCAAAGATGAAAATTGGATCGGAGCCCATCCAAATTCTGGTTGTGCTGAACGAAAGACGTGGCCGCCCAGAGCTTGAGCTAATAACTGCGCCCCTAGACAAATTCCTAAAATGGGTAGTCGCTGATCGAGTGCTTTTTGAATACTTTGAATTTCGGCTAACTGCGTTGGAAATTTTTCGGGCGGATCATAAACGCTCATGGGCCCGCCTAAAATAATCAATCCAGATGCTAAATGAGTTGGAATCGGTTCACCATGATCCAATCGAACCTTTTGAATTTGGAATTCAAATTGTTCCAATAAAGGTTCTAAAAGTCCGAGCTCTTCACCAGGAACATGTTGCAAACAAATAATGCGCGGCATTGTAAAACTCCTCGACAGCCCCAATTTCATTGAAGGGTGTATTTTAAAATATTTTCATTTTTGTATAAATGCAATTTAAAAAAAGTATGATAATTATCATCTTTCTTGGATGTTTTTATTTTTGGGTTGAAAATAAAGGAAAAAAAGAGGTTTTTTTTAAAAAAAAATTAAGTGTTTTCAAAGATGCGTTGAAATGGAAAAGAAATTATGTTTAAATACTGCGGCGGTTTTAGAAAAATTATGTTTAGCGTTTTCGAGGCAATTGAACCATGAAAAAAATATTAATGGCGGGATTGATAGTGGCCTTGGGAATTTGTTTTTTTCCCCAACATTGTTTAGCGCTGAGTTTTGGATATCTCTTACCCAATGTTAATGATGCGTATGGCAATATGATTGACCATATGTACTCCGTAATTTTTTGGATTGTAACTATTGTCTTTTTAATTACCGAAGGTTTTTTAGTCTTTTGTGTGATCCGATATCGATCCAAAGAAGGACGCCAAGCCACCTATACCCACGGGAACAAATATGCCGAAATCATTTGGACGGTCATTCCAGCGATCATTCTGATTTGGTTGGCAATTTATCAAAAACAAACATGGGATTTTATTCGAGAAGATTTTCCGCCACCGAATAAAAGTTTGACGGTACAGGTTTTTGCACAGCAATTTGCATGGAATTTCCGTTATGCGGATCCCAAGGGTTCCTTTGGAGCTCCTGATGATATTACGACGATTGATCAAATGCATGTTCCCGTAGGTAAAAAAGTCGTGATCCATATGACCTCGGATGATGTCATTCATGATTTTTTTGTTCCCTATGCACGACTCAAACAAGATGCAGTGCCGGGTATGTTGAGCGAATCTTGGTTTGAAATGGACAAGCTGGGCTGCTGGAATCTAAAAAGTCAAACTCCGATGATTCTTACACGAAAACAATTTGAAAATTTAAAAGTCGCCTTGGACGGGTTCTTGTTAATGTATAAAGTACTCGGGGTTACGGGGGCACGAAAATATTACTACGAGCCAATGCCTGGGAAAAAATTCGCCGATGTAATCTATCATGGCAAAGTTAGTCGAGAACCAATTGCCCAAGTCCAGTATGTTCAGCATCCTTTTGAAATTGCGTGTTCACAATTGTGTGGTATCGGCCACTACCGCATGGTGGGGTATTTGACGGTCGATACGCCAGCATCTTACCGATGGTGGATGAAAAAAATGATCAAGGAAAAGTATCAAACCAATATGAGGCTATGGCGGGTGTGGGATAAATACTATCCTCAATATAATAATTAGATAAAATTGGGTGATAAAAAGCGGGAGGAGTCGCATCATGAATGTAGAATCACACGAAGAAATTATACATCCTGAACCGACTGGATTTTTTCGAAAATATGTTTGGTCATATGATCATAAAGTAATTGCGAAACAGTATTTTTTTACAACGATGTGTTTTTTATTGTTGGGCGGATTCTTGGCCATGTTGATTCGCTGGCAACTGGCCTATCCTTTTCAGCCTGTTCCGATTTTAGGCAAGCTCCTAGCCTCTCGTTTTTTCTTTGATAGCACGGGGGCGATTACTCCCTCAGGGTACTTACAAATAGTCACCTTGCACGGAACCATCATGGTTTTTTTTGTGATGATTCCTCTTTTAGTGGGAGCTTTTGGTAACTTTTTGATCCCGCTTCAAATCGGCGCGCGCGATGTTGCGTTTCCCCTTTTAAATGCTTTGTCCTATTGGTTGTATGTTTTAGGTGGTATTGTGATCTTAAGTTCCCTGTTTTTGAGACAAGGGGCGGCGGAATCAGGATGGACGGCTTATCCCCCCTTAAGCGATGTTTCAACGGCAACACCCGGATCCGGGATGGGACAGATTTTTTGGTTGATAGCCATCTTTATTGTGGGATTTTCATCCATTGTGGGAGGAATTAATTTTTTAACAACGATTGTAAAAATGCGAGCGCCGGGTATGACTTGGGGCCGGTTGCCATTAGTGACTTGGGCGCAGTTGATTACTGCAGTTTTCCAGACGTTAGCGACTCCTGTTTTAGGAGCTGCAGCAACTTTAATGTTATGCGATAAGCTATTAAAAACAGCCTATTTTATTCCTACAGGACTTCAAAGTGCCGATCAATTGATTGGAGGAGCCGGAGGCGGGCATCCGCTCTTATGGCAGCATCTATTTTGGTTTTATTCACATCCGGCCGTTTATATTTTGGTGTTGCCCGCTATGGGCATTGCATCAGAACTGATTGCGACTTTTTCACGAAAACCTATTTTTGGATATAAGCCCATGGTTGTATCGCTCGCGGTGATTATGGGGCTCGGATTTGTAGTGTGGGGACACCATATGTTTGTCTCTGGTATGAGTCCAGCGATGGCCACGGGATTCATGATGACTACCATGTTAATTGCACTTCCATCGAGTGTGAAGGTTTTCAATTGGCTTGGAACACTCTGGAAGGGGTCCATTCAATTGACCTCGGCCGGACTTTGTGGAATTTCATTTGTAGCAATGTTTATCATCGGGGGTTTAAGCGGTATTTTTTTAGCAGCCACCCCGGTCGATATTTATTTACATGACAGCTATTATGTTATTGCACATTTCCACTACATTGTTTTTGGTGCTTCATTGTTTGCAATTTTTGGAGGAATTTATTACTGGTTTCCAAAAATGTTTGGACGCATGATGAATGAAAGATTAGGCAAATTGCACTGGCTCTTAACGTTTATTACATTTAATCTGACATTCTTTCCCATGCATTTTTTGGGTGAGGGTGGGCAAATGCGCCGTTTAGCGACGATCACTAATTATGAATTTCTTCAACCTTTGCAAAATTTAAATGTGTTCATTAGTATTGCGGCATTTCTTTTGGGCATAAGTCAATTGATCTTTATTTTTAATTTCTTTTATAGCATGCTTTATGGGAAAAAAGCTCCAGCAAATCCATGGAATGCAACCGGGTTAGAGTGGACATTACCCTCACCAGTTCCGTATTACAATTTTGAAAAAATCCCGATGGTGTATCGAGGACCATACGAATACAGTAGTCCGGAGGCCCTTAAACAAGGTAAGGACTGGATTGCGCAAAGTGATCCGTTGGGTTTTGAAAAAAGTTAATTATTCGAGGTTAAAATTATGCAATCAACTGTAGGAACGCATCATGTCGAAAGTGAAGAACGCATTGAAAATGTTCGGATGGGAATGTGGCTGTTTTTGTCATCGGAAGTGATGTTTTTTACTGCATTTTTTGGAATGTATATTATTTTGCGGATTTCACATCCAGAACTTTATCATCCACATCAGTTGAATATTCCGCTTGCAACCGTGAATTCGATTATTCTTTTAACCAGTAGCTATTTTATGGCTATGGCGGTGCACGAAGTCAAAAAAGGCAACACGCAAAAACTAAGTTCGAATTTATTGATAACGCTGATTTTAGGCGTGGTTTTCCTCATCATTAAAGGAATTGAATATGATATCGATTTTCAACATCACATTTTTCCCTCTACAAACCTCTTCTATGGATGTTATTACACACTGACAGGATTGCATGGGGTTCATATGATTGTTGGTGTTGTTATTTTATTTATTCTTTGGCTTCGAGCTAAACGAGGAGATTTTTCATCGAGTTATTACAGTCCAATTGTTTCGTTTGGTTTGTACTGGAGTTTTGTTGAAATCGTTTGGTTTTTCATTTATGCAATGGTTTATTTGGTCTAATTTTTAAGGAGTGAAGTATTTATGGATAAACATCTTTCAGACAAGCACCATTTTTATGTTTATATTGCGCTTATTGCGCTGACGTTTGTAAACTTAGGGCTGTCCTATGTCCCATTTGGGGATCACTTTGAAAATATTCTAATCGCATTGATCATAGCGGGAATGCAGACATGCATTATTTCATTATTTTTTATGAATCTTCGGTTTGAAAAAGGGGTGATAAAAACGGCAGCCATTTTTCCACTGGCATTGCTGGTAATGCTTTTTTGTGTTCTCATGGCAACCGTTGCCGTTTTTAAGTGGGTGCCTAAATGAGACAGTGGTTAACCATAGTAGCGGGGCTTTGCCTATTGTGGCCCGTCCATGTTTATGCTTGTCCATTTTGTAGAGTCAATTTAGCAAGTAATTCTGGAACTTTTGCCCATGGGATAACGGTGGGTTTAGGAATCTGTATTCTATTAATGCTCACGGTAATTGGAGTGCTCATAACCGCACTGGTATTCATGGCCATCAAAGAGGGTAAAAAATCGTCCCAACGTGCATTGGACCGATTTCATTCATCGAATCATTAATTAAGTAAAAATTAATATTGTGTCAGCTCTCGAAAATAAAAAAACCTAATTTTCAAATGTATGTGGATGAACTTCAAGTAAACAGGCAATCCTAGAGTATTTTTTTACCCAGATTCGAATTCCTATAAAACCTTCATTCCTCTATATTATAGAAAGCGGACAAGTGTAAAAATCAAGATTCATAGAACTTAGGGAAACGAAGGATGGGGAATTGATTTTGAAAAAATGGATCCTAGGGAAAACAATCCTACGGAATGATAATTAGCAGGAATTTTAAAGAGGGATGCTGGTTGTGGTCCCGGTTGGAAGTGAGACCACTCCGTGACGTATTTTTTATTAGGGCTTTCAAAGAGAATCGGATAATGAGTCGCACGGCTCATCCAAAGATATCCTTTAATATTTTGATGATTCCCTAAGAGCTCAATTTTTTTACAGGCGATGTTATGAATGCGATCATTGCCTAAAAATTTAGTATGTCGATATGCATTTTGAAGTAACTGCGCTTCTGTTTGTTGGGTTTGAAACGGGAGTTTAAAATAAGTGTGACTTTGTGGATTCAAATCAAAGGCAGTTTTTTGAGAGAGCCAGACGATTATGGTGGAAATAATCGCTTTGTTTTTGAGTGTATCTAGACGGACTTGCTGATGGTTTACGTAAATATGTGCCAACGACTTTATAAGTTTATTCCCCGAGTGAATTTTACTCGTGATCATGGCATTGTACTCTTGAAAAAAAACATTTTTTTGGACGGCGTAAGCCTGATGCGTGAAAACAAAAAAGGTTATAACGGGGAGAATCCATTGATAAAAAAATTTTTTCATGAATATGTTCCTAACAGTAATGATAACTGATGGGGGACGTTATACTGAATTTTTTTATAAATTACAAGTCATGTTTAGGAGTAAAAAAAATTAAGAGTGTTTGAATAATAGGCGATAAAAGATTAATATAAAACGTGTAGTACAGGATAGTTGATAATTTAATGTGTATTCAAATGACGATTGTTTATTGTAAATTATAGGATGGATTTATAAAGGCAGAGCCAAATTTAATTAAGGTAAAATTACAAAAGCTATGATGACCACTATTATAAAAACAATTTCGTCATATCAAACGTGGCAATGGGAAATCGTTTTCTTGTTTTTGATTGCGGCGGTTGAATTGGTTTTATCGATTATCTGGATCTGGAAATCACAATGGAATTCGTTTTGTGAATTTCAAGAATTCCTTTTAAAGACAAATGTTCTCGGTGATGATTACCGTCGACCAACTTCTGCAACGCCATGGAAAATTAAAAAAATGAAACAGAAACTGACGGAAATCGGAATTCAAGATTTTCAAAAAAAAATGGATAAATTTCAAGCCAATGCAAAGCACCTCCAGGAAATTCAGCACACATTAGACCGATTTGTGGGTACGCACGCTTCAAAATTTGCGGCTAAGTTATCCAATAAACCTGAATGGGAAGCCGAGTTAGTAAAATTTTTTGTTCTTTTTTCCGATGTTCGGGGATTCACTTCATTAACGGAAAAATTATCGCCCGCCGAAACCGTGCGATTTTTAAATCGAATGTATGCAATTATTGATGGAGTCATTAGTATGTATGGCGGTGAAATCAACAAATTTATCGGGGATGCTGTGATGGCTTTCTTTCCCTATTTTGAAAATAGCGGTCCCAGCGTTCCTAAAAAAGTGCTTTCCGCCGCACTGAAAATGCAGGATCAATTTCATGAAATGCACGGAAAATTTCGAGATAATTACAGCCAGACAATTGAAGCAGGGCTCGGAGTGGGTATGGCTTTGGGACCTTCTGTCATTGGAAATATTGGCTCTTTGCAACGGATGGAATTTACTTTGATAGGCGATACAGTCAATTTGGCATCGCGACTCTGCTCAGTTGCAGAAGACGGTCAAATATTAGTTAATGAAGAAATTGCAGCACTCGTTCAGGATCAATTTCGGTTAGAAAAATTACCGCCAGTACGACTTAAAGGCAAAAGCGGGGCGTATACACCATATGTAGTCTTAGGCGAAAACATACGTCCTGGATTAGTCTGAAATTTAAAAATAACGATTGGATTTTGCATTGACGCTTTATTTTACTTATGACATACTATTTTAAATTTTTAAATGTTTAAATCTTGGGAGGACACGATGAAGCGATATTTCCGATGGATATCGACAATGCTATTTTTGGCTTTTGTCATTGTAGGAGCTTTAGAAACGACCGGATGTGGCAAGGCGTCGTCCTCATCAAAAATTCATTTAACCATTTCCTCCTGGGGAGGCATAAACGAAAATGCAATCTTAAGTCGGATGATTGGCGATTTTGAAAAAAAACATCCGAACATCCGAGTTCATTTAGAACGAGTGCCTTACAATAATTATGTTCCCAAACTCATGACGGATATTGCTGGCGGGGTAGCACCGGATGTCATTTTTGTTGAAGTCGGCAATTTTGCCAATTTTTATTACAGCCATGCACTGCAACCCTTGAATTCTTTTATTCAAGCCGATCCGAATTTTAAGTTGAGTGCTTATTATCCACAAGAAATTCGACATTTTACGGTTGATCAACAAGTTTATGTGGTTCCCAGAGACATTGCTCCCATTGCGTGTGTTTTTTATAACGAAAATGAATTTAAAGCAGCACATTTACCGTATCCCAATGACAACTGGAATTGGAATCAATTTTTGTATGATGCACGGCACTTAACAAAACGATTGCCGGATGGACATACGACCCAATGGGGCGTCATTGATGACTGGACCATGATTGAACCATGGATTTATTCGGCTGGGTGCCAGTGGGTAAACAACATTGAACATCCAACGCAATGGACCTTGGCAGCTACGCCTAACTTTTTAACAGCGATTCGCTTCCGACGAAATTTAATTACGAAATACAAAGTCATGATTCCACCCGCTTCCTTATCTGCCATTGGTGGCGCAGGGACTTCGGATTTATTTATCAATGGCAAAGTTGCAATGTTTATCTCCGGCATTTGGAGAACTCCGCCTTTTCGTCATGAAATTAAAAATTTCAAATGGAATGTGGCGATGTTTCCTAAAGGACCCACGGGCATTCGGGCTTTTGCGTCGGGAGGTTCCGGATATGCAATCTTGAAATCCTGTAAGCATAAGCAGGCGGCTTGGAAGTTAATTAAATATATTGATGGAGTTAAAGGGGAAACGCTCTTGGCTCAAACTGGACTAGCTCAACCAGCCATGATGAGTGTGGCAGAATCCAAGGCATTTTTAGATAAATTGCCTCCCTTAAATAAGAAAATGTTGCTGAAAGCCGTTAAGTATGCTATTTTCCCGCCTTTGGCGACGAATTTTGCTGAAGTTGAAAATGGGTTGGTATATCCAGCGCTTGATGATGTTTGGGATGGGCGAAAATCCGTTGTAAAAGCCACAAAACAAATTCGGCGTATTTTAGCTAAAAATCCACCGAGGGATAAATAACATATGCCAACGATGTCAACGCTTAGGAAAAAAGAAGCAGTAAGTGCTTATCTTTTTCTATCACCTTTTTTAATTTGGCTTGTCTTTTTAATGATCGGGCCTATTTTAGCTGCAATTTATCTTTCATTTTGTCGTTGGAATGGACTTTCCTCAATTCATTTTATAGGATTAGCCAATTATAAGACAATGTTTGGATTTTCAATTCATGATGGCCATATTTCATTTAATGATCCGAGGTTTTGGGCCTCGTTATACAACACATTTTACTATACCATTCTTTCAGTTCCGTTAACCATGGTATTGGGTGTTGTGGTGGCGATGATGATGGATCAAAAAATTAAAGGCATCTCGTTCTTTCGAACGATTTATTATTTGCCATCCGTATTGAGTTCAGGAGTGGCCTTTGCTGTTCTCTGGAAATGGATTTTTAATGCAAGATCAGGATTGTTAAATTACTTCATTTCTTTTGTCACAACGATTCCCATTGATCAATGTCCCAAGTGGCTGGCAAGCCCGACTTGGAGTAAACCAGCTTTGGTCATTATGAGTTGTTGGAGCATTGGATCTGGGATGATTATTTATTTAGCGGGCCTTCAAAATATTCCTCAAGCCTTATATGAAGCTGCTGAAATTGACGGTGCGAGCCGATGGAGGCAATTTTTAACAGTAACGCTTCCAGGATTATCGCCGGTGATTTTTTTTAACCTAATTATCAGTATTGTCTTTTCATTCCAAATTTTTAATCAGGTTTATATTATTAGTAATGGGATTGGCGGCCCGGCAAATTCTACGTTAGTCATGGTCTTATACATCTATCAAAAAGCTTTTCAATATTTCCAATTAGGCTATGCATCAGCATTATCATGCGTATTATTGATTATTATTATGGTTTCCACTTGGATTCAATTTAAGTATGCCAATAAGTGGGTTTATTACGAAGGTGAACTTCGAAAATAAGCATGCAGTGTTGATTCAATTTTGAAATGAGAAGGATTTGATTCTATGAATTCAACAGGAGTTCAATCTAATTTTTGGTCCAGCAAAAAAAGAACGGAACGCATAACTAAAATAGCTGTATGGCTAATTTTGGTTTTGGGATCGGTTACGATGCTGTTGCCCATTTTTTGGATGTTTTCAACCGCATTAAAAACAGAGGCCACGGTTTTTGCGACCCCGCCCATTTGGATTCCGCTGCATCCACTCTGGAAAAATTTTGTTGATGCATGGAATATTGATGGCATTTATAAATCACAAGGGGTTAATTTCACCACATACACGATCAATACCATTATTATTTCGGTTTCGAATGCAATCGGAGTGATGATTTCTTCGGCGGTAGTTGCTTATGCGTTTGCACGCTTGAGATTTCCGGGACGCGATGTGTTGTTTTTATTATGCTTAGCGACCTTGATGATTCCTTATCAAGTGACAATGATTCCGACATTTATTTTGTTTAGGAATTTGGGCTGGTATAACACCTATTATCCATTGATTGTTCCGGCTTTTTTAGGCGGCGGCGCGTTTAATATTTTTCTAGTTCGCCAGTTTTTTATGACTATTCCATATGAATTAGATGAAGCTGGAAAAATTGACGGCTGTTCGCATTTGGGCATTTTTTACAGAATTCTATTGCCGTTATGCAAGCCAGCGCTAGCTACGGTTGGTGTTTTTTCATTTGTTTATAACTGGAATGATTTTTTGAATCCTTTGATTTATATCAATAGTAACAGTAAATATACATTAACGCTCGGGTTAACCAACTTTGTTTCCTTTTATGGCCAACAGTACAATCTATTAATGGCCGCATCACTGGTGATTTCAATCCCGGTTATTATCATTTTCCTGATTGGCAATCAATACTTCATTCGCGGAATTGCAACAACTGGCTTTAAATGATTGTTTTTTTCTATCTTGAGTATAAATTTCAAATTTAAGCACGTTTGATTTTTTAAAATAAATCGAGGAGAGTACTATGCAACTTTCACCATTGGGATCGGAGCGTTTTTATTTTACTTCCGAATCAGTTACCGAGGGTCATCCCGATAAAATTGCCGATCAAATTTCTGATGGAATTTTAGACGCCTGTTTAAAACAAGATCCGCGCAGTCGTGTGGCTTGCGAAACATTACTCACATGTAATTGGGTGGTCATTGCTGGTGAAATTACTACGCATGCAACGGTGAACTGGAATGAAGTTGCCCGTCAAGTAATAAGAAAGATAGGGTACTTGGATGCAAAGGCCGGGCTGGATGCAGATACAGCCGGCATTTCTGTAGCCATTAATCGGCAATCGCCGGATATTGCGATGGGGGTGGACACCGGTGGTGCAGGGGACCAGGGTATGATGTTTGGATTTGCTTGTCGAGAAACACCGGAACTAATGCCATTGCCGATTATGCTGGCACATCAATTGGTTCGAAAATTGGCGAGTGTTCGAAAGCAAGGTGTTCTGAAATATCTTCGGCCGGATGGGAAGAGCCAAGTTTCTGTCGAATATATTGGAGGGAAACCCAGCCGTATTGACGCAGTCGTGTTATCAACGCAACATGCTCCTTGTAAAGCGGATGTGCTTAAGAGAGACATTATTCGGCATGTTATTCGAACAGTGATTCCATCCAAAATGATTGATAGTCGAACTAAAATTTTTGTCAATCCGACGGGACGATTTGAAATTGGTGGTCCGTTAGGCGATACCGGACTCACGGGTCGAAAGATCATCGTGGATACTTATGGAGGATATGGCCGACATGGCGGGGGAGCCTTTTCGGGAAAAGACCCATCAAAAGTCGATCGCTCGGCTGCTTATGCTGCTCGATGGGTTGCCAAAAATTTAGTGGCTGCCGATTTGGCGGAACAATGTGAGGTTCAGCTTTCATATGCAATTGGTGTTGCACAACCTACGAGTGTTTTGGTTCACACGTTTGGAACAGGTAAGCTTCCAGAAGAGCAACTCACCCAATTGGTGCGCAAGCATTTTGATTTAACCCCTGGGGGTATTATTCAGTCATTGAATCTTCGGCGTCCCATTTATCAAAAAACAGCTGCGTATGGTCATTTTGGCCGCATTGAACCAGAATTTACTTGGGAAAAGACTACCAAAGTACTTGGGTTGCGCAAAGATGCTGGACTTAAAAAATAATTTATACGAAAGTTGAAAAAATCCTTATGAAATACCATATAAAAAATATTAAATTAGCCGGAGTTGGTAAACAACGCATTGAATGGGCTGAAAGAAGTATGCCTGTTTTGCGTTTAATTCGTCAGAGATTTCAAACCGAAAAACCGTTGCGTGGAATTCGATTAGCGGCGTGTCTCCATATTACAACAGAAACCGCCAATCTTTTAATTACATTAAAAGCCGGTGGGGCCCAAGTCTATGCCTGTGCGTCCAATCCACTTTCAACCCAAGATGATGTAGCAGCATCATTGGTAAAAGATTATCAGATTGCGACGTATTCAATTAAAGGCGAAAATCGCGATACGTATTACCAGCACCTGCGTCAAGCGCTCGATTCCCATCCGCAGATTACCATGGATGATGGTGCAGATTTAGTTTCACAACTGCATAGCCAGCGTCAAGAACAAGCATCGGAGATTTTGGGCTCAACCGAAGAAACGACCACGGGTGTTATTCGTTTACGGGCCATGGAGAAAGATCAAGTCCTTAGATTTCCGGTCATTGCGGTCAATGATGCTAAAACAAAACATTTTTTTGATAATCGGTATGGGACGGGTCAAAGCACGATGGATGGCATTATCCGGGCGACCAATCTTCTGATTGCAGGGACGGTAGTTGTAGTGCTAGGGTACGGATGGTGTGGGCGTGGAGTTGCGGCTAAAGCTAAAGGTCTGGGAGCCCGAGTCATTATTTGTGAGGTTGACCCGTTAAAGGCTTTGGAAGCCGTGATGGATGGATATGATGTTCAACCCATGGCACAGGCGGTACAAAGTGGGGATATTTTTATTACACTCACCGGGGATATTCATGTCATCCGGAAAGAACATTTTTTAAAAATGAAAAATGGGGCCATCGTCGCTAATTCAGGGCATTTTAATGTTGAGTTGGATTTGGAAAATTTAAAATCCATTACCAAAAAAACAAAACAAGCACGCGAGTTCGTGAAGGAACATCTTTTGAATAATGGGAAAAAGGTTTTTGTTTTGGGTGAAGGACGTTTGATCAACTTGACGGCTGCCGAAGGACATCCAGCTTCCGTGATGGATATGAGTTTTGCCAATCAAGCCTTAGCGGCGGAATTTGTCGTTAAAAATCATAGCCAGTTAGAAAAAAAAGTATATTCGGTACCTGACGAAACCGATCAAGAAATTGCTCGGTTGAAATTAAAGGCCTTGAATATTCAGATTGATCAATTAACGTCCGAACAGAGAAAATATCTTTCGTCGTGGGAAATGGGCACTTAGGTTTTTCATTGAAAAAAATTAAAATTGTGCTGTAAGGTCTGCAGCTCCCCCCAACCCTTGTGAGTTTAAGATATTGGGGACTTGTTCAGTAAGTAAGGCGATATCTGCTTGTAAAAATGCCACTTGATATCCAATTCCTCCGGTATAAACTCTGCGATTTGAAACGGGGTCGATAAAAGTTCCCAGTCGGATTACTAAATGGGATGTGGGATAACTGCGTTCTAATCCAAAATACCAATGGCTTTTTCCGTTTTGATATCGTGATTCAGCTGCAATGGCAATACCTTTCCCAGGTGGAGCTAGAACGATGCCAACACGCGTTTCTCGTGGGAGCGAAGTGATGATGGTATTATCTTGGATTTGAGTCACGGTCTCTTGACCATTAGATCCGAGCGATAGGGTCTGCAATTCCCCATCCCATCGGATGCTGGAAACGATGTTTTTAAATAAAACGCCGATTTGAATAGACGAGGTAACTTTGGAAATCAAACCAATGTCATAACTGATGCCGGTTCCATTGGTTGAATATTCCCGAGTGTATTGATAGTTGGATCCTGTCACATCACCCGCACTATACCATCCTTGAAGCGACGTTTCATCAAGTAAGTCACCTCGATAAAATTTGATGCTACCTCCCAGCCCAAGATAGGGCAGAAATTGTAATGGAACTTGATATCCATAAGAGAGGACAATATTTTCGGATTTTTGTTGAATGTTTGAATAATTAAAGGTATAGGTTGTACTTTGCGATAACGTCGATTGTCGATCCTGAAAGAATGCTAATGAATCCGGATTAGCTTGTAACTGGAGTTGTTGATCATAAACAACGCCTCCGCCATAGTTTTGGTATTGCAGGCCAAAGAGTCCTAAATATTGTTGATTTCGCACCACGGAGCTTTGAACAACTTGCCCTCCCGTGTTATATGAAAAATCTAAAATAGGTGTTGAAACGTTGGAAGTGTCCCATGCGGAAAAACCCGCAACAGTTTGAACCGAAGTTGTATTACTATAAGCAAAAACGGCAGGATTCCAATAAAGTCCTAGAACGCCTGAAAGCATTCCAGTACCGGTATCCCCCATCCCATAACTTTGAGCGTCTTGACAAAAAGCTTTGGAAAGATTAATAAAAAATAATAGAATGAAGCAAAACATGAACATGGATTTAAATAGACGCATAATTAAGTATCTTAATCGAAAAAGCAGTAGAAAATCAAAATTTTCTTAACTTCATTTGTTTGAAAAGGATTCCGACACGCAATCACCGTCACTGAAAAAGCGAAAGCAAAAATTATTGGTATCGGGACATTTCATGTTGATGATAGGGCTATTGGGAGGGGGAGTCCTTGGCTGGTACCTTCTAAAAAGTCCTAATGGAATACTGGGATGGATGTTGGGGATTATCCTGATTTTATTAAATTTAAGCATTATGAACGAAATACCTCGAGCAAAATTCAAAGACTCGATTTTCCCATTGGCATGGTTTTCCATTTTTGTTTTTCAATTGGAAAATCAGCGGTTTTCTATAGATCAATGGGTTTGGGTGCTTGTTTTCCTCGGAAACCAGTGGTTGTCAATTTATATGTTGAAAAGGTACCAAAAGTTTAAGCGCTGGATCCTATTATCAAGTTTTATACTCATGACCTTAGCCATAGGGTTTATGGGTTTTGAATTGTTTCCAACCCATCAACAGATCCAGATGCATCTATGGCAGTGGTTGCAGTCACCGTTTGCGATGGTTTTATTCATTTTAAATATTTTGGCCTATGCAGGATTGCCTCAAAAATGGATCCGTTGGGTTATTGTTCAAAATTTTGTGCTGTGGATAGGATTTATTTTTATGCAGTCAATTTCCCAGGTGGGAAATATGGATGAATTAACATGGGTTTTTTTGACATGGTCTGGTGTGGGGTTAAGTATCATTCGGACGCAATTATTAGACAAAACGTGGCATGCTCGATGGTTATGGGGAACCATAGGAATCGCGATGACTTTGGCTTTAATTTATCATCTTAAATTATTAGGATAAAATGTAGTTCGGACATGCGTGGATGAATATTCATGAAATTTAAAATATAAACTAAATGAATTCAAAGTGTTTGTATTTTGGGAGATGCGTATTAAAATAGACGATGATGAAAATAAATATAAAAAACAAACTTTTCTATTGGATCGTTTTGGCTGCTGGAGCCATGATTTTGAGCATAAGCTGTTCAAGTGAACATAGTCCCGTGTCTCTTTTTTCAGGATCAGCGCCACCAATACTTCTCGGATCGGGATCCGGAGTATCGGTTATTACATTGGCCGGATCAAGCACTAGTGGCGCAGTGAATGGGCCAGGGGCAACAGCTACTTTTTTTAATCCCGGAGGTGTTGCCGTCAATACTGCAGGGACTATTTATGTTGCGGATACGAATAACAACCTCATTCGAAGTGTAACTCCAGCGGGATTAGTGACGACCTTTGCCGGATCTGGAATACAAGGAGCGATTAATGGTCCGGTAACCTCGGCTTCTTTTAATAAGCCAACAGGGGTTGCAGTCGATTCAGCCGGCAATGTGTACGTGGCGGACTCTGGTAATAATCTTATTCGAGAAATTACAACATCTGGGGTAGTGATAACTTTGGCTGGTACGGGAACTTCGGGGAGTCTAAATGGTCCAGCATCGATAGCTACTTTTTTTGATCCCACAGGCGTGGCGGTCGATTCTTCAGGTAATGTATATGTAGCTGATGCGGGGAACGATTTAATTCGCGAGATAACTTCGGCGGGAACCGTGTTGACGTTAGCCGGATCAGGAATTCAAGGATCAACCAATGGCACAGGAACGTCAGCATCTTTTTTTGATCCAACAGGCGTAGCAGTTGATTCTTCCGGTAACGTATATGTAGCTGATTCAGGGAATAATATGATTCGTAAAATTGCCTCAGGAGGGATTGTCACAACATTAGCCGGATCGGGTGCGCCAGGATCTACAAATGGCTTGGGGAGCAATGCTTCATTTAATGTTCCTATGGGAGTAGCCATAGATTCATCGGGTAATGTATATGTAGCTGATGCATCCAATAATATGATTCGTAAAGTTACAGCTTCGGGTAATGTGACAACCCTCGCTGGAACAGGCTTGCAGGGCTCAACCAATGGCAGTGGGTCGAATGCCACTTTTTTTGATCCACATGGTGTTGCGGTCAATTCATCTGGGGATATATATGTAGCGGATACTTCCAATAATTTAATTCGAGAAATTATTCCATAAATCAGTTTGAAGTTGTTCAAAAAGCAATCTATTTGTTATGAAGTTTAAGGCTTTAATGATAGAATTTTAAAAGAAATCCGATTAAAATTAATGAATAATAGCGTATTAATAAAATAGATTTTTGGATTTCCTATGGTTGAGGAGGAAATATGAAAAAAACCATTTGGATGATGTTTGTTTTTATAGGCCTTGGGAGTATTGGAGCGCAGGTACAGGCATCAAAATTGATGTATCAGGGTAAACCTAAAATACTTTTTTATCAAACCTCGTTTAATTGGGGCAAAGTTCGAGAAGGACCGGATATTACGCATTTGTTTTGGTTTAAAAATATTGGAACCGGCGTTTTAACTATTCACAGTGTGGGAACTTCATGCGGTTGTACTGCAGCAGCTCAGCAAAAAAATAATATTCTGCCAGGACATACCAGTTATATTAAGGTTACCTATCATACCAGTGGACGCCCCGGGATGGCCACCAAATATATTAGTGTGAATTCTAACGCTCCCAATGAACCGACCGTAGTTTTAACAATGAAAATGAATGTGATTCAGGAAATTGCGGTAATGCCGGATGGCGTTTATTTTTATGGTCTCAAAAAAAATCAACCGGCACATGAAAATGTAAATTTACTGGGGAAAATAGGACTTCATTTTCATATTACGTCGATCCAAGTAGAAAAAAACTTGGTTACGGTTTCTAGTAAACCAATGACTTTAGAAAACCAAAGCGGCTATAAACTTCATGTGGCACTTAGACCTGGGCTTCCGATTGGTGATTTTAATGATGAAATTATAATTAAGACCGATTGCCCTAAAAAACCCATTATCCATATTCAGGTTTTTGGACAAATTGTTGGGCGCGTACAGGTTTACCCATCGTCAATTTATTTCCCCGCACCACCACCGCATGGTCGTAGTTTACCGGTGACTTTGCATCTAGAAGCTAATCCTTGGAGAGGTTTTATTGTTCGACGGATAGCCACTCAAAATCATTTAATTCGTCCATGGGTGCAACGGCAATTTGGGGACAATGGTTCAGTTCAGTATACGGTCATTGTTTCGCTCCCCAAGCATTTGCCTCGGATGAGTTCACTGCAGGATAAGTTGTATATTTATACAAATGTTGCGGATCAAAGTAAACTTACGATTCCGGTACAGGCAGCAGGAAGCGAGTAAAAATTAATTTTTTTAATGAAGCAGTAAAATGGTTTAAATTACTTAATGGCGAGGTTCGTTATGGGTGTAGAAGATGGATTGGAAGGGGTAGTCGCAGGCAGTACATCGATTTGTTCAATTGATAATGATGTATTAACATTTCGGGGCATTGATATTCATGAATTGGCTGAAAATGCTTTGTATGCAGAAGTCGTCTATTTGCTTTTTTGGGGCTCTTTGCCAAATGAATCCAAACTCAAAAATTTTTCAGGCGAATTAATTAAGCATGCAAAATTAAATTCGGAAGTATGGGATCTTCTAAAGCGATTTCCAACAAAATCATCGCCCATGGAATGGCTTCGAACAGCAGTTTCCGCGCTTTCTTTTTATGATCCAGACAGTATGGAAAATAGCCCAGAAGCGAATTTGAGAAAATCGATCAAGCTCGTCGGCCAAATGTCGACCTTGGTAGCAGGATTTCATCGGTTGCGTATGGGCCAAAAACTAATAGAACCTGAACGGGATCAATCACTGGCTTGGAATTTTTTATATATGCTACATGGAAAAAAACCCGAGGAACTATTTGTGAAAGTTTTTGATACCTGTTTGGTTTTACATGCCGATCATGAACTGAATGCCTCTACGTTTGCCGCCCGGGTAACAGCCGCAACACTGAGTGATATGTATTCAGCGATTACCTCGGCGATTGGAACCTTAAAGGGACCGTTGCATGGAGGAGCCAATGAACAAGTCATGATTATGTTGGAGAAAATCTCGGATCCATCACAAGCAAAAAAATTCATTGAATCCGCACTTCAAAATAAAGAACGAATTATGGGGTTTGGGCATCGTGTCTATAAAAATGGAGATCCGCGCGCCTCACATTTAAAACGTTTTTCAGAGTTGTTGGGAAAAAAGACAGGGAATTTAAAGTGGTATGAAATTTCAACAATTGTTGACGAAGTGGTTCGTCAACAAAAAAAGTTATTGCCGAATGTTGATTTTTATTCAGCATCAACGTACCACTATCTTGGAATTCCAACCGATCTTTTTACACCTGTTTTTGCGTGTAGTCGCATTGCGGGTTGGTGTGCTCATGTTATGGAGCAGTTATCCCATAATCGCTTGATTCGACCACGAGCAGAATATCTGGGCCCCCGAAATCAACACTATGTACCTCTTGATCAGCGATCATTGTAGGATCGATTAATTGGGAATTTGGAGTTAATTAGAATTTAAGGTGAACACCATGTCAACTCTAGTTGATTCCTCAAAGTCGCTGAAGCTATATCTGCGGTTGCTTTCCTATTTAAAGCCATATCGCACCTACATGATTCTTACACTGTTCTTGATGGTGGCTAATTCATCTGCCACTGCAATCATGATGTATTTGTTAAAACCGATCATGAATACAACATTTGTAAAAACACAGCATCCGCATCTTGTTTATCACCACTTATTGGCCTTTATTGTTCCGATTGCGATCATTGTTGCGATGATTCGATATAGTGCATCCTATGGTCAAAATTATTACATGGGATACCTAAGTCAACGCGTTGTTCAAAAAATTCGAAACGATCTTTTTTCACATTTTTTGACGTTGCCGATGTCCTTTTTTTCACAACAGCGAACCGGAGGATTGGCTTCTAGAATTACTAATGATGTGCTAATTCTTTCCAACTCGGTTAGGGAAATTGTTGGAACCCCTCTTTCGGCATCACTAACTTCGGGTGCATTAATTGGCCTTATTATTTATCTGGACTGGCGATTGGCGATTGTGGTATTGGTCGTATTCCCATTGGCCTTTTTTCCCATTTATCGGTTTGGGAAAAAAATCCGAGTAGCTTCTGGAAAAAGCCAAGAGATTTTTTCAAATTTAAATGCTCAAATTCATGAAGTGCTTTCGGGCATCCGCGTGGTAAAAGCTTTTGGAATGGAAAAGCATGAAAATAAAAAATTTGAAAGCACCAATCAAGAATTTTTTTCCATGACCATGCGCTCGATTCGAGCCATGGTGGCTTCTTCTCCCATTGTCGAAATGATTGGAACGATTGCATTTTTAGTTTTACTCGGATGGTTGGCACGGCGTGTATTATTTGAGGGCAATTTAACGATTGGCGATTTTATTGCAGTCATTGGTGCAGTAGGGACATTGTATCCAAACTTAAAGACATTCAATGGATTATGGGGTGATATTCAGTCGGCTTTAGCGGCAGCCGACCGTTGTTTTCAAATTTTGGATATTCAACCTGACTATCACGATGTGGCCGGCAGGGTTCAAATTTCACCCCTGAAAAAAGCTTTGATTTTTGAACACGTAAATTTTGAATATATTCCAGGTACACCAGTGTTGCACGATATTTCATTTACACTTAAAAGAGGAGAAGTGCTGGCGTTGGTGGGCCACTCAGGATCGGGGAAATCGACATTGGCGGATTTGATTCCGCGATTTTACTCACCGACTCAGGGAAGAATTTTGTGGGATGGAGTTGATCTCGCGACCGCTCAAATTGATTCGCTGCGCTCTCAAATTAGTATTGTTGCTCAGGAAACCATTTTATTTCATGCGAGTATTTTCAATAATATTGCTTATGGGAAAATGGAAGCCTCAAATCAAGAGGTGGAAGAAGCCGCACAACATGCCTATGCTAAAAAATTTATTTTATCCACACCTGAAAAATTTAATACGATTGTCGGTGATCGTGGAATAAAATTATCTGGGGGCGAACGGCAGCGTTTAGCAATTGCCCGGGCATTACTTAAAAATCCCCCGCTTTTGATTCTCGATGAAGCTACATCGGCTTTGGATACAGAAAGTGAACAGTTAGTTCAAAAAGCTTTAAATCAGTTGATGTTGGATCGAACCACACTGGTCATTGCACACCGACTTTCAACGATTCGGAGGGCAAACCGAATTTTAGTATTGGATAAGGGGCGATTGGTCGCGCAAGGCCGCCATGCGGATCTTTTGAAAAAACGCGGCCTTTATTCTAAACTTTATCATTTGCAGTTCCGGACTAAATCGCACTCGAGGATTAAAAATTACGATGACCATTAAGAAATTACGCCCAGCGGTGTTTATTGATCGCGATGGAACGTTGATTCGGGAAAAACAATATCTTGTCAATACGGATCAAGTCGAAATTTTCAAAAATGCTTTCGACGCGGTTCGAAATTTTTTAAGGCATGGCTTCTATGTTTTTGTAATTACAAATCAATCCGGCGTTGCGCGAGGGCTTTTTTCAGAACAGCAGGTGCGGGCTATTCATCACCATATTCAAATGCAATTTCAAAATGCAGGGCTGAAAATTCATGATTTTTTCTTTTGTCCACACCATCCAGAAGGGGTGATTCCCCAATATACTAAAACATGTCTTTGTCGCAAACCTCAACCCGGGTTGATTCTTCGAGCAAAAAAAAAATATCCAATTGATCTTAAAAAAAGTTATATGGTAGGTGATAAACTGGATGATGTTTTATTATTGACCCATCTACCTTTGGCAGGTGGGTGCTTGGTTTTGACTGGTTGGGGGAAAAAAAACCGCGCACAATTGAACGCCTACCCAACCGTCCAACCCAAAATTAAAGTAGCGGCTAACCTTGAGAAGGCCGCCGAGTGGATTTTAAAAACAACAAGGATTAAGTCATGCCTATAAATTTAGTTCGATTTAAAAATGATGCAATTCGAATTTTGAAAAAAATCAAAAAAATCCACTTGATGGTGATTGGCGATATTATTATTGATGAATCGATTTGTGGAGTGGCAGAGCGGATTTCAAGAGAAGCTCCGGTATTAATTTTAAAATATGATGACTCGTTTATTGTTCCCGGTGGTGCGGGGAATGCAGCGAATAACGCGGCTGATCTTGGAGCCAATGTTTTTCTAATCAGTGTCATTGGCGAGGATGTGATTGGATCTAAATTAATTCAGTATTTTCACAAAAAAAATATCAGCACTCAAGGAATTATCAAAGAATCTAGCCGGCTCACCCCTGTTAAAACGCGTATTTTAGCAGGAGCTATCCATAGTGCTAAGCAACAGGTTATTCGGATTGATCGCGTTTCTAATCATGCACTTTTAAAAAACACCGAAGCAAAATTAATCCGGCAAATCAAAAAAATGGCTCCTTGGGCAGATGCTTTATTGATATCGGATTATCAACTCCAAACGGTAAGCGAACCCATTCGTCAGACACTTTTGAAAATATTTCAAGGTAAGCCAATTGTGGTTGATTCTCGGCACCAGCTAAGCAAGTATATGGGTGCAACGGTGGTGACCCCAAACTTAGAAGAAGCTATGGAAGCTTCCAATCTGCTTATGACCACGTCCACCGATTGCCTGCAAATAGGCAAAGGTCTAACGCAAAAATTGCAATGTAAAGTTTTGATTACTCAAGGTCCAAATGGCATGAGTATCTTTGATCAAAAATCAGCAGCGTGTCATTTACCGATTTATAACACCGATCAACCCATTGATCCTACAGGTGCAGGTGATACGGTTGCATCTATGGTGTCATTAGTTCTCGCAACGGGAGCCGACTTGTTTATGGCAGCTGCCTTGGCGACGATTGCGGCCGGTATGGTTGTTAACAAAAGAGGGACCGCCACCATCTCAATGAATGAGATGGAAAAGTCATTCCAGAATTTTAACTTGTTAAATAAATTCTTGAAAGGTATTCAATGGCAGAAATTATTCTAGATCATCATCAATTGAAACAGCGACTAGATCAGTTGAAAATCCAGAATAAAAAGATTGTTTTTACAAATGGATGTTTCGATTTATTGCATGTTGGGCATGTTCGATATTTGCAAGCGGCTAAAGCCTTGGGGGATATTTTGGTTTTAGCATTAAATTCAGATGATTCTGTTCGAAGACTAAAGGGGACGCAACGTCCTTTATTACTTTTACAAGATCGGATTGGAATTTTATCAGCGTTTCGAATGGTTGATTTTTTAACTGCATTTGAGGAAAACACGGTGGAGAATTTGCTATTGAAATTACAACCCGATATTCATGCCAAAGGGACAGACTATACAGTAGATAATGTTCCGGAACATCAGATTGTAAAATCATTCGGTGGAGCCATTGCAATCGTAGGCGACCCTAAAAATCATGCGACCAAGAATTTAATTCAGGAAATTCTTGAAAAATATGGATCAAAATCAAATTGAAGCAAACGCACTATAAACATATTTTAGTTTCTCGCACAGATGGATTGGGTGATTTAATTCTTTCCTTGCCTGTTTTTCAAACATTAAAAGCAACGTACGCTCAAGCGTCAATAACCGCACTGGTAAATCCGTATACTGCGGACCTCATTCGCAATTGTCCATTCATTGATTCCATTCAATCTTACGTGCCAACGATGTCGATGCACCAAGTATTGCATCAATTTCGACAATCGAAATTTGATCTTTACATTGCATTGTTTCCGAGACCGGTTCTTGCATGGGCATCATGGCAATCGGGTATTGCCACGCGCGTTGGAACAGCCTATCGCTGGTACTCCATTTTTTTCAACAAAAAGATTTATGTTCACCGATCGGAATGTTTACGGCATGAAAGTGATTACAATCTGGATGCGTTGCGTATCTTGGGCATTCATAACATGAAAACCAATATTACGATTTCCCTCCCCAAAAAGGATCGCGACTATGCAACACAACTTTTGAAAATAAAAAAGATTTCAAAAATGCGAAAATTAATTATTATCCATCCTGGATCTAAAAATTCCGCACTGAATTGGAATGAGCATCGATATCGAGACATTATTTTTCAACTTTGTAAGAACAAAAAATTACAAGTGCTTCTAACGGGCTCACCACCGGAAAAAAAACTGATCGTTGATATTTTAAAGGGATTGCCCATTTTGCCGAAGGCACAAGTTCCAGCCGTTATCGCGGGCGAAACAACGATGCTTCAATTGGCAGCTGTTCTTCAGCATGCAGACTGTTTTGTATCGTCATCAACCGGCCCGATGCATTTGGCCGCGGCTATGAAAATTCCAACGGTTTCTCTTTTTGGTCCGGTTGCAACAACCACTCCGGTTCGTTGGGGCCCTCTGGGCAATGTCCATCGTATTTTCATGCCTGAACACGTTGAGTGTTACCAGTGTTTGAAAGGCCAATGCAAACAACATGACGTTATGGATCAAATTCCAGTTTCGAAGGTTTTTAAAACCGTGCTGGATTTGGTACATCTTCACAATGACCTTTAAAATTTTTATAAGTTCAATAGCTTTGATTTTTTTAAGTGGGTGTGATTTTTTATTTGTTCAAAAAGTCCACCTTATTCCCACAAATTCAAAACCGATTTCTCTGAATCAGGTGCCATCGCTGACTAGCAAAATTCAACCCTTCCAGGCTGCTATTTTTTACCAAGTTAAATCAGGGGATACACTATGGGCTATTTCAAAAAAAATTTATGGATCTAACCGAAAAATACACGATTTGGTTGTTTGGAATCATTTGAAAAATCCCAATTGGATTCTGGCCGGATCCATCTTACAATTGAAATTTAATTCATTGATTCAAGTAGCAAAGGCGAAAGTGTATTTCGCATCACTGCCTTCAAAGGCGCTTAAATCAGTTGAATTGTTAAAAAAAGTGGACCAAAAGTGGGTCAATCGTCCAATAAAAAACAATGCATTTAGTGTGGGCGAATATTTAAAGTTCGAAATTCGCTATTTCAACATCATCGGGGGCTATGCCACATTAAAAATACCGCGAATGATTGAGTATCATCATCGTCCTTGCTATGAGTTGGAGGCTACCGCTAAAGCTGCTTTTCCTTTTTCTGAATTTTATGGGGTACATGATTATATGAAAAGTTGGTTTGATGCTGTGAATTTTATACCTTGGAAATTTGAGAAGCACACGCATGAAGGTCATTTTAAGCAAGACTATACCATTCAATTTCATCAATTAAGTCACCAAGCGATTTTGATCCAACCGCATCATCCCAACCAAATCATTTCTACCATGCCATTCATACAAGACATTTTATCTTCTTTTTATTATTTTCGATTATTGAAAATGCATATCGGAGAAACAATTGACATTCCAACCGACGCCAAAAATAAATGTTATGAACTCGTGGTACGAATCGTAAAAAAAAGTATTATTCAAGTGAAAGCGGGAAAGTTTCATTGCTTTTTAGTGCAACCTCGTGTTAAGTATGACAATGTTTTTAGAAATAAAGGAACGATTGATTTGTGGATAACCGATAATGCGTATCATATTCCTGTGTTGATTCAGAGCCATATTGCGATAGGTAGTATTGATGTTGAGTTGATTGCAGCGAGGCTCCCTTCCCAATGTTCCCCGCGTAGGCGGAGATGAATTGCTAGGTTGTTTCCTAGGTTTGAAACGCCTATGATGTCTTTTGTATGAGCAAGGATAAAAACCAATTACCAACCTTGACGGGTTTGCCGTGAAATCAGAAGACGCGGTGTATACTCTTTCTGATTTAAGATCCTACCTCGGAAAACTTTGTCAACGTCAAATTTTTCCGGAAATTGGAGTCGGGCTCAAAACTTAGCCAGAGCAGCTTGAAAAATTTAGCGTAAGATCATTAGTCAGTAATTTTTCCGCGGTATTGAATAAGCAGATAGTATTATTTTAAAATGTAATATAATTTTGATAAAATAATCCACTTGGGGAGCGTAGGTGTTTTGGACTTTAGTTTGTAAAACGAGGGTAATTAATTTATTTTTAGAGGGGGAATTTTAAAAGTTCTCATGAAACCACGGCGATTATCTCAATTGGATAAAGCGGTTGATGCGAATCAACTTGAAAGTATAGTTAATAATTTTAAAAATAAACACATCGTCGTAGTAGGCGATATCATGCTAGACGTTTATTTGAAGGGAATTGTAACACGAATTTCTCCAGAGGCGCCTATTCCTGTGGTTGAGTTGAATGAGCGGGATAAAAAAATTCCTGGAGGTGCAGCCAATGTGGCTTGCAATATTACTGCATTGGGAGGGAAAGCTACTTTAGTTGGGATTGTTGGACAGGATACGGCTGGTCGAGAATTAATTAAAGAACTGAAAGATCAACAGGTAAATGTCGATGGGATTGTTGTAACGGCTGAACGCCCAACTACCGAAAAAATCCGGGTAATTGCAAATACGCAACAAGTTGTTCGCATTGATCGAGAAATTAAAAATCCTATTTTGGATAAGACGATTCGGCAACTTCTCAAGAAATCTCTGGAAATCATTAATAAGGCAGATGCAGTTATTTTTGAAGACTATAACAAGGGAGTTTTGGTTCCGGAAGTTATTTCCAAAATTATGCGATTGGCCCAGAATCAAAAAAAAATCATTGCAGTTGATCCTAAATTTCAAAACTTTTTTCATTTCTCTGGAGCCACGCTCGTTAAGCCTAATTTAAAAGAAGCGTTAGAAGCACTGGGCATTTTAAATCCAAGGGATATTGATTTAAATCAACTGGGTCCCCAATTAATGAAAAAATTAAAGTGCAGTGCAATGGTGATTACTCGAGGTGAAGAAGGGATGACGATTTTTGAAGGGAATCAAAATTCAAGAACTATTCAAACGACTGCCAGAGAGGTTTACGACGTATCCGGAGCTGGAGATACGGTTATTGCTACCATCACGTTAGCCTTAATTCAGGGCAGTAGTCTTTATCAAGCCGCTGTTTTAGCTAACTTCGCAGCTGGCATCGAGGTGGAAAAAGCAGGTGTGGCCACGGTTAGCGCGGGCGAACTTTTAAAAAGAATATTTGAAGATTGTTCCAAACACCAGTTTGATGATACCAGCGCACATTAATTTATTGACACTTTGGGGTATTGGCTTTTTCTATTTTTTTTCAAAGATAATCCTTTTTATTTTTCTTATTAATCGTATTGGGATTCGACAAAAGAAAACCATTTATGAAATTTTTTGGGCCACTCTTTTTTTGTCCTTGTTCATCCTTCCGGATTTCTTTTTATTGCCGCGGCCACTTGGAACCGTTGTAGCCTATTCACGTTTTTCAATGTTGGGGCGGATTTGGATTCTGTTAATTTTGTTGAGTGGCTTGATGCTGAGCTTTTACTATTTTTTTGAAAAATGGAAATATCCATCCATTCAAGTTCCAAAAATAAAGTCAACCTCAAAAACGTTGTGGGAGCCTGCACCGTTTTCTTTTTTGAATCGCGCTGGGATTCATAATCAAATCTATGATTTGCAAGTTAACTCCTATCGATTATCCTTGGTGGGGTGGCCAAGCGAATTTAATGGCTTGACGATTGCCCATTTGAGTGATTTGCATTTTGGAAAATATATTCACCCAAAATACGCTCAGAAGATAATACAGAGATTAATGCAATTTAAAGCAGACTTAATTGCACTCACCGGTGATTTTGTGTCGCGTCAGGAAGATATTGACGCAGTATTGAATATTCTTAAACCGCTCGCGGCTTCGATCGGTGTTTTTGTTGTTTTTGGGAATCATGATCATTGGGCGGGTGTTGATACGTTGAAAAGAGGATTTAGGCAGATGCCATTTGAAATCCTTCAAAATCGCTTTGTACTCGTACATCGTAAAAAAAAGACATTAGCAGTTTTAGGAGTGGATGACCTTTGGGCTGGAGAAAAAAACACCTCGGCGATTTTAAATATTAAGAGTGACGCCAAAATTCTTTTGGCACACCAACCGGATCATTTTTTTTTAGCAAAAAAATTAAAAGTACAATTACAGCTTTCCGGACATTGCCATGGGGGACAAGTTTGCTTTCCTCGAATAGGACCTTTAATCGTGCCATCAAATCATGGCCGCCGATTTGCGGGTGGATTTCTTCGAAGTGGATCATCAACGCTTTTTATTAATCGAGGCATCGGTGGATTCCCTCCCATCCGATTACAATGTCAACCAGAGGTGGTATCGATTCGTTTGGAATCTGCTCCACATGAACGGGATCATTATTGATTTTGTAAGTGGCAAGTCATGGAGTAAATGCTCCTTGAAATCTGCGATTCAGATGTGAAATGCTTGAAATAGAATGCATATTTGATAGTTCCATTCAGCTTGGCATAAATTTAAGAACCTTATTTTAAATTTACTTTAGCGGGAAGGATCAAATATAGTAATATTACGTTGTAGACATGGCTGGTAACCAATAGATTAAAATGGGTATTGATGTCACAAAGTATGAAAGCTAATTTTAAATGTTAATTATCAAGAGTTGTCAGAGAACATGAATGCCATTATAATAATTTATCTTCGTTACCTTGGATTATCATGTGAACCGTAATTTTTTAAGAGCGGATGAATTAGTTCCTATCGTCAAAGATCATAAAAGTCAAAATCGGAAAATTGTTTTTACTAATGGCGTTTTTGATTTGATTCATCTGGGTCATGTAACCTATCTGCTAAAAGCGAAAAGCTTGGGTGATATATTGATTGTGGGTATTAACACCGATAGTTCTGTTCAACGGATTAAAGGGCCCCTAAAACCCATTATACCTTTAGAAGAACGTGCGGAAATGCTTTTGGCCTTATCTTGTGTGGATTATGTTTCTTTTTTTGATGAGGATACGCCATTAAAGATTATTCAATGTCTTCAACCGGACATTCTTGTCAAGGGGGGCGATTGGACGGTAGATAAAATTGTGGGTGCTGATTTGGTAAAAGGTTGGGGTGGCGAAGTTCATACCATTACCATAGTTGAAGGACGATCAACTACAAATTTAATTCAACTGATTCGAGACCGTTATGCGCACTGTTAAAATTATTGGCGTAATTCCTTCGCGATTTTCTGCTCAGCGTTTTCCTGGGAAACCACTGGCTTTAATTCATGGGATACCAATGATTAACCGTGTGGTTCAGCAATGTAAAAAATCCAAATTGCTTTCAGAAGTTTGGGTTGCGACGGATGATGGGCGTATTCAGCAAGCGGTCAAGGGAATGGCCGATCGAGTGGTCATGACACCTAAAAATCTTTTATCGGGTACGGATAGAGTTGCGTGGGCGGTTCAATCCACTGCAGCACAACTCATTATAAATATTCAAGGGGATGAGCCGGTTATTCATCCGTCGGTTGTTGATGCCGCCGCAAAGTTATTGATCGATGATTCAAAATTGCAAATGTCGACGGTAGTGGTCCCAATGCAGAATTCAAAAGATTTATCAAACCCCAATGTTGTAAAAGCGGCGATTGCTTTTACCGGTTCAGTGCTGTATTTTTCGCGATCGCCCATTCCATATTTTAGAGATAAAAGTGAGGGGTTTAATTCGTTGGGATATAAGCATTTAGGGATTTATGGGTATCGGAAACCCTGGTTGTTGAAAATGACCAAGTTAAAGTCAACACCGCTTGAACAAATAGAAAAGTTGGAGCAATTGCGAACGTTAGAGCATGGCGTGCAAATTAAAGCGTCTATCCAGCCGTGGGATTCGATATCCGTGGATCAACCCAGTGACATCAAAAAGGTGGAACAATTTCTTAAGCATCAATTTAAAACCAATGGGAGAATAAATTGAAAAAATATATTTTTGTAACGGGAGGAGTTGTTTCTTCATTGGGCAAAGGAATTGCGGCTGCTTCAATTGGGCGGCTCTTGGAGAGTCATGGGTTAAAGGTAACCATTGCAAAATTTGATCCATATATTAACGTGGATCCTGGAACGATGAGCCCGTATCAACATGGTGAAGTGTTTGTATTAGATGATGGTGCCGAAACCGATTTGGATCTAGGTCATTATGAACGGTTTATTTCGACGAAATTAAATCAAGATAATAATGTGACTACTGGAAAAATATATAGCTCCGTGATTTCAAAAGAAAGGCGTGGCGATTATCTTGGGAAAACAGTCCAAGTGGTCCCGCATTTAACGAATGAAATTAAAGAACGTATTCTAAAGGTAGTGCATGATGATTCAGCGAATATTTGTATTGTCGAAATCGGCGGAACGATAGGTGATATTGAAAGTCTGCCCTTTTTAGAAGCAATTCGTCAGTTCCAATTTGATGTGGGGCGAAAAAATGTTTTGTATGTACATTTAACATTAATCCCCTATATCCAAGCTTCCGGTGAGCTTAAGACTAAACCAACTCAACGAACGGTTTCAGATTTGCGAGCGATTGGTATACAACCTGATATTATTTTATGTAGAACGGAACACGAATTAAATGAAGAAATACGACAAAAAATTTCACTTTTTTGTAATGTCGAATCCACGGCCGTTTTTCAGGCTAAAGATGTCAAATCCATTTATGAAGTTCCACTCATGTTGCATGAACAGGCATTGGATGATTTTTTGATTCGCAAATTAGGGCTAAAGAGTAATCGCATTCATATTTCTCAATGGGCGAAATTTGTGAAATCGGTTTATTATCCTCGAAACCGAGTGGAAGTGGCTTTGGTTGGAAAGTACGTTGAATTACATGATGCTTATAAATCGATTGAAGAAGCCTTTATCCATGCGGGCGCATTTAATCATGTTCAAGTGCAAACCCGGTGGATTGATTCAGAAGAAATTGAAAAAAAAGGTGTTCAGCTTTTGAAAAATGTTTCTGGAATTTTAGTTCCGGGTGGCTTTGGTGATCGTGGTATTGAAGGCAAGATCCAAGTGATCAAGTACGCTCGAGAGAGAAAAATCCCATTTTTTGGCATTTGTTTGGGGATGCAGTGTGCTGTAATTGAATTTTCAAGAAACGTGGCACAATTAAAGTTGGCTAATAGTGGCGAATTTGATCCCGATACACCATATGAAGTTATTTCAATGATGGAAGATCAATTAAAAATACAAAGTTTAGGGGGAACGATGCGTTTAGGTTCTTATCCTTGTAAATTGGAAAAGGGAAGCAAGAGTTGGGCCGCTTATCAAAAACCATTAATCCATGAACGACATCGACATCGTTATGAATTCAACAATACCTATCGGGACGTTTTGAAATCCAAAGGTTTGGAACTGATCGGGCTTTCACCCGATGGAAAGTTAGTTGAAATTATTGAAATAAAAAATCATCCGTGGTTTGTCGGTGTTCAGTTCCATCCGGAACTAAAAAGTCGACCGTTGAACCCACATCCACTTTTTAAAAGCTTCATAGGTGCGTCTCGCAAATATGCTTTGAAAAATCAGATATCGTCATCAGCGGTGTTAAAAGGAATACGAGTAAAAAAATGATGGATGTTTCAAAATTAGGTGATGAAAGCCAATGGTTTGTGATTGCAGGCCCCTGTGTGATTGAAGGCTATGACTTTCTAATGCAATCAGCCGAAACATTAAAAAAAATTACGGATAAGTATAAAGTCCCTTTGATTTTCAAATCCTCTTACGACAAGGCCAATAGAACTTCTATTGCGAGTTTTAGGGGTCCAGGCATTGAAGAAGGGTTGAAGATGCTTCAATCAGTTCGTCAAGCATTTGATATACCCACGCTAACGGATGTTCATCATTTAGATGAAGTTGAAAGGGCCGCTCAAGCAGTCGATGTATTGCAAATACCTGCTTTTTTAATTCGTCAAACCGATTTGGTTTTAAAAGCCGGCCAATATGCTAAAGTCGTCAACCTCAAAAAAGCTCAATTTATGGCACCATCCGAAATGGCCAAGGTTGTTGAAAAATTGAAAAGTATTCATCAGCAAAATATCTGGCTCACGGAGCGTGGTACTATGTTTGGATACAATAATCTGGTGGTTGATTTTCGAAGTATTCCTGAAATGAAAAAAAATAAATTACCGGTTATTTTTGATGGAACGCATAGTGTTCAGCAGCCTGGGGCATTAGGAACATCCACCGGAGGCACTCGGGAGCACATTCCCTATTTGATTCGAGCGGCGGTGGCAGTAGGCGTCGACGGATTATTTATGGAAGTTCATCCCCAACCCGAACAAGCTAAATCGGATGCGGCGACCCAATTATCCTTTGAAACATTTGAAAGGGTTTTGGATCAAAGTCTAAAAATTAGAGAGGCCCTTTTTCTTACTAAAAATAAACAATAAGTTAATGATGACGGTATAGAGAATTGGGAATATTCAGCAATTTTATCTTTAAAATTCAAGCGGTTTTAGTTTACAATAGCATCAGTAAAGTGTTAAGTAAAAAACTCAATGGGTTGGGAGAGTGTGAATGAAAATGAACCGAAAACACCTGATAGTGGTGGTTGCAATGTTTGGTTTTTATTTTACAAGCTGGCCGATTCATGCTTGGGCTCAAAGCGTACCTACCTATACGTCCATCAAAAATAATTTTATTTCGTTCCGTCCATATTTAGGCGGTGGATTTGTTTCAACAGATATTAATAATTCCGGTGATTTTAATGGAACCGAAATTATTTTAGGCAGTTCATCGCCAGAGGTGGATATGGTTCCTGCCGTCGGAAGAAATGGTGGATTTATGGGCTTGGTGGGAGTTCGTCATGGGGACTATGCCTTAGAAGTAAGCTATTGGCATTCCGATCAACCGGTAACATTCCAATCTGCACAAAGCTCAGGGGTATACCAATCTTTAAATGTTGATTTAAAACGTTATTTTTTCACGTCATTGCCAACCCAACCCTTCCTTCTTTTAGGCGTGAGTTTTCCTTGGATTACTTTTGAAAATGCCTCATCGCCGGAACCAATCAACCCAAGTGAAACCGCTTCAGCCACCTATTCAGGATTTGGGTTTAATTTAGGTGCCGGACTTGAAATTTATACTGGCAGTGCTTTTTCTATTTTCGGAGAAGTGATTCAGCGTTGGGCAGAATTTAATACTGTGCATGGATACTATGAACAAAGTAATGTTATATTAACATCGCATGGGAACCAAATCGATCTTCGTGGAGATGGAGTGGAATTTGCCGTTGGGGCTTCGATAGAAACGTTTTAATTTAGCGAATGATCAATTAGGGAAGGAGTATTTATGAAAGCAAAAATTTTGATAGGTCTTTTATCGTTAGCATTAGTAGGGATTTTATTTTTCCATCTTGCGTGCACAAATGCTAATTCTTCTTCAACCGGGGTTACATTTCCCCAAGAATGGGCAACTCAAGCGATACCTCTCAATACTGCGATTGCCAGTGCTATGACACCGACTCCGACGGCAACACCTTAAACTTGCCTACAAAGTATTTTAAGCGTCATGGTTCACGCGTTATCTTTTTGATAGCGCTGAATGAAATACTTGCCCGAGCCGGCGAATTCCTTCAGTGATTTTGGCTTCATCAACTGCACAAAAAGTTAATCGAAGTGTATTGAGCCCCTGCTGATCATGAATATAAAATGCGGATCCAACAACATAGGCCACTTTAGCAGCCAGCGCTTGCTGAAAGAGTTCAATTGTATTGAAGCCTTTCGGGAGGCCTGCCCAAATGAAAAAACCTCCTAAGGGCCGATTATACCAAATGTCTTTAGGGAAATAATTTTGAATTGCCGCAATCATAGCATCTCGACGTTTTTGATACGTTTGTATTAATGTTTGAATATGGGCAGGTAAATAACCCTGAGCGAAGAAGTTAGCGGCAATCGCTTGTGATAGTACATCGGTACAAACATCGGTTGTTTCTTTAGCCATGGTCATACGAGCAATTAAAGTAGGATCAGCGCAGACCCATCCTAATCGCATTCCTGGAGCGCCGATTTTGCTAAAACTTCCAAGATAGACAACTCGTCCATCCGTATCAAAAGATTTGATGCTTCGAATGGATTTGTTGGTGAAGTTCAGTTCCCCATAGGGATTATCTTCAATAATAAGGAAATCATGACGCCGAGCTACTTCTAATAATTTAATCCGATAATTTTCTGGCAGCGTTGAACCGCCCGGGTTTTGAAAAGTGGGAATGGTATAAAGTAATTTAGGTTTGTCCGTCGTAGGTGAAGTCAGTTGGGCATTTAGTTCGTCAGGCCGGATACCTGTTTCAGTACAAGCAATGGGGAGGAGTTTTGCAAAAAAATTTTTTAGACAGAGTAATCCTCCTAAGTAAGACGGTTCTTCGACCATAACCGTGTCACCAGGATCCAGAAGTATAGTCGATGCTAAAAATAAACCTTGTTGACTTCCGGTGGTGATTAAAATATTTTCTAAAGTACAATTAATGCCCTGATTATTCAGGTATTGCGCAATTGCCTCTCGAAGCGGTTTCCAACCAATAGTTTCACCATACTGTAAAGCGAGAGGACCTTGATTCCGGATGACCTGCGATGCCAGATCAGCTAAAAGCTCTTTGGGAAAAAGTTGCGCATCCGGTGTACCGCCCGCAAATGAAATAATATCCGATTGTTGCACTAGTTTTAGGAGTGCTCGAATAATAGATGGTTTCATCTGATTTGAAGTTTTTGAAAAGTAAGAAGAATAGTTCATGAATATCATTCAAAATAAAATAATACTGAAGATATTTTAATTTAATTTGTAAAGTCGTCAATGATTTTGTTGATTACCAGAACGATTTAAAAATTTGATTTAGTGCAGTTTTAAAATATAAATCATGTTTTTAAAAAGCTGGTAGTGTAAAATGTACCTTAATTTTATTTGAAGGAGAAGACGATGTCGAAAATTACGTCAATTAAAGCGTTGGAAATTTTAGATTCACGTGGCAACCCGACGGTTCGGGTTCAGGTTGAACTAGCCAGTGGAGTCCGAGCTTCTTCATCCGTACCATCCGGAGCTTCAACAGGTGAAAATGAAGCAGTGGAATTAAGAGATGGCGATAAAAAGCGCTATTTGGGGAAGGGTGTATTAAAAAGTGTTAAAAATGTCAATGAAAAGATAGCCCCAGTGATTAACGGAATGGATGTGTATGATCAAATTAAAATTGATCGTCGGATGATTGAACTCGATGCTACGGCAAATAAAGGCCAGATGGGTGCTAATTCCATTTTGGGTATCTCCATGGCGGTGGCACGTGCAGCTGCCTGTGAAGCACGGTTACCACTTTATGCGTATCTTGGGGGAGTTGGATCGTCTTGTCTTCCGGTTCCGATGATGAATATTCTCAATGGAGGCAAGCACGCAGATAATAGTGTTGATTTTCAAGAGTTTATGGCAATGCCGATCGGCGCGCCAACTTTTTCAGAAGCACTTCGATGGGGGGCGGAGATATTTCATACCCTGAAAAATATTTTGCATGAAAAAAAGTATGTTACGAGTGTTGGAGATGAAGGTGGATTTGCTCCCAATCTCAAGAGCAATGAAGAAGCGGTTGAATTAATTGTTGCAGCAATTGAACGAGCTGGCTATAAGCCGGGAAAAGATGTCGCTATTGCTTTGGATCCGGCATCGAGTTCGTTTTTTGAAAATGGCGCCTATGTATTATCGAAATCGGGCCAAGGAAAGAAAAATAGCAATGAAATGACCGAACTTTATAAACGATGGGTTGAAAAATATCCTATTGTTTCTATTGAAGATGGGTTATCTGAAAATGATTGGGGTGGTTTTAAAGAGCAGACTGCCAGTCTTGGAAATAAAATTCAAATAGTAGGAGACGACCTTTATGTAACCAATACTAAGTTTATTGAACGAGGTATTCGGGAAAAGGCCACCAATGCGGTTTTAATCAAGTTGAATCAAATTGGATCAGTAACAGAAACGGTTGAGGCAATTCAACTTTGTAGAAAAGCGGGTTGGAACTATATTATTTCGCATCGATCAGGAGAAACCGAAGATACGTTTATGGCCGATTTTGCAGTTGCAATGGGTGGTGGACAAATTAAGACAGGATCTGCATGCCGAAGTGAACGCATTGCAAAATATAATCGACTGCTAGAAATTGAAGCAGAATTGGGTGCCGCTTCTATTTTTAAAAATCCTTTTTCAAAATAAGTGAAAAGCCGGAAGATTCAATGATTCAAAAATGATCTGTCTTTTTATAACAGTTCAGTTTTATTGTAAAGAGAAGTAACGATAAGACAATCGGGAACGATTCCGAGAGAAATACGATGAGATTGATCAGGACACCAAAGACCGGTGACAAAGGATTTGACGCAAGTGCGGCCAACTTTCAAGATGAGAATTTCAATAGAAAAAAGATTTAGTTGACAGTTGGGATTCTACTTGCCACGGGGGCTGAACGATCTCATCGCTCTAGGGGATGGATTTTATGCTGCTTCGAAATTTAAATTCAACAATGGCGCTCTCTTTAGTTCAAGAGGATGAATTTTCATGGGCCACTTGTCCATAAGCCAAGTTTAGCTTAATGTGGAAAATTAGGTTAATCAACAATAGCCCCTAAACTTGCTGACGACACCGACTTTGAAAATTTTGAAAGCACGCCCCGAGTATATTTGGAAACAGGCGGTTTGAATTTTTTCTTTCGAAGTTGAAGTTCTTGATTTGAAACATGGAGTTGAAGTAATTGTTTGGTTGCGTCAAGCGTAATTAAATCCCCATTTTTTACAAGGGCGATAGGACCGCCAACCTGAGCCTCTGGGGCGACATGACCCACAACTAAACCATGTGTTCCTCCCGAAAACCGACCATCTGTAATTAGAGCCACTTTTTCACCAAGGCCTTGGCCAGAAATCGCCGAAGTCACGGCTAACATTTCCCTCATTCCAGGCCCTCCTTTTGGGCCTTCATATCGAATAATGACCACATCGCCCTCACGAATCTGACGCGACTGAACGGCTGAAAAAGCAGCTTCTTCTCCATCAAATACCTTTGCGGGACCCGTGTGTTTAAAAGTTTTCAAACCTGAAATTTTGGCAACAGCGCCATCTGGAGCAAGGTTGCCGTATAGGATAACAATGGGGGCTGTAGGATATAAAGGATCGTTGATCGGACGAATGATCGTTTGATTGGGACTAAAGGGTTTAGATGAATCTAAATTTTCCTTTAAAGTTTTACCAGTTACAGTTAAACAATCTGGATGCAATAGTTTTTCCTTTAATAACATTTTCATAAGAGCTGGAATGCCTCCAATTTGATCCAAATCGGCCGCTACATATTTTCCACTAGGTTTTAGATCAGCTAAATGGGGAACTTTTTTACCAATTTTTTCAAAATCGGATAATTGTAATGGGATCCGAATCGCGTGCGCCATAGCAATGAGGTGTAGAACGGCATTGGTGGAACCCCCAAGAGCCATAACGACGGTAATAGCATTTTCAAATGCCTTTTTACTCATGATGTCACTTGGACGGATTTTTTTTTGAATTAAATTAAGTATCGCTTTTCCAGCCAAATCACAAATGGCTCGTTTGGAATTAGAAATAGCGGGTTGACATGAATCATGCGGGAGAGCCATGCCCATTGCCTCAATGGCCGAGGCCATGGTATTGGCAGTATACATGCCACCACAGGAACCTGGACCGGGGCACGCATTTTTCTCAATTGCTTCAAGCTTAGATTTGGATATTTTTTTAGAAGCATATTGGCCGACGGCTTCAAAGACAGAGACAATATCGATCGGTTGATTGTCACATACGCCGGGAAGAATAGTTCCTCCATAAATAAAAAGGGAGGGGATATTAAGTCGAGCCATCCCAATTAAAGCCCCAGGCATATTTTTATCACAACCGCCAATGGCAACCAAGCCGTCAAATCGCTGAGCTGACGCCACAACTTCAATGGAATCTGCAATGACTTCTCGCGAGACCAATGAAAATTTCATACCTTCATGACCCATGGCAATACCATCCGAGACCGTGATCGTTCCAAAAGTTTGTGCAACGCCACGAGCGCTAGATATACTTGATTTGACACGAGCAGCGAGTTCATTTAAGTGGATATTACAGGGAGTAATTTCACTCCAAGCCGAAGCAATGCCAATAATGGGTTTTTGAAAATCTGCATCTTTAAATCCAACAGCGCGCAACATGGCACGATTGGGAGTGCGCTGGATTCCGTCAGTCATAAGTAACGATTGTGATTTTAAATTTCCCATAATGAACCCCTCTCAGTTTTAAATAAATGCAAGAATTTCTTGGCTATGATTTTCTGGATTTACTTTTTGAAAAATTTTGCTTATTTTTCCAGTGATGTCTATGATCACGGTTATACGTTGATCATATCCCTTTTCAGGATTAAAGGCTCCATAAAGCTTGGAAACGCTTCCATCTTTATCAGCCAGCAGTGGAAAATTCAATTGGAATTTTGAAACGAAGGCTTGATGCGATTCCACAGAATCCGTTGAAATTCCAAAAATAACAGTTCCTCTTTGAAGGATATCGGCACAACGGTCTCGAAAACCGCAGGCTTCTTTAGTACATCCAGGCGTATCATCCTTGGGATAAAAATAGAGAATAACGTTTTTTTTACCTTTAAAACTGTCAAGCGAATATATGGTTCCATCACTAGCTGGAAGTTGAAAGTTAGGGGCTGGTTGTCCTTCTGAGATCATAAATAAAATTCCTTCATAAATATTAATTAGGTTTTAAAAAGTGGTTTTACAAAGACCAACTCTAAGCTATTAAAAAAATGTATAAATATCAAGAGAATTTATTTTGAGTCCGGTTACGGTTTTAGATGGTCAAGTAATTCATCAGAAAATTGTCCACTGCAGATTTCTTCTACGGGCCCCCTCATTTTTATTTGAAAATCATTTGCAACTTGGAGAAAAAGATCTCCTCCGGGCATATGCACGGTCAGATCCGATTGGCATTTCTTGGTTTTAACGCATGCCGCAGCAACGGCACAGGAGGATGATCCAGAAGCCATCGTATATCCTGCCCCCCGCTCCCATATTTCAATAGAAACTTCCCTTGGATTATTAACAGTGACGAGCTGAACATTGCTTCGGTTAGGAAACTGGGGATGATTTTCAAGAAGGGGCCCAAGGTCATGAATGGACCAATTGGGAATTTGATCATGAAAGACGACACAATGGGGATTTCCCATAGATACGCCAGTGATAGGAATGCGTTTTTTTTCTCCTGCAAGAGTAATTTCCAGTGGGAAATTAATGACTTCACCTGTGATCCCGTGGATGGGGATTTTTTCAGCGTCAAAGGTCGCTTGACCCATTTCAACGGTTACAGTAACGACATGCCCTAGAACGATATGTAAAAATGACTTAACCGTTCCACCTAGGGTTTCAATTTCAAATTTCATTTTTTCAGTATATCCATGTTCGTAAAGAAATTTGCTGAAAATACGTAATCCATTACCACTTTTTTCTGCTTCACTGCCATCCGGGTTATAAATTTTCAATGCTGCTTCAGCGGAGGAAGCCGGTAATAAAGCTAATATTCCATCTGAGCCAATTCCAGTATGGCGGTTACAAATTTGTATGATATTTTGGGGTGTTAAAGGGAAGGATAATTGGGCCAGATCCACAATTAAGTAATCATTACCTAACCCATGTGAGCGAATAAATTGGTTTTTTTTTAGCATACAAGGTTACCTTTTTAAAAAAAATAAGACAGAGTTAAAAACCCGGCCGAGACATTATTTCACAGCTACTTTCTTTATATCAACCGTAGATCGCTTAATTAAAATCCAATGTGAAATTAAATAGGTTATAACGGTGACCATCCAAATAATCGCCAGTAGCAAAAATAGATTAAGCCAGGGCGGGTGGAATGAAAATTCAACCCGGTGTTTTCCAGCAGGAATAAACAAAGTTTGGAATAGGTAATCCGATGTAAAAATAGGCACAGGGTGGTGATCAATACGGGCTTGCCAACCGGGATATACAATTTTAGAAAAGCGCACCATGCTTGCATGGTTGAGTTGAATTTTATAAACCTGATGATCGGGATGGTCCAGTATCCATTTATATTTTAAATGTGGATTTTTTTTGGAAAGCTGAGATTGTAAGGCGGGAGGAATGGGATGGGAAAAATAACCGTTCGATAGTTTGAATTGTGGATTAGAAAGTTGTTGAAGCACCTCATGCGATGTTTTTAAAACAGAAACGTGAGTGAATGCATTGACCATGGGTGGCAAAGGATTTAGTTGATAAAAATAAAATCCTGGGAATTTTTTCAGCGTGTAATTCGGGCTATTGGTGTAATGTTTAGTGCTCAGAATCCCTTCGACTCCAAGTAATTGGAGTCGAAAGGGTGTAGTCATCAGCTGTTGATATTTTTTTAAGTGGAGCGGATTATACCCTGTAATACATTTGATTTTAAGAGGCGTTAAAAGATTGCTAATGAGCGGATAGTCGATTTGTGTATTTCTTGATTGAATAGGATAGATGAGGTCGTTTAAAAGAATGACGCGATGGTGTTTGATGAGCGGCTTGGCGGCATTTAAATAAGCCAGATTTGACTGATAATTAAAATTGGATGCGGGGCCTAGTTGATAGGAATCCCATCCCTGTAAAAACAGTGGGAAAATTAGTGAAAAAATAAAAAGCCATTTGCCCAATTTTTTCCATGAGGGGCTCCACCAAAGTGTTAATCCAAGAATACCTAAGACAATCGCAGTTTCTTCACGCCAAGTTCTGAATAATCGGATTAACCCAATTAAAAAGAAAATAGAAGCATAGAGATACGCATAAAATTTCAAAGAAGATTTTGGCTGCAATTGTGGATTTTCCGAAAATTGTTCTAAGGTTTGGTATCCAAACATCGCCAGTACGACGGCACAAAGTACATATAAAAAAATAAATCGAAACGGAGCTCGCAACAGGCTAAACCCTGGAACGAATAAACAAAAGAGGTGTTGCAAGAAAAAATATTTTCCAAGAGCGATCAAAATTGTAATACTGGCAATTATGGACAAAAGGATAACCGGTTTCGTGTCTTTCTTTTGAAATGCCAACAGGATCAAAAACAAAGCCCATACTCCAAAACTTCCACAATAAGCTAAGAAGTGACTTTGCAGGGTTGGCGTTAACTGAAGAATCGCGTTTTGTACAGACATGGAGCGAGGAATGTTCATGGTTGGAAATAAAAACGTATATAGCGTTTTAGGTTTCATGGATAAAATAGAATTAAATTGTTGATAGGAATGATGGGCGGTTTCGCGGGTGCAAAGATGGGAAAACTGTTGTGTCGGTATAAGTTGGAAAAAAACAGGAAGGACACCCCATAGAAAAAATAAAGTTAAAATACATAATCGTCCCAAGCTGGGTTGAATCTTCAATAAATGCGTTTTGCTTTTTTTTTGATTACGAAGAATAGCCAATGTTCGAAATAAAAAATAGATAAGGCCGGCATAAACGACCGCTAAAATAATTTGAAAACTTCCACATAGAAAAAAAAGAGCAAAAACCAGTCCGGTCATGAAGCCCCAAAAATATTGGTAAGTTTGGGCTGTAAGTTCAATACAGGCAAATACCCATGGAACCCAAGCAAAAGAGGCTAGCACGGGGGGATGAATGAGTTCATGCCAAAAAAAACAGGAAAGCGAAAAGATGAATCCCCCAAGCCGACAGATGAATTCGGGTGTTTTCAGTGTTCGAAGCCAAAAATACATGCCTGTGGCTGCAAGAACCATATGAATGAAGAAGAAAAGACTTAAGCCGTAAGGGACTGAAAAAAAGATTGTAAGATAGTTGAGCGGATACAGCATTAAATTTTGAAGATCGGCCAAAAAAGGTTGGCCGCTAAAATTGTAGGGGTTCCAAAGTGGGAAATGGCCATGCATGAGTTCCGAATGCAAGAACGAACGGAAAGGGCCAAAGGCAACTAATAAATCATTGGCGTAGTACGCTTGATGTAAAATGAGGCAAGGAAAAAAAGCAATCAGGGAGGATAGAATAAACCACCCGAGAGCTTGCATCGATTTTGAAATAGGTTTTTTAAAAGTCATGGATTACTATTAAAAATTATTTTGTTGGAATGCGCCTAAAAATTGGTTTTGCATTTTTCCAATAAACACGGTAAACATCAACGGTGCATAACCTTAAGTTTATAGGGCATATTAAACCATAAATCATTCCAATTCCATAGAAAAAGTGTCTTAAGAAAATTAAAAAAGGAATTAGAAAAATATCTTTGCTTTTTCGAGTCCAAGAAATGGCAAAAATAGAAGTCAATTGCGTCAATAGGACAAACAGCATAATAGGGATGAACCACGTGAAGGTTGATGAAATTAAAACCCAAGGTAATCGTGGGAAATGGCTTGCGGAGAGTCCCACTAAGGTCATCACATATAAACTAAAGAAAAGAGGGACGAAATGAATGAGGTCAGACATACAGGGATACACTTTGAATTGTTGAGCGCGTCCACGTCCATATCTAAACGATTGCAAACAAAAGGCAAAAATGTTTTTTCGCCGGTGTCGGAAAATAACCGCCCGGGGGTCATAAACTAACCGACATCCTTTGTGAAGTAAACGATTTAAGAATTCATTTTCTTCATTAGGGTAAAGTTTGGTTCGGAATCCGCCTTCAGATTGAAAAATATTTTTTCGAATCATTAAATTGCAGAGGATTAAATCTTTTTCACTAGCCTCTTTAACAGCTCCAATCGAGGAATATCGATTTCTAACTTTAAAACTTCCCATCCATGAGGCAAGTACGGCGCTGACGGTTTTTTCAAAGTCAGTAGAATCGGGTGGATGTAAATTAGGGCCTCCGGCAACTGCAGTGCGTGGATCGTGGAAGTGCGACAATAAATAGTCAGGGGTTGATGGAGGCACCAAGCTATCATCATCTAAAAAATAAACAATGGAATGACGGCAGAGATTCATTCCTATGTTTCGTTGAATGGATGGATTTTTTCCCGTACAAATAAGAATTTCTGATGGTTTCTGGTGGGAAGGAAGTTGTCTTAGAAAATTGAGCGCAGCAATTTGAGAATTTATATTTTGTACGACAATGATGACACTGTAAGTGTATTTCATCCGTGGCGTTTTTCTCGTCTCATGAATTTAGTTAATACTAAACTACCCAGCATGGCAGAAAAAATAGGCCCGACTAAAACAGTGATTAGAGAAAAAGAAAGTAAAGCCGATTTGGAAATTTCTGGCGATAGAAAGAATAAAAACAAGGCAAACTCTCGTGTTCCAAACCCAAGAATAGAAACGGGAATAAACTCAGCCACAATAACCGAGGGGAGAAGCCGCACGAGTGATAAAAGGGAAATGGGAATTTGGAGAGCTAGAGCACATAAATAACCTCTAAAGATTGCGGATTCCCAAGCAAAGATTGAGAGGGCAAAGGGAATAATTTCTTGAACAGGGTCAGAAAAGAAAACTTGAAGTTTGGAATAAAATTCGGTTCCATGTTTTTGAAGTTCGGACGATAGGGTCGATGGGGTTAGCGTGGCAATAATGGGTCGAAAAATCGATTTCATCCATTTGGGATTTAGGCAAGCATACATCAGGAGCATGCCAATGAGAATACCGGATAGAATGGCGAGTTCATAATTATAATTTTCAGATTGTACCACTAAAGAGAGAATGCCTAATAAGGCTAAAAATGAAAGACTGATTAAGTCATACGATTTATCGGCAATGTGTGTTGCTAAGGCGGGGAGTGTTCGTAAATTACTGGTTTTTTGTAGCACCAAGACGCGAGAAACGTCACCTAATTTGGCGGGTGTTAGGATGCCTAAAGGTTGGCCAGATAGGTAAACTTGTAAAGAATGCCAAAGTGTGATGTGAGCTTTCTGCTTGTTAACGAGTAATTTAAGTCTGAGCGCTTTGGAAAAAATTTCCGGTAATAAAAATAGTAAAGCCAAAAGCAACCATTTTATTTTTGAATTTTGAATGAGTAACCACGATTTTTGAATATCCACGTGTGAAACAATAAAGATGAATAAAGCAATCCCGATTAAGAAAGCCCATGATTTTAACTGTTGGAGAAATCGAAGCATGTGTTTGTTCTATGAGTGTGAAAGATTATGCGAAGTTAATCGGTATTTTGAGAAAGCAAGTTGGGCCGTTTGATTTGAGATGTCTCTTAAATCCTCCCAGTATTGTAATGTTGAATTATATGTGAGTGCGCGTAAAGTTAAACTGGTGAGTGCGTCGTTGAAATGCCAGGATCTTAAGATCGTATTTTTGGAAAAATAATCCGTGGAATCTCTGGATTTTTCAGACCAATGTCGATATTTAGATATCCACGAATGCAGTGGGAATTTTCGATTGTGCGAATGAATCCACATTGCGTTTATAAAATAGAGTCGTGAATGATAAAACAGCAAATCCAAAGAGATGCAGTGTTGCGGGAGTGAAAAGATGGGTTTATGTAAGCTGACAATTTTAAAATTCGAGTTGTCATTAAAGGCTTGGGGAACAATGGGAGTGGGAAGCAACGCTTGGACTTGTTTGAGACTCATCCCTAAATGAAATTGAAAGATGTGGTGTGGGAGCGGGATTTTAGGTCCTCGAAGCCAGTTTTGTAAAATGCCAGTATTCCAAATAATGAATAAAAAAATGATAAGTCCCAAAAGAATCGAACTCGGTAGCTTCCATTGGCGATGGTAAACCACGGGTGCGCTAGAAGTAGTCGGTTGATGAACTTGAGGGGGTGCAGCAGTTCTCGTACGCGATGCTTTGCGTTTTTTAGGAGTCTTAGGCATGCTTGACCATCCTTAAATGTATTTCAAAATATAAAGGTTATTCTATAAAAAAGTTTCAATGATTGTAAGTATTTCAATAAATTAATTCTATTCACGATACGCGCGACTTGTACCATTGAATGGTGTGAATTAAACCTTTCTCAAGAGCACAAGAGGGTTCCCAATTCAATTGGCGGTTTGCTTTAGCAATATCTGGTTTTCGACAAATGGGATCATCGATTGGCAATGGTTTGAAAATAATTTTGGATTGTGTGTTTTCAACTAATTTGAGAACTAACTGGGCGAAGTTTTTGATCGAAATTTCAGTTGGGTTACCCAAATTGAAAATTTCTCCTTGAGTTTTAGGCAACCGCATGGCAGCCCAAATCCCCGAAATTAAATCCGATATATAACAAAAGGAACGTGTTTGAGAACCATCTCCATAAATACTAATGGGAATGGATTTTAGAGCTTGGACAATAAAATTAGAAACAACGCGTCCGTCAGATTCATTCAGTCGAGGACCATAAGTATTAAAAATGCGAATAATGCGAGCATCGACATTGAATTTAGAAATGAATTCATAAATTAAGCTCTCGCCTAATCGTTTACTTTCGTCATAACAGGCTCGAGGACCATATGAATGAACATTACCCCAATAGGATTCTGGTTGTGGGTGAACCAAAGGCGAACCATAGATTTCAGAGGTAGAGGCAAATAAAAATTTGCATTGATTTTGACGCGCATATTCTAAAAGTTGATAAGTTCCTTGTGTGTTTGCAAAAATGGTTTGAAATGAATATTTGATATATGTATTTGGCGAAGCCGGCGAAGCCAAATGAAAGATCCAATCAACTTTGGGGAGCGAGGTTGGAAGTGGTTGCGTAATATCGGTGTTAATAAATTGAAAAGCCGGATTTTCAAGCAGTGAACGAATATTTTCTAAATGCCCTGTTATGAGGTTGTCAAGACAAATCACTTGATGCTCTTGGGAAATTAAGAAGTCACAAAGATGTGAGCCAATAAATCCTGCACCTCCAGATACAAGGGATATCATAGTGTCCTTTATTATTTGGGTTTTTATTGCATAAAGATTTATTTTATCATAATTTCAACAAATGAATTTGGATTTTTCTGAAATAGCTGGGGAATTTAAAGCGTGCAGTTCCATAATTCAGAAGATACCCGTTTAGTGATTTATCTTAGAGGATAATCTGAACCACTATACGGAGAAACATTGGAGGGGGTGGGCGTCGGAGGAATAGGAACGACGGGCAGGGGATGGAGCAGTTTAAGTTTAAAAATAACGCTATTGGCAATATCGGTTATATAGAGATCTCCATTTTGAGCACTGGCAATTCCCATAAAATGAGGTGGATGTTTCAGGGGGAGATTGGCAGGGGCTTGCCATTGCCCAATATAATAAAATCGATTATTATAAAATTCGACACGAGCTGTTGATCCATCAATGACAGCCGTAATCCCATTAGGGGTCACAACCACGCCAGCGGGACTTCTGAATTCATCAGGCCCACTTCCCAGCCATCCTTGGATCGTTACGGCGGTTGATTGAGCAGAAGGACTGTTAAAGACTTCTACGCGATCATTGCCGGTATCCGCAATGATGGCTTGATCAATAAAATTAAGCGCCATGCCCATGGGACGTTGCAATTCTCCAGGTTGAGTCCCGAATTGCCCCCACGCAGATATAAATTGACCAAATGGGGTAAAAATTTCAATGCGAGAATTGCCAGAATCTAATACCCAAATATTGCCGTAATAATCATGATCAATCGAACGAGGCGAATTAAAGTTTCCAGAGCCTTGACCGGGTGTTCCCCAGCTAGTAATGACCAGTCCTTGTTTGTTTAAGAGTACAATGCGATCATTTCCGGTATCAGCCACATAAATTTGATGATGAGCTGAAAGCATGATTCCGGCAGGATGGAAAAAGTTAGGAGCCTCATCATAAATGGCACTGGTCCCCCACGAACCGTAAGTATTAATGACTTTTCCAGTTTTACTCCAAACGACAATACGGTTATTGTAGGTATCCACAATATAAAGGTTATGCGGTCCAACCGCAATCGCATCGGGATGATCTAATTGATTGGGTGCAGTTCCATGAGTTCCTAAGATGGATGCCAAGACATAAAGTTGTCCGGACGATTCTTCATATTTACTTCCAAAGATGGATTTAAGGGTATGAATGACTTGGGCATGGGCAGTTGAAAATACCAGTAAGCCAACACAAAGAATCATTCCTTGGAAACGCTTTGTTCGATACATCATAATTCTATGCTATGAACAATTACCAAAATGTCAATGATGAAAATTTTGACCTAGGGGTTATTAAAAAAAACGAAAAAAACTTCCATATAAATATATCAATGCAATCAGAATTATTCCGAAATAAATTATCGTTCTAAGCGACTTTGGCAGTTAATGCAACGGGTGGTCCAAGGAATAGCTTTAAGACGTGCCATCGGAATAGTTTTATGACAGATATCGCATTGGCCATATTTTCCAGATTGAATTCGTTCAATGGCTTGTTCAATCCGTTCCATTTCAATCCGGTCATTTTCCATTAGCGTGACTGAAATATGCTGGTTGAGTTCGCCCGACCCATGATCGGCCACATCGCCCGGGGTGGATTGAGTATCGGCCAGATCTTCACGAAGGTCATGTTCGAGATGATCCACTTGTCCCGTAATTTTATTTCGACGATTTTGTAATTCTTTTAACAATTCTCGAAAGGCGGGATTAATACGCAAGGTTTTTCTCACAGGCGCTTTATGATTGGCTGGGGCAGAGTTTTTTTTCAGATGGGGCTTATGGATCTTGGATTTTTTTTGAGGTGTTTTAGCTTTGCTTTTAGCTGATCGAGAGTTTTTGGAAGAGGGAGACATGTTAGCAATCCTCCTAAAATTTTTTTATTTGATAAAATTAAAAATCAAACCAGTTTTTAAAGTTAAAGGCATAAAGGGTATCTAAACTATTATCAATAGTCAACATAAAAAATAAAAATTAAGGTGGGTATTTACTTATGATCAAAAATTGGTAAGATATGGCTTTTAATTTATAAATAGTTGGTTTTCTTTTTTAGGAGGCATCTATGTTGGCTTTGGAAATCATCGGTGGAATTATAATTTTAATAATATTATTTGTCATTGTAACGTATAACAACTTGGTTAAATATCGACTGCAAGCTGATGATGCATGGAGTCAAATTGATGTTCAACTTAAACGGCGTCATGATTTAATTCCCAATTTAGTGGAAACGGTTAAAGGCGTCATGAAGTTTGAAAAAGATACGTTAACCCAAATCGTACAAGCGCGAGCTAGTGCCGTAAATGCCTCCAATATACCGGATCGAATAAAAGCGGAAAATGATCTTTCTAGTGGCATGAGTCGTTTAATGGCTGTTTGGGAAAACTATCCTGATTTAAAGTCCAGCAAAAATGCACAACAACTTCAAGAAGAATTGGTTTCCACGGAAAATAAGATTGCGTATGCGCGCGGGTTTTATAACGACATTGTGGCGAATTATAATGCCCAACTTCAACAGTTCCCCTCAAACATGGTGGCGTCCAATTTTCATTTTCAATTGAAAGAATTTTTAAAAGTGCCTGATCAAGAGAAAGAAGCTCCTGAAGTGAAATTTTAAATATGTTTTATGCCTTACCTGCAGAAACAGTTTATGAAGCAAAGCAACATTCGCGCAGACAAACGATCTGGCTTTTTAGCATTTTAATTCTTTTGTATGTTTTTTTTATTGATTTGATGGTTTTTGTTGTGGCGAAAGTATTGCAATCATCCTCCCAACCCACGACGTCATTTCCGCAATCAGCTCCCATGAACCCGCCGGCGTTACCTCCTCATTTCATGGTGACATGGTTATTTTTTTCAACACTCACGGCGATAGTTATTGCGATCATCCATTTTGGGATTGCACGAGCGAAATCGTTAGATGATTTACTAGCGCAACTGAATGCTAAGCCGGCAGATCCTGGCGATCCGAATCAAGCTACGTTTATTGATGTGGTTCATGAATTAGAAGCTGCAACGGGGCTTAAAAATGTTCAACCCATTGTACTATTTAATGCAGGGTATAATGCGTTTTCTATTCAAGATGGTCATCATCAAGCGGCCATTGGAGTTACCGATGGGTTATTACGAAAATTAAATCGCAATGAGTTGGAATCGGTCATTGCACATGAAGCGGCTCATTTAATTCATGAAGATTCACGATTAACGACGACCGCTTGTTTTTTATTTTCTGTTTTTGGGAGCTTAAGTACCGGATTAGGTGAAGCTTTTGCGGTAGAGGAGTATGCGACGTTTCCGAGTAGTAATTCGAATGATGAAAACGCAGGGTGGGTTTTATTAATACTTTGGATTATTTCGCTTTTAGGTTATTTTTTGACTAAAATTGTTTTTTTAACCATTTCCCGCGAACGTGAATATTTTGCGGATGCGGATGCAGTCCAGATGTGCAAGAATCCTTTCGCACTGGCAGAATCACTGTATAAGATATCGGATCAATATCGAGGGGGACAAGATGTGCGCACGAATACGTATTCAGCCTTGTTTATGATGAATCCCCAAGATTCATTGCGGGATGAACAAGAAGATCCACTTTCGGATCTTCTAAGTACGCACCCTCCCGTTCAAAAACGGTTAGAAAGGCTCTTGACTTGGGCGAAATCAGATTTATCGCATTTGAAAGCGGCAGTTGATCAAGAAGAACAACAGGAAGCAACCACTCAAGCAGAAAATTCAAGCAATCTTAAAAAATATTATGCCTATCAAAATAATCAATGGGTAGGACCGTATACCTCTGGGCAGTTACAAGGCTTTGGTTGGTTTGCACCTTCAAGTTGGATTTGTGCGGTGGGAAGCCAACAGGTGATGAAGGCTTCAGATCAGATGCAGCTTTTTTTACAAAATGCGTCTAAAAATTTAACTACTGCAGCACAGGAAATTCAATGTCCGCGGTGCAAACTTCCGCTTAAACCATATGCGTATGCAGGTTTGTCCATTTTACAGTGTGAACACTGCCAAGGTTATTTCTTTAAACCGACGGTGTTTGAAAAAATATTGGCTCAATGGAATCCTCAATGGGTTTCCGATGCATCAAAGACTCCTGCGGATCTTTGGAAAAATTCAGAAAAGGGAACGACCGGAGCGGTCAATCACTTTTCACGGCCACAATGTTCATTGTGTCAAACTCCGATGGTCAAGAACATATATCAATTGCAACAACGAATTATTGTGAATCGGTGTCCAAAGGACTTTGCGATTTGGTTGGATCGTGGGGAACTGGAAACTTTTCAATCATGGTTTCAACGCTTGCCCAACAAATCAAATGACCTTCCTCCGCGCAAGCCATAAGCATTAAGGTGTTTGGGATTGAATGGCGTGCTTGCCGATATTTATTTTGTTGCCTTTTTACAATTCATGGGTCGTTGCGAATGGGTGTGGTTTGGCAGATAGTGCAGTTGTCTTCAAGATTCAAACAGATTGAACGCAACCCGAATTTTACGTTGTATTCGAAACGGACCGAACTAGCCATAAGACTGAATGATTTTTTCGGCACTTTGAGTTCCGGAATGAATACAATCGGGTATACCGCTTCCCACAAATCCATTTCCACAAATTTCGATTCCAGGCAGTTTTTTCAACATCGATTGAATTTTTTTCACTTTTTCCAAATGTCCAACTCGAAAAGGGCTCATAGCTTGTGCATGATAATGAAATTGTGACAGCATGGGAGTCCCCGAAATATGCAAAATTTGAGAAATTTCATTGATCAGTAGATTAATCGTTTCGGTTTCTCCATGTTCATGAAAATATTGAATGCCCCGTGGTGAGAGAAATAACCGAATTAATTCGAAAGATTCAGGGGATCGGAAATCGAATTTTCGACTGGCGAAGGTACAGCCAGAAAAATGTTTATTTTCCTTTTCAGGTACGACAAATCCGAAGCCATCAAGCGGATGGTGGATTGAAGCGCGAGGGTAAGCAAGATTCAGGGTAGCCGCTTCTTGGGAGGGCATGGACTGTAAAAGATGCGATAGGTCAGGATGTAGTGAGTGAAAAAGTGGAGCGGCATGAACGGGTGGAAGTGCAATGATCAATTGATCGAAAGTGATGGATTTTTGAGGCCCTTTGAGGATCCATTGCCGATCGGAATTCCGCTGAATACTTTCAATGGGTGTATTCCATGAAAAACACGAGGGCGAAAGTTTTGATACTAAAGCAGTCACAAGAGTTTCCATGCCCTGTTTGAAAGATAAAAACAAAGAATAGCGAGCACCACTGACCCGTTTTGGGGGTAGGTAAGATGATTTTAAAAAGGAGCGTAAAATTGATCCATGATGAGTTTCCATTTCTCGAAATCTGGGGAAACACGCCTGGAGGCTTAACTCATGGGGTGAGATATTGTAGATGCCGCTAATGAGCGGTTGGGCAATATTTTCCAAGATGTCTTTTCCAAAACGTCGTTCGACAAAACTTCCAATACTTTCATCAGAATCGGATATCCGTTTAGGGATCATCCATTCCATGCCGGCTCGTAGTTTCCCGGAAAGGGGTAATAATGGCGAAAACATAAAGGGTAAAATTTTGGATGGGGCCAAGAGAAAAAAACCCTCCGGAACAGGAATCAGTTGATTGCGTTTAAGGATAAATGAGTGCTTAAGGTTAGGATTAGTCGGAATCAATTGCGAATCAAGATTTAGTTTTTGACATAATTGTAAGCCGCTGGGTTTATCAATGATGAAAGAATCCGGACCAGCTTCTAAAAGAAATCCATTTGAAAAAAAACTCTGAATGACCCCGCCGGCTCGAGCCTTTTTTTCAAAGAGGCGAATGGTTAAAGGGATTTTTTTTTCGACAGCCATCTCTTGTAGTCGAAAGGCGGCCGCCAATCCACTAATACCACTTCCAATAATAGCGATTTTAAAGGATGACATGAGTATTCTCGAAAGGCCAGTAGTATTTTAATCGTTGCATCATATAAAACGGATCCCAAAATTGAACATGGGTAAAATCATATTAAAATAAAATTTCTTCAACTAAGGAAGCTAAAGTGGCTATGAAGGAAGGATGAATTCCAGGGGTTTGAATACGATGGAATTCAAGATCCAATTCCTGAGCGCGTTTTTGGACTAAAATGTCTAAATCATAAAGCACTTCAACATGATCTATTAAAAAACCAATGGGAGCGACCCAAACATGGGTTTGAGGATTTTGGGTTTTGAAAAAATCGCCAATATCGGGTGTTAACCAAGGATCGGATGGTTTGCCACTCCGGCTTTGATAAGTAAGTTCAAATGGAATTTCTGGAAAAAATTGGGCGATCATTTGTGCGGTTTCGCGATATTGGGAAACGTAAGGGCACTGCTCCGCCATGGCTAAGGGAATGCTGTGCGTTGTGAAAACAAGCATAGACGAGCGAGCGGGCGATGCCTGCAATTGAATTTCAATATTTTGTTTCCAAGTGTGGATAAACCCCGGGCGCCGATACCATGGAGGGGATAAAATAATTTGGGGAAGAACATAATTTTCTTTTTTTAATTGATTTAAAGCTTCTTCAATTTTCAATTGGTATTTTTCAAATGAGGCCGGACTTTGAAAAGGCGCCATGATAATGACGAAAAGTTTTTGCAGTTGCTGTTGACAAGCGAGTTTTAAAGTAGTGTAAACAGAGGGTTCTGAATGTGCCAAGGCGACTAGGACCTTCTTGGGAATGCCGCGCGCTTTTAAAAGTTCGTGTAATTTTTGAGCTTGAAGCGTGATCAGAGGATTATAGGGAGAGACGCCTCCAATTAATTCATATTGATGCAGGACTTGTAGGCGCCGTTGTTCGGGGACCTCTTTTCCACGAAGGACATCGGATAGAAAAGACTGAATTTGACTGGGATGGGTAGGTCCACCAAATCCAAGAAGCATGACCGCATCAAGCGTATTCGTAATCATGATGAAATCAAGGACGCGACGTTGAAATTTTGAACGAGATGAATCATCCGCTTCACATTTTCTAAAGGCGTGTTGGGTAGAATGCCATGTCCTAAATTAAAAATAAAACCCGGATAGTTTCCCATTTTTTCAAGAATAGTCTGGGTTGTTTGCTGAACGACGGATGGATGACAAAATAAAATCGATGGATCAAAGTTGCCCTGGATTGCGAGTGGAGCTAGAATTTTTTGAGCGGTTTCTAAATCAACACGCCAGTCAAGGCCAATGACCGAAGCCCCTAGAGTTTTAAAATATGGAAGTAAAGAAGTCGTTTGTGTACCAAAATAAATAGTGGGCACGGAGGCGGGAAGACGCTGGATCAAGGATTTTAAATGCGGAAGGACATGCATTTTAAATTGATCCGGACTCAAACACCCCACCCAAGTATCAAAAATTTGTATCGCTTGAACGCCGGCTTTAATTTGTGTGGTAAGATAACGAGCCGTGGCATCGACCAGAATTTCCATTAAATGATTCCACAATAAAGGTTCGTTGTGCATCCACGTTTTGGTAGCAATATAATTTTTAGAGGCGCCTCCTTCAATAAGGTAAGAAGCCAAGGTAAAAGGAGCACCGGCAAATCCAATTAGCGGAATTTTCGAATTTAAAGTCGGCAGAATTTTTTGAATGGTTTCAAAAACAAATGTAAGCTTTTCTTCTACGGGAACCGGAGTCATCCGTTTGAAATCAAGAGCGGTCTGAAGTGGATTGGCAATTCTTGGCCCATGATCTTGAGTATATTCAAGATCAAATCCAAGCGGTTCCGCAATGATCAATAAATCAGAAAATAAAATAGCGGCATCCACATGAAGAGTGTTAATGGGTTGTAATGTAATTTCGGCGGCTAAATCGGGGTTTTTACAAAGGTCTAAAAATGAAATTTGGGATCGGATTTTTTGATAAGAGGCTAAATATCGACCGGCTTGTCGCATCAGCCAAATAGGCGGGCGAGTCACGGGTTCCCGTCGGCAAGCTTTTAAAAATAAATTGTCCTCATGCGAGATGGGAATTACTGGATCAGGCGCAATAGGTTCTAAATGAATTATTGCGAGATTATGTTTTTGGGACAGAAGCGTGGCGCTTTGAGTTGCTAAATCTTTAATCAGGTGTCCTAGTTGAGGATGCTCCGGCGATAAATCGGGGACAAGCCCATAATCAACGAGAGCCTGGGTCGTGACAGGACCAATGGATCCCACGATCATTTTTTTAAGCGCCGTTTTGAGGATGTCGTTTTGTCCCAGATGCTCCGCAGTTTTAAATAAATGCTCGACTTGAATGGAGCTGGTAAATAGGATCACTTGAACTTGATTTTGCATGATATTCAAAATCAAGTTCTGAAGAGGCAATAAATCTTGTGGTAAAGCCCATTGGTAGCTAGAAATCGCCGAAACTTCTTTAGCGCCATCGTGAATCAAGTGTTGGAGAAATGGAATATTCGTTGAACCATATTCTTGAATAGCAACCCTTGTGTTTTTAAGCGTGAAAGAATGTTTAAGCAGATCCAGCATTTCTTTCCATGTATGCGGTTCAGGAGCGATCCATGTCGGTTTGAGGTTAAATGCAGTAAGTGATTTCATTATTTTGGGCCCACGCAAAAGAATGGAGACCGATTGAAAAGCTTCATAAATTTCGTTCTTGGAAAATTGTGTTTCTAACGCTTTTAAAATTAGAGACGTTCCCAATCCAGTCATAAAAATCACTAAATGAAAATGTTTTTTTTGAAGTTGATAAAAAAAATCAAAAATTTCATTGTTTTCAATCAAGGGAATGGATTGAACGGAAGGAACGATCAAAGGCTTTCCGCCATGTCGGAGAATAAGATTTTCAGTTTCCGTGCTCATGCGACTTTCAAGTGCAGCCACAGTTAATCCGTGAAAGCCAACTGAGCTCGGAGTGTTGAAACTGACATTTTTCATATATCTAGTATAATAGGTTTATAATTATAAAATCAAAGGTAAGTTTAATTGATTGACGGAGAGCATCGGGTTTAGAATAAAATACAAGCGCTTGGATCGCGAAGTGTTTGCAACTTGGGAAAGAGTGTTGTTAAATAGATTGTGAATCATCGATTTTTAAATTGAGGTTTCAATATTCATTCTAAAACGAAGTATATCCAAAGCGAGCATTTTAATTTTGAATTGAGGATTTCTTGAATATATCAAATCAATATGAAAAATGGAAAATTTTTCAATCGAGCTGGGATGATGAAGATTTTATTAATTCCTTAACTGGGTTTATGAAATTGCGATATCGTCGACTTGACGAAAAAGTATATGCATTATTGGATAGCTACTTGGCCTTTAATCCGGAGAAAAAATTTTATTTTTTGGATGTAGGCTGTGGCCGTCTAGAATTTGCGGATTTTTTAACCCAGCAGTGGAGGACTCCGCATGAAAAAGGGCCATCCACTCAATGGCATTACATAGGGTTAGAACCTTCTCAAGTACAACTGAATCAACGAAGTTTATCAACTCCGGATATGGAGATCATTCAAGCGACCGGTGAAAACATCCCTCTGGCTGAAATGAGTGTTCATGCAGTTCTAGTGAAAGAAGCGCTGGATCATTGTTTTGATCCTCAGAAAGTTCTTCAGGAAATTTACCGTGTTTTAAAACCCAATGGGATCGTTGTGATTACATTGACAAATGATCAATCTTATTATAAACGTCTTTTCCCGTGGATTAATCACAGCAAAAAGATCCGGCAAACGGATCATTTGAATTTTTTTGATGCGAACGCGTTGAAAAAGATCGTTCAAGAAGCGAATTTTGATAAGATACATCTTGAAACGTATAATTATCTTAAATTACCCAATGGATTTGAAAAATACTTGAGTGGTTTAAGTGAAAATATCCAGCGCTCGTTGTTGACGATAACAGATCGCTGGGGAAGTGGGTTGTACCCAATGGGAGGCGGTGGCATGATTTTAACGGCTTATCGCCCTGCCGTGAAGCTATCTATAAAATCAAGAGGTGAAATTTGATTTCAAAAGATCTTTTAAATTTGTTAATTTGCCCCAAGTGTCATTCCGCGGTGCGTGAACAAACTACTTATTTAGAATGCACGGCTTGTCATCATCAATTTCCAATTCAAAACGGCATTCCATTGTTGAGGGTCGATCCCCATGAAACGCTTCAAGAATCGTCCCCCCAAAATTTAAAGACTCATAAGAGCCAGGCTTGACTCATTTAAAAATTGGAATTGATGCTCGATTAGCATTCCGTAGAGGCGTGGGTACCTATGTTGCGCAGCTTATCCAAGCTTTGGCCGCGTTAGAGTCCCGCCATCAATTTTTTATTTTTAATGCGCCGGAAGAATTGAAAAAAAGGATTAATCAACCTAGTTTTGATTTTATTCAAATTAAGAAAATACAACCTGCTTATTATGAACAAGTGCAATTACCCCGATTGGCTCAAAGTTTAAAATTGGACGGTCTGCACTATGTCGACAATTCAGCACCGATTGGGGGTATAACTCCGTTTGTAGTCACACTGCATGATACGATGTTTCTTCGTCCCTTGAGTGAAGTTCGCCCAAGAGCTACGTGGTATCAACGATTAAGTGACTATTATCGGAAATGGGTAATTCCTCGTGGTGCGAAGAAAGCCCGATTGGTTTTAACGATTTCGCAATTTTCAAAAAATGAAATTATTGAAAAATTGGCTATATCCGAGAAACAAATTAAAGTAATTGCAGAAGGTGTAGATAGAAGTCAATTCCCACCGCGCCGGTTTCGGACCAAACGTTCAAAGATACCGCAGCTTCTCATTCAAGGTGCGTCAGATTCTCGGAAAAATGTAGCGACGATATTAAAGACGCTTCAGTGGTTGAAGCAAAGGAATTATTCCATGAGTTTAAAGGTGATTGGGATGGATCAAAAAGAACTTCAAAAAACAGACTATCCACGGCAAGCGTATCAATTAGGCATTGCATCGCAGGTACAGTGGCTGGGATGGGTGGAATCAAGTCGACTCGCTCAGTTATATGCTGAATCCGATATTTTTGTTTATCCTTCTAAGTGGGAGGGATTTGGGCTGCCGGTGTTGGAATCGTTCGCATGTGGTACGCCGGTAATAACGTCTCAAACCACCTCGTTGCCTGAAGTTGCCGGTGAAGCAGCACTTCTGGTAGATCCCGAGAGTCCGGAATCTATTGGCCAGGCGATTCTAAAAATCATCCAACATCCGGCCATGCGTCGACACCTTGTTCAAAAAGGATTTCGTCGACTTCGACTTTTTTCATGGCATCACACGGCTTGCCAAACGCTTTTAGCGTATCAAGAGGCATTCCAGTGAAATCATCATCTTCAACCCTTTTAGTTCTTTCACCCGTGGTGCCGTATCCGCCCCATGATGGTGATAAACTCCGGATTTATATGATTTTAAAAGGTCTAAAAAAACAGGGTTATGTGATTGATCTTTTTTGTTTAACACGAATTAGAGAGGATTTGAAATATATCGATCAACTCAAATTGTTGTGTAGACGAATCCATGTCAGTTATTTGAAGACCAGCGATGTGGTTTTAAATTTGGTAGCGGCCATTGGGAGTGGGCGGTCTTTAAATATTTGGGCCTATTTTTCACAATCATTTCGAAACGAATTATTAAATTATTATCGTTCGCAGGAGAACAATATAACAGCGGTCTATTGTTATCGAATTCGAATGGCCCCCTATGCTTTTTTAAATCCTAAGTTGAGCCCTGTGATTTTAGATTTAACCGATTGTTTGTTTTCGTATTTTCAAATGCTTCAATCGCAGGTTTCTTGGGCTAATTGGCAATATCGAATATTAGCATGGTGGGAAGGAAAATTTTTATTAAAACAAGAAATCAGTTATGCCCAAAAATCAAACAGAACCATTGTAATTTCTGCGACAGAAGCAGCGAAATTACAAAATGAAGGAGTTCCGCGTGATAAAATTGTGGTGGTTCCGAATGGTATGGATGACAACTTCAAAAAAATGAAATTTAAAAAACCGCTCCTGTATCGCTCTTATAATCCAGTTTTATGTTTTGTTGGCAACATGGGCTATTTGCCCAATGAAGAAGGGGCCCTTTGGTTTTTGAAAAAAGTATGGCCTTTTATTTTAAAAAAATATTCTCATCCGCTATTGGTTTTAGCTGGTGGCCATCCTTCACGAAAACTTCTCCGACATTCGGCCCAAAATGTTTTAATCACGGGATATGTTTTTGAGATTGAAGGCTATCTCGCGGGCGCATCGGTTTCGATTGCGCCACTTTCTATTGCGGTCGGAATGCAAAACAAAATTATTCTTTCTTTTTTATTGGGAGTGCCGGTGGTGGCCACTTCTGCTGCGGCTGCGTTTTTGGGTCCCCAAGCTTCCCAATGGCTTCAAGTGGAGGACGAAGCAGAAAAATTTGCGGCGGCGATTATCGCGGTGTTCGAAAATTCCCGAGCAACTGAAGCCAGAAAAAAACGGGCTAAATTTTTTGCATTGACCCAGTTTTCTTGGGAGCGCTCCATGCAGATGCTTCGGCAAGCTTTGGTGGAGGCCCCGAACATACGATTTGCCGAATAAGGGTGTAAAAATAAAAATGCAGATATAAATTTAAAGTATTATGAAAGCCAGGCTATGGAAGATAATCCAGTAAGCGAGACCGGGGATTTTCGAGTTAACTCACGGTTGTTTTTTATTTCCAGTATGGCAATTGTGATTGGTTTGGTTTCGGCAGTTGTAGCCATGTTTTTTTTGAAGTTAATCGCCTTGATTACCAATGTATGTTATTTTCACCAATGGTCATTGGTTTTTCATACGCCCGATCAATGTCCGGTATCATGGACTTCTATATTTATCCCTATTGTGGGCGGGTTGCTAGTAGGACTTATAGCCCGGTATGGGTCAGAAAAAATTCGAGGGGATGGCATTCCGGAATCTTTAGAAGTGATTTTATTTTCAAAGAGTCGAGTTTCACCGAAAGTGGCAGTTTTAAAACCCATTTCTTCTGCGATCACGATTGGCATGGGTGGACCCTTTGGAGCGGAAGGTCCTATTATTGCGACAGGTGGTGCCTTAGGCTCGCTGATTGCTCAAGGCATTCATTTGAGTGCTTCAGAACGAAAAACGCTGCTAGTTGCAGGGGCGGCGGCTGGTATGTCTGCTATGTTTGCAACTCCCTTATCTGCAATTCTATTGGCGGTCGAAGTATTACTATTTGAATGGAAGCCGAGTAGTCTTATTCCTGTTTCTTTGGCAAGCATTTTTGCTGTTGTGGCTAGACCATATTTATTAGGCTCAGGTCCGTTATTTCCAGTGACCCAGATTTTCCATTTTACGTTACACGTTTTTTTAATGGCATTGGTGATTGGGATTGTTTCAGGATTAATTGCAGCCTTGTTATCGCGAGCTATCTATGCTGTTGAGGACATATTCAAAAAACTCCCATTGCACTGGATGTGGTGGACGGTTTTAGCGGGAGTTGTAGTTGGGCTGGGTGGTTTTTGGGAGCCTCAAACCTTGGGCGTTGGCTATGATGTAATTGCGAAATTTATTCACGGTCAAATTCCTATTTCGACCGTTGCTCCCTTAGTTTTGGTCAAAATTGTCATTTGGGCAGTTGCATTAGGCGCAGGATCTCCCGGTGGAGTATTAGCTCCTATTTTAATTATTGGAAGTGGACTTGGAAATTTAGAAGCAGCCTTGATCGGCAGTAATCTTTCGTTATGGGCATTAGTTAGCATGGGTGCTGTTTTTAGTGGTGTTTTAAGAGCTCCGCTAACAGGCATTTTATTTGTTTTAGAAGTTACACATAATAGTTCGATTCTCATTCCGCTTTTAATAGGATGCATGTTATCCTATATGATGTCAGTTTTGTTAATGAAACATTCGATTATGACGGAAAAAATTGCACGACGTGGCTTTAAAGTTGTTTGCGACTATACCGTTGATTTGCTTGAACGAGTGGAAGTCAAGGAAGTTATGACTCCCCATGTGGAAGTTATCCCAGGTGTTTTGCATTTAAGGAAGGTTCAGGAACAGTTTTTTAGTCATAATCAAAAACATCGGGGATATCCAGTGGTGGATGCACATAATGGTTTGTTGGGTATTCTAACAGCCTCAGATGTTCTGGAGCTTGTAAAAACACCGAAGAATCATTTCAAACCCTTATCTCAATTGATCCATTCAAAACCGATTGTGGCACAACCAACAGAATCTTGCCGTAGTATTGCAAAACGGATGGCTTTTTATTCAATTGGGCGGCTTCCGGTTGTTTCGAATAAGAACCCCAAAAAAATTATGGGTATCATTACACGCAGTGATATTTTGCGGGTTAGTCTAAGGTATATAGAGGAAGATCACAAAGAAGTTTTTTTGGGATTAAAAGCAAAGGCGGATTCATCACTTGATAATAACCCTTGAAATCTCCTTGATAAAATGGGTGATGCATTAAGCCATGTCTAAAAAATGTTGCTGCCACCATTCGAGGAGCAACATTCCATAAATGAGAAGATGATGGTCGGCATGGCCTTTCAAATGTTCTTGAATCAGACGTTGACTAGCCTCGGGATCAAACCACCCACGACGTTTCAAAGTATCCTCATTCAGTGTATCTAATAATAATGGTTTTAATTCATTTCGAAACCAAGCAGCTAAAGGAACTCCAAACCCCATTTTGGATCGCTGAATAATCGAAGCGGGTAAATACTTGCGAGCGGCTTGTTTGAGGATATATTTTTGATTAAAGTTTCGGATTTTTAAATTAGCCGGAAGTTTAAAAACAAATTCAACTAACCGATGATCTAAATAAGGAACGCGGGCTTCTAAAGAAGCCGCCATGCTCATTCGATCGACTTTTGCCAATAAATCGTCTGGCAGCCAGGTTTTCAAATCTAGAAAGAGGGATTGATGCAAAGTATCTTGAACCACGGTTTGACTTTTATCAGCCCAAACGGTAAACGGATTAAATTCTTGATCGAGTTCATATTTGAGCGTGTTTCCAATAATGGTTTCTAATAAATCTAGGGGACATAATCGAACCCAAGCTAAATGTCTTTTGTTCCAATCTGATTTTTGTAATGCTTCTAAGGCTTGCTGGGATCGGAAACGCGATTGATGCCGAAGCAATCGATGCGCAAGGTTTAAAATTGAGAGGGGAATTTTTTGAACCGGGTGTGAAAGTGAATCCAAGGCATAGCGTCGATAGCCTCCAAATAATTCATCGGCTCCTTCGCCGGATAAAAGAACTTTTACTTCCTGGCGTGCCAGGAGTGATACTAAAAAAGTAGGAATGGATGCCGGATCGACAATTAAATCATCTAAATATTTGGTAAGTCGTGGAAGGAGTTCTGGCAGCATCGAGGGTTGGAGGATTAGTTCTTGATGTTGAGTTTTAAAGAATTTAGAAATTTTTCGGGCATAATGAACTTCATTAAATTCATTTTCACCTTCAAACCCGACGGTATAGGTCCGAACCGATCGATGGAACTGATGGGTCATAGCAGCTACGATCATGGACGAATCAATACCGCCCGACAGTAAAGCCCCTACCGGGACATCTGCAAGCATTTGTTCTTTAACACTGGAAAAAAGCTTATATTGAAGTTGTTCAACGGCTTCTGCTTCCTGGATCGGTGTTGGAGACGATATAAAATCAGGAATTTCCCAATATTGTTTTGTCAAGATTTTTCCGCTTTGGCAGATTAAGTAATGGCCGGGTAGTAATTTTCGAATATTTTTAAATAAGGTATCTGGGGCTGGAACATATTGCAGGGTTAGAAGTGTAACAATCTGCTTGGGATCTATTTGGCGTTGGCGTAGAACAGCCTTATTTTGAAGTAACGCCTTAATTTCAGATGCAAAGAGCAGTGAGCCATCAGCCGTCGTATAGTAAAGGGGTTTAACTCCCAAATGGTCTTTGGCGAGCAGGAGTTTTTGGAAAACCTCGTCCCAAATCGCCAAAGCAAACATCCCTCTTAAATGATTTAAAAAGGCATCACCATATTCTTCATAGGCATGCACGATGACTTCGGTATCAGATTGGGTTTTAAAAAAGTGTCCACATTTTGTTAGTTGCGTTCTTAGTTCTTGATGATTATAAATTTCTCCATTAAAAACAACCCAAACATTTCCGCGCTCATTTGAAATGGGTTGTCCTCCTCCAGGAAGATCGATAATTGAAAGTCGACGCATACCTAAACCCGTTAATTTTTTTAAATAGTAGCCTTCATCATCTGGGCCCCGGTGTTGTAAAGTCTGAACCATGGCGTGGAGATCATCCATTCTTAATGGTGCGCCTTGTTTAAATTGTGTAAATCCGGCAATGCCGCACATTCAAGTAATCCTTTAATTATTTGTCATGATAATTTTAATGATGTTCAGCGCATTAAAATGCATTCAGTTTTATGTCTACTTGCGGATTATAAGCATAGAAGGCTGTAAAGACTATAAAATTATCAAATTTAATATTTTAAAAAATGGATCGCAAAAGAATTGAATTTAAAAACTTCAATTAAAAATATGGAATAAAAGACAATTCAAAATTAAGGTTTTTTGATGATTGTATTGAAGATTGTTTGACAAGCCAGCTACCTTTGCTTAGAATAAGCATCCTTGCAATTCGAAATTTAAACGTTTTTGAAATTTAATATATTTTGGAGAAATTGTGCAAACCGCAAATGACTTACGCCCCGGAAATATGGTTGAATTTGATGGCATTCTTTATCGAGTAACTTCGTATCAGCACGTTAAACCAGGCAAAGGCGGTGGTTTTGTTCGATTAAAGCTTAAAAATGTCGAATTGGGAACAGTGACCGATAAAACACTAGACAGCTGGGAGAAAGTGCCGGAAGCTTCTATTGAAGAAAAGGAAATGCAATATTTATATAAAAAAAATGATAAATTTGTATTTATGGATTTAGAAACATATGAACAAATGGAATTAACCCAAGACGATGTTGGGGAGCAATCACAGTGGTTAAAACCTGAAATGTCGGTCGAGATCATTTTCTATAAATCGCGCCCTGTAAGCATTAAATTGCCTATAACGGTTGATTTGAAAATTACGGTTTGTGAGCCTGGGGTTAAGGGTGACACGGTTTCAGGGGCAACCAAATCGGTTCAGCTAGAAAGTGGCGCATCAATCAAAGTTCCATTGTTTATCAATGAAGGCGATACCATTCGTGTGGATACACGTACGGGTGAATATTTAGAACGAGTTTAGAAGATTAATTTCTATAGCGAGGAGATCTATGGCATCACCGAATTCAGATAAAGCACCCTCGGAAAAATCATTGAAATCCAAGGCTAAAAAAAAGCAAAGCTATGTCAAGGTTTGTCCAGAACTAAAAATGGTTCAGGATGCTATTTTGCTAATGGATAGTTCGGAACTATACGAACTCCATTTTGAGCAAGATCACGTTAAGATTTATTTACGACGCGGTCCTAATGGAATACCAATGCCGGTTCATATGCCCTTAGGGGGGGCGAATATCCCGATGGCTGTTCCCAGTGCTTCGGCCGAGAACACGGTTTCGGCTCCAGAGAATAAACCGCCAGATGATAAAACAGTTAAAATTGAATCTCCAATGGTGGGGACGTTTTATAGGTCACCCTCACCCGACGCCAAGCCTTTTATCAATGAAGGCGATGAAGTTCAAGTAGGACAGATATTAGGAATTATTGAAGCCATGAAATTAATGAATGAAATCAAATTTGAAATTGCGGGACGAGTTGTAAAAATTTTAGTGCCGAATGGGCATCCAGTCGAATTTGGACAACCACTGGTTATTATTGATCCTAAATAAAATTTTCAAGATAAAAAAAGAAATAACTTAAATTTAAAGAAGGGAACTTTGTTTAATAAAGTCTTAATAGCTAATCGCGGCGAGATCGCAGTTCGGGTTATTCGGGCATGCAAGGATCTTCGAATCAAAACAGTTGCAGTTTATTCCACGGCCGATGCGAATGCGCTGCATGTTCATTTAGCCGATGAAAGTGTTTGCCTTGGAAAAGGCCCAAGCAAGGAAAGCTATTTGAATATTCCGGCCATTATTTCAGCAGCGGAAATAACAGATGCAGAGGCTATTCATCCCGGATATGGATTTTTATCTGAAAATTCACATTTTGCTGAGGTATGTCAAAGTTGCCGTATTAAATTTATTGGCCCGCAACCTGAAGTTATGCGCATGATGGGCGATAAGGTCCAAGCGATTCGTTTAGCGCAACGAGCTAAAGTCCCAACCAATGCCGGGAGCAATGGTCCCATTGAAAATGAGAAGCATGCCGTCGAAGTTGCAAAAAAAATTGGGTATCCCGTGATCATCAAAGCATCAGCAGGGGGAGGAGGGCGGGGGATGCGAATAGCCCATACCAACATTTCTCTAACGCAAGCCGTTCAGGCGGCTCGAACAGAAGCTGAAGCAGCCTTTGGAAATCCCGAGGTATATATTGAAAAATATGTCGAAGAACCCCGCCATGTGGAAGTGCAATTGCTTGGCGATGAGCATGGCAATATTGTGATCTTGGGGGAGCGCGATTGTTCCATTCAGCGCTTGCATCAAAAATTGATTGAAGAATCGCCGTGTTCGATTTTAAGTTCAAAACATCGGAAAATATTAGAACGCTATGCCTATAAATTAGCTAAAGAAGCCAATTATACCTCGGCGGGAACCATTGAATTTTTGATGGATAAAAATGGAAATTTTTATTTTATGGAAATGAATACACGAATTCAGGTAGAACATCCCGTAACGGAAATTACGATGGATATTGATTTAGTTCGAGAACAGATTTTGATTGCAAGTGGAGCCAAACTTTCATTATCGAAACGTGTTTTTAATCCTCGGGGACACGCCCTGGAATGCCGGATTAATGCCGAAGATCCAGAAAATTCATTTCGTCCATCACCCGGTTTGATTGTGAACTATCATGCACCGGGTGGAACCGGCATTCGAGTGGATACGCATATTTATACGGGATATCGAGTGCCGCCGTATTATGATTCACTTTTAATGAAGCTGATTGCCTATGGCCATACGCGCGATGAGGCCATCCGCCGAATGCTTCGGGCATTGGATGAGACCGTCATTGATGGCATTCGTACCACCATTCCATTTCTTAAAAATATTTTAAGAAGTGAAAGTTTTCAAAAAGGGCATTACTCCACTCGGTTCATTGAAAAATATTTTCAAGCTCAGAAAAACCATGCGGTTTCTTCAGAATCAAAATAAGCAGATTAATAAAGGAAAATTGTGAAAATAACGGTTTATTCAAATCCTGAAAATGTAAAAAATTCCACGATTCAAAATGCGACGGTCGTTTGGGTTGATGTATTGAGATTTTCAAGTTTAGTATCGCTTTATTTTTATCACGGCGTTCAAGCGGTGTATACCAGTGCGGAAGTTTTAGAAGCCCCAAAAAAGGTATCGCATTTGAAATCATCTGAAATTCTTCTGAGTGGATCAAAGAATGCACAAAAATACCCAGGTTTTCACATGGCTTTTTCACTATTGGAATCACGGCGAGAAAAAGTCAAAAAAAAATATATTAGTCTGGTGGCTCCAGAAGCCGCAGGTCTGAAATGGGTTCAAAATGCGAAGCATGTATTACTCGGGTCATTTTTAAATCTATCGGCGGTATATGAACAATGTTTAAAAAACAGGCGGGATGTTGTTATTGTCGAAGCGGGTTATCATAACTCGGTCTCGTTACCGGATCATGCATTTGCAGGGATGATGGTGGATTTTTTCACGAGTACGGTTGGAGGAGGGATTGATTTAGAATTTGCAGAAACGGCGGTTAAAGCTCGAGGCGCATATCGCCCGTGGCAAGGACGTTTATTAGAACTTCTTAAACAATCGCCGGAAGGAAAAGAATTAATTCAAGCCGGTTTAGAAAAAGAAATAGATTTTTGTTGCAAAGTTAATAAAGTGTATGAAGTTCCATTTTTAAAAGATAGCAAGGATCCCGTTTTTATATGTGCCGATTATTCTAAAAATAAAAAAATGGAAGAATCAGGCCAGAAATATAAAGCAACGACGCTATCAGCTAAAAAAGGGAAAGCGGTTAAAGTGAAAGTGCCATTGTTTCCTAAAAATCCAGAGCATCCAATCGGTGCAATCGTGCAGAATTCTATAAAATCCTCACCGGCCCCCGTGGCCTTAACGACTACGAAACCCAAACCACTGCCACCGAAGAATGACAAGCGACGCAAAGCCGTTTTGTTCCCCAAAAAACACAAGCGTTAACTTTTATTAATCATGGGGTAAGGATAATTCCTTGAAATCGTCAGGTCCGCCAATCTCCAAAAAAATTTGGAGGGTTTTAGACGCTAACTGTAATCGAACGCGAGAAGGATTGCGTGTGGCGGAGGACATTGCACGTTTTGTTTGGGACGATCCTATTTTGCTGGAACGATTAAAAAAAATTCGACATGCCACAACCGTGGCGGAAAAAAAACTGTTTAAAGCGTCAATCCTTCGCATTCAAGCGCGAGATGTTTTAAAAGATTTTGGGAAATCGTCCGCGATTAAAACCGAACAGACGCGAAAGACGACCGGGAATCTCTTTGTGGCCAATTTGAAACGAGCGCAAGAATCACTTCGGTCCTTAGAAGAATTTTCTAAATTAGCGCATTCGCCCGTTTGGATGGATTTTAAAAAAATACGTTATCAATGTTATGCGATTGAAGAATTAGCAATACCACAAGTTTATAAGCATTAAGTGGCTGCTGAGGCGCGTGCGGATGACGATTGAATTTCATGGTAAATATGTTTATGCTGGTTATCAAATATTTTATCGACTAAATTATTGAAGAAAGGTTTTTTTATGGAAACAGCCCAGAATGTTGAGATCAAATCGAAAGGAATTCCTGGTTCTAAAAAAAGATACCAACATGGCACGTTATATCCGATACATGTGCCATTGCGTGAAATTCAATTGACGCCAACGAAAAGCAAACAGGGATTGGAAGTGAATGATCCGCTGTATGTTTATGATACCAGTGGACCGTATACAGAAGCTCAGTATGACATTCAAATTCAAAAGGGGTTGTCTCCTTGGCGCGATGCATTTTATCTCGAGTCCGACATTGAGTCGTGCCCCGCACCGATTCATGCGTGGACTTTTTCTAAACAAAAGATTTGGCGTGCTCGAAATGGAAAAAATGTTTCACAAATGCATTATGCCCGGAACGGGATGATTACACCAGAGATGGAATTTGTCGCTTTGCGTGAAAACCTCAGTTTGAACAAGCAGCGTAAAGACAACGGGAAAATTCATGCAGGCGAAAACTTTGGAGCTGGAATGCCTAAGGAAATTACTCCGGAGTTTGTCCGGCAAGAAATTGCGCGTGGACGTGCCATTATCCCGTCCAATATTAATCATCCTGAGTTGGAACCGATGATTATCGGACGAAATTTTCTTGTTAAAATCAATGCCAATATTGGAAATTCAGCCATTACTTCTTCAATTAATGAAGAAGTTGAAAAGTTGATTTGGGCCATTCGTTGGGGGAGTGATACGGTGATGGATTTATCCACCGGGAAAAAAATTCATGAAACACGTGAATGGATTATTCGAAATTCCCCAGTTCCCATTGGCACCGTTCCTATTTATCAAGCGCTCGAAAAGGTGAATGGTACTGTGGAAGATTTAACATGGGACATCTTTAAAGCGACATTAATTGAACAAGCGGAACAAGGAGTGGATTATTTTACAATTCATGCCGGCGTTCTTTTGAAATATATTCCGTTGACGGCCGAGCGTAGGACGGGCATCGTATCTCGTGGTGGTTCGATTCATGCCAAATGGTGTTTAGCCCATCATCAAGAAAATTTTGCTTATGCACATTTTGATGAAATTTGCGACATTATGAAAACCTATAATGTTTCTTTTAGTTTAGGCGATGGACTGCGTCCAGGATCAATTGAAGATTCCAATGATGAGGCCCAGTTTGCGGAACTAAAAACATTAGGGGAATTAACACAACGAGCCTGGAAACAGGATGTTCAGGTCATGATTGAAGGTCCCGGACACGTTCCCATGCAACGCATTCAAGAAAACATGGAAAAACAACTCCATGAGTGTGCCGAGGCTCCTTTTTATACATTAGGTCCCTTAACAACGGATATTGCACCCGCCTATGATCATATTACGAGTGCCATTGGAGCCGCCATGATTGGTTGGTTTGGGTGTGCGATGTTATGTTACGTCACTCCCAAGGAACATTTGGGACTTCCCAATAAAGATGATGTTCGATCGGGCGTGATTGCTTATAAAATTGCGGCGCATGCGGCCGATTTAGCCAAAGGCCATGCCGCGGCTCAGATCTGGGATAATGCTTTGTCAAAGGCAAGATTTGAATTTCGTTGGGAGGATCAATTTAATCTTTCATTGGATCCTGAAATGGCGCAAAGTTATCACGATGAAACGCTGCCCGCCGAAGGATCTAAACTGGCTCATTTTTGTTCCATGTGTGGACCGAAGTTTTGTAGTATGAAAATTACCCAAGATGTTCGGGAATATGCCCAAGCCCAAAAAATCGAAACTGAAAAAATTTTTCAAGAGGGCATGAAAGAAATGTCCAAGACTTTTCACGAAAAGGGATCCGAAATCTACCAGAAAATTTAAACTAGTTTCAAAAAAGGAATGGAAGTCAAGAGGAATTTGAAACCTTCCGCTTGACTTCCATCTAAGGAAGATTAATTGACAAGCTTATTATCGGGTCGATGCGGTGGGTCGTTGGCCGGGCGGGTTGGAACTGGCGAATTGTTTTTAAAACTTGGTGCGAGTTCCGCGTTAATTTTGGCAAAAACTGGGTCTTTATCAACGGACTCAACAATCGCCCCAATTGGACAAGCGGAAAAACAACTGGTGCATTCGGTACATTCTTCTGGATCAATGACCATAAAAGGTTTCCCTTGGTAATCCCCAGGGTGGATACAGTTGACCGGACAAACATCAACGCATTGCGCATAGACTTCGCTTAAACATTTTTCAGTAATCACATACGGCATGAATGCCTCCTTAAAGAATCTCACACAATAAATTTTTTTGTGAGATGAAGAGTTTAATTTAAGAAACAGCTGTTAGTTTAAACACAACTCCAAAGATTCTCAAGGTATTTATTGATTTTTTATCCATTTTTCACCCAAAAATATGATATATACCAGTTGATAATTTATTGTTGGTCGAAAAATGGCAATAACGAGGTGACAAATTGTGTGGCTTGAAAATTTTAAAATTGAATCTTAAATTTTTGAGATAAAATTAACACTTTTCTGCATCCAATAAATGTTTTATGATTAAAAGAGTTAACGTAGATTAATATGATTAAGAAAAGGGAATCATTGTGGCGATTAAGCGTGATTATTATGAGGTTTTAGGCGTTGCACGGAATGCATCAGAAGATGAGATTAAAAAAGCATTTCGAGGATTAGCCAAAAAATACCATCCCGATGCTAATCCGGGCAATAAATCAGCTGAAGAAAAATTCAAAGAAATTAATGAAGCCTATGAGGTGCTTTCCGACGCCAAGAAACGCGAAACGTATAATCAATTCGGCCATGAAGCGGCCAATAGTGCTGGATTCGGATCCGGGGGCTTTCATGCCCAAGATTTTTCTGGAGTTGATTTTGAAGATTTGTTTGGGAGTGCTTTTGAAAGCTTCTTTTCTGGGGGGCGTCGTTCTAAGCGGGGAGGCCGAGCCGCTCAAACGGGAGAAGACTTGGCATATGATTTGCGATTAACGTTTGAACAAGCGGCTTTTGGATTGACTCAGGAAATTCGAATCAAAAAATTAAATCAATGTGATACTTGTCATGGAACAGGTGCTAAGCCGGGATCCGGGAAGTCCGTTTGTCCTACTTGTCATGGGACCGGTCAGCTTCGAGTATCACAAGGCATTTTTACGATGGCCCGAACGTGCGATCGATGTCGAGGGGAAGGCGAGGTTATTGGAAGTCCTTGTACCACATGTCATGGTGAAGGACGAATTGAACGCGAGCGGGTTGTTACCGTCAAAATTCCACCCGGTGTGGATGAAGGCTCGCGGTTGAGAATTCGTGGAGAGGGAGAAGCGGGCATTCATGGGGGCAGTCCAGGCGATCTTTATATTGTTTTACATGTTGAACCTCACTCATTTTTTCAGCGCGAGGGGCAGGATTTGCTTTGTGAAATACCAATTACGTTTATTCAAGCGGCTTTAGGTGATGAAATTGAAGTTCCAACGTTGACAGGGCCGGTAAAAATGAAAATTCCTGCAGGAACACAAAGTGGAAAAGTTTTTCGTTTGCGTCAAAAAGGGTTTCAAAACCCCCAAGGTGGAGGTCAAGGCGATCAATTAGTGACCATTCGTGTTGAAACACCGACTAATTTAAACGTGAAACAACGAAAACATTTAGAAGATTTCAAGGCTCTGATGGAGACCTCCAATACTCCAGGGATTGCTGAATTTTTATCTAAAGTTAAGGATCTTTTTTCACGGAAAAAAGAATAGAGCGTTGTGAAATCAAGGATTTTTTTAAATCGAGCTTCTCAAATTAATGAAGTTCTTTCGTTGGAATTAAATGTAACGCATTATCTTTATTCCGTATTAAGAATGCGAACGGGTGATTTTTTAAATGGATTTGATGCTTTGGGAAATACGTACAATTTAAGAATTGTCGAGATTGACTCGATGTTTAGCAAAATAGTTGTAGAGTCGATCCAAGCCGCTAAGCCTGATTTATTGGAAGTTGACTTGGCTCAGAGCCTCCCGCGGTCAACCAAGATGGACTTAATTTTAAGGCAAGGGGTTGAAGTTGGAGTTCACGCCTTTTTTCCCCTGGTAACGCGTCGAACAGTTTCTCGACCCGATGTTGAGTCATGGCAGGGTAAACAAAAAAGACTTGAAAAAATTATTATTGAAGCATGTCGACAATGTCGTCGGAATCAGGTTCCGAATCTGAATTTGCCGATAAAATTCCTTGAATTTTTAAAATATTTTAAGAATTATGATTTAGTTTTGATGCCTTATGAACATCAAGCCCTCGATTTAAGTGCGACTCTCCAGCATCATCCAACAGCTCAAAAAATTCTTGTTTTAATAGGGCCCGAAGGAGGATGGGATCCTGAAGAAATCCATCAAGCCATGCAATTGCAGGCTGAGGTGGTACACTTACCAACTCCTATTTTGCGAACGGAAACGGCGGGGATTGTAGCCGTGTCAATGATTTTTTATGCATATCATTGTCTATTAAGCCAATAAAATGGAAATTATGGATCGCATTCATCATCGGTTAAATTCAATTTCAAAATCTTCCCAATCGTATGTTTTTTTGTTTGGAAATCCAGTACATCATTCTTTATCGCCTGCAATGCATAATGCGGCTTTTAAAGCACTGGGGCTCCCGTGGAAATATTCATCGATTTTATTAAAACCCGAACAAATTGCATTGGGTGTGGAGCTATTAAAATTACCCCAAGTTCGAGGAGCCAATATTACAGTTCCTTATAAGGAAGCAGTTGGTCGTTATCTGAATCAGTTGAGCCCTTGGTCGCATCGGTTACAGAGCGTAAATACCTGTTTTAAAAATCCTCGAGGTGCACTTTATGGAACGACAACCGACGGAGAAGGTTTTTTAAAATCATTAGGTTCTTATCGAAAAAAAATATCGCAATTGCAAGTATTAATCCTGGGGGCTGGAGGTAGTGCGCGGGCGGTAGCGAGCGCATTGGTTCTTGAAGGCGCAAAGCGCGTCCACATTACCAATCGCACCACGGCCAAGGCCGTTGAATTAAAAAGAAAGCTTCAGACGTATTCAAAAACATGTGAGATTGCTTGCTTGGATATTCCGGAGGCCGAAAAACAATTACATCGCTATGACATGATTGTTCAAGCCACCTCGTTGGGATTAAATAAAAACGACCCATCGCCGATTCGATTGACAAAGGCGCAACCGGGAAGTCTGGCGGTGGATTTAATTTATCACCATCGAACTGAGTTTTTAAGATTAGCTCAAATGAACCATTTAAAAACGTTAGATGGGCTTTTAATGTTGCTTTATCAAGGCATGCTTTCTTTTGAATACTGGACCCGGCAGAAGGCCCCGAAACCAATTATGTATCAGGCTCTTTTAAAATCACGCCACAGATTTAATAAAGTATAATAATAATTTTTTTTGGATTTTCCGTAATTAAATGTTCTATACTGTTATAAAGATACTTTGGAAAAGTTAAAGTGATAGTTAAAGGATAGCTATGGCTGAATCGATGAAAAAGCGTCTAGGCGAGATGCTGGTAGATGAAGGTATTATTACCGACGAACAACTTCAAGAAGCGTTACATGAACAAAAATTAAAGGGCGGTCGGCTAGAAAAAATTCTTATTAGTCAAGGGTATGTGACTCAAGACGTGATTATGGCATTTGTCGGAACCCAATTGGGTATTCCGCACGTGAATTTAAATGAAATGTTGACCATTGCGAACGAAATTATTTTTTCAATTCCAGAATCTTTAGCGATTAATCATTGTCTGATTCCAATCAATAAGCAAGGTCAAAAATTGACAGTAGCCATGGCGGATCCCTTGAATGTATTTGCAATTGATGACATCAAAATGATGACGGGATTGGAAGTGGAGCCAGTCATTTCAAGTGAGGCCGACATTCGAACCTTGCAAGTGAAGTACTATGGCGCAGGAGCTTCCGGAACTTCGTCCGGGTTTGTCGCTGGGAATGATATGCAAGAAATTCTTAGTTCAATGGGCGAAGAAAATAATTTAGAAGTTGTGAATGATAAAGAACAAGAAATTGATATTTCAACATTAGCAGCAGCAGGCGAAGATGCACCAGTGATACGCTTAGTAAATTTGATTCTTACCGAAGCGGTTCGATCTCGAGCGAGCGATATCCATTTGGAACCTTATGAAAAAACCTTTCGATGTCGCTATCGTATTGATGGTGTTTTACATGAAGTGCAATCGCCACCGAAACACTTGTCAGCTGCAGTCGCTTCGCGTATCAAGATCATGGCTTCCTTGGATATTGCAGAACGCCGCTTACCACAAGATGGACGTATTAAAGTTAAAGTTTTAGGCAAAGAAATTGATCTGAGGGTCTCCATTTGTCCGATCCAGTTTGGCGAAAAGATTGTCATGCGCATTTTGGATTCCACGAATTTAACTTTAGATTTACCGCAATTAGGGTTTGAAGAAGAGATTTTGCCGAAGTTTCAAAAAGCCATTACGGAACCGTATGGGCTCGTATTGATTACGGGTCCCACGGGTTCTGGCAAATCAACAACGCTTTACACGGCTTTACATTTTATTAATAATCCGGATGTGAATATTTCAACCGTGGAAGACCCAGTGGAATATAGTCTTCCGGGGATTAATCAGGTGAACACAAAATCGGGCATTGGATTAACTTTTGCAGCCGGACTCCGTTCTTTTTTAAGGCAGGATCCTGATATTATAATGGTCGGCGAAATAAGAGATTTAGAAACCGCCGAGATTGCAATAAAGGCAGCGCTTACCGGGCATCTGGTCCTTTCGACTATTCATACCAATAACGCGTCGTCCACGATATCCAGACTTATCAATATGAAAGTAGAGCCGTTTCTTGTAGCTTCGAGTTTGAATTTAGTTATCGCACAGAGGCTTATAAGAAAATTATG